>CAZZMP010000014.1:0-109636 GCA_964655435.1 uncultured Geobacter sp.
TGAATGCCCTGGCTATGTTTCAATCCTCGCCCGTCCGCATGGGACGGGCGCTCGCTTATAACGAATTAAGAACTGCTATAGCTGATAGTTTCAATCCTCGCCCGTCCGCATGGGACGGGCGCTCGGCAGCCATCTCCTCAGCCAGGCTGATCCCCTGAGTTTCAATCCTCGCCCGTCCGCATGGGACGGGCGCTCGTGGCACAACTACCCGCCAGGTTGGAGCCCAAATTGTTTCAATCCTCGCCCGTCCGCATGGGACGGGCGCTCGCTGATAGCCACTCAATCAGCTGTAGCAGCCGAGTTTCAATCCTCGCCCGTCCGCATGGGACGGGCGCTCAAGATAAAAATGGCCAAATTATCAGAAGAGAAAGTTTCAATCCTCGCCCGTCCGCATGGGACGGGCGCTCTGGTCTGCACTAATATAGACGGTATGGAAATAGAGTTTCAATCCTCGCCCGTCCGCATGGGACGGGCGCTCGTCTGATCTGGATGAACATGCCGAAGCTGTTTAAGTTTCAATCCTCGCCCGTCCGCATGGGACGGGCGCTCTGCCCCCTTAAAAAGAGGCCAGTTTCCAAAAAGTTAAAACACAACTTTTGCGAAGAGCATAATATTGCCCCTGTTTTAACGACAGATAACCGATCAAAATGTTATTTTTTGCAATAATTTCAAGCATCGCGAAAGCTCCTACTTTTTTGCACCAACATCAGGTTCGCATTTTTCTCCCCCCTTTGCAAAGGGGGCTGGGGGGAATTTAAACCATCAGTGTTTCTTCATCAAAAAATACCGTCCGAGTTGTACCATACTGTTCAACATTACGCTCCCGTGGTTCAGTCAAACGATATATCCTCAGGTTGTCCAGTTCCAGCTTCACTTCCTTCAGTAATTTATTCCGTAACTGTTCTGCCTTCATTTCATCAACCTGGCACTCAAAAACTGATTTTTGCACCCGTTGGCCGTAGTTCTTGCAGATCTGTGCTACCCGCCTAAGTCGACGGCGTCCTTCTCTGGTTTCAGTATTTACGTCATAGCAAACGACAAGCCACATTAAATCCCCCTAAATCCCCCTTTTAAAAGGGGGACTACAAACCATCTGCAACTCCTAAAGCCACTTTCTAAAAGGGGATGACAAACCATCTTCAATATCTAAATACCCCTTTAAGAATGTCCCCCTCTTTGCAAAGTGGGGGTGAGGTATTTTATCCCGTTTATTGATGAATATAAGGGATATATGACTCTAAATCTCCCCGCAGATGTCGAGCCAGCAGTCTGGCTTGCAGGTGGGGTATCAGCCCTATCGGTGTTTTCTCAACCAACAGGGGATGTTCAGCTTCTTCCTGCTTACGCTTCTGCCATGCAGCAACCACTTCTTTTCGCCCTTTTTCATTCAGGTAAACTGCACCACCAGGACGGGGCTCAAAGTGATCCGCCGTAATCTGCTTGCGGTTGATAAGGGTGATTGCCAGACGGTCTGCCATAAAAGCCCGAAACTCCTCCATCAGATCCAATCCCAACGAAGGTCTACCCGGCCTTGGCACATGCAGAAAGCCAAGCTGCGGATCAAGCCCTACCCCTTCCAGAGCGCTGATACAGTCGTTGAGTAACAGAGTGTATAGGAAGGAGATCAAGGAATTAACCGGGTCAAGTGGTGGGCGGCGATTACGACCGTTCATGGGTAGGCTTTCACGCTCTGCCGGTTTCATCATCAAGGTAAAAACATCAAAATAGGCTGCGGCGGCCTCCCCTTCAAGTCCCCGCACATGGTCGGTATCATGGGGTGCTTTCAGACGGAAAAGGGCATCTGCCTGAACATCCGCTGATTTACGCAGACGTTTTTCTTCATCAGGACTGTTTGCCTCCCGCGCGCTCCGCATCAGCACGTTACGGGCATTCTTCACTTTTCCGGCAGTCATGGCAGCAGCAAGGATAGTGCTCTTTTCAGTATCCCGCACCGCATCATGCTGAGCCTGACGCAGCAGCACATTACCGCTGGTCTTGCCCACCATCCGGCATTTGAAACGCCCGTTGCGATCCAGAATCACCACGGCTCTGCCGTCATCCCCGCACTTACCGAGAAAGAAGGGACTGATCATGACATTGCCCATGGTCACAACCGAACCAAGGTGATGCAGCGGCACTTGCAGCTTCAGTTCTCCATTCACTTCAACCCGTACGGTTTCGTGATCAAGCGACAGGTAGGCTCCCTGGGTCATGACGTAGAGGGTATTCAGAAGTTGTTTCATGACGGTTTACCTGATTTTTCAAGCGATTTGACTGCGTCCAGAAAATCAAGCTCCACTCGTGACGGCTCCGCCAACCGATCTCTCTTATATCGCGCGTACTCCGCATGAGCCTTTTCAATCGCCTCTGCATGGCTAATCTTGCCTGCATGGGACAGAATCTCACGACCTGAAAGTTTCATAAATTCATCCAGTTTACGAATCCAATCTGCCATGTACATTGGCTTGCGTGAAATAGCCTGAAGCTCTGCGAATTCCAGATAAAAGTTTACGAGCCGGTTAAGGGTTCCAAGTTCCTGTTCGTCCAGATAACTTTTGGCTACCTCGCTATCAGTCTTGTCAGGATTGCAGCCGACCCAGTTGGTCATACCCATATTCGGTTTACTGGCATCTGCGCGGTTGTAGATCACCTCAGCAGCGGTCTGGCCATGACAGGCCCAGTGCATCTTGTTCTGGATGGTGGCAAAGAACTGACGTGAAGTTTCGGTTGACGGATCATAATCAATGCTGGTGGCGTAGATATCCAGTACCTTGCGCCAGAACATCTTTTCCGAGGAGCGGATATCACGGACACGGGCTAGCAGTTCCTCAAAGTAATTGCCGACCCCAGCCTGTTTCAGCCGCTGATCATCCATGGTGAATCCCTTGATGATGTACTCTCGCAACCGTTGAGTGGCCCATATACGGAACTGAGTACCGCGATGGGACTTGACCCGGTAGCCGACAGAAATAATGACATCGAGGTTGTAATGGGCAGTATCATAGCTTTTGTTGTCTGCGGCAGTTATCCGGAAATTCCGGATAACTGAATCGCCAGACAGCTCTCCTTCAGCAAAAATGTTTTTGATATGCTCATTCACTGTCCGCACATCCTTGTCAAACAGCTCCGCCATCTGTTTTTGAGTCAGCCAGACCGTTTCTTCCTGCATTCTGGTTTCAATGCGCACCTGCCCATCAGGAGAAGTATACAGGAGAAATTCACCAGTGACCGGCACCGGATTTTTTTGACTCACTCTCTTGCTCATCGGTTATCCCCTTCGATTTCAAACAATTTTACTGCCGCCCGCTTCACCTGCTGCTTACCGGCTACCACACCCGGAAGGCAGGATTCTTTCAGAGAACATTCCGGGCAACGCTGGTTGTTGAGGGGCGGCGGTAAATGCCCGGATGAAAGCAAAACATGGATTGCTGCTGCTGTCTCCTCCACCTGTTTCCTCAGTTCCTGCGTAAATACAACTTCGCGTCGATGCATTGAACCCTTATGGAAAATAGCTCCTCTTTCAATGCGGGTGTTTAACATCTCCTCCAGACAAAGCGCTTGCGCTGCCAGTTGCAGATCATCATTGAGCCATTTATGTTTTTTGCCATGCTTGTATTCAACCGGATAAACCGTACCATCAGGATGGAATTCCACTACATCACACCGCCCTGAAAGGCGAAGACGGCGTGACCAGACCGGCAGCGCATACTCCAGGCGAACCCGTTCCCCATCGCAGAGATGAAATGTCTGGTCTGCTCGCTCATGTTCTTCAGTACCCCTTAGGGTATGGATGTTGTCCGTAAACTCTCCATCCATAAAGATAAGGGCACAACGCCGGGGGCAGTAAGCGTACTGGTTAAGCGCGGAGACCGCTATTGGCTCCGCGCTATCGTTCAACAGTTCATTCATGGGGTCAAAAGCTCCACACCGGCAGGCAAGCGGTCACGATGGATAACCACTTCGTAATCAGCAAAGCTGCGGGGTGAGGTGGCAGATTTTCTGACGATCTCGACGATTGCCCCCTTATCAAGCAGCTTGTGAGCCGGGGCACAGCCCAGCATCGCCTGTTTGATGCGCTGGTTTGGGTCAGTGTCGGTGCCGACATGCTTGAATACATACAGCCCACGGCACGACATCACTCCCTTGCTGGCAGAACGGTCGTGATCGTACATGTTCAATAATGCTTCCCAGAGATTCTGCAGGTCGTTATCGGAGAAACCGGTTCCTTTAGCCAGATTTGCGCTGATGAAACCTTTTGCAACGTAGAGACCATAAGGTATGAGAGCCTTGCGTCCCATTGTGCGGAGTGAGTCCTCCGGAGCTTTTTGTTCCCACTCCAAATGTTGTTGGTAACTGGAGTCCCCCTTGATGTCCTTCTCTGTAGGTGTTTTTGCAACTCGTGTTATTGAAAGATCCATCGGCAAAATCGGATCAACCGAACGAGCGAATGCAAATTGCACTGGGCCACGCACTTGACCAGCATTTGCACCGGTACTTAGAACCGCTCCAAATGTTCTAATATCAAAGAAGTTTTCGCTAAGCCATCCACGAGCTTTTGTTGATTGTTCTTTTGTCGTTTTACTGTCTTTAGGTACACCGCCATTGACCTTTTCATGGGCAAGAGCAATCGGTTTATTCATATTTGTGGCGTGTTCAACAAAAATGGCATTAGGTGCAACATTATCAAAACGTTCCATAATAAAGTTTCTTACCCGACGCTTCAAAGCCACGTCAGAAACAAGTCCATGCATGTCTTCGGGGTCAATACGCGGACTATTGCCAGCATCAGGATCGCCGTTGGGGTTGCCGTTTTCACAGTCAAACAGGAAGAGAAATTCATAGCGGTTCTGGATGCTCATTGGTTGTCTCCTTTGGGTTCGTTGGTAGTGGTATTTTTCCCCGCACGGTTGGCGGCAATCTGTTGATAGTAACCAAGTGCAAAAAGACTCTGCTGATCAAGGTTAAGAGTTGAGGGGATACGATCCTTTATATAACTCATGATTTCGGCAATCTGGTCTTCATACCAGTAGGCAAGCCCACCTTCCAGCTTGTTAAGGTGGTTCTTGGCATTATTGAAAAGCCGTCCAAGAGTTAGCCCCGGTGTCTGGCTGGCGGCAACATAGTAACGCTGGACAACACCAGCCCCCACATCCCCCAATGCAGCTCGTTGCAGACCTGACAGCACTGCCAATAATCGACCGCACTGATAGGCCGGTTCAGGGTGTTCCTTGTTGAGATATGCGCTCATCTGATGATCTCCTCCTTTGCGAATAAAATATGCTTTGACTAGACCCATACGGGCATGATTGAACGGTTTATCGTCAATGAGATCGGTACGAAAACGAGCCAGTGCCTGGGCGATGATCGGCTGTGGGATAGGCAAGCCAGCTAGGGCAACTCGCCAGAGTGTTGTTGCTGTTGGCGCTGGAAGATCTTTCAGGTCACGTATTATTGAACCGCATACCGCCATAAATTTGGGTTCTGGCGCTGATTTCCCGCCATCTCTGGCTACAATTTCCAGATCGGAAAACCACTGCTCAATTCTGGCAGCCAATTCCTCAAAACTTCCTTCCATCCAGTCACGCACCATAACCCGCCCTGATGCGCCGGATACGGTCATTGCATAAAAATGGTTGTTGGCTGGCACAGGGCGCTGTCCTTTTCGTAAGGCAGCAAGAATTTCACGGGCAGATTGCTGGGCAGCGCCCTCTGTTAATTCCGGTGGTTCTGAGAGAAACCATAATGGGTCATCCTCTTTCTGGATCGCTTCTTTGAACCAGTGGACAACTTTTGCACCAGCCAGCATCCGCGAATGATGCGCAATCAATAAATCGAGTCCTTTTGAATATTGATTCACAGCACTTTCTGACATGGAACAGTTTGCAGATTGCTCCAATCCAAATGATCCAAATGCCTTCTTATCAAAACCAACCAAAACATCCTGACCTCTGCCCCCAACCGATTTAAGGCCAGAAATTTTAGGGTGAGTAGCTTCTGGGACAATACTGTTTCCGCTCAAAAGACAAAGCATACTCAAAACGTCTGTTCCAGTACCTGTAAGAGAATTACGAAAATCTGACCACCACGACAGGCATTCTGCTTTCTTTAAAGGATCAATCCCCAATATTGTAAAAAACGCCTTGTCAGTCGGTTTTGCGCCTTTATCAACAATCTGTTCCCGCACAAGCCCAAGCTTTTCAGAATCTTTAAAAAAATCTATTGCATTTAGCAGTTCAGGAGTTTGAATTGAGGCCATGCCGAGCATTTCAATAAAATATTTATTTTTCGCATTGTACTTTTCTGGATCATCATTTCTGTCCAACAGCAGCAACATCACTTGTAACGTCTCAACAAGAAAATGACATTTGCCACCGCCTTGTAAAAGGTTAGAGGGATATTCCGGGCATTTTTCCAACTCACCGCCATTTTCATCAGCACCATATGGCAGAACAACAGCATCTCCATTCAAGCCGATATCAATGCGCCACTTAACTCTTTTGGGGCCGAATCCGGGCTGTAATCCAGGAATGTTTTTTATCGCAAATTCAGCTACATGCTGCAGCATCAGACCTGCCCCCTTTCCGGCTTACATACCTTTTCATCGTTGAAAGGCGGGATTTCCAACACACCGCCCACCACAGTTGCATCAAAGAGCGATATAAATGGTTTGTCATCCCGCACAACATCCCGCCTTAAGTCAAACACGTCGTAGAGCATCCAGCCTATATGTTGATCAAACGTAACAGGTTGTTTCTGGTTTTCACCCGGTTGCAGATACTCGAAAAAAGCCGGAAACTCGCTACATCCGAAAAACGGCTGTTGAAAGCATTTGCCCTGCTTTGCCCGCCGCTCAAACATGCTGTCAAACTTGTTGATCTGCTCCGGTGCAGAGAAGCCAGGCTTGGGAATAATCCGGGCGGTCAGCCTATATCTGACATTCTTCAAAGCCATGGTCTGCCGTTGTGTTCTCCCTGTAGTGGCATCATCGCTGTCAGCCCAGAGCGGTTCAGGTGTTTCTGTAGCATTCATCCACTTGTTCAGCTTTGCCGTACCAGGGACAATCCCTTTTACCTCGTTGCGACGCAATGCTATGTAACGAGGAATCTCAAACAGTTCGATTCGTTCAATTTGCCAGTGGAAATAAGGTTTCATGCCGTGTGAATCACGTATCCCCTCCCAATAGATGGCATCAAATATCCCCCTTGCGGCAGATGGCGTTATTACAGGATAGCTGAACCGTTCCACCTTCATCTCCGGTCTTGTAAAGCAGGCCAGATCTCCCCAAACTTCCAGTGTGTGGGTTTTCTTACTCACATCCCTCCCCCTTTCTTCAGCCGATCATAATCATTTGCGACTGCGGCAGGCGCAGCCCTGTTACATTGTTATAAAAATCACCTTCCCGATCTTCGACGATAAACCATTCGTCTGAAACTCCTTTGCCATAGCGGAGTTTGGCTGGTATCAAAACACCCCAGGCCGGATGGTCATTTTTAGGACGGAAGACGCTAACCGCAAGCCCTTGCGCCCTCCTTATCCATTGAGCATTTATCCCCTCTTTATCCTGCTGTTGCCTCAGTTCATCAAACTGTTCCCGGTACTGTTCGTAAGGAACCAGAACCTGAATGGCAGACTGATCAATAAGCCGGTATTCCTTTGCCACACGGACAAAATCTATAGAGGCAATGGCACTCGCAAGTTCATTATTCAAGGTTTCCGGCCTGCTCAAGTCATAAAGTTCACGATAATACTCCCGGAACACCTGTGGATCATTCAGATCAAGCTCGGCAAGCCCTGAACGCCTTGCCTTGATTAACATGCTACGGGTTACTTCAGCCGCCTGATAGTAAGCCCAGGTCGGATAGCGTTTGCGATAATCACCTGTGACATCCGGCTCAAAAACCCGCACCTCACCCATCCTGCGATTGCCGTTATCGTCAGTCAGCCGCCCTTCCCGATTGCACCGCCCGGCTGCCTGGGCAATGGCATCCAATGGAGCCAGGGCGCGATAGACAACCGGGAAGTCAACATCTACGCCAGCCTCAATGCATTGGGTAGATATCAGACGACAGGGAAGCCCTTTTGGCAGGCGACTGCGAACTTCATCCAATACTGACCTGCGATGCAGAGCACACTGGTTGGTTGAAAGGTGAAACAACGAATCATCATTTTTCAGTTCATCCAGCAAGGCCTGGGCATGGCTTTTTAGATTTACTACACAGAGAACCTGCTTTACTTCAAGTAACTGATTCGCAAGTTCCGGCCATGCTATGGATTCACCTTCTTCCGGCCAAAGGACTTCATATCGACGCAGTTTGTCATAAAGACTGCAATGCTCAGGTGCAGCCTCTACAGGACGCCATCCTGCAGGCACTTTGGAGGACACAGCATTATCCAGCGTATCAAAAGCAGGTTGGGTTGCAGTAACAAACATAACTGTTGATCGGTAGGTGCTGGACAAGTGTGACAATGCAGCAAGAGTCGGCACAGCAAACGCCTGCGGCAGGGTCTGCGCCTCATCAAACATAATGACGGATTCCATCAGATTATGGAGCTTGCGGCAGGAGGATGGACGATTGGAGAAGAGTGACTCCAGCAACTGTACATTGGTTGTGATGATGATCGGCGCATCCCAGTTTTCTGATAACAACCGCCGAGCGCGTTCGGCGGTTGCCTCTGCGTCATTTTTCGCCTCTTCGTTACCCAAACCTGCAAGGCTGTGATGTTCAAGCACATAATTAGTTGGAAATGATTTGAAAATGGTTTTGTATATTGCAGCGGTCTGCTCAATGATTGAGAGAAATGGCACTGCAATAATTATTCGTTTCAGACCGTTACGGGCTGCATGTTCCAGAGCAAATTTAAGCATTGCCAATGTCTTGCCACTGCCGGTTGGCGCAGTAAGAGTCAGCAAACCAGGAGAACGACCCGCAGCGTTTTCTACCATCTCCCAAAGCGCATTGCGGGCATCAAGAACCGCTTGATCAGCCTGTGATTTTGAGCGAACAGCATTGTTCATAAAATCAGACAAAGCCTCCAAAGAGGCTGCTGTATCCAGCTCTGAGCCGTCTTCTCTTGGTAACCCTTCAAAATGTGCTTCAGTATCGAGAAAGTCTGCATCAGTAAGACAGGAGAAAAGCATTCGGACATCAAGCATGGCGGAGATTTGTTTACTGAGTCCATCCTTTGGCTCTATCAAAAAATGAAGCGGCTTGCTGACTGCCAGACCATCAGAAAGAAAACGTCCTTTTAGTTTGCCTATATCTGTATCAGATAATTTCAGGTTTAGCGGATGATGTTCAACAAGTTTGCCAACAGTGCAGTTTCTTAATGATTCAAATGACTGAAGACCAATATGATGCCCCTGAATTGCAATGGCCGCCCCTGCTGCATGATGCTCCAATGCCGTCATTGCCCCAGCAGACCAGTGATCAAGTCCGCTGGCTTCTCCACGCAGTCTAGCCTGGAATAAATCTGCATACTTGCCAAGATCATGAAGAAGGCCAGCAAGTACAGCCTCGGTTTGCCAGTGAGCGTTAGTAGAAAATTTATGTGATAGTCTGGCTACTTCTGACAAATGCTCTTTTGCAGTATGTGTCTGCCCCTGATTATTCTTGCTGTGAGCAAGAAATTCTTCTGATGTCGCGTCATTCATAAATTCATCTCTCCCCCTCCACCCACAATCCGCCGAAATCATACTCGTCAAAAACCGTCTCAACAATCGAATATGGCGACCCTGTCCAGTTGCGGGGATCGCCATCCAGTTTTATGGCAACAACCACCCGTGTACCAACATCAGTGCAGCGCCAGCGGCCAGTTTCTGTCATGAATTCAAATCCGATATAGAAGTCTGCGTGTTCCATAAAATCCCCCTAAATCCCCCTTTGAAAAGGGGGAAGGCCCCTTACCCCTGATCCTCTCCCAAAAATGGCGGGCGGTTTTATGGCATTTCAAAACTATACCACCCATCCACTTTTCCGCCACCATACCAACAGACCCTCCCCAAATAGCTTCCAGGGTTTCAGATTTTTTATCGCAGGTTTGATCTCCCGTAGGGGCGATCCTCGTGATCGCCCTGATCCTTGTATGCAGGTTCAGGGCGAATACAAGATTCGCCCCTACGCACATCATTATCATGGAGAACGTAAGGTTCATCGGGATTCGGGCGAACACAAGGTTCGCCCCTACGGTATGTTTTCATGATCTTCGTCCCAATTGGATGGGTTGGCTGCGCTGTATTCACGGATTGCGGTCAATTCTGCCTCATTGCGTATTATCTGTTCATAATAATTGCGCTGCCACAATTTTCCGGAAAATGGCTGCCAGCCATTTTCGTTCACCCCGCGTATATATGCGTTGGTGGTTAATGATTTGAATCCCTGGATGATACGACCCAATGAATCTTTCGTTGTCCCGTAGGGGCGATCCTTGTGATCGCCCTGTTCCTTGTGTGCAGGTTCCGGGCGAAGATCATTTTCATGTGTAATACAAGGTTCATCGGGATTCGGGCGAATACAAGATTCGCCCCTACGGATATCACAATCGGTTAAAAGAACGATCCCATGAAAATGATTCGGCATAACAATGAATACATCCAAAGTCACTGTCGGAAATCGTACGGGCAAGCTGCTCCATAACTGCTCCACCATCCGGCCAGCATCATTCAGATGCATCTTTCCATCAATCACCCTGCCAAAGAGAGATTCACGTCCCTGTGTGCAGATAGTGACAAAATATCCACCGGCGTCTGCATAATCATACCCCTGCAGGCGGATTGAGCGACGATGTTTCAGCTCCGGGTCATAGTTCATTTCAGGCACCTCCATCAATCAATAAGCCCAAATTGCATCCACTTTTCCGCCACCATACCACCAGACCCTCCCCAAATAGCGTCCAGGGTTCACAAAACAATTCATTGCCATTTTGACGCCGCTTTACTACTATCTATTCAGGAGGTGCATCATGCCACAAGCAATTTCAGAGCAACGAATTCCTGCCCGTATGCCTACTGCTGTTTATGAAAAGATTGTCGAAGCTGCCCAGTCTATGGGCGCTACACTCAATCAGTTCCTTGTTCAGTCGGCGCTGGAAAAAGCCAATGCAGTTTTGGAAGAGGACAGGATTATCAAGCTTTCCGCTGCCTCGTCAGAGGCGCTGTTTGCCATTATGGAAAATCCGCCAGAGCCGAATGAATATCTTAAACAGGCCATGCAGCGTCGCAAGGATATATTGTGCCCAAAATAACAACCCTGAATAAAAGCCATGATCGCACCGGCTTTGATTGCGGCGTACCGGAATTGAACGCATTTCTTAAGGCAACCGCACGTCAGCATTATCAGAAGGGTGTTTCCAGAACATTTGTCCTGACGGATGGTTCTCCGGTTATCCTCGGTTTTTTCACTCTTACATTGTGTGAAACGCAAGCGGTCTCACTTCCAGCAAAATACGCCCGTCTCTATCCTGCTCATAACCTGCCTGCTGTACGTCTTGCCCGTCTGGCTGTTTCCCTGAAGGCACAAAAACAACGCTTCGGTGAATTGCTGCTGACCGAGGCAGTCTATCGGACTGCGCTGATAGCCGATCAGGCAGGGGTAGTCGGTCTGTTCGTTGATGCCAAAAATGAAGCCGCCCGGCAATTCTATCTGCGCTATAGTTTTCTGGAGATACCCGAGCAACCCTTTAAACTTTTCCTTCCGATTGAAACAATCCGTAAATCCGCCTAAACTACAGACAGGCAATGCACAGAGACAGCAAGGAGGTTTGTTTATTGGCTGGACGGATTCAATTCATTTATCTGTCCGGATTTGACCTTTCAGAAGTTGCTCTTCAGCTCCATCCAGAGAGATCAGGGCGAATACAAGATTCGCCCCTACGGTTTTCGGGTTGGTTTCAGGGGCTACCGCACCTCTACCTTCCAGATTTCCCCCTCGCTTTTTAACTCTGGCTGATACATCGGCCAGACTGATGTTGGAAGCGCTGTTACCTTTCCTTTCAGTTCCGGTCTGATTACAAAGCGGAATTCATGCTGTCCGGCAGGAAGGCTACCTATAAACCAGGCCATTGTGGCATCCCGTTGTTCCTTGTGATCGTACCAGCCACGGTAGAATGCCTCGCCACTGTAGCGTGGGTCTTTGTCGGCCTGGCGAACCTCAAAACCTGCGGGTAGCTGTTCTTCTAGGATTATATACTCAAGATCCGAGCTGTTTTTTACAAGAAGGCGGATCTCCAGATCTTCCCCCTGTTTTACGGTTTCATCTCTCTTTAACGGTTCGTACTCATGTCTCCATTCTCCCCCGCTCTCTGCTGATTTGATCCGGTAGACCTTCCGCTCGATACCGAGCGCGCTGCTCTGTCTGGCTTTGTCAGCTGTTACCCTGTATTTTAGCGATGTTGTTACAGAGGGGTTGCCGGTTCCCGAGAGTTTTTCCAGAACAATGCTGTTTTTACCAGCAGAGGCGTTTGCGCTGATTTTCTGAGTTCCGCTTGTGAGACGCCCTCTTTCAACCTTGTATCTCTGAATCTCTTTGTCGTTGATAAGCAGTCGGGCGGTGTATGAGTTTTCATCTTCGCGGCTGTTTGCATAATAGTCAGCAAGCGCTATGACGCTTTTGGCGGATCCGTATGTGGTCTTCCACCAGCCGCCGTTCTGTCCTCTTGCCAGATAACGGGCAAGTGAGGGGTTCAGGTGATAATCAGGTATTATCCGGCTTGTTGCGGAGAGGTATGAGGCTGTTATCTCGATTGTAGAGCTGCCCCAACGTCTTTTTGAAGAAGTGTCCGGTATCCATGCTGTAGTCGAATCTTTCTTTATGAGGCTTTCCATCTTTTTAAGCATCTTTGTCGCATTTTCTCTCTTTCCAAGATTCTGAAGAGATTCTGCAACGGCGATGATCCCGTCAGGAGAAAGGTTGTCAAAAGCGGCTACAATGCGTTTTTCTGTGGCGGTGTCTCTGCCTCCGTGTGCGGTAAAGGCGCGATAAAGCAGTGCGGCCTCTAAAGGCTCTGCTGCTGGCAACATTCTCTCCAGCGCCTTTTTGCCCTGATTTATCATCTGCTCATCAATCTGTATCCCGGCTTTTTTTGCTATTGCCAGTCCATCCATTACAAGCGCTGTCATCCCTGGATTTGAAGGGCTGCTTTTCCACCATCCCCATCCACCGTCCTCATGCTGAAAATCTGCAAGATGTTTCAGCCCTTCGGCAATAATAACAGGGAGTTTTGCGGCAGTGGCAGGTGATACGGCATCTCCGGTTTTTACCATCTTCCCTGCATATACAGCCGGAACAAAGCGGGCGATAGTCTGTTCTGTGCAGGAATAAGGAAAATCAATCAGCCGTTCCAGCGCAGGGGCGATTGAACCGGCGACCGTTGGAGAGAAGGTTACGTTTATAATTCCTGTGGCGGGAAGAGAATCGGCAGGCAGATTCTGTACAGTTTCTCCTTTTCCTGAAGATGCTTCAACAGCGCCATTCTGTTCACGCTGCAGGCTGTTTGGAAGAACCGGTATGGTCAGCTCAAGGGCATCCTTTCCTTCGGTTCCTGCTGCGGAGAGTCGCAGGGTTGCTTCTCCGGCCTGCTTTGCCAGGGCATCAATCTCGCGCCGCAAACTCCCTCCAGGCGGAACTGTGCCGCTGAAAACTGTATCTCCTGTAAGAGTCAGGCCGGTTGACTCGACCATCCCTTTTACCTGCTGTTCTTTATTGGATGCGTCAGTCAAAACAGCCGGTATCTGTATCCTGTCTCCAGCTACCAGAAAACGGGGTGGAGCCAGACGAGCCATAAAAGGTAATCTGGAGATGAAGGTGGTCTTTCCTGTGCCGAAATCCTGCTGCAGGGTGTGGCCTATTGCGGTTGCGCGCCAGGTGGTCAGATTATCCGGCAGCAGAGCTTCTGCGGTCAGTTCACCTTTTGTGTCGGTAACAAGGATCGGAAACCATCCGGCTGTGTCCTTGAACTGTTTGCGTGTCTTTATTCCTTCAAGATCCTCATCCAGGGCTGCTGCAGCGGCATCTTTCGAGGCTCCCCCCAGATAGAGGCGGGGGAATGAATAGAGAGTTCTTACCAGGTGATCCCTTCTTCCACGGAAGAAATTGTAGATCTCCTCTCTGGTTTCCGGGGCAACAGCAAATATTGCCTCATCAACCAGCGCAAGGGAGATCTCTGCAGGAACCGGTTTTTGGGCTGAGGATGACCTGATCGAGATCCGTGCGGTCTCTCCAGGTGCGTATATCTGGCGTTCCGCCTTAACCTCAAGCTCAAGTTTTCCCGGGTTGTGCTCAACCTTTAGTAACCCTTCCTGATGGTAAAAACGACCTGCATGGATGGTGACCAGTGAAACATATATGTTGGGAGCCAGCTCTTTGGTAACCGGTACTTCTATTACCTGAACCTGTGAGGTGAGAGGGATTATCTGCTGTTTATGGATTCTTCGTCCTTCAAGGGTAAACAGAAGTGAACCTCCGGTTCCGGGCGACCTTACGATAAGGCGCGCTGTATCTCCAGGTTTGTAGCTCTTCCGATCAAATTCGGCTTCCAGCTCACGATAACTGCCTGCCCAACGGCTCCCTTCATTCCATACCCAACTGTAGGTTTCATCAAAGCTTTGCCTCTTCCCGCTGTCAAAGGTTACCGCCCTTATCCTCCAGTATCCTGAATCCGGAAATATGTAAGCGAGACGGGCTGCGCCATCAAATCCTGTAGCGCCATTAACGGTTGCAACAGCTTTCCATGACCAGGTGCGGCTCTTGCTGTCATAACGCTGTTGTTCAATCTCCATAATTACCGGTTGCTCCGGTTCAGGCTTGCCATTCCAGTCAGCAACCCTGGCTGTAAAGATGGTTTTTATGCCAGGTTTCAAAAGGTATTCATCCCCCTTGATCCGGATATCCAGTAGAGAGGGGGTGACTGAAAGTGATGCGGCACCTGAGACCATCCGTCCTGATATGTCGGTGACATCGGCCTCGATGCTGTATATGACAGGTTGTTCATGGGTTTTTGCACTGACTGTTATTGAGGCTGTGCCATCCGGATCAAGCTTTGCTTCACCTTCGCCTATAAACTCGCTGTAGCCGCCAAAACGGTAATTCTCTTCACCAAAACCACCGCCAGCCGGATCATCCTGATACCAGGGTTGAGAGTAGAGCCTCCAGGTAACCTTTCCGTTTGCCACCGGCGCTCCGAAGTAGTAACGGGCGGCCAGCTTCAGCGGGATCTGGCTTCCGCCCAGCCAATATTTTTCTGTGCTATTGAGTTTTACCTCAAACTCCGGCTTCCGGTATTCCAGAACCTTGAAACTGCCTCGCCATTGCTCTTCATTTTTGCTTGCAACTATGCTGAATTCACCAAGCGCCGGGGTTTCAGGGAGTTTGAACTGTCCATGGAAAGAGCCTGAAGTTCCGCTGGTAACGGTTTCTTCAAAGACCGTCTTTTCTCCCGAATCCGTCACCTTTATAGTTACATCTCCGGCAGGCGGAAGCTGATAGTCATCCCCCGCATTCTTACGCAGTATCCCTTTGTAATATACTGTCTGCCCTGGTCGGTATGCCGTTCTCTCTGTATAGAGGTATCCTTTTATCCCGCTTTTGCGCTCATCCCCCTCATCTGCGGCAAGAGAGAGGATTGCCAGGCTGTTGCCGTGTCGGGCAACTATCTTTGAGCCGGATTTAGCTGTATTCCAGCTTGCCGTTCCATCTGCAACGCTTGTTGCTGCCGGTCTGTCAGGGTTGTTTCCATAAAATCGCACACCTTGAACCGGCTTTCCGGTATGAAGATGAACTGCCTGAAGGAGGGTTCCATCCGCTGATGATTTGGCAACAACCCCGAGGCTGCTTGAGAGGAATGCTATCCTGGCGGTTGCCCCTTCAGCCTCCAGTGTCAGCAGATACAGACCGGGGGGAAGAGGGGGGAGTTTGAATCTTGTGCGTGTCCGGTGTTCGTTTTTTGGCTTCTTAAATATGACATTGAATGATTTAACTGAGTTGAGGATGCTGTCAGGTATCTCTTCCGGCTTTGAGAGTTCAACGCTGTTGTTAATCAACCGTTCAGGCTGAATCCGGTAGATGGTAGCCTTTGCAGAGTTGATCCAAAGCCCGTACCCCCTTACTGATACGGTTCTGTTTGATAAAACGAGATCACCATATTCCTCAATCTCAACGGAAGGAGGCCTGGGGGTCACCTTTAAACTGACCTGCAGGTTTTCCCCCTCTTTCAGCGGGATCTGTGTCTCTGTCTGTTCCATCCTCTCATCAGAGACGGAAACCTTGTATGTTCCCGGAGGCAGCATTCCGATCTTGACGTCTCCTTTTTCATTCAGCTTACCGCTGCGCCAGATGGAGCTGCCGCTTACTGTAATGGATATGCCGGAAGGGGAGGCAATTCGAATGCTGTCTGTCAGTTTTGCGTTTATTTCAAGGCTTGCGGCATGTCGAACCGTCAGATCGCCAAGCTGTCTCTTCTCGCCTGCACGAACCTGCGGGTAGATACTCTTTTCAAAGACCCAGCCGGATTGTTCAAGGGTCAGGTCGTGGCCGTGCGAATCCAGTTCATTGAAGCTGAACCTGCCTTCTGAGTCTGTTTCAGTAGAGAAAAGGCGGTCAACGGCCAGCCTGAAACCTGCAAGAGGTTTTCCTTTTCCATCAAGCAGCCGTCCGCCAAAAGAGGCGGCCTTGTTAAGCCAGACCTTTCTTTCCTCCTTATCATCTCCGTTAAGGTAGAGCCATTGACGTGAAATTCCGTAACCTGCAGCCTTGCAAAGATAGATGTAGTTCCCTTTTGGAAGCTGAACAGCAGCCTTCCCGTTGGGGTCTGATGTGACAGAGGCTATTATCTTTTCAGGGTTTTTCTCTTCCCTGAATTCAATCAGGACGTTCTGCAGCGGCTTGTTGGTCTCGGCTGCCATGATTGAAAGATGGACAGGGTATGACTCGACAGCCTGTTTTTGCTGTGTGGCGGCAAAGCTGTCTACTGTTGCCAGAAGGATGAAGAGAGAAAAGATTACTGGAAGTATGCGTCGCATTTTGGGTACTCCTTCCGAAGAGGGTATATGTGAGGAGAGATAAGGTTACTTTACCATAAATAAACTCCGGCAAGCTCAGACAGATCTTTATCAGGAAATCAGCTGGTTGCGTGTGCTACGGTTACAGCTGAAACCCTGCTGCAACCTGCTTTCAGCAGGGTTTCGGCACAGGCAGAGAGCGTGGCGCCGGTTGTAAAGACATCGTCAACCAGCATAATATGTTTGTCTGCAACAGTTTCAGTCTCTTTGACGGTAAATGCCCCTTTAAGGTTTGTCAGCCGTTCTGCGCGGGTAAGCTCAACCTGGGGTGTTGTGCGGCGGGTGCGTATCAGCCCCTGCCTCAGGAGCGGTATCTGCCAGTTTTTTGAGAGTGTCTCCGCTATCAGAAGTGACTGGTTAAAGCCGCGACTGCGCAACCTGCTCTTGTGGAGCGGCACAGGAATTAACAGCTCAGGGTTTTGTTCAACAGCGAAAGAGCGGAGAATATCTGCTGTTAAAAGGGAAAGCGGGCGACGAAGGTGTGATTTGTAGAGGTATTTGTAGGCATGGATCAGCTCTTTGCAGGAACCGTCATACTTTAGCGCTGCCCTTGCGGCATTGTAAGGTGGAGGAGATGTAATGCATCGGCTGCATATATGATCTTCTCCTTTTCCTTCAAACGGTATGCCGCAGACAGAACAGACCGGAGAACTGATTATCGGTAATAATTTGTAACATTCAGTGCAGATATGCAGTGGAACTTCGCCTGGAACCGTTTTGTGGCAGATATGGCATCTTGGAGGCAGAGCAATATCCAGAAGGGCATTTAAAATGCCTGAAATCCGATTCATATCTCAAAGACCAAGATCCGCGTTTATTACCAGTACATGCAGATCGGTAAGACGGGGTCTTCTGTCTATTATGGTAGTAACCCTGCATAGTCTGTCTGGTGAATTGCAATCTGAGCAAAAACCGGTGCTGGCGCATGGGGTGTTAAAGTTGAGTCTTTTGGCATTTGGTGGTGTGGCGTAATCTTTTACACGCTTTATTGCATCCTGTACGCTGCCATCTACCAGCTTGTTTCTGCCGATTGCCACAATTACCTTTTTAGGGCCGAAAAACATGGCTGCTGCTCGATTGCCGGTAGCATCAATGTTTATAAGCTCGCCTGTTATCGTAAGGGCATTGCTGCTGCATAGAAAAAGGTCACAGGTAAGTTGCCTCCGCATAACCTCCATCTTCTGCTCCTTTGAGAGATTGGAGCTTGTGTGGTTAAGTATCTCCTTTCCCTGATCGGCAAGTATTTTTTGTACCCCGAGGCCGGCAATGGTCATGGAGCCGCCAAAACCTACAGTGGCGGCATCTGCCGCCGCCTCGATTATGTAGTTGACCGCATCGTCAACAACCGGACAGTAAAGTGCTGTAAAGGCATTTCTACCAAGCGACTCAACAGCCTTGAGGCATTTATGTTCAAAACTCCAGGTGGTCAGTTCTTCCGTAATGCTCATCCTTTGCCTCCTTTTTTCAGGGGAAGTTCTATATGAAAACAGCTTCCTTTACCTGTTTCGCTCTCTACCGATATTCTTCCGCTATGAGCTTCAACCAGCTCCTTGACAATTGCCAATCCCAGCCCCAGGCCGCCGTTCTTTCCCTTGTAGAACCGTTCAAAGATAAGGGGCAACTGTTCCTGTTCCATACCGGCGCCGGTATCTTTTATATCAATAATTAATGAATCGGCATCTGATTTCTTGACAATAATAACAAGTCGGCCACCATCCTGCATAGCCCTTAGTGCATTAGAGGCGATGTTTATGATTATCCTGACAAACTGATCAGGGTCTATCCAGGCTTTAATCTCTTCATCTCCGACTGTATTTATTGTTACCTTCTGCTCTTCCGCCTGTCTGGAAAAACGGGAAAGCAGCTGCTTAAGGTATTGTATTAGAGGGATATGCTGAAGGTTCAGGTTCGTCTGGGCTGCCTGTGCCCTTGTCAGTTCATCTACAGAATCCAGTATCAGGGCAAGGCGCCCTGCTTCGTCATGCAGTGACTGAAGGGCTTCTTTATTTGTGGGGAGGAGACCGTCAATCATCCCTTCAAGTTCTCCCTTTATGATCATAAGAGGGGTTCTCAGTTCGTGTGCGGCATTGGAGACCAGCTGCTTGCGAAGTTCTTCCTGTGACTGCAGTCTCTCTGCCATTCGGTTGAAGGTAGCAGAGAGTTGGCCTATCTCGTCACTACTGTTGATATCAACCCTGGAGGCAGGATCGCCGGTAGCCAGATTTTCGGCAGCCAGATTAAGTTTCTGCAAAGGGCGGGAGATCCGTCTTGCAGCCAGAATGCTTAGTATTACGGCAACAAGACCAAGCGTCAGAACAATATAGGCAAGAAAGCGGTTGGAGGACTGGATGAAAAAATGTTCATGCGGAGGTGTTGGCAAGGATACATCAAGCCTGCCTATCTCCTTCCCATCCAGAAATAGAGGGTAACTCTGAAATTCCTGATTCTGAACTGCTGGAGGTCGTCTTGAATTGGAGGCGTTAACACGCTCTTTCATTACAGGGGAAAGTGAAGCCATGGCCTGTTCAGTATCAATGACAAGCCGATCCTCTGTATCATATAACTTCAGTTCAATCCCTGAAAGCCATGCCCAGACAATATCATCGGATACCTGCTCTTTTTTCCAGCTTCCTGAACTTTCATAACGTCCTTCAAGAACAGCCTGGATCTGGTAGAACCGGTCAAGCATCCTCCCTTCACCAAAGGCTCTGAAATCACGGATTACGAAGTTTCTTAACAACAGGGAGGAGGAGAGGGCGATCGTTATCACAAGCATCAGTAGAAACAGAAGCTTGCGTTGAAGGTTAAAGCGCATCACGCTCTCCTGCAAACAGGTATCCTATTCCGTATATTGTCTTAATAAATTCCGGTCTGCGGCTATCAAGCTCTATCTTCTGACGCAGATTCTTTATATGTGCGTCAATGCTTCTTTCGTAGCCGTCAAACTGGTAGCCCAATGCCTTTGAGACCAGTTCATCGCGGCTGTAAGTTCTGCCAGGGGAAGCTGCCAGTATCTGTAACAGTTTAAATTCAGTGGGGGTTATGTTGCATGTTTCTCCACGGCAGGTAAGTAGATGGCGGCGGCTGTCCAGAATAAGCGTGCCTTTGTTAAAGCTGACAGGGCGTTCTGTTGCAGAAACGCTGTCATATCTCTTCAAGACTGCCTTTACCCGATATACAAGCTCTCGTGGGGAGGCCGGTTTGACTACATAGTCGTCAGCACCCAGGGCAAAGCCGGTTATACGTTCTTCCTCCGATGATCTGGCGGTAAGCATGATGACCGGAAAATTACCAAGTTCTTTAAGATCCTGACAAAGCTCTTCACCGCTTCTGTCCGGTAGTCCTAGATCAAGGATAACGGCCAGTGGCAGTTCATGCTCTGCCTTTTCAAGAGCCGCTTTGGCGGTATCGGCATGGATAACCCTGTAATCGGCTCCTTCAAGGTAGGCCTTGACTATTCTGGCTATCTTGAGGTCGTCTTCTACTATCAGGATAGGAGGCTGCATTCTCTGTTTTCCTGTTAACGGATGGAGCGGATCCGTCCGGTTCTTTTGTCAATGATAACCCTGTCGGTCAATCTTCCCTCGGAATCGGCAATATCCGCAATATACCCCATCCTTAGCTCTTTGCGGAGCGTAATCTGTGATGGCGGAATATTGAAGAAAAGTCCCAGCCGCTCAAGAGCCTCATCTGTTGTTCTTAGTGGTTGACGTGCCCCGTAGCGATCAGGGTGTCTGCGTGGGCAGTATCCGCCAAAGGGGGGGGGAGGTGTCCCTGGTTCAGATAACCATCGGCCGCTATGTCTGCCCCCGCCCCCTTGCCAGGGTTCAGGAGGTTCTGCAGCTGCAGGCAGGTTAGAGAATATCAGGGTTATTGCCAGAAGGCAGAGTATTAAAACGGTTTTCATCATTGCCTCAATATTTTAGGAGCAGAAGGCAACAGGAGAAAAGGCAATTTTACATAATCTGGCAAGCCTTTAATCCGATTGCCTTCTGTATACTTAATAATTATTTTGCCGGAGCAGGAGGCGGAACCGGAGCAGGAGGTGCGGCCATCCATCTGCAGTCTTCCATCATGCCGCCCATCATTCCGCCGCGTGGTTTTTTGTGTCCCCGTTTCCCTGGTTTGCCCATTTTACCCATTGGCAGACCGGCCTTGACATGGGCGTCAATCATCTGTTTGCGGAGTTCGGCAACCTCACCCTGTAATTTTGATATTACTGCTGCATCCGGTTTGTCCTTCAGAAATTCCTTCTGCATTTCAAAATGCTTGTTTGAAAGTTCCTGGCGAATAGGGAGAGTTTCCTGGGCAAACTTTCTGTACTGCTCTGTGTACTGGCTGCGATAGGTTGTCCCCTGTCCCGGACCCATACCTTGTCCCGGACCCATGCCGGCTGGCGGAAAGGCAAGTGCGGTTCCGGCTACTGAGAGGGCTGCTACTGCGGTGAATGCTGCGATAGATTTTTTCATGGTTACTTCCTCCTTTTGGTTGTTGTTCGTATAGAACCTCGTTGTTTATGGTTCCACCTTACTACCCATTTTAGAAGTTACCATGAAGAGATTGTGAAAGATTATGAAGATTTAAGTAGAGTGTTTACCAGATCTGCCAGACAGCGGATAAAGGTAGGGGAATCGTTAAGCGATTCTATCCTGCGAAACTGTGTGAACCCGAGTTTGCGGGCTTCTTCTGCGTATTCGATATCAATCTCATGCAGGGTTTCAATATGGTCTGAAACAAATGAAAGAGGAACAACCAGCAGATCCCTGCAACCTGATCCGGCAAGTTCTATCAGCTTGTCATCGGTGGAGGGCTCTAGCCACTTGACCGGACCGGCGCGGGACTGGAAGGCCAGATGATGCCGAATATCGCCAAACTGCTCCATTACAAGTCTGACTGTGCTCTGGATATGGTTGAGATACGGATCCCCCTCGTCTATGAATGATTGGGGCAGGGAATGGGCTGAAAAGAGCAGTTGGGGCTCTGAAGGTTCTTTAAATTCAGCCAGTCCTTTTTTGATCTTCTCTGCCAAAGCCTTTATGTATAGAGGGTGGTCATAAAAATGCTCTATGGTGAGCAGCTTCAGGTTGGGGAAGGATGAGAGACAGCGTCTAAGGTCGTTGAAGCTTGAGCCGCTTGTAGCTCGAGAGTAGTGGGGGTAGAGTGAGAGGGCTATAACCTTTTTTGCCCCGGAAAACGATATTTTGGACAAACTGTCTGAACAGAACGGTTTCCAGTAACGCATACCTAGATAACATGGTATTCCTGTTTCTGCTGAAAGGGCGGCAGCCTGTTTCTCGGTAAGCTCCCTTATAGGGGATTTGCCGCCTATTTCTCTGTACTTTTCAATCACCTTGGGGGCGCGACGGTTTACAATCATCCTTGCGATCAAAGGCTGAAGCCAGGCAGGTCCTATCTTTATAATCTCTCTGTCTGTAAAGAGATTAAGCAGAAATGGCCTGACCGCTTCAAGCGAATCAGGTCCTCCCATCTGTAGCAGAATTATCGCGGTATCATTCATGGATATGTCCAGCCTTCATTCGGATGACTTTTAAAACTGTCCGTCAAATATCTGCTTTTGTTGTTCAGTCTTTTTTTATCGAAATCTGTAGTTCGCTTATCTTTTTACGCAGGGTGTTGCGATTGATTCCGAGTATATCTGCCGCTCTTACCTGATTGCCACGGGTTTTCTCAAGTAGATAACGTATAAGCGGCCTCTCTACCTGTTCAATCACAATGTTATATATATCTCCTTTATCCAGTTTTTCAATACCATTCATGGAACTTCTTAATTTTGACTCCACTATCGCCTCAAGGGACTGTTCCTGTGGCACGGCATGAAAAGTCTCTTTATGATTTGTGATAGCTGAAAAATCCGACGGGGAGAGCAGGTGATCAGAGGAAAGGATTACCGCTCTCTTTATGCTGTTTTCAAGTTCCCTTACGTTGCCGGGCCATGAGTGGTTTGTCAGTAGCTTCATTGTATCAGGGCTGCACTGCTTTGTAGGAATTTCCAGCTCTGCACAGGTCTGTTCCAGAAAATAGTTGACCAGGGCGGGAATATCCTCTCTCCTCTCTCTTAGAGGAGTCAGGTTTATGGGGACTACATTTAGCCGGTAGTAGAGATCCTCCCTGAATTCCCTGTTACGCACATGTTCCTGAAGATCCTGGTTTGTAGCGGCAACAACCCGCACATTAACCGCCAGATTCTGGGAACCTCCAATACGTGTAATCTCCTGTTCCTGCAATACTCTCAGGATCTTTGCCTGCAGATCAAGCGGCATGTCTCCTATTTCATCCAGAAATATTGTGCCGTGATTGGCCTGCTCAAACTTTCCTGTCTTTCGTTCAGTCGCTCCGGTAAATGCCCCGCGCTCGCTGCCAAAAAGCTCGCTTTCAAGCAGATCCTTAGGAATAGCTGCACAGTTGATAGCGATAAAAGGTTTGCCAAAACGGCTGGAATTAAGGTGAATGGCTCGCGCTACCAGCTCTTTTCCTGTGCCGGATTCCCCCTGAATCAGGACTGTGATATCGCTGCCGGCAACTTTGCCGATTGTTTTGTACAGTTCCTGCATTGATGCGGAGTTGCCGATTATATTTTTTTCAGCCAGATAGCGTTCCTTTAACTCCTGTTTAAGCATTGCCACCTGATTGCTTACATCCCTTGCCCTGCTTACCTTTTCAATAATAGCGTCCAGAACCTCAAGATCAAAAGGCTTGGTTATATAGTCGTAGGCGCCGCGCTTCATCGCCTCTACCGCGTTTTTCATGCTTGCCTCTGCAGTCATAACCACAACCAGCAGATCAGGTCTAAGTTCCCTCGCTTTATCAAGAAGTTCCAGTCCGGTCATCCCGGGCATCTTTATATCAACAATGACAAGGTCGTAGGACTGCTCCCGAACCTGACGAAGCGCCTGGTTCCCGTCTGCCGCAAGATCAACGGAATATCCTTTTTTACGGAGAGCCTTGGAAAGAACCCATCTCATGCTCTCTTCATCATCAGCGACCAGAATCCTGTGCAGTCCCATCTGTCTATCCTTTCGATGGAGACTGGATTAGTGGTAACAGCACACTGATCTTTGTCCCCTTAGCCTGTTTTGATTCAATCTTGATAATGCCCCGATGTTCGGCGACTATCTTCTGGCAGATGGCAAGTCCAAGCCCCGTGCCGCCATCCTTTGTACTGAAAAACGGGGTGCCTACCTTGGCCATGTTCTCTTCGGAAATCCCTTTGCCGGTATCTTTTATATCAACAGCTACCATTCTGGAACGATTTTCATCGCGGGAAAGGTGATATTCTGAAAGGACACGGCTTGTTATTGTTACCATTCCACCTTCTGTAATCGCTTCCAGTGCATTTTTAATCAGATTGAGAAACAGTTGTGTAAGTTGAGCTTCATCAGCCATTATCGGAGGAATGCTTGGGTCAAAGGCTGTAATGATCGAAACATCTCTGTCTGCTGCCGGTTCCCTTTGGAGGAGAATTATGTCGCCAAGCACCAGATGGAGGTTAACCGGGGTATAACGGGGGCCGCGTGGTGATGCCAGATCAAGGAGCTGCCTTATTATTTTGTCAATTCGATCCGTTTCCCTGATCATTACTCTTGAATAATCAAGAAGTTCGCTGTTTGGATCCAGTTCCCTTTCAAGAAGCTGTGCTGCTCCCTTTATACCTCCCAGCGGATTTTTTATCTCATGTGCAAGACCGGCTGCCAGTGTTCCCAGGGTGGATAAACGATCCGCCTGCCGGACTGCAGCCTCAAGTTCTCGGATAGAGGTGAGATCTCTAAGGTTGAGTATTACTCCAATTGTCTTTCCGTCATCCTGGACAAGCGGGAAGGTGGTGGCGTTGACAGGAACCGGATTTCCGGAGGTGATAAGGACAATGTTGTCCTGATCGGAGAGGGAACCTCCTGTAATTGTAGTTCGTTCAACCATCTCGATAAGAAACGGCTCTGAGCGAAAGGATTCTTTAAAGCTGTTGCCAACTATCTGACGGCGGGAACGGCCTGTTATCTCTTCGGCAGCCGGATTCATCAGCGTCACCAGCCCTTCATGGCTGATTACAATCACCCCGTCCCCAACGCTGTCCAACACCGTAATGGCGTATCCGCTCAGTTTGTTATCCACCGTAATGTTATTCTCCAATGTTTCCAAGCTGTTCTATTACTGCCAGCAGTTCTTCAATATCAATTGCGCTGTTGGCAGCTCTTCTCAATGCGGCGCCTCCGGCAATTCCATGAATGTACCATCCCAGATGTTTCTTCATTTCACGAGTAGCAACATGTTCTCCCAACTCCGCACAGAATAGCTCAAGATGTTTAGTGGCCATATCTGCCCTGTTCTTCGGGCTTACCGGCAGAATCGGTCTGCCTTGCAGCAATGCAGCTGTCTGACTGAATATCCAGGGGTTGCCCAAAGCCCCGCGTGCAATCATCAGGGCGTCGCAACCGGTCTCTTCAAGCATTCTGCGGCAATCTTCAGGAGTGAACAGGTCTCCGCTTCCGATAACAGGTATCTTCAACATCTGCTTTAGCAGGCCAATCTGTTGCCAGTCCGCATGTCCACTGAACATCTGGGCTCTGCTGCGAGGGTGAAGGGTTATTGCATCGCAGCCTTCAGACTCTGCAATCTGTCCAATCCGAAGCCAGGCGTTGTCTCCAGAGTTCCAGCCACTTCGTATCTTTACAGTTAATGGAAGCTTTGTTGCCTTCCTGACAGATTTTATTATATCTGCAACCAGTGAACTGTCTTTAAGCAGTGCGCTTCCTGCCCCTGCTGCGGTAACCTTCCTGACAGGACATCCCATATTCAGATCCAGCAGTTCTGCCTGATCGGATACCATCATTGCCGCCCTTGCCAGAAGTTCCGGAGAATCTCCAAAGAGCTGGACAGACAGTGGACGATCCTCTGGAGAACTTGCCAGAAGAGCCAGTGTATTTTTGCCTTCACGAACCATGCCGTTGACGCTGATCATCTCTGTAAAGGCCAGCGCCGCCCCTTCCTTTCTGCAGATAATCCTGAAAACCCTGTTTGTGATCCCTGCCAGGGGGGCAAGAATCAAATTATGTGGCAGTGACAAATCCCCGATTTTGATCGATCTCAGTAATGACAATCTCTACTCCTGATTATTTTTTGACCACCAGTGTCTGTTTTTTAAGCATATTACCATGCTGTTGATCCGGTACAATATGATGTTTCTTTTGTATCATTTTTTTGTTGCCTTGTTATGCTAATTAACTGTTAAATGCAAAAACAGTAACAGGTAATAAAAAACAGGGGAATAAAGTTATGTTTGGAATAGGAATGCCGGAACTGATAATAATAATGGTCATTGCCTTGATTGTAATCGGCCCCAACAAGTTGCCGGAACTCGCAAAATCACTGGGTAAGGGGCTGGCTGAATTTAAAAAAGCTTCCGATGATTTCCAGCGTAATATCAGCGAGGAGAGCCGCAAGGCAGAGGTTGAAGAACTGATAAAGAAGAAAAAGGCTGAAAACCCCGAATATGAGAATCTTGATCAGCCAAAAGAGCCTGAATCCAAAGCAGAATCCAAGGTTGAACCACCCAAAACTGCCTGATATTTAATCAGCCATATTCTTGAATGTTAAGGGCCGGAAATGATTCCAGCCCTTTTTTGATCCGTTTTGCTATGAATCATGCAAAAAGTCTTGAATAACTACTTAGGCATCTGGCAGTACATATTTTCGTAAGGTCTCTTGCTCTTGGGCAGAATCTTTACAAACTGTTCTGCCATAATATCGGTCAGTTGAAGTGTGAAATCTTCGCAGTATGATTTTAAAAGCCCTTCCAGTTGTTTTTTGTCAGTTTCGTCAAGTTTAAATACACCCACCTCTTTTGAAAGTCTTGATTCGTCAACTCCGCCGCGAACGTATATGACCCCTCCATGCATACCGGTTCCGAACAGGTAGCCATGTTTGGGCTTTTCAGGATTATCGCTGTAGATCCCCAGCAGTATCAGAACCCCGCCAGCCATATATTCGCCAAAGAAGTCGCCTGCCTTGCCTCCTGCTATCAGTACCGGTTTGTTGTCGTAGTATGATTTCATATGGATACCGACCCGGTAACCGACATCCTTCTTTATATGGATCTTTCCGCCCCGCATGCCGTATCCGAGCACATCTCCGGCATGCCCATGAACTACCACCTTGCCTGCGTTCATGGTGTTGCCGATGTTGTCCTGGGCGTTCTCGTTGACAATGATGGTTGCCCCGTTCATAAAGGCTGCCAGGTCATTTCCAGGCACACCGTTTATGGTTATTGTAACCGGTCTGTTGATGCCGTCGCCGATAAAATACTGGCCATTGACGTTGTCCAGCTCAATCTTTTCAGCGCCACCCTCTACAGCATTTCTGATCTGGAGGTTTAAATCTTTATAGTACAATCCCTGGGCATCTATTTTCATATCAGTTCTCCATCTTTACAATTACCGGCTCACCACCACGGGGAGACCAGATACGGGAGGGGTGCGGGCAGATCTCCCTGATGGCGGCCTCTTCAGAGGCCATATAGACCATATCTTCATGTTCGGCGCATACCAGCGGGCGCAGCTTGACCCTGTCATTCAGTCCAATCAGACCTTTATTGCTTGCAAACAGGATGGCAAACGGACCGTTTAAAAGTCCGCTTCCATAAACCTGGCGCAGGGCGGTGTAAAGTTCCCGTTCTTTCTCTGGGAGCTGATCGATCAGAGACCAGAAGGGGGGAGCCAGGGCGGTGCATGCCAGTTCCGGCGGCAGTCCATGCTTACGTATCAAGAGATCCAGTGTGTAAGCCACAACCTCTGTATCAGTCAGCATTGTGCAGAGGTAACCGTACATCTCAAGATAGCGCTTGTTGATTCCGTAGGATGAGATCTCTCCGTTATGAACTATTGACCAGTCCAGGAGTGTGAAAGGGTGTGCCCCTCCCCACCAGCCAGGGGTGTTTGTAGGAAAGCGGTTGTGTGCTGTCCAGATATGGCCGCTGTACTCTTCAAGGCGGAAAAATTCAGCGATCTCTTCAGGGAAGCCGACCCCTTTGAAAGCGCCCATGTTCTTTCCTGATGAGACGACGAAAGCCCCTTCTATTTCATGGTTGATGGCCATAACATGTCTGACTATCAGATCCTCTTCAGTAAGCCCCTGATATTCTATCGCTTCAGTGTAATCATCGTTTTTGAACGGCAGGATGAAATAGCGCTTGAAGAGTGGAGGGCTTGCAATGGCTCTGATCCGTCTTGTTGGTATCAGTTCCTGCAGTTCAATATGAAAATTGTTTTCCAGATACTCTTCGGTCAAAAGCTGTGCCGATTCACTCTCATACATCAGGTGGAAGGCGTAAAAGTCCTGAAATTCAGGGTAGATGCCGTAGGCACCAAAACCGCCTCCCAAGCCGTTGCCGCGATCATGCATAAGGGTTATGGATTTGATTATTACTGAGCCTTCAACCCTGCGTCCTTTTTTGGAAATAAAACCGGTAAGACCGCAGTTGGAGATCTCTTTTTCATAGAATAGATTATCGAGCTGTTTCATTTTTGGTTCCTTGATCCCTTTCGGGAGAATCTAAAACCTGAAAAACCTTAAAATATCAGTGTCCGCTACCATAACCGGCAAATGTCGGTTGCGGCCATGAGTAGCCTCTCTGCTGTCCGAACAGTTGCCTGCGTATCTTCTGTGAAAGATGGATAAAGCCGAAATCAGGCAACAACAGTGAATCTCTGAAAGGTGTGACTTTTACCCTGTTCCGGATCAGGCCGGAGAAGATGCCGGCGCGATCAACCGCCCCCACCAGAACTGCTCCAAGCAGATGTCCCTCTTTATCCATGACGATCTTGCGGTACTGATAGTTTTCGGTGTCCTGATATGTAAGAATATCGTAACTATCCGGATCTTTAGGGTTGGTTATCCCCATTGAGATGGTGGAAACCTTGAAAAACTCAATCGAGTTCATGGCCAGTCCACCTTCATATACCTTCTGGCCGCCGGCCATGCTTGCGCCTGCCACATCTCCCTGTATATAGGCATCCGGCCAGATAGGCATCGGGTTCTTCTGATTTGTGAAGAAATCGGCAGCCTCGGCAACGTCACCTGCGGCATAGATATCAGGGGCAGATGTCAGCATCTGTTCGTTGACCACAATGCCACGGTTTACCTCAATTCCGCTCCCTTTCAGAAAACCTGCGGCAGGGCGAACACCGATTGCGACTATCACTGTGTCACAGGGAATAAAATCTCCTGATTTGAGTGTAACCCCTTTGATGGAACTACCTTCTCCTTCGATCTTTACCACGGTATCTTCTGTGATTACGTCAATGCCGTTTGCCCTCATCTTGCGGGCAACGATCTTGCCTGCAGGGCGGTCAAAGGCAGATGAAAGGACTCTGTCAGCCAGTTCGACTACGGTTACGCTTTTATCCAGAAGGTTCAATCCTTCTGCGGCCTTAAGACCGATAAGACCCCCGCCTATAACTACAGCCCTTGATATGTCGGCTGAGACAGCCTTTAGTCTTGCCGCATCATCCCAGGTGGTAAAGGTATAAACACGTCCTTTGTCCGACATCCCTTCAATGGGGGGGATAAACGGGTCGCCGCCTGTTGCCAGCAGCAATTTGTCGTAAGGCATTGATTCGCCATCTGTGAAAAAGATCCTTTTTGCTTCCGGATCAACCCTGTTCACTTCAGTTGAAAGCAGAAGATTTACACGATGCTCGTCATAAAAATTATCAGGCAGGTAAGGCATCCCTTTTTCGGTTATCAGTCCGCCCAGAAGGTATGATATCAGCGGTCTGCCGTAGGCGGTCTGTTTCTCACGGGAAACCACAGTTATCGTGCCTTGATTGTCAATAGACCTGATGGCGCGTATAGCTCCTGTAGCGGCGGCAGAGTTGCCAACGATTACATAGTTCATGGTTATTCCCCCTCCCTGTAGACTAAAGCCCGGTTGGGACAGGCTGCGACACAGGCCGGAATCTCGCGATCAGGGCAAAGGTCACATTTGTTGGCCTTTTTCTTTTTAAGGTTGCGCTGCACTGCGCCAAATGGGCATGCCATTACGCAAGACCAGCAGCCCACACATTTATTTATATCAACAAGCACCCGTCCATCAGCCTGTTTCTGAATTGCGCCGGAGATACATGCCTGAAGACAGTCAGGCTGGTCGCAATGGCGGCAGTTTGTGGAGATGGATATAACTCCTCCATCCCGTTCTTCAACCTTGCAGCGTGCAATCGGGCGCTCTGTCTCATACATGAATGCCTTGACAGGGTCTTTTGAAAGCGAATGTTCGGTAATGCAGGCCACCTCGCAGAGATGGCATCCGATACAGGCCTCTTCAATAGAATAAATACGTTTCATGGTCTATTCTCCAGCCGGGATGACGCCCAGCAAATACATATCCTTTTCGGTAAGTCCCACTGCGCGAAGTTTGTAACGGTTTCCACGTAGAGACTCCAGCGCGTTAAGACCCATTCCGCCCAGAATCTCCTGTATCTCGTGACTCCAGGCCTTTACCAGATTTACAAGGCGTTCAGCTCCGATCTCTGGATTAAGGCGTTTTGCCAGGTATGGTTCGTTGGTTGTTATTCCCCAGGGGCATTTGCCGGTGTAGCAGCGCTGGCATAATGTGCAGCCCAGAGCCAAAAGGGTAGATGTCCCCATGTTTATCGCATCCGCTCCCATTGCTATTGCTTTTATGGCATCTCCTGAGTTGCGTATGCCTCCTCCTACCACAATTGACACCTGATTACGGATCCCTTCATCCCTCAGGCGGGCATCTACAGCAGCCAGAGCAAGCTCCATAGGGATGCCGACGTTGTCACGGATTACCTGTGGCGCTGCGCCTGTGCCCCCCCTGAATCCGTCTATAGTGATGATATCAGCACCGGCGCGAGCCACACCGGAGGCGATGGCTGCGATATGGTGAACGGCGGCGATCTTTACCGAAACCGGTTTGGTGTAGTTGGTGGCCTCTTTAAGCGCGTAGATCAGCTGACGCAGGTCTTCGATTGAATAGATATCGTGATGAGGCGCCGGAGAAATAGCATCCGAACCTTCAGGAATCATCCTTGTTTCCGATATGGCGGAATTGACCTTTTCACCAGGGAGGTGACCGCCAATTCCCGGTTTTGCTCCCTGGCCAATCTTGATCTCGATTGCCACACCTGCATTCAGGTACTGCTCGGAAACCCCGAACCGGCCTGAGGCTACCTGAACCATTACATTGCCGCCATACTGGTACAGATCCTTGTGCAGACCACCTTCACCTGTATTGTAAAGGGTTCCAAGCTCTGATGCCGCCATCGCCATTGCGCGGTGGGCATTCAGGTTCAACGCTCCATAGCTCATTGCAGAGAATATAAATGGATACTCCATCTTTATCTGGGGAGTCAGGGATTTTTTGAGCTCCGGTCTGCCAGTCTCAGGATTGTTGACAACCTCAATCTGATCCGGCTTCTTACCCAGATATGTACGGAGTTCCATCGGTTCACGCAGCGGGTCGATAGAAGGGTTGGTGACCTGAGAGGCATCAAGCAGCAGGTGATCCCAGTAAATCCTGTATGGCTGGGGATTACCCATTGCGGCAAGCAGGATGCCACCTGTTTCGGCCTGTGCATAAAGATTGCGTATGTGGCTTGTTGACCAGGAGGCGTTATCCTTGAATGCCTCGGGATTTTTGTTGATTGTTATGGCTCCGGTCGGGCAGAGAGCCGAGCAGCGACGACAGCCGATACAGAGGGAACTGTCCTCAATCAGACAGTCCGATTCTTCAAGATAGCGATGCACGCCGTAAGCGCACTGTCTTACGCATACCTTGCAGCGGATACATTTAGCATCACTGCGTTCAACGATAAATTCATTCAAGGATTCATTGACTGATTTGTATAGCACGGCATACCTCCCCGGTTATCGGGTTACATGAACTTCTTAAAGCATACATCATGATTTTTTTACTGCAACATTCCGTCTGTAGAAGCAACCGTTGTGCCAAACAACAGGAAGATAATTTGATTCTCCAACAAGCATCAGGAATTCAGCTTATTAGAATGCATCTTTCAAGACCGGCATCTACGTTTTTATTACAGGAGTTCAGTTCTTCGGACAAAGTGTGTGTTAAAACTACTCATTCTTCTGATTATTTACACAGTGGTGCTGATTCCTAACGGCTTGACGCTAATCTTTGCCTGTGCTATTCAGGAAAAGTTCGATAATTCAATCATTTAGATACAATGTTTTTGTTTAGACAAAACATTTTGTTATAGAAATCAAAATAATAATCCGGAGGAAATATCCATGTCAAAAGCCATTACACTTCCAATCGGCGCCATGCTGGACGACATCGCCAGTCGTTTTCCGGACAATGACGCATTGGTCTATCCAGAGCGAAACCTGCGTTACAGCTATGCCAGATTCAACGAAATCTGCAGTCAGGTGGCCAAAGGTCTCTTGAGGATGGGGATCAAAAAAGGGGATAATGTTTCTATCTGGGCCTACAACGTTCCTGAGTGGGTGATTCTGCAGTTTGCCACAGCAAAGATAGGAGCTGTTCTGGTAACGGTAAACACTGCCTACAAGTCGTCAGAGCTTGAATATGTCCTGAACCAGTCAGATTCTACTACACTGTTTATGGTAAGGTCGTTTAAAGATACCGATTATCTGAAGACACTTGCTGATGTAATACCCTCATTTCCAGAGTCCGAGCCAGGCAAGCTATCCTTTGAAAAACTTCCTTTCCTGAAAAATCTGGTATTTATCGGCGAAGAGACCCCTGCGGGAATGCTTAACTTTAACAGTATAATGGAACTTGCAAAGGATGTTTCAGATCAGGAGCTTGCTGCTGTAGAGGCCACACTTGACTGCTTTGAAACCATTAATATGCAGTACACGTCAGGAACAACAGGCTTTCCAAAGGGAGTAATGCTTACTCACCACAATGTAATCAACAACGGTTTCAATATCGGTGAATGCATGAGGTTTACTGAAAAAGATCGTCTCTGCATCCCTGTGCCGTTCTTCCATTGCTTCGGATGCGTGCTGGCTGTCCTTGCCTGTGTAACTCATGGTTCCGCAATGGTTCCTGTCGAGATATTCGACCCGCTTAAGGTTCTGCAGACTGTTGAGGCTGAAAAATGCACCGCAGTACACGGGGTTCCTACTATGTTCATCGCCGAACTGGAACATCCTGAATTTTCAAAGTTTGACCTTTCCTCGCTACGCTCCGGAATTATGGCCGGCTCTCCATGTCCTATAGAGGTTATGAAGCGGGTTATAAGGGATATGCATGCATCAGAGATTACAATCGCATATGGTCAGACAGAGGCATCACCTGTTATTACGCAGACCAGAACGGATGATCCGATAGAGCTTAGGGTTGCGACTGTCGGGCGTGCATTGCCTGATGTTGAGGTAAAGATAATAGATATAGAGACCGGCGGAACACTGCCTCCTGGAAAACAGGGAGAACTATGTACACGTGGATACCTTGTAATGAAGGGATACTACAAGATGCCGGAGGAGACAGCTCGTGCCATAGATAGCGAAGGCTGGCTGCATACCGGCGATCTGGCTATTATGGATGAAAACGGCTATTGCAAGATTACCGGCAGGATCAAACAGATGATTATCAGAGGCGGGGAGAATATCTATCCTCGTGAAATTGAGGAGTTTCTTTATACCCATCCCAAGATTTCAGATGTCCAGATTTATGGAGTGCCTGATAAAAAATATGGTGAGCAGGTAATGGCTGCCGTGATTCTGAAAAAAGGGATGGAGATGACCGAGGAAGAGGTGCGGGAATTCTGCAGGGACAGGATTGCCAACTACAAGATTCCAAGGTATGTCAAGTTCGTTGAGGGATACCCGATGACCGCCTCAGGCAAGATCCAGAAATTCAAACTGAGGGAGATTGCCATAAAAGAGCTTAACCTTGAGGATGCAGGGCCAACCGCCTGATTATTGATTTTCTGCTTGAGTTACATCAGGGCATCATGTAGTTTACCAGCCTCACGGGCGGTTAGCTCAGCTGGATAGAGCGTTGGCCTCCGAAGCCAAAGGTCGCTGGTTCGAATCCAGTATCGCCCGCCAAAAGAAATCAAGGGGTTAGCTTGAAGCTACCCCCTTTTTTTATGCTGTTTTCAAGCTGCTGTAATGTAACGAAGACGTTACTTTCGATCAAGACTCTCCAATAACCGCAGATACTCCTTCTGACTTTCCCAGATGCAGCAGGAAATGAAGTTAATGAACGGCTGGTTGTCGCCTTTGTTGGAGTCCAGCAGGGCTGCAATATAGTCGGCCCTGATAATCGGGGGAATAATGGTAATGGGATAGCCTGACTGAAGCAGAGCCAGGTTCATCAGCAGTCGAGCAGCTCTGCCGTTGCCATCAATAAAGGGGTGAATGCTTACTAACTGCAGATGCAGCATGGCAGCATACTCAACGGTGTGCAGTGAACTACGCAGTGATGACAGATTACCCAGAAACTCAGACATCGCCGCCGGTACAGCAGCTGGAGCCGGTGGGGTAAAGTCGGTTCCGGTAATGATAACGTTGCGCTCCCGATACTTCCCGGCGCTCTCTGAATCAATCCGGTAGTAGAACAGGCGGTGCAGGTCAAGGATGTCGGCTTCCGTTATCTCTTGTCGCTCTGTCAGTCTGTACAGCAGGTCAAATGCCTCACTGTGACCGATTGCCTCAAAGTGATCCTTCAGTGGTTTCCCACCAATAGTGATACCATCTTCAAGCACGACCTTGGTTTCGCTCTCGGTCAGGCTGTTCCCTTCCAGTGCATTACTGGTGTAGGTAAGGCCGATGCGATAATACTCCTTGAGTTGCTTGACCTCGTAGGAGTCAAGCGGACGGTGGCTCCGTATCTTTTCCTGGAGAGTATCGTTATCGAGCAGCCTGTTTTCGTAGTTCATAATGGTCTCTGAGCACGTGAAATTTGAAGCATTTTACAATAATTCTAATCTGTTGTCTTTACATTAATAGCATCAATCATGCATAAAGAAGTGGGGGCATACCTCCCTACAATGAACTGACCAATGCAAGCATCTGTTCATCAGCCCAAAGGTATTTACCCCTGACAGACAACGGTCGATGATTGAACCATTTGGCTGCTATCAGCGGATCAACCTCAAGTATGTTCGTGTAATCATCAAGAAAGAAATCAAATTCAAAGCGTGATTGGTTCATGGTGCCCAGGACTGAGCGGTCAGTTTTTGTGTCGAATCGAGCAGGCCCCATGGCAATTTCAACCCGCTTGAGGGTCGCTTCCGGCACCCCCATGGCAATCAATGCTGCCAGGTACAACTGTTTGTGGAACTGTCCCAGATTCTGGAACTGTTCCTTCTTCAGACCAGATTCGAAAAGCACAAAGCGGGTTATGTCGTGGCAGAACATGATGCACTGCCGCCGGTCAATAACATGCAGATGCGCATGCCAGCTGCCAAGGGGATTTGCATCGGCAAGCGGTGTTGATGACACTTCCGGCAATTTGGCGGCAAGCGCCTTGGTGCAGTGGAATATCATTTGTTGATTGCGTGCCGTAATAGATTACTGGGCTTGAAAGTCAGCACCTTGCGGGCCTCAATGGTGATCACTTCGCCGGTCTGGGGATTACGGCCACGACGAGCGTTTTTCTGTTTCGGCTCAAACACGCCAAAACCGGAAATTTTGATGGTCTCACCTGCCTCCAAGGACTCTTTCATAATGGCAAAGACCGATTCCATCATGACAGCGGAATCCTTCTTGGACAGGCCGGTGGTGGTGTGGATCTTCTCTGCGATATCTGCTTTAGTCATGCTACACCTCTACGTTAAATGGTTGTACTCGTATATGTTGAGCTGATGTGCGTGTTAAACGTATTGCTTTGCAGCAGTTGTTTGATGTCGGCCATAACCGGATCAGTGACCGTCTTGTCTCTGACAATCTCGATCTTGTTGGCGCAGCATTTCTTGTATTTAAGGCCGCTGCTGCAGGGGCAGGTATCATTTCTACCGATTTTCATAGGATGCTCCTCCTGCAATCCATAATTTGTTGGGTGCTGTCAGGCAGTGAGTAAATGCTATCAACATCGCATGATGTCCTCAATTGGTCTTTTAGCCTCAGAACCAATCAGAGACAAGGCACAGTAATTCAGCTTCCAGAAGTCAACGGATTAGCAGCACGCATGGCTTCATTTTTTGCCTCTTGATATGCTTGCACAGCTTTGTTTCGTATTTCGATTGCCTTAGCCAAAGCAATTTCTGCTTTTTCGCTTGTCATGGTGTTTTCAGTGCCGATGTACACGCTTTTAGTTGTGGATTTTTGGCCAAAGCGAGGAATAGAAACTCCATATTCATATTGGAGAATTTTTGAACCTTTGCGAGCTGGTCTTGAAAGCGGACCGGAAATTCCGGTTGGTGTATCTGATTTTTTAAAACGCCAGTTTTGCTTGCGTAACCCTGTGGGAGCGTCAATGGCATGTATACGTTGCATTAATTCTTTAGTTGCCGCAGCAAGAGATGCTGCAGCACCAGTGCCCTCTGATGAACCATCTCTGAAAAATGTTGTTGTCTCACCATAGCGAAGTTGCCAGCCATGAGTAGCGCCATAGGTTTCTGATTCTTGTTTGTCTATTCTGGCAACAGTTTCAGGGACGAGAAAGGTTACGCCGGTGAAAATTGTACATTCACGATAGTTCATATGCCCCCCAAATAAACACTCTGACATTAATTCTGGTACGATTATCTTCACTATTTTGGCCTACTGAAAAGATAGAGGCACTCATAATGTACCCTGGAATGCTTTTGTCAGAATGGAAGGCAGCATGGCCTGAAGTTCGGCAGATGTTTCAGTTTGGAGGCGCTTGAGTGAGGCAACTTTGGTTTGAAGATCATCTAAATGATCGACTATGCGGCTTTGCTCTTCCAATGATGGATATGAAATCGGTGTACTCCGTAGTATTGCCTGAGAAATATTAACTTGGGCGTCAGCCAATCCAGTCTTTCGGTTGACCAAGTGCTCCTGAGAAAAAGGGGACGCGATTGCTAACTCTAGAAAGCGGGGTAGAAGCTTGGATTGATCTGGCCTCAGTCGAATCAATTTGTCAGAAATCATAAGGTGTCGTGCAGTTTCTCTCACGGCGGCTACTACTCCGACTCGCTTTCGTGGACCTGCTCTTGTCACCAAAACATCTCCGACTTCAACAGACAGCTCTGGTCGTGGGGAGAGAGAGCTTGGCAATAATTTATTTTCAAACTGCCTAAATTCGCACCACTGGACAGATGTTGTTCTCAGAATTCCCCATTCACCAGTGTTTGCTGGCCGCTCATCACATTGTGGACTCCATCCCGCATCCATAGAGACAATGACATCTCCTATAGTTTTTCTGATCCAATTTATATGGTGCGTTTCCATCACTTTTGAAAGAAAGGACTGATAAACTGACTCCGCCTCTTCCACAGCCTGCCGCCTAAGCTTCCGCGCCTCCTCGATCTTCACTGCTAGTTCCTCAATCCGTGCTACAATCCGCTGCTGCTCGGCCAGCGACGGAAGATGGATAGTTATCTCAAGAAATCTTTCTGGCCGAATTCTGTTTTTACCACTTGTGCCACGTGATTTATCATCGCATTGCTCCCAGAACCCTTTTGTTTTAGTTAACCAATGAATCCAGCGAGGGTGCAGTTGGGTCTTATTCGGTGCAAAAGTAGGGAACTCCCCAGAACCAAAGCAACCTGCAAGAGCCTCAGAAACTACTGCAACACTCCCATTTCGAGCCCAGATTTTGTTGACAATGATATCGTCTGCGTCGACTCTAGAAAGTGTCTTGTATTTCGTCTGGCTACCGTCAATCGATTCGCGCTCGTAGGCTCCTTCTCCCCATAGCCTTACGCCTATTTGCCGATAGACTGTACCAGCACTCGGAACTTCAGGGCGTTCAACGGGAGTGGCTACCTCCCCCAGTGCCACCAGCGGCCACGCGCTACTCATCCGCCACTCCTGACAGCCGCTGCTCCATCTCAATGGCCTGTTTTTCCCTTTTCAGCTCGGCCGCCAATTCCTCTTCGGTTGGCAGGTAGAGTTTGTAGCGGGAGGCGAAAATCTGGGTGTCACCCTCTGGCAGGGTGTAGCGCACCAGGGCATCGCTCTTATCAGCGCAGAGAAGAATGCCGATGGGGAGATTGTCCCCCTCGTTCATAAGTTCACGGGTGTAGTAATTGACATACATCTGCATCTGACCCATGTCCTGATGGGTCAGTGTGCCGACCTTCAGATCAATTAGGACAAAGCATTTGAGGAGATAATTGTAAAAGACCAGATCGATGAAAAAGTGCTGACCATCGACGGTGAACCGCTTCTGGCGGGCAACGAATGAGAAGCCCCGCCCCAGTTCCAGCAAAAACTCCTGTAGCTTGGCGATAAGCGCCCCTTCCAGTGCTTTTTCACGAAAGCTGGTGCTATCACCGAGGCCGAGAAACTCCAATACGTATGGGTCTTTGATAACGTCCTGCGGTGTGAGGCCGGGTTCCAAATCCTGAATCTCTGTTCGCACCGGCTCACGGTCACGACTGGCCAGTAGACGCTCGTAGTACAGCGATGTAATCTGCCGTTCAAGCTGACGGGTGCTCCAATTGGCAGCAATACACTCTTCAAGATAAAAATTCCTGGCGGATTCCTTTTCTACCCGTAGCAGCAGACGGTAATGGGTCCAAGTCAATTGTGGACGCAGTGCGTCTACAATTGGGTAGGTCAGGTAAAAAACCCGCATTTTTGAGATGTTGGTGCGGTCAAACCCCTTACCAAATTCGGTAGTAAGGCACCGTGACAGTTCATCCAGCAAGAACGTTCCATAGTCGGATCGAGATTTACCGCTTTGCTCTTCTTCGACAATAACCCGACCAATATTCCAGTATGCTTGCACCATGGAGAAGTTGACTGCCCGGTAGGCCTGAGAACGGGCTTCCGCGAGAACTTCTCTGATTTTTCCATAAACTTGATCGAGAGCAGCAACCTGCTTCATAGTCCACCCCCAGCCAACACCTGTCTTATCTCGCCCATAATCTCCAAAATCCGCTGTTCTTTCCGAACAATATCCTCTACCAACTGTTCAGGAGGTAGATGCTGAACATCCTCTTTACCATTGGGATTCTTGATATCCAGGTTGTAGCCATTTTGAATAATCTTCTCTACCGGCACTCGCCATGCATGTTCGTTTTCCTCCCGGTTGTTCCACCACGACAGGCAATCACCAAACTCCTCAAACTGGATTGGCTGAGTCTTGGTGTAGTTCTTCCGTCCCTCGGGCAATGGCTGTTCATAGTACCAGACTTCCTTGGTAGGGCCGGATCGGTCGAAGAACAGCAGATTTGTAGGGATACCGGTGTAGGGGGCAAAGACGCCATTAGGGAGTCGGACGATGGTGTGGAGGTTGAAATCCTTAAGCAGGCGTTCCTTGACTCTGCCACAGATTCCATCGCCAAAAAGGACTCCATTAGGGACAACGACTCCTGCCCGTCCAGGCTTGGGTTGACGCTTTAGCTTACGCATGATGAGTTGGAGGAAGAGAAGTGTTGATTCTGAAGTCTGCATTTCTGCAGGAAAGTTATTGAGAATCCCCTTCTCCTCTTCGCCACCAAAGGGGGGATTAGTCAAGATTAGATCTACCCGATCCTTATCGCCAATCTCGTTCAGTGGAAAGCGGAGGCTATTGTCAGGATCAATCTGAGGATATTCCAAACCATGCAGCAGCAAGTTCATCTGTACCAGCAGGTACGGCAAAGGCTTGGCTTCACCGCCATAAATACTGCTTCCTTGAAGCGTCTTACGGTCTTCAACGGTCTTGCACTGTTTCTCCAGATGACTGTACGCTTCCACCAAAAAGCCACCAGTACCGCAAGCAGGATCAAGAATCGTCTCTCCCAGCTTGGGATCAAGCACCTCAACCATGAAACGTACTACTGCTCGGGGCGTATAGAACTCACCAGCATCACCGGCAGTGTCCCTCATCTCCTTGAGCATGGATTCGTAAAGATGGCTCAGGGTGTGGATCTCATCTGAGGAGGTGAAGTGGATGCCATTTACCTTGTTAATGACATCCCGCAACAGATAGCCGTTTATCATCCGGTTGATGGTGCCTTTAAAAACCGTAGCAACTACATCACGCCGATCACCACCATTTGCCCCCTGCAGACCACGCAAATAGGCAAACAGACCGGCTCCCTTTGTGCCATCAGGGCGGTTTGTTTCATCATTATTCACAAAGGAAATCAGCTCATCACCGGTAATGCCATCTTCCCTGGCTGCCCAATCTCTCCAACGATAAGGAGACTCTATGGTGGGTCTGAACTTTTCACCCGAGAGGATAGCTTCCTCTTCCCTAATCCGCTCCATGTCATCAAGAAACTTGAGAAACATAATCCAGGTAAGTACGGGGAGTCGGTCAATATCGCCAGAAAGCCCCTTATCCTTGCGCATGATGTCACGGGAAGACTTGACGATGGAGCCAAGCTGCTGGGATGTAGTGAGGATGATTGGGGACTTACGCTGCATTGGATACACCATGAAATGTAGAATGCAGAATGCAGAATGTTGAAAAAAGCATTTAGAACCTCGTTGATTTTTGATGCGTGCGTTACGAAGTATAGTGGTCAATATTGACACTCAATTCGTGAACCTCAGTCTGAAGCGGATCAATTGTTTCGTTTGTTGCGATGTCTTTTGCTCTGAAAAGGCGTAACCAGTAGAGAGTTTCGCGGGCTTCCTTGAGAGAAATGGAGTATTTGAATATGAAATCGGCTTTGTTTTGGCCTCCTGTCGCTTCTTCAAGGTTTGCTCCGATTGAAATCCCCGAATTTGTGCCTGCGGTCAGATGTAATGTTTGAAGGTCAAAACCTCCGCCTTGACGTTTCTAGCAGCTGTCAGCACCTCACCAATATTATCTGCAAACCTTAGCGTTACTGGTAGTCCGTCAGCAAAGATGCAGGCGTTATAATTGAGCTTTGTCAATGACAAAATGTCCTTGCAGACCGTTTTAAAATCCATCGTGCCTCTGGTTATTTCGATGTTTAGAGGGTTCGGCACTTCAAGACCCATTTGAGTTTGCAATCTAGGAATAAAACCCCGAGTCCACAGATAACCTTGCTTTTCAGTAACCTGCAGAACGGTGCCACGAGGGACACAATATGTATAATCTCTGTAAATCTTGTACGTACCGTCGCTCCTGATTTTTATGCCGACAACGGTTGTCTTGCCTGTGGCCGAACTGGAAAAACCTTCCCACTCATCATCATTAAAGTTTGTCCGGGCATGAATGAATATCTGTTCCGGGTAGCACCCGGATTTTTCCCTGAAAGCCTCAAGAGATTGCTCTAGCAGTTCGTAGGCATCCCTTTTTAATAGATGGTACTCTTTGGTTGTCGGATTGTACCAAGGCCCCAGATTCCCCCGGAACACCATGCCATCGCCGCTATCGAGAAACATCTGGGCGGCGCAGCAGGCATTGGTGTTGTCTTCCCTAATCTCTGTTTTCTTGTACACCAGCCCCAGATAGCAGACCTTCTCTCGGATATCTCCCAGCTTCCAGGGTATTCCACCAGCCTTGTAATAAAACGTTGTAGTGATGTTCCATGCTTTTGCGGTGTCAAACTTCCGTTCAGTCTGAATGCGGTCGGGGTCATCCCATATCTGGTCGTAAGCAATGGTGCTCTCTTTGATTATCTGGGTCACAACCTTGGGCGCGAGGAGCTTGGCTTTCAGTTGGTGGCGAAAGTTAATCTCGAAATCGTATGCCTCCTGCAGCTTGTTCAGGTCAGCAAATAAGAATGACTGGTCGGCATTACGAAATTTCTTCTTTATTCCGTCACTGATGTTGTCGGCCGCTTTTGGAATGGTTGATTTGGGACGGCCATACTGATAGACGCTGTTTGGGATTACGACAAACCAGACAGTAACTGGAATCTCTTCCTGGTTCCCGTATTTTTCAAGAGGAACGGTGTACAGGTTGACAAGATTGTGAACACGCTGATGCCCGTCAGTGTATCTCAGGCACTTTTCAAGTTCGGTACTGCTGACATCTATTTCAACGAGGTTGTCGAAGTTAATGTAAACCCCGAAGGCAGCTTCCAGACCGGGGAAGTACGGCCTCGCCTTATCAACCGTTTCAGGGAATATGGGGCGATGGATTTTGTACAGGTACTCTTTAAAGTGATTCCGCTGCCGTTCCGGGCCGATGATGCCCACGTTTACCTGTCCCTTGATTTTGGGACGGCTGAAAGGCCCGAAAAGCATCAAGCCATCTCGCGGGTCTTGAAGTTTCTGGCCGTAGCCAAATGTCAGCTTAGGTTCAAGAATATGGGACAGTTCAGGCATCAGCAACCTCTTCAGAGTCGGGTTCCGCTTCTCTGTCGAAATACTCAAAATCTACTGCCAGGATGTTGTGGCGGTCTTTTTCTTTCGGTTCGTAATAACCGAAATCGGAATGGTATGTATTAGTCCACGGCTTCAGTGACAGTTCAAACGCAGGGGACAGCATGGTCTTTACCGTTGATCCACCCTGACATAGAGCATGGAGGAAAGCAAAGAGCAAGTCCCGCCATTCTTCATTGAACATCAACCTGCCTTTTTGTCTTCTGGCCGTGTGCATCTTATCTTTGTCGTCCCAGAGGTTTTGACCATCAGTAGTAAATACGATATGGGATTTCAAACTGAAGGCCATCTGTGGAGTCAAGACCGGCTTTGCGGACAGAGCGTAATGCCAGAAACTGCTCAGGTGCTTGCCGAAGACAACTTTTCTTTTCTCTGCTTTGCTATCACGGTGTGGATACTGGAATTTAACTTTCGGGTTGCTTTTGGAAGTGAAGAAGTAGGCTTGCTTCATATTGGCCATATCATGCCAATGAAGGCCGCGTTCTCTCATGATTAAATGGAAGGTTCTCTGTAGCAATGACCTGAGATAATTTTCAACATTCCGTGTGCTTGGGAACCCTACCCTTGCAGTTCCGGCAAGAACATCGCTCACCTTGATTTCATGCTTGGCTGTGAAATTAATCCTTTCGGGTTGCCCGTCTAGCATAACTTCAAAGTCTGCAGTGTCATGAAATGTGACGAGGATATTGGATGATTTACCTGTAGGGTATTTTGATTTCTGGTGGACTTGAGAAGCAAACACATTGTTCGGGAACACATACACGTAAAACGTCTCTGGTAACTCTGGAATGGGCCACCAGCAGTCATAATAGATTTCATGCAGGTTCTCAATGCCATTATGTATTACGTACTCATCTTCGTACCACCGTGAAAAGTCTCCTACTGGTAGATTAGATGGTTCCAGTTCGTCTTTCTTGAATTTCTTGAGGAGTTGGGCATACCCCCCGGCCCAGTTCTCATAGAAGGGAATCTGGTTTAGTGTGTCTGCACCGATAAACAGGTTGTATGCCGAGTTATCGATGTTGAGAAGGATGATGAAGTCCTGATATCCATTCGCTGTGGCAATACTTTCTGCCAAGCTTTTTTCTTTCTCTATGCCGCTCTTAAGGACACCGGGCTGCTTTTGGAAGCAGATGTTTTCGCTGTAGACCAACAGGAATTTTATGGCATTGTTCCGAATCGTCTGGTCGATTTCCTGCCAGAAATGCTCGCCACCCAGAAGAGCCTGTTTGTCAATCCAGACCTCGTAACCGTCTGCTTGCAGACGAGACGCAAGCCATATCGTAAAGTCGTTATCTTCAGGAGTCGCGTGGCTGATGAAGATAACATTTCTCTGCGATGATGGAGCAGCGAAATTGCGGGTATCATTTATAGATTGAGATGGCATAAGCCGTCCTTGTCTCAGAAGTTCTTGCACCAAACCTCAGGGTCAAACCTACACAATTTACTTTATCAAGGAGAAACTCCATAAGGGTCGCGTCTACATTATTAATTTTATGGTGTCACATGGTGTCAAACCTACACAATTTACTTTTGCTGCTTCAGTTCCGGCTAATCTTCCAGCCTAGTCTTGATCTGCTTGCGCTTTTCTGCTTCATCAACACCCCTCACTCCCCATCCGTCCCAACCAACCCTTTTGCATCGCTTCCATCAAGCGCAAGAAACGGCGGCGTGTTTTTGATCCGCTTCTCAACATGGCTGATATGCTCGGCAGGCGGGATATTCTCCGGCATGGCTCCGCCGATACGCTTGATCGCCTCGCGAACTTCCCGACCGACAGCTTCATGGGTGCGGATTGCCTGCTGCTGGTCCTTTACCGGAGTACGGGCGAGCTTGTCACGTGTCTGTGTCATGCGGAACTGATTGGCGGCAAGTTCGGTGGTATCCATCCGATCCATCAGGTTATCTTTTTTGGGAATCCCCTTGCGCTGCTTGATTCCTTCATTACCGAGTCCGTTATACAATCCCTTGTAACCGGCATCGTGAAAAATTCCGAACATTCTGTCCTGCACGCCAGCCTCACGGGCCGCTCCCGAAAGTGCCTTGAATTCTTCACTGGCCTGTTTTCTGATTTCCAACCGTTCAAGGTCTGCCGCCAAGGTATCAGATATCTCCTGACGACGAGCCTGAATGGCAAAATACTTCTGCGCTGCGGCAATTTCCTGCTTGCGCGGGTCGCCGTTCTGGGCAATCAGGTAACAGGCAAAGCGTGAAAGATGAAAATCGGAAACCTTTCTGTTACTTCCAGAACCGATCTCGACCATTTTGCCGGCGCCGGCAAAATGGTTTTCAGGAGCGTTTCCTGACTGACCGCATGAAACCATGGCCCTGTTGATCGCATCTTCAAAGCGCCGCCATTGGCCATACCCCAGCAACGGCTGCAACTCCCGGGCGCTCCAGAATTCAGCACCATGTTCGTTTGTCTTTTTCAGCTCTTCAAATGAGACTGAACCGCTTAACGGCAATGATCTATCTGTCATTTTGACACCACCTGTTTGTTGGAGCCCCAAGGGGGACGCTGCGTGTTATTTTGCTAAGTGTTTCAATAGAATAATGACAAGAATGTCCCGCGGTTTCCTGCATTAAAACCCCGCATACAGCGCGAAAGGGGACGTTCTTGAAAACTTTACTAAATGACCGTTTTGCCCTCTCAAATCAACTTTTTAAGTACGTCCCCTCAGCCTCGTCCGGCATGTTCATCCTAATGTAATTCTCGCACCGGTGGTGCGAGTTTCAAATCCGCCAGCATGGTACGCTCGAAAGAGCTTCGTTCTATCTGACTTTGCAGTTCCCGTTTTGACCAATTGGCATGGGAGGAACTGAGCAGATAATACTCTTTTTCTTCAAGCGTCTTGCACTGCCCCAGAATCAGCAGGTTGTTGCTCCAGGATAATGCTCGCACCAGTGGTGCGAGTCTTTCATCACCAGCATACGTGTTATAAAGCTGCATCATCCGCCAGAGGTTGGAAGCTGAATAGCCTTTTACATCCGAGGCATTGTCCTGTAGCCAATCAGCCAGTTAACGGATAACGCCCTTTCCCCAACCGGACTCGACAACCTTGTGTGACAAATAGCCGCTAACAGCCCAGTAGGTTTCAATCAGCGCCAAATTCGCGGCCTGGAAAGCACGGGAACGCCCACTCTTAATGATGGTTAGGATTTCCGTAAAATCAGAGAGATGCGGTTTGATCAATTTTGTCATGAGCTCCTCGCGTTCTACATTCCACATTCATCATTTACTCACCCCGCATAGAGCAGCGTCTGCAACTCATTCACCGCTTCCCGCAGCTTCTCTGCACCGCCAAAGTAGTTGGCAATCTCAATCACATTCCCCCGTTCCGAAATTGGTGGCACTTTCAGGATATCAGGAACAACAAACTGAGCGGTGCCATGTTGCGCATATTTCTCCAGCAACTCTTCCAGAATGGCCTTTGCCTCGGGACTGTAATGATCGAAGAAATCTTTCCGGTCATGCTTCAGACGCTCAGCACGTTCTCTACGGGTGCGGAGTGGGGCGTTAAATGCTAGGTGGCAGAGCAGATCAAAAGGATCAGCCTCTGGTTGTCCTACTGATTCAGCCAGCTCATTGAAATTGATACCCCGGTCTTCCAGTTGCCGGATCACCTCTGCCCGTTCCTTGGGATTGGCCCATTGCTCACGCATTCTGATAGCACCGGTAAAGAGGGTGCGAACCTTGTCTGCAGCGTAATCGCTGAATTTGACAACCCGCAGTTGTTTGCCGTCTGGATCAAGTTCATAGACTAGATGAGCGGCTATTGCTACATGTCCGCCATCAAAAAAGTACTTGCGCGGTTCCTTCTCTTCGTCACCAAAGTCAACATCTGGTGGGCCGTAGTTGTCTTCGATACCGCCATCCTCTACAACCGGGGCTTCCTCGGTGATTTCGGTCTCGTAGGTCTTCCCAGTCTCATCAATCTTTTCTTCCGAAATCAGGACGGGTTCACCATCAAAATTCTTGTCGGCAAATTGTCTGGTGGCACTGCCAGTGTAGTCGAGGATACTAAACCAGAGCTTGCCGTAATCGTCCCGGACACGGGTGCCTCTGCCTATAATCTGCTTGAAGTCAGACATGGAGCCAACGACACGAGCAAGAGCGACGTTTTTACAGGTGGGAGCATCAACACCGGTCGTAAGCATCTGAGAAGTTGTCAGGATAACCGGTGTATCGGTTTCCAGCTCTTGAAAACGTCCCAAATGTCCCCGCCCAATATCCCCTTCATTGGATGTTACACGGCAGACATAATCAGGATATTTACTGACTAAATCCTGGTTAAGGTTTGCAATCGCACGACGCATTTCATCGGCGTGATCCTGGTCTACACAGAAAACGATGGTCTTGGCAAAGCGGTCTGTTTTTTTCAGAAAATCAGTCAGGTGTTGTGCTATGGCCTCGGTTCGTGCCTTTAACGCAACGACCCGTTCAAAATCCTTGGTCTGGTATTCATCATCGGGAATCTCTCTGCCATAGCGGTCAAGCTCCCCCTTGCTGGGACGCCAACCAGCTGCATCATAATCGGTAATGATACGATGAACCCGATAGGGGGCCAGGAAGCCGTCATCTATCCCTTGACGCAAGCTATACTGATAGACCGGGTTTCCAAAGTACAGATAGGTGTCTCGGTTCTCTTCACGCAATTGGGTGGCAGTCATACCCAGCTGGTAGGCGGGGCTGAAGTATTCCAGAATCTCACGCCAGTTGCTGCTGTCCCTGGCGCTGCCACGATGACATTCATCAACGATAATCAGATCAAAGAAGTCAGGCTTGTATTCCTTGTAAAGCCCTGGACGGCGTTCATCCTTCGCTAATGACTGGTAGATGGCAAAATACATCTCTCGGCTTTTATTGGCTTCACCGCCCTCGATCTTCCAGCGTGCGTCTCCAAAGGGAGCAAATATTTTGTCCTTGGGGTCATCAACCAGAATGTTCCGATCCGCCAGAAAGAGAATCTTGGGGCGACGATGCTCACCAGTAGCGTTCCAGCGAGCACTCCAGAGTTTCCAGCAGATTTGGAAGGCTACAACAGTTTTACCTGTGCCAGTTGCCATAGTGAGCAGATTACGCTTTTTACCCTGCAATACCGATTGAACAACTCGGTTAATGGCGATTTCCTGATAGTAGCGTGGGCTTTTGCCGCTGTGATGGTAGTAAGGAGATAGCAGTCGTTGAGTGGTTTCTGGAGTGATTGTCTGACCGGTATGCAGGCGTTGCCAAAGTTCTTCTGGTGTAGGGAATTGCGAGATTAAGCTTTCTTGCCCAGTAAGATAGTCAAACTCAATAATCTCTTTGCCGTTAGTAGCATATGCAAATTTGAGCCCCAGAATCTCGGCATACTCTTTGGCCTGTTGCAGGCCATCGCCAGCACTGAGGTAGTCAGCCTTTGCCTCAACAACGGCGATCAGGAAGTCACGGGTATAACGTAACAGATAATCAGCCCGTTTCTGAGCCCTCCGTTTTACCTTGTTACCAGCCAGCACAATCCGACCATCGGTGAAGGTAATCTGCTCGTTGATCCGGTGGGGCTCGCTGTCCCAACCAGATTCAATCAGCTTAGGGAGGATATTTTTTCGACAGGTATCGGCTTCATTGGCCATATAACACGCACCTAAGACAAACCAGAGCTGGAAACGCATATCTGCGTTATCCTCGCGTATTCATAACAGAGTACGGCCAGAATTGCCATAGATCACAGGTTGTTCAAACAAAACTTTGTTTAAAAAGATGAATCTAAGGGCTGATAATGTGGTGTGGAATATATGCAGGCATACGGCAGGGGAGGTGGTTGTTGTGTTTAACATCTGTTAATCAGGTAATGCCCATGAGCATTCCTTTTAATGCGTTCAACACGAGCTCTTTTTTAGTCGGCTCCAATTGTCGTACCTGATCGAAGACCTTACTCAAGTCCTGGTCAAATAGTCTGTTAGCTATTGTTTCTGGAAGAAGGAGAAAGTCAGCGAATTCAAGTCTCAAGGCATGGGCAATGGTCTGAAAACAGTAAATAGAAGCGTTGACCTTACCACGCTCAATTTCGCTGATGTAGGTGGGATGAAGGTTGGCAAGTTCTGCCAGACGTTCTTGTGAAAGTCTGAGAGCCTTGCGGCGTGATCGGATGATATTGCCAACAGCAATGAGAAATTCTTGTGATTCCATGGGTGAAACATAGGCTAAACGTTAAAAATAGTAATAGGCTATTGGCTTTAAAAACTGGTGTTGGCCTTGACAATTTAGTCTATATCTGAAATATAACGTAATAATTTAGCCTAAATCCAAAATAGGGGGCGCTATGAGAATCTGTCTTGGAATGTTACTGCTGCTGATGGCAACAATCATGGGTGGCTGTATTGCAACACCAGTTGTGGTGGATAACGGAACCCAGAGCAGGATTCTTATACCCTGTACCAATGATGCACTGTGTGTTCGCAACACCTACGAAATCGCAAAAGATGTCTGGTGTCCTCAGAACTGTTTTCCGGGAGATTATCTCTGTCGCCGGGATTATCCAGTCTCCTATCGTTCTAAGAATTGGGAGTATGAGACAAACCGTGTCGAGTACATCTACATGCCCCGAAACTTGGTGGTGCAATAATGGAGGGGTATATGAGGAAGATTTGTATCCTGACTGGCTTGCTGTTTTCCCTTGTTTTAAGCGGCTGCATGGCAACTACGACCAACTATCCGACCAACCCTGCAGCTGGAACTGTTCCTGCAGGCGACGTTACAGCCCTACAACCAGGCCAACGGTATATCGTGAGCGAACCGATCGGTGTCCAGGATAGTGGCAGCACAGTTGGGCGATTTAATGCACGCATGATCTTTCTAAGTGACCAACTGGAAAGGAACGCTGATCGCAAGAGCCTGTCAAATACATTTATCGTAACCAGCTTTGTCAACTTGAATAAATTGTCAGAAACTACGCCCTTTGGCCGCTTGATTGCGGAGAATATCATCCACGAATTGCAAGTCCGTAAATGGCAAGTCTTTGAGGTTCGACTCACGAAAGATATTGTCATCAATGAATCTGGCGAGTTCTCGCTGAGTAGAGACATTAAGAAGTTGCGGGATCAATATAAGATAGGTGGCATTGTTGCGGGTACTTATTCTGTTTCCGGTGGACACATCATCGTGAACTCACGTGTAATAGATATCAATACAGGCCTTGTGGTGTCGTCTGGTCAGATTCACCTGCCGGTTACCTGGTTCACTGATGAACTACTCTTTCATGATGACCACCTGAAAACCATGAAGGTTGTTGGAGACACCCCTTACAGTTGCCGTGAGATTGGAACGTGTACCAGTAGCGATTCAACATCACCGGTTAAAATCAACGGTGGAGTGCGTTGATACTTCGTCTTGCCATTGTTGCGTTACTGCTATGCATGCTCTCTGGTTGTGCGGCAACTGAGATTGTCTATGGCCCCTGCTACGGCAAAACCTTGCCGCAACTGCTCGACTCCACAACACTGAAGCCTCTTTTTCAGGAAATGGCTTATGAACTCTGCACAGATAGCTGCACTGACTGCGCGGTCAGGAATCCTGACGGTACACTCAAGGTAATGCCTAATGCTTGCGGTCTGGAGGAAATCAGGCGTCAGACAGTGCTTGTTACCGATTTTGTGGATTTAAAGTCATACGTGCCAGGCGAATCCGGGCTTTTGATGGGTGAGTTGATGCGGGGCAGCCTGAACCAAATCTGTTGCTATAAGATCGTACAAGCTGAATTTGGCAAGTATTTCAAGCTGAATGAAAACGGCCTGGTTTCCCTCACCCGCCGTGTCAGTGAAATTAAGCATGGTGATTACCCGCAACCGGAAGCGGTAGTGGGTACCTACAACTTCCTGAATAACAGTAAGGTAGTGCTATTCGTCAGACGAATAAACACAACTACAGGATACGTTACCAAGATGGTCACCAGGGAGATCGATTACTCCTGTATTGGTCGCAAGATTGTGTACCGTGTGAAATAGATGGTCAGACTGTTTTTTTTATTACTAATGGTACTTATCCTTGGAGGGTGTGCCGCTATACCAATAGCAGGTATCAGTGGCAACCTCCCTCCTGTGATCTCAATGGACGAACTTAAACAACCCTACAACAAAATTGGCAGGATTCAGGTGAAACGCAAGGTTTATTTCACTGACTATGCCATTCCACCCCAACTGCATGAATGGGCAACACAGGCACTGCGTGAAGAGGCTGGCAAACTGAATGCCGATGCAGTAATCCTGCCTGAAATATCCAGCAGACAGATTGACATTACCGTTTTCCCATCGTTCCCTGCTACGGAGTACAGGGCTACGGGAGTCGCAATCAAGTTTACGAAATAGCTCTATTGTCTTTCAGAAAATTCTCAAGCCTAACATTCTTATCCTGTCAGCATGCCGACTGGAAAACTTAATAGATATAATCCTAATTGCAGTAAATACTAAAAAACCTTGTCCTTTTTAAGTGTTAGAGACTCGGAACTTACCAATATACCGTTTTCCATCTCATCTTCCGGTCATCTTTGCCGCCCATCAATCACAAAATCCTCAGCGTAGCACTGCTACGCCTGCGGTTTTGTTCAATCTGGCGCAACAAATCTGACCAGAATCTGAGCGTAAAACTGGTACATCAGTAAATTCCAAGTCCCTTATAGGATTTTTCAGCGTTTTTTATATACTGCTAAAACCGTTTTGCAGTTGTGTCAAAGCGTATTATACTCCGCTCAAATTACTATCTCTTCTAAAGGGGACTTGACATGAACATTTGTCCATGTGGAAGTAACGCATCTTACTCTGATTGCTGTGAACCTGTTATTAAGGGGGCGCGACCCGCAGAAACTGCCGAGCAGCTGATGAGGGCGAGATATTCCGCATATACCAGGGTTGAAATGGATTTCATCTACGAAAGTATACATCCGGAACACCGTCAGGATTACGACCCGGCTGGAACCAGGAGTTGGGCTGAATCATCTGAATGGATAGGACTGGATATAATGGATACTGTCAGGGGTCTTAAAGATGACAGTAACGGAGAGGTGGAGTTTGTTGCCCGGTTCAAGCAGGATGGCGCTTTGCATGAACATCATGAAAATGCCCTGTTTAAGAAAAAGGATGGCATCTGGTTCTTTACAGATGGAACTATCGTTAAACCGAAGCCTATTGTTGTTACCAAGATAGGGCGTAACGAGCCTTGTCCCTGCGGCAGTGGAAAGAAGTATAAAAAATGCTGTGGAAAGTAATTGTCGGGCTTTATACTGCCTGTGGCAAACGGCTTAATCTGGATGATTGACAGCGCTTTATACTGTTGATAAAGACAGTATCAATATCAGAAAGGAGAACATAAAAGATGAAGAAAAACTGGATTAGTCTGCTGGTTGTTTTTGCCCTGCTGAGTTTATCGCTGAATACGGCTTTTGCTGCCGAGCCTGCAAAGCCTGCGACAAAACCTGCCACAGCAAAGGCAGAAGCCAAAGCCCCTGCAGCAAAGCTGGAGCCTGTTGATATCAACAGCGCTACAGATGCAGAGTTAAAGGCCATTCCCGGACTTGGAGACGCCTATATTGCCAAGATTGTGGTAAACCGGCCTTATGCAAACAAGGCTCAATTGGTTTCACGCAAGATTCTGCCGGAATCGGTATATGAGAAGGTAAAGGATCGTATTGTTGCCAAGCAGCCAAAAAAGAATGCGGCAAAGCCTGATCTGAAGAAGAAGTAGGTTTGATTTTTCAAAAGGTGCAGGGGCAGCTTAATCGCTGCCCTTTTTGTTTTTTGTATTATTTCAGATAGACTATGACTGAGGCTCTGTCTTTGCCGGTTGGTATGTTGGGATAGATGGTGTAGCTGCCCGGTTTCAAGGTTTTGCCTTTCAATTCGGAGGGGTCTCCGCATAACGGAACCTCTGCCGGTGATTGAATGCATAGCCCCTCTTTTCCGCCTTCAATCCGATCTACCTTCATCGGTTTAACAATTTTTACAGGAGTGCTTATAATCTGGGCATCACGACCCGGAATCCCTTTAATCTGAGTTCCTTTCAGCTCCATTGCATAACAGCAGGTGGCTGATACAATCAAAACCGATCCTGTTAATATACCTGCTACCGTTCGCATAGAATGTTCCTTTCTGATCTGTTTAATACCATTTTGCCGCAATATCCTGTGATGTCAAGTTACCGGAACTTTCTTGACTTTATTCCGTCAAATCCACTATTGTGAAACATTTCAGTAACTACCAAGGAGTTGTAATGAAACCGCTTTTTCTTAACCCGCCTACCTTTGAGGATTTTGATGGCGGAGCTGGCGCACGTTATCAGGCATCCAGAGAAGTGACATCATTCTGGTATCCTACCTGGCTTTGTTATCCTGCCGGTATGATAGAAGGCAGCAGGGTTGTTGACGCGCCTGTGCAAAAACTGGATCTGCCTGCCTGTCTTGAGATTGCCAAGAAGTTTGACATGGTTGTGATGTACACTTCTACCCCGACCCTTCAGCTTGATATTGAAACCGCCCGGCGTATCAAAGAGATCAAGCCTGATATGATTACTGTGCTTACAGGCCCCCATGTTACTGTTCTGCCTGAAGAATCTCTTAAGGCTGGCAAAGGTATTATTGATATAGTCTGCCGTGGAGAGTTTGACTATTCAACCAAAGAGTTGTGCGAGGGACGGGAATGGAGCAAGGTCGATGGCCTGAGCTTTATCAGGGATGGCAAGGTGGTTCATACGCCTGACAGACTTTTGATAGAGGATCTTGATGCTCTGCCGTTTGTAGCTCAGGTATACCGTAGAGATCTCCCTGTCTCTGAATATATAATCCCTCATTTCAAGAATCCTTACGTATCTATATATTCCAGCCGTGGTTGTCCGTTCAGGTGTATCTATTGCCTCTGGCCGCAGACCTTTTCAGGGCGTCAGATGCGTACCCGTTCGCCCAAAAATGTATATGATGAGGTTAAGTGGATTACCGAGAATATACCGGAGATGAGGGAACTCTCCTTTGACGATGATACCTTTACAGCCAACACTACTCATGCCCGCGAAGTAGCGAGACTTCTCAAACCGTTAGGCATCTCATGGACTGCAAATACCCGTGCTAACTGCGATTACGAAACCTTGAAGGTTATGCGTGAATCAGGGCTTAGGCACGTTGTTGTAGGTTTTGAGAGCGGGAATGAGCAGATCCTTAAGAATATCAAAAAAGGGGTGACCAAAGAGCAGGCAATCCAGTTTACAAAGGATTGCAAGAAGCTGGGGCTCTCTATTCATGGAGCTTTTATTATGGGTCTGCCAGGAGAGACAAAAGAGACTATCAACGAGACAATAGAGTTTGCCAAGCAACTGGATCTTAATTCTATTCAGGCATCTCTCGCCTCTCCATATCCCGGCACAGAATTTTATACCATGGCAAAGGAGCAGGGCTGGATAGCTTCTGATGACTTTATTGATGATACCGGGCACCAGAAGTGTGTAATCAACTATCCTGATCTTACGAATGCCGAGATATTCAACTCAGTTGAACAGTTTTACGACAAGTTCTATTTCCGTCCAAAGTATATTATGAGGAGTATAGGCAAGATGATTGTAGACGGGAATGAGCGAAAGAAACTGCTGAAGGAAGGCCGCCAGTATCTTGATTATATGCGTAAGCGTAAACAGGGACAGTGTTAAGACAACTTATCATTAACGCCGATGACTTTGGACTTTCGTCTGGAGTCAACAGGGCTGTAGAGAAGGCCTGGCAGGATGGAATTCTTACACAGGCATCTCTGATGGCAGGTGGGGATGCCTTTGATGAGGCTGTTGATATTGCGAGGCGCAATCCTGGATTGCAGGTGGGGCTTCATCTGACACTTGTGCAGGGACGTCCAGTTCTGCCGCCAGAAAAACTATCAGGGCTTGTTGGCAGTAACGGTTCTTTCCCTGAAAACCCTGTTGCCGCAGGTATGAAGCTTTTTTTTGATCCGACAATAAGGATGCAGCTTAGAAATGAGATTGAGGCGCAGATACAGAAGGTACAAAAGGCAGGGATTCCACTTTCACATATTGACGGGCACCTTAATATTCAGATGCATCCTACAGTTTTTTCTGTACTTTCAGAACTTATGCCCCTCTACGGGATTACAAGCTTCAGAACCACCCGTGAACGTCTGCTAGAAAATCTGAGACATGACAGTTCACGGCTTATCGGCAAATCTATTGAACGGTTCATCTTTGGTTCCCTTTCAGGCTATTCGGCTCCTGTTCTTAAATACCACAAGATAAAAACAGCTGTTGAGGTTAAAGGTGTCCTTAATTCAGGCAGGATGACGGAACAGTATCTGATTTCAATACTGGACAGCCTGAAAGCAGGGATAACGGAGATATATTTTCATCCCGGTATTCTGCCGGATATTGAAATAACCGGAAGGATGCCTGATTACAGGCATGAAGAAGAACTTGCTGCGTTGCTTTCTCAAAAAGTAAAAGATAAGTTAAGGCAGCTTTCAATTGAACTGACAAACTATCGTGGAGAGATCAAAGAATATGTTTAAGACAGTTGTGCTCATGATACTGGCGGTTACAGCCGGAACGGTCGGTGATATACTTCTGGCAAAGGGGATGAAGGAACTGGGCGACCTCTCTACCATGAACCTTCGCGGCATAATTGATGTTGCCATTCGTGCCATGACGGAATGGAAGATTGTACTTGGTACTGCGATGCTGGCTATGTTCTTCTTTATCTGGCTTGCGGTGCTTTCATGGGAAGATCTTTCAGTTGCTCTTCCAATGCAGGCTTTAAACTATGTGCTTGTGGCGGTTCTGGCCAAGTATCTTCTTCACGAAGAAGTTTCTCCTCTCCGTTGGGCCGGCATTGCGCTTGTTTGTGCTGGAGTGATACTTGTCACGAAAAGCAGCACTGCAGACAAGAAGCAGACAACGGAACTGGCACAGCGCACAGTCCAGACAGAAAGCAAGACCGGAGGTGTTTCATGCTGATGAACAGCAAAGTTGGTTTTATCGGCGGTGGGAACATGGCTGAGGCGATTATCAAGGGATTGATCTCGGGTGGAATGGCTCCAGGCAACATAATTGTCTCAGATCCGGTTGCTGACAGACGCTCTCATCTGGCTTCAACATTAAAGGTAAGGAGTACAGACGAAAACAGCGAAGTTGTCCAGGAGGCGAATCTTGTTATCCTTTCAGTTAAACCTCAGATGGCAGCCAGCGTGCTGTCCGGTCTTGAAGGGGTTGTAAGCCCTGCCAAACTTGTTGTTTCAATCATGGCCGGAATTTCAACAACCTTTATAGAGGAGTCTCTTCAAGCCGGTTGTCGCGTGATTCGTGCCATGCCCAACACACCGGCTCTTGTTCAATCTGCAGCAACAGCAATATCAGGAGGCAGAAGGGCTACCTCTGCCGATATTGAACTGGCTGTCGAGATCTTTTCTATGGTTGGTACGGTATATCAGGTTTCAGAACGCCTCATGGATGCTGTGACCGGGCTTTCAGGCAGTGGCCCGGCATACCTTTTCTCCTTTGTGGAGGGGCTCTCTGATGCCGGGGTTAAAAACGGGCTGCCCAGAGATGTGGCTAATGGTCTGGCTATACAGACAGTTTTGGGATCTGCCCGACTCCTGAAAGAGTGTGGCGAACATCCGGCAGTTCTTAGAGAAAGGGTGAGCTCTCCTGGTGGCACAACGATTGCGGCTATGCATGTTTTGGAAAATGGCAGGCTGCATGGTCTGCTAATGGATGCAGTTGATGCTGCGGTAAAGAGATCAAAAGAACTGGCAGGGATCAAGCTTTTATAATCAGGATGTCATAAACTTTAGTGTAGCAGGGTTCTCGCAATATTTAAGCGCTTCCTCAGAGCTTACCTTGCCGGCTTTTACAAGGCCTGCAAGAGATATATCCAGGGGGGAGTATTCATCAACAGATTGTTGAAAGATAGTGCGTATCTGGTGACACTTGTTTTCCCTGATCATATTCTTTATGCGGCTTGATGTTGAAAGCTTCTCATATGCCAGTACCCTTCCTGCCTTGTTTTTAGCAGGTAGAAGTCTCTGGCAGATGCATAACAAAAGGCTGTCTGCCAATTGGCTTCTTATCTGTTCCTGTCTTTCCGCCGGACATATTTCTATAATTCTGTCAATTGCATTCGTTGTTGTGTTTGCGTGTAACGTGCTTATTACCAGATGCCCTGTGCCTGCCGCCTGAACTGCAATCTCGAAGCTTTCCGCATCTCTCATCTCTCCGATAACAATTACATCGGCTGCCTGTCTGAATATATGCTTGAGCCCTTCCTTGAATGAGCGGGTATCCCTGCCGATTTCACGTTGATTGATATTACTCATCTTATGTTTGTGCAAAAATTCAATAGGATCCTCGATAGTAATTATGTTGCATTTCCGTTTTGAATTTATGCTGTCAACCATTGCCGCCACAGTAGTGCTCTTTCCATGTCCAGTCGGGCCGGTTACCAGTATAAGCCCCTGTGGCTGCATCACAAATGGCTCAATCTCTTCTCCAAAACCAAGTGATGATATGTTTGGAATCTTGTCTGCAATGCTTCTGACAGTAATTGAAACAGAAGAACGCTGACGGTAGACATTGACTCTGAATCGTCCGATTTCCGGCTTTAAAAGGCCAAAATCAGATTCTCCGTTCTCTAGAAACTCATTCCACTGAGTTTCTGTCATCATCTGACGGGCTATCTCTTCTACGTTGCCAGGTGTAAGATGTGGGAGCTGCATTCTTACTATCTCATTATTAAGCTTGAGACATGGTGGAAGTCCGGCTGATATCAGCAGATCAGAAGCGTTGCGCTGGACAAGCAGAGTAAGTAACTGCTCAATGCCGCTTGCTTTTTCCTGGCATTCTCTGCCGGCCAGCTCTTTTGATACATCTGTACCAGAGATCTTGGAATGAAGTTTATTACTGTTCTTATGCATATATGCAAGAAATGCCTTGATCTGTGAGTTGGGGGCGGCAATAGGCTGAACCTTTTTGCCAAGCGTAAACTCAAGCTCGTTGACCGCATCAATATCATTGGGGTCAGACATGGCTACAAAGACAAGTTTTTCTGAAATCAGTATCGGGATGGCCTTAAGGCGCGCCATCTGTTCAAGGGCAACTCCCTTGATTACAGATGGATCGATAACTATGCTGAACATATCAATAGAAGGGATCCTGTAGAACTCCTTAAGAAACTCAAGCAGTTTTTCTGTAGTTATATAGCCTAGTTGCAGGAGCGTTGAACCCAGTTTGTCGCCTGTCTGAACCTGGCGTTTCAGGGCTATCCCCAACTGTTCGTTGGAAATAATTCCTGCTTTAACAAAATGGTCTCCGATTCTAAGCTCTTCTTTTTTTAAAGATTTGTCAGGCATCTGTTTCTCCACCTGCAACAGCAAGGTTATGCAGGATCTGAATTCTGTCTAAAGCTGATTTTATCCCTATACTGTATAGGTATGCCTGTCAATACAGATAGAATAATTATGACAAAACTCTTCTTATAATCTTAAGCTGGCAATGAGTTTTAGCGACATTTCAAGTTGTATTAAGAGATAATTCGTGGCGGCATTGCTGGTGACACTTGACCAGCTTCTATTATGAAGCTATAACATGCTGATTTCATGTTAAATATTTAATCAAATCAGGGAGGTAATCTGACATGGCAATGGATGTGATTGATTATGAGATCTTCGGATCTGAAATGCAGTTTGTGGAAGTGGAGCTTGATCCGGGTGAGGCAGCCATCGGCGAGGCCGGGGTCATGATGTATATGCAGGACGGTATTCAGATGGATACGGTCTTTGGCGACGGTTCACAGCAGTCAGGTGGTTTTATGGGCAAGCTGCTGGGAGCCGGCAAACGGTTGCTGACAGGAGAAAGTCTGTTTACCACCGTCTTCCACAATGAAGGAAACGGCAAGCGGCGGGTGGCCTTTGCAGCTCCATATCCCGGTAAGATTGTACCTGTGCATCTGACTGATATCGGCGGTACCCTCATCTGCCAGAAGGACTCCTTCCTCTGTGCAGCCAAGGGGGTATCCCTCGGTATAGCCTTCCAGAAGAAGATCGGCACCGGTCTGTTCGGTGGAGAAGGGTTTATCATGCAGAAGCTTGATGGTGACGGCATGGCCTTTATCCATGCAGGCGGAACCCTGCGCGAGCTGACACTTGCCCCAGGGGAGACTCTGCGTGTTGATACCGGCTGCGTGGTGGCGTTCCAGCCGTCGATTGATTTTGATATCCAGTATGTCGGTAAGATCAAGTCAGCCATCTTTGGTGGGGAAGGTCTGTTCTTTGCCAGCTTGAGAGGACCTGGCAAGGTTTGGCTGCAGTCTCTGCCGCTGTCCCGTCTGGCAAACCGGATTGTCATGTCGGCTCCGGCAGCAGGAGGTCGTTCAGCCGATCAGGGATCGCTTCTAGGCGCTGGTGTGCTGGGTGGTATCCTTGGCAGTAGTGATGACTGACAGCTTATTCAGGGGAAGGCTTTTCGGCTCCGGAATCCCGGGAGTCGGTATTACTGGTGAAGCAGCATGGGAACTGACCGGTCGCTTGCGAATAAAAGCTCTGGATGCAGGAACTGTTTTGTATGCTGACAGGCTTTCCTTGATAAGCGGAGGATTCAATGGCAGTGGAATCAGGATATCCTGGCAGGATGGTGAAGCAAGCTGGGTGTTTATTGTTGATGCAGGAGAAGAACAGACCAGTTGTAAAGCCACGGCACCGCCACAGATCAGTGGGCAGCTTGATGGTATAACAAGGGAACAGAACCGTCTGGAGCGCCGTTTCAAAACGGGCGGCGCTCTGCTCGCATTTTTCATACTGCTGCCGCTTTTGCTGATAGCTTTATTTCTTGTGAACAGAGATCGTATTGCCTCCTGGGTAGTACAGCGTATCCCGATAAAATATGAAACACGTCTGGGCGATATGGTACTGACCCAGACCCGGCTGCAGATGAAGCTGATCGACAGCGGGTCTGATGTTGATGCCATCCGCTCTATCGGTAGCAAACTTACCGTAGGCTCGGTTCACAGCTATCGCTGGTTTATTGCGGAGCGGCCAGATATCAACGCCTTTGCCACTCCCGGCGGTGTGGTGGTAGTTTTCAGAGGATTACTGAATGCTGTGGTCTCTGCTGAAGAGCTTGCCGGTGTACTTGCCCATGAAGTGGCTCATGCAGAACTGCGTCACAGCCTGCAGGGGATTTTTAAGAGCATGAGCCTTCGGGCTGCTCTGAGTATGCTGGTTGGTGATCTTTCTGACAGTATTTTAACCGATACGGCTACCAGGCTTACTGAACTCCGGTTTTCGCGTGATGCCGAACGGGAGGCGGACGCAAACGGTCTGCAGCGACTGGTGGCTGCACGGATCTCGCCGGAGGGAATGGTTCGTTTTTACGAACGTCTGGCTGCAGAAAAACGGACTTCACCCCCGGCCATACTTTCTACTCATCCTGCATCCGGTGAACGGCTGGAATGGTTGCGTCGGCAGGTAGAGCATCTCTCTGGCCCCTGGCAGCCGTTAGCCCCCTTGACATTTCATTTAAGATGATTATCTTTTTATCAGAGCGGTATTAATTCATTTCAAAACAACGAAAGAGGAGGAAATTGTCATGGCTATTGTAAAGTACAATCCGCTACGTGAACTTCGCAGCATGCAAGATCAGATGGATCGTCTTCTGAACCTTTCATGGGGCGGAAATGAGTATTCAGGTGAGGATATAAAAGAGGGGATTTGGCAGCCGCCTGTAGATATCTATGAAACAGGTGATTCAATTGTTTTAAAGGCTGAACTTCCGGATATTGATCAAAAAGATATTGATGTACGTATTGAAGATAATATGCTTACCATTAAAGGTGAGCGTAAGCATGAAAGTGAAGTGAAAAAGGAAAATTATCATCGGATTGAACGGTATTTTGGTTCATTCCAGCGCAGTTTCAAGTTGCCGGCTACGGTACAACAGGAAAAGGTTGAAGCTACCTGTGAAAAGGGTGTTCTTACGGTTACTCTGCCCAAGAAGGAAGAGGTTAAGCCCAAGCAGATTAATGTTGAGGTAAAATAATTTTTGTCATTAGTCTAAAACGAATAGTGCTCAATGCTGCAGAGCGCGGGTCGTTATCTTGAGGTTTCTCCCAACAGACGAACCTCGCTCTGCGGTAGAGGGATCTGAATCCCTCGCTTTTGGAATATATCAAGGATTTTCCTGTTAAGCTCTCCTATAGCCTGCGGATAATCCGGAACATTAACCCAGGGATGTACTCCGATTATTACTGAGGAATCAGACAGTTTGGCAACCTGAACGAACGGCGCAGGTTCCTTGAGTACCAATTGATTTCTATCCAGTATCTCCTTTACCGATGCAAGAGCCAGTTCAAGATCCGTGTTGTATGCAACCCCTACTGTAATATTTATCTGCCTGATCTCTCCATAGTTATGCAGGATTTCACCTGCAATTTTTCTGTTGGGTATGACAACACGCGAGAGATCGACATGGATTAGTGTTGTACTGAAAAGAGAGATATTTTCAACCATCCCCTCTTCGCCAGCGATTGAGATATATTCATTTACCTTGTATGGATGAGTGAAAATTATAGTAAGTCCTGCGGCCAAGTTTGAGAGTACACCCTGCATTGCCAGTGCAACTCCTGCACCTGCAACGCTGATTCCGGCGATCATAGGCAGAAGATCGACGCCGAGGTTCTGAAGAGATATTATGAGGAATAGCAACAGCACCAGAACTCTGGTTGTTCTTACCAGTAACTGCCTTATTGTCAGATCAAGTTCAAGGCGTGTAAGTATCCTGTCAAGCATCCGTCCTGCCCAGCGTCCTGCATAATATCCTGTTGCAAGAATCAACCCAGCTGCAATCAGTCTGGGAGCAACTTCTACTACTAGATTAAAGATCCTGTCCTGGTTTTCAAGAAGCCCAGTAATTTTTTTATTAAATGGAAAAAGGTCTTGTTCCACTTTTTATCCCTCCCGTGGAATAATTTGCTCCTGCCCTCTATATCTGAAATATAGCGTCTGGATTTAAAAAACAGAAGAGAAATAAGATTGACTGTTTTGCACAGCAGGTTGGTGTTGCAGGAAAACGGTTTTGTTGCTATTAATTCTGCCGATATTGTACAAACGGCTATTAAGATTGGAATTCTGTCATATCACATATTATAGAAGGCATAATAAAAGGTTGTCAGTATCGTGCAAAGCTGAAAAGGCTCATTGAAGATACACCTCCAACAAGAAGCATTCTGGAGCAAACAGCTGATCAGCTTGCTGCTTCTGGAATTAAGGCGCTTGCGCTGGATTTTGATGGTGTTCTCGCACCTCATGGTGCGGATCAGCCGCTTCCGGAGGTTGTTGAATGGTTGGAGAAGGCGGTCTCTGTTTTTGGATCGGGACGAATCTTTATCCTTTCTAATCGACCATTTGGCCCCAGAGTTAGCTGGTTTGCCACACATTTTCCTGAGTTGAGATTCATTTCAGCTGTTCGAAAGAAACCTTTTCCAGACGGTTTAATAAAGACAGGGGAACTGGCTTCAGTTCCCCTGTCTTCAATACTTATGGCTGATGACCGTCTGCTGACCGGTTGTCTCTCCGCCTTGCTGGCGGGAGCGAAGCCTTACTATATTCGAAATCCTTACATCAAATTACGCTCAAATCTTAGGAAAGAACTGTTTTTTATGATACTTCGCTCTACTGAACGTTTTTTTGTACGGCTCTCGTCTTAATCATTTCAATCCATTTCAAGTACTATACTTACCAGCAGCCATTCCTCATCCAGGTCAAAAAGCAGGTTCATTGAATTTGACTGTTTAGCGCAGATTATGTAGTCACTGCCTGTTGCGACTGAGGGGGTGGAGAGTCTTACATCCAATCCGCCTTTTGACAGGTGTTGTTTGACGTTTCCAGCCAGCATGTTGGCTATTTCTCCCAGGGCATCAAAAACGTCTTGATCAACCTCTGAAACTTCCATGTCCAGCATGGCTTCAGTAACCTTAAGAGCCAGTGATATTGGTTGATGTATTGAAATCAGACCGTTATAAGTACCAGCCAGGCCAACCATGGCAGAAACGCAGTCCTTGAAATGTTCCATCGGATCAACTTCAAGTGGTAAATGCATCAGATCCAGTCCCAGCATGGTTGAATAGACGCTGCGGGTGTCATCAATCAGGTTTTTTATTAGCGCTTCCTGCGTTGTGTCGAGGGCTTTTAAAACCTCAGGTAAAATAGGCATATAAGCAATCCTTTTTATAGAATTGAGGATTCTCTGCGGAAACAGGTATTTTTATACAGCGATGTTCAAACTCTTTCAAGTGCCTGTTCGATCTGATTGCAAATTGTTTTTATTATCTTGATCCTTGCATGATTCTTGTCATTTGCCTCTATAAGGGTCCAGGGAGCGATTTCAGTGCTTGTCCGGTCAATCATATCGCAGACAGCCTGTTGATAAAGCGGCCACTTTTCACGATTACGCCAATCATCTTCCGTGATCTTGAATCTCTTGAATCCTATCTTTTCCCTCTCCTTGAAGCGCTTTAACTGTTCATCTTCTGTTATTGCCAGCCAGAATTTAACTACAACTGTATGATTTCGAACCATCTGCTCTTCAAAGTCGTTTATTTCACCATATCCTCTCATCCAGTCTGCCTGAGAGCAGAACCCTTCGACTCTTTCTACAAGCACTCTCCCGTACCAGGAGCGATCAAATATAGCAAAACGCCCCCTTCTTGGGAGATGTCTCCAGAAGCGCCAGAGATAGGGCTGCGCCCTTTCTTCTTCGGTTGGAGCTGCAATCGGTATAATCCGGTAAGCCCTTGCATCAAGAGCCTGTGTGACTCTTCTTATGCTCCCTCCTTTTCCGGCGGCATCGTTTCCTTCAAAAACCATGACAACAGATAGCTTGTTAAAATTTTTGTGACGGGAGAGGAGGTTGAGGCGCCCCTGCAAGATTTCCAGGTCGTCATCATACTTTTTCTTGGATACAGTTTTGGTCATATCAAGGGTCTGTAAGATATGAAGGCCATCAATAGAGGTGAAAAGGGGTGGAATAGGCTCTTCAATAATATGTTGCTCTGCAGTATCAAGCCGACGGCGAAGTGCCTCATGAATTGCCTTGCCTATAGAGAGTGAACGGTACTGTTCATCTGCTCCTTCAATAATAATCCAAGGTGATTCAGGAGTGCTGGTATTGCGGAGCATTCTCTCGGAAACCATACGGAACCGATTATAAAGCTTGTAGTTTTTCCAGTCGTTATCAGTGATTCTCCAACTTGTTTTGGGATCTTTTGCGAGCTTATTCAACCTTTTTTTCTGCTGTTCTTTGGAAAGGTGGAGCCAGAATTTAAGGATCAGTGCTCCTTCATTACAAAGCATAGTTTCAAAACGGATGATCCGATCGAGTTGTTGATCAAGTTCGGCATTTTTGCTTTTTCCATAAACATTCTCAATAAGAGGAGATGAATACCATGAGCCGATAAAGATGCCAATCTTGCCTTTGGGGGGTAAATCCCTCCAGTAACGCCACATCTGTGGTCGTTCCTGCTCTTCATCAGTAAGCTCACGCTGGGCGTGGGATTCTATATGTCTGGGATCCATCCATTCATGTAGCAGGTTCATGGTTTCACCCTTGCCGGCGCAGTCAACCCCGGCAAGAAGTATAATAACCGGAAACTTGCCTGATTGAAGAAGGTCAAGCTGGTCATCAAGTAACTGCTCACGCAGTTCGGGCAGTTCTTTCTTATAAACAGATTTACTAATCTTATGGCCAAGCTCTGCAGATTCGAACATGGAAACCTCCATGAAGGCTTTTAATAGCTATATACCACAGTATTTGTGCAGGGCAAGGAGGAGGTTCTTTTTTCTTTGGCGTGACTCTTTTAGCTATGTTATAGTTAAAGATAATTCATATTAACAAGCAGGAGGAAACAGTGAAAGTAAGTGTTATTGCTTTAATGATTGCAGCTCTTGCTCTTGCAGGCTGCCAGGACAAACCAAAGACAGAAGTACCTTCTAATCAGCAGGCTGCTGCTTCATTACCGCCAGGTCATCCGCCGGTTGGTGGTATGCCTGCGGCTCCCGAAGGAAAGCCTGCAATGCCGAATGATGCAGCACATGGCACGCCGCAGGGTGATCCGCACGCAGGAATCAAGCCTATGCCTGTTCCGCAGGGTGTTCCCAGCAAAACAGGGAAGGTTCTGCAGGTGTTGGATGGTGGACAGTATATCTACATGGAAGTTCAGCATGATAATGGCAACAAGGTTTGGGTTGCCGCCATGCCGATGAAAGTTGCAAAGGGTGATAAAGTAAAATATGCAGATGCACCTGCATTGCCTAATTTCCCAAGCAAGGCATTAAACCGCACTTTTGATGCGCTGGTTCTAACGCAGGCGGTTGAAGTGGTAAAGTAAAAGAGTTGTAATGTTAAAAAAATAAGAGGCGACTGAATCTATGTCAGTCGCCTCTTCTGTTCAACGGATCTGCCGAGTATTTCCTGTGTTGGCTGGTGGTTTGGTACAAGCTTCAAGACGTTTTCAAAACATATAACAGCCTTCTCTGCTTTTCCTGCCTGCTCATACAGCTCTCCAAGCAGATACCAGCCCCATGGGTGATCCGGTTCTGTTTCGGTAATTTGTAGGTATTCCTTTTCCGCCTCTTTAAAATTGCCTTTTTCCAGAAATAAGTCACCTGTAAGCATAGCTGTAACTGCTGAATATCCTGATTCCTTCTGGATTGAAATAAAGGTTTTGATAAGTTTTTTGTTTTGGTAGGGGCGGGTAAGAGATAAAAGCCGTTCTGTATCTTTAAGTCCGTCAGGTTTTGCCAGCACGGCTTCAGTTCTGCTTGTTTCAAATATGTTGTCATCAATCTTTCCACTGATGATTGATGATTGAAATAAAGCGGTTCCGGGATAGTAGGCCAAAGGGGCTATTTGCAGATCATCCGGCTTTATCCTTTTGATAAGATCAATTGTCTGTTTTCTGTTAGTTTTTGTTTCTTCAGGTATTCCTGAAATAAGGTATACAGATAGATTTATGCCTGATTGGTGGATTAAATCCGCTGCCCTGATAACCTGTTCAGTTGATATATTCTTGTTAAGAAGCTTAAGTATATCCGGTGAACCGGATTCTACGCCAAGCTGAACACATTCGCATCCTGCTTTGCGCATCCATTGGAGGGTTTCTTTATCAATAACCTCTGCTCTGGACTGGCAGTTCCAGAATATGTTTAGCCGCCTATCTATTAGCTGACGGCAAAAATCAACGGTTCTCCTTCGATCTGCAGTAAATGTGTCATCCCTGAGCGAAATGTATATCAGCCCATACTTTTCTTTTATAAAAAGTATCTCCTCAATAACGGAGTTCACTGAACGATTCCTGACCTTGCGTCCCCAGAAAGAGGGGGATGAACAGAAGGTGCAGGCAGCTGGACAACCTCTGGCGCTGCTTATAAACTCTGCCTGAATCCTGCTGTTAACATTTATAGCTTCATGAAGATAGCGGGACTGAAATGGGAGATTGTCAAGTTCCTTAACAATTGAGCGGCTTTGAGTTCTGAATGGTTTCGAATGCTTACGGATTACTATACCGGGGATCAGTTCAAGGCTGCCTCTGATTTTTATTGCCTCTAGAAGTTCCGGAAGAGTTTCTTCTCCTTCTCCGATTAAAATAATATCTATTTCTGGGTGATTATAAAGAATCTGTTCTGCCTGTTCTGATGCATGACCACCACCAAGCAGAATGGCACAGTCAGGTAAAGTTTTCTTTATAATCCTTGCGAGTTCAATAGTTGTATGCCGGTTGTGAGTCCATTGTGATAACCCTGCAACTGTCGGTTTTGTCTTTTTCAGGAGTGTGAGAATCTCTTTTTGTTTCATGCCGCTAAGGTTTGCAAGAGTAACAGGTACGTTTTGCGAACGTAGCATTGCATGAAGAGAACAGAGTCCAATAGGCAGAAGAGATTCATAAGTTTCAGCTTTGATCTCTTGTTGCTGGCTGGATATGTAGGCAAGCAAGAGGTGCATTATTATTGATATCTCCTGAAAAAAGCGGGCAAAAAAAACGGGCTCAATTTTGAGCCCGTACAGGATTTATGAGAAGGGTCTTTTATTTGACAAGGGCTTCAGGCAGATTAAGTCCCATATGGTCATTTGCAAGGACATCAGATTCCTGCTCTTCATCGATACCTAGAAGTAGTTCATTTATGTTCAGCATATCGGTATTTATATTTCCAATTCTTCTTGCCCCAAGATAACGTGAGAGATAATAGGGGGTGTCCATTGATGAAATAACTACCTGACGATCTGCTGAGGATGCATGAATCATCTTACGATTACCCAGATAGATGCCCACATGTGAGGGGAATGGGGCATATGTGCGGAAAAAAACAAGGTCACCACGGCGAAGATCGCCATTGGAAACCTGATTTCCAACACGGAATTGCTCACGTGCAGTTCTGGGCAGTGAGATTTTCAGATCACGAAAAACCTGTTGTGTGAAACTTGAACAGTCAAGAGAGGAGCGACTGTTTCCGCCGAAGCGGTATCTTGCACCCAGAAAGGTGTAAGCTGTTTTTTGTATCCCCAGAAAACCGGTGGAGCGGTTTTCCAGGTTTTTAGCCAGGTCAACCGGTGTATCAGTGTCAAGATCAGAGAGTTCTGCAAGGGTGTTATTAAGTTCCTGATCATTTATAAGTTCTTTGCTTACAAGCTGTAATTTGCTTTTATGAGCCTGTCGTGCAGCAACCAGATCACATGTTTCAGCCGTGTCTGACAATGCCAATACCTGCCCCTGCTTAATTCGGTTACCTTTAAGGTGGTTGATACGACGAAGATCAGACATCTTTTTGCCGGTTCTTTTTGCGATTCTGGGTAAGGTGTCACCTTTAGCAACAGTGTAGGTGTTGCAGTTTTCAATGGGTTGCTGCTGTTTAGCTGCATTTGAGGGAATTATAAGGTTTGTACCTTTGGCAATACGGTTGCTGGTCAGGTTATTTGCTGCTTTTATCTCTTCAGCTGAAACGCGGTATTTGCGCGCAACACTTGAAAGTGTTTCATTTTTTCTGGATATATGTGTTTTAGAAGCTAAAGCTGGCAAGGGAAGGGCGAAAATAAGCAGCATAATAGCTGCTAGCAGCCTTGTTTGATACTTCATCTCTCATCCTCCTTCCTTAATTTTTTAGAAACATTATTTTATCCTATATAACAAAAGTGGATTTTTGTCAACCTTCGCCTAAAGTAATAAAATATTCATTATGAGTATAAAATGCTATCTTGGCTTCTGACTGCCCTTGACAACAACTTTGACAGTTGTCGGTTCTATACCAACGACTGTCATGCCGGCTGGAACCCGTACATGAGAAAGTGAAACACGCATTGTATTGTATCCTTCCTTAACGGAGGAAAGATCCAGATCAGCAGTCAGATCAAGCTGACGTGGGGATGGAACCAGTCCTGAAGTTGAACGCAATCTTACAGTAACCTCTTCTGGGCTTACTTTTGTCAGAGATAAGCCGTCAGGAAGGCCATGCAGGGCAAGTGGTACAGGAACAATTGCCACCTCGCCCTGACGAGCCGAAAGCATCAGCCAGATGATGGTAACGGATAGTAATACTGCTGCTTTTGGTAAGAGATTACTGAAAATCCTGTTGAAAAATGGACGTTTCTGCTCATTTGAATTGGAGGTTAAGAGTTCTTCCAGCCTTGAGTCAAGTTGTTCGACATTCTGGATGACTGTAAGATTGCCTGCTATTGCCAGTGATACTTCTCCGCGCTCTTCAGATATTGCCAGCACAATGGCATCGGTTCTTTCTGTCAAGCCAATAGCTGCCCTGTGGCGTGTGCCATAATGCTGAGGTATCTGATTGGAGTCAGAAAGAGGTAACAGGCAGGCTGCCTGGGTTATTAATCCATTTCTGATTACTACTGCTCCATCATGTAGCGGTGTTCCGTCCTGAAAAATTGTGTGGAGCAAAGGTGTTGATGCCAGAGCATCCATCTGAATACCGTTAGTGAGCTGGTCGTCGAGAGGGTCGTTACGTTGAAAGACAATTATTGCTCCGCAGTAATCTTTTGCCAGCTCAAATACGGCCTTTGCGATTGTTGAAGGGATAGGAGAATCCGAAAAAGTAGTGCCTTTTAGGAGTTCTTTCAGCTTGCTGAAACGGTATAGTGTCTGTCTTATTTCATTCTGGAATACAACTACAATAACGACGATAATGACTGTGCCTAGCTGCTGGAATACCCAGCTTGTCATATACAGCCCTGTCTGGCGGGTTAAAAAATAGATGGCTGTAACAGTGCCAAGCCCGGCGAGCACCTGAATTGCCAGACTATTGCGAAACCATGAGTAAAGCTGATAGATCAGGATACTCATTATCAGGATGTCAAGGATATCCTGTGGTCGGAATTGTGGCATGGTTGACAGTTTCTCCGTTGTTCAGAATCAGTGGGGGGTGTTTCTTCTGGTGTGAACTGTTAAAATATGATAAATGACAACTCCTTGTCTTATATCATCAAACGAATGTCGAAGGGTATACCAAATTCCATGTTCAGGCTATCGCAAAAAGGCGAGCAGATTCAGCAGATGTTTGATACCATTGCTCCAAAATATGATTTTCTTAACCATCTGCTTAGTTTTGGCATTGACAAGCACTGGCGACGTATTGCGGTTCGTCTTATAAAGGCGCCGGAAGGTGGCAAAGTGCTTGATGTAGCCACAGGTACTGGCGATGTTGCCCTTGAGATTGCACGTGTTACGCCGGATTCGGTTATGATTACAGGTGCAGATTTCAGCCCTGAGATGATAGCATTGGGGCAGACAAAGATTGCAGCCTCTCCTTACGCAAAGCGGATTGATTTCAAGGTGGCTCCATGTGAAGATCTCCCGTTCGGATCAGATACCTTTGATTCTGTTACAATTGCCTTTGGTATTCGTAATGTGGTAGATCGCCGGTTGGGTCTCGCAGAACTCTGGAGGGTAATCAAGCCTGGCGGGCGTATTGTTATTCTTGAATTCTCAATTCCTAGATCGGCTGTTTTCCGTTGGTTGTATCACTTCTATTTTCTCCGTATACTTCCTGCTATTGGCGGACTCTTTTCCAAATATGATGCCTACAAATATCTACCGGATTCAGTCCTGGAATTCCCGTCAACCGAGGAGTTCTGCAATATTATGACAGATATAGGTTTCAAGCATGTCAGGTGTCAGCCTCTGACCTTCGGAATCTCATCTATCTACACGGGGTCAAAAGAGTAATGTATCTAGAGCAGTTTGATACTTTAAAAGAATGGTTTGCAAGCCATGTTGCCGGTTTTTACGATCTGGATCCGGAAGGTCTGCTTAATATACGAATGAAGGTTGAACATACATGGCGAGTAGTTGCATGTATGGAGGAGATTTCAAAAGGAGAAAGGCTGAATGAAAAAGAGCGGTTGTTAGCCCTTTCTATTGCCTTGCTGCATGATGTTGGTCGTTTTTACCAATACCGTCGCTGGCGTACTTATCGTGACAGTGAATCTGACAACCACGCGCGCCTGTCTCTTGAGGTGATCAAGAGAGAAGGTCTGTTGAAAGATCTTTCGGAGGAGGAGCGGCTTATTATTGAAGAAGCAGTGCTGTTTCATAATCTGCTAAATCTTCCTGAGAAATACTCCTCACCCACGGATTTCTTTATCCGCCTTATTCGTGATGCGGATAAGCTTGATATATGGAAAGTGGTGATAGAAAATTACCGACTTCCAGAAGCCGAACGTGCTTCAGCTGTAGGTCTGGGGCTTCCTGATCTGCCGGAAGTGACTATGGATTGCCTGAATGCTCTGGCAGAAGGTAAGATTGTGCAGTTGAGCCAGACGAAGTTCCTTAATGATTTCAGATTGCTTCAGATATCATGGGTATATGATCTTAACTTTGAAACGACCAGAAAACTTTTACTTGAAAGGGAGTATTTGCAGCAACTGGCCGCTACGTTACCGGATCTACCTGAACTGCATATTGCCGTTGAACGTGCCATATCATCGCTAAATCAACCAGCGGGACAGTCGTAAAAAAGAGTTGTCCTTCCAATGCCCCGGAATTTATTTGCACTTATCTTTCCAGTAATTATTCTTATATTTTCATGGTGGATTCTCTCGCGAGTTCCAACTTTTTCATCTGCTGAAAAAGAACTGCTGGAGATGGCTCCCTATCTTTTTGCATCCGTTGCATTCTCATCAGCGTATCATTTCAAGCGAGGTCGTGTTTGTTTGATGAACTTTCTGATAATCCTTGCTTACTACCTGTTGACTCACTACCTGGGCGCTGGTCTGACAACTCCAGATGCCTGGCTTGTATACAGGGCTCTTGCAGTATTGCTTCCTTTTAATCTGCTTGTAATTTCTATAATGCGTGAGAAAGGAATATCAGGAAATTGTGCACGGATTCGTTTTCTGTTTCTTTTTAGCCAGCTTTCTGTATTTGCGATAACAATGTATATTGGCAGCCAGGCTTTGTGGAACAGCTTGACCTCTCCAATACTTCATGCAACATTTTTAGCAAACCTTGCAATTCCTCAAATCAGTATTTTTTTCCTTTCTTTTGCTCTGTTTGTAATTCTATGGAAAATCTGGCACCAGTCAAATCCTATAGAGGGTGCGCTCTTTGGAGTGGCTATTGCCCTTATAGTTATATTTTCCCTCCCTGAAAGACCCTTTGTATCAACGATATTCAGCTCTGCAGCCAGTCTAATCCTTGTTTTTGCTATTATACAGGACTCGCACCATATGGCATTTCGTGACGAGTTGACCGGTCTGCCCTCAAGACGTGCGTTAAATGAGCTTTTACGTGGTTTAGGCAGTAGATATGCTATCGCTATGGTTGATGTTGATCACTTCAAGAGATTTAATGACAATTATGGTCATGATGTGGGTGATCAGGTTTTAAAGGTGGTTGCATCACGACTTATGGCTGTATCTGGTGGTGGACGTTCATTCCGTTATGGGGGGGAGGAATTTACGGTTGTTTTTAGCGGTAAAGGGGCTAAAGATGCTCTTCCACATCTTGAAAAACTACGCAAATCCATTGAAGATTATAAAATGGCATTACGTTCAGATGACCGTCCAAAAGATAATACCATAGGTGAAAAGAGCAGAATGAAACGCAAACCTGTCCAGGAAGCCTCTGTCACTGTGAGTATCGGAGTGGTTGAATCCGGAACGCGTTTTTCCTCTCCTGAAGAAGCTATTAAAGGTGCGGATGCTGCTTTGTATAAGGCCAAAAATGGTGGAAGAAACCAGGTCTGTCTTTCAAAATAATTATCACAAATATCAGCCTCTGGTGATATTTTGATGGACAGTTTTGTCAGATTTTGGTATTGACTTTTTCTTTTCGGAATTGTTACAGTTTAAATATTAAATAGAATCAGTTATGAGGAGGTTGAAGTATGCAGTGTCAAACAGTTCTACCCGGTACCGAGTGTACCTTTATGTCAAAAAAAGGTTGTGTGTTCCCTGGTGGTTCCTGCCAGAACATAGTTGAAAATTGTGAAGGCTGTGAAAAGATCGTTGAAAGTAGTATAGGTAATGTCTGTAGTGTTTATCCGGCTCCTGCAAAAAAATGGGCAAACGGTATATGTAATTTTGCTACACATGCCAAGATTGAAATCAAGGTTGAAGATATTAAGGTCAACCCACTTAAAGCCTCTAAAAAAGCCTCTGGCGGCAAGAAAAAATAGTTTTAAGGCCTCTTCTGATGTTGTTACTGAATGGGGAAGCATGCTTCCCCATTTTTGTTGCCGGTAAGGTAATAGCATATGTCATATAACACTCTGAATTGTCCTTCTTGCGGAACTGCCGTAAAGCAGTACCGAAACCCCTTTCCAACAGTAGATATTATTATAGAGATTGAAGGCCGGATTCTTCTTATTGAGAGAAAAAATCCTCCAAAGGGGTGGGCACTGCCTGGCGGGTTTGTTGATTACGGAGAAACCCTTGAATCTGCCGCTATACGTGAGGCAAAAGAAGAAACCGGTCTTGATATCTATGATCTAAGGCTGCTTGGATGTTATTCTGATCCGAAAAGGGATAGTCGTATGCATACCATTACAACAGTATATATTGCTAAAGGGGAGGGCGTACCACAGGCTGCAGATGATGCGGCGGAACTGGCTCTCTTTCTGCCACAGGAGCTTCCTTCACCTCTATGTTTTGATCATGCAAGAATAATTGAGGACTACCGCAATTTCAGGGGGTTTCCTTCTTTATGAGTTCACCAACGCATTTTGCTTTTAATACCTCAAGTGCATACTCTGCAGGTAGTGGACGGCTAATAAGGAACCCTTGAATCTGGTCGCAGTTGTTATCCCGCAGAAAATCCATCTGTTCCTCGGTTTCTACACCTTCCGCAATAACATTAAGTTTAAGACTGCTTCCCATCGCTATTATTGCTGAGGCTATTGCAGCGTCGGTAGAATTTTTCTGCACATCACGGATAAAAGATTTATCTATCTTCAATGTGTTGACACTAAAACGCTTTAGGTGTGCAAGGGACGAATATCCTGTTCCAAAGTCATCTATTGATATATGAATTCCCATGTTTGAGAGCTCATTTAGTAAAGAGACTGCGTAATCAGGGTTCTGCATTATTACACTCTCGGTTATTTCAAGTTCCAGCATATCGCCGGGCATACCTGTGTCATCCAGCACTTTTTTTACGGTTTCAATAAGGCGACTGTGCTGTAACTGATAGCCGGAAAGGTTGACAGCCACCTTCAGACCCTTCATGCCTGCCTCTTGCCACTCCATATTTTGACGACATGCCTCACGCAGCACCCACTCGCCAAGCTCGACTATCAGACCGCTCTCTTCGGCAAGCTGAATGAATTCCAGAGGTGAGAGCAATCCAAGCTCAGGATGCTGCCAGCGAACCAATGCCTCAGTGGCAATTATGCAATTTGTAGTAATATCGAGTTTTGGTTGATAGTGGAGGCGGAATTCACCCCTGTCCAGTCCACGGCGCATGGAATTTGATATGGTAAATCGTCGGGAGGCATTCTGATCCATCCCGTCATTGTAAAACTGTATATTGTTACGTCCAAGAGCCTTTGCGTGATACATGGCAATATCTGCTTTCTGCATCATCGTCTCAATATTGTCTTCGTCAGGATAAGTGCATATTCCACCGCTTGTAGTTACAAAAAGTTCGTGATTGCGAATCATGAATGGTTGAGCCAGTTCCTGCAGAAGTTTGTCACACAGTGAACGGATATCAGCCTTGTCCGCAACATTCAGCATCAAGACTATAAATTCGTCTCCGCCTATTCTTGCAACTGTATCGCTTTCGCGGAAACAAGCCTTAATACGCTGCCCGAGCATCCTTAAAAGGTCATCTCCAACAGCATGTCCTAATGTGTCGTTTATGATCTTGAAACGATCCATGTCAATGAACAGCAGGGCAAAGCGACATTTCATTCTATGAGCAAATGCCCTTGCCTGCTTAAGACGATCATGCAGCAGAATTCTATTTGGAAGACCTGTAAGGACATCATGGTGAGCCAGTTTTATCAGTTCTCTTTGAGCCATATTCCGTTCGGTAATATTATGGCATACACCCCAAAAAACCGGTTCATCTGATTCAGAAGAGATGCTTGTAAGGCTTACCTCAAAGTCAAGAGACCTCCCTTCTGCAGGGGAGATGAATTGCATCTCAAAATATCCTGAATCAGGTTGATTTTCTGTCTTTTCAAAATACCTTGTTAAAAGATTTTTCCCTTCCTTCTCAGTCAGTTCGAAGATGTTTGAAATTTTGTTGTTACTGCTTTCTCCAATCATATCAAGACCAATCTGATTGATGTACAGCAGTGTTCCATTCTTGTGGCAGCAGAATATCAGTTCGTGCGCTGTATTTATAAAGCCTGTCAGGGCAGCCTCACTATTTTCAACCTTCTTCTGATTATCACGAAGTTTACCCATCAGGAATGCTGCAAAGAAAGTTACGGTAGAGTTAAGACCGGCTACCCATAGCCACATAAGCAGGCCAAACAGGATGTTTGGAGCCTCCTCCACCATAAATGGCATTCTTACCGAGGCTATGAAATCAAAATGCTCTGCAGTCAGCAAAAGTCCATACAGAGTAGCTCCAATCAGACCAATTCCCCAGACCTCCCGCCTTCTTTCAAAAAGAAATGCGGATTCTAGCGAAACAAGCAGGTATGCAGGCCAGAACCAGCTTATTACTCCACCGCTCCAGTGAACTGCGGCAGTAACAAAAAGAAGATCAAGCAGCACCTGCATGAATATAAAAATACGACACTTTTTCCAGAGGTTTGATGGGATCGATGTTAATGGATATGCTATTGCAAAGAAGATGGTAGCTATAGTGAGTGAAGGGCTCCACTGCTCGGGATGAAATATCGGGAGATCAATGTCGGGTGTAAGCATCATCTCAGCAATAAGGATATATAAAAAAAGTACGGACAGCATGCCCCAGCGGATCTTTATCATAAGAAAGACTCTGAAGCATTGTTCTGCAATTTTTTCTTTTAGAGGAACTGTCGTAGAATCCGTTTGAATAAGTTGAGATAGTGAATCAAACCAGATCGCTTCCGGCTTAGAGGAAGATTCTTTTGAGGATAAATCTCTCATATAGGGAAAAAGACAGGTTCAGGAATATCAGAAATAAGGTTTAGCTCTGCTGCTAGCTGGTAAAACATCTGAAGCCCTGAAAGATGTCTTCTGTCAAGATTGTAAGTGATGGAATTTTTCCAGTAGTCGGATAGAGTAGCGGGGGTTATCCATGATGATTCAGGTGCTTTTAATGCTAGGATATCGGCATCTGAAGAAATATTCTCTCTTGCCTGATCAATCATTGCAAGCAAACAGGTCAGAGCTTCCTCTTTACCTTTTGAGGATTTACGGTTTATCAGCCAAAGTGCATAAACAAAAGGCAGTCCTGTTAATTCTTTCCATTCCTTACCCAGATCATAACAGTATGGGGTAGGAGCTGTCGACGCAGCCTTAAGAGCATTATCGCCAATCAAAAGCAGTCCATTAGTCTGTTGCATCGCCTCATTCCAGGTAAGTGATGTTTTGTTGAGTGAACAGTCTGAGAGCCCCCACCTCTTTATAAGTAATATTTGCAGCAGAATTACAGATGTGGCTGATTCACTGGTTACAAGAAATTGCTGGCCTGACAGTTCTTCAACAGGACGACTGGAAAAAAAAAGAACGCTTCTGACAGATCCGTCTGAACCTATACAGTTTCCGGGGAGAATGCTGTATTCATCGGAATGGCGTGTAAATTCTATCGAAGAAGAGATGCATATATCAATCTCACCCTTTGCAAGGCTTGAGTTCAGAGTTGCAGGAACCCCACGAACAATTTCGGTTGAGTCTGGCGGTAAGCTGTTTTCCAGTTGCATAAAGAGAGGTGTGCAGTTCGCATAATCAATCCTTCCAATCCTAAGCATCAGTTAAGCCTCCTGTACAGGATGTCGGGATTAAGGTCAAATACCTGAATTTTTTCTCTTTCCAGAATTTGGCCGGTTGATTTCCAAAGGTGGGTAATTGCATTGGAATATGCTACCTGAGCCTTGATCTGATTGTTCTTGGCTGTAGCCAGATCGTTCTCCACATCAAGAAGATCCTTTGTCGTTGCAAGACCAACCTCAACTTTCCGTATCCAGGCTCTCAGACGCTCTTCTGCAAATAATCGTCCACGATCAGCTACATCAAGCTGTTTATAGTTTGATTCAATAGCTCTCACTGCTGACCGGACATCGTTAGCTATCAGTTCTTCCTTATTTTTCAGCTGTAGGTTTGCCTGTTCAAACTTTAAGCGGTTTTTTCGATATTCATTTTCAGCAGCCTGATTTCCCAATGGGTATGTGAAGGTAAGTCCGGCTCCCCAGGCTGGAGCATTGCCGGATGAAAGGCGATCCATATCTTTGGGATAGTTCGTGGCAAGGCCGTTGGTGGCAGCGGAGGCTGAAAGGAGCAGATCTGGTCTTGTCCTGTTTTCTGATATCCTTGCCTGCAGTTCATACAGCTCAATATTTTTCTTTAATTCTTTAAGCTCAGGGCGGTTTGCAAGGGCTCTGGTGATTTCGACCTTTTCTGAAACATCATAACGCCCTTTTGATGGAACCTCTGTGGTTTCGATGGCAGTTCCCTGTGGCAATTGCAGAAGCTGCGCCATTACGTCAATCTGGTCTTTTAGCGAAAGTTCTGCATCAATAAGTTCTTTCTCGCGGCTGGCGGTTCCATATTCGGCGTTGAGAACCTCCATTGCAGGCATTACTCCGGCTTTAACACGGATCTCTGTTTCAGTTAGTACGCGGCGAGCCAATTCGAGGGAAACCTTACGAACCCCTAATTCTTCCCTAAGGCTGTAAAGTTTGTAATATTCGTCTCTTACTCGTGCAATCAGCGCTATCAGCTTTGTGTTTAAAACCTCAAGCGAAGAGTCCTTCCCAAGCCTGGCTGAGTTTATAGTCAGTTCGGTAGCTTCCCTGCCGAAGTTTTTAAGCAGCGGTTGGCTTAAGGTTAAACTAAGAGCTGATTGCCAGTAGGATGAAAGGTTAGTGGCTGTCTGATCAGATTTTAAGTAGCTGTTGTTAAATCCAAGAGTAGTAGTGGCTCCTGTCGGAATCAGCTGGCTGACTCCTGCATTAAACAGGGTTGTCTGATTCCAGTAACGACTTGTAATAGTTGTAGCGGAATAGTTTCTTGTCTCATTATAGCTTGCCTGCAGGTTTAATGTTGGATTGTATATCCCCTTGCTCTTTTGATACTCAGCTTCCTGCTGAGCGGGATTGTATCTTTCGACCTGCAGATCAAGATTTTTCTCGACTGCCAGTTTTATAGCCTCTTGCAATGTCAAACGGGTGGTATCGGCATTAAGATTAAGGGGGATTAGCAAGAGAAAAAATAATAAAAGGATTTGAACTCTTTTCACAACTGTACCTCACTGCAATTATCTTATCTAAAGGGATTGCATAAAACGTAAAAAGGCGGGATGTCCTATCCCGCCTGCTTTATATCATATTAATTAATTATTTTATATATCCTTATCTTCAACGTAGTCAGCATAGTCTTCCGCTGACATAAGCACTTTCAACTCGTCAGGATCTTCCAGTTTAAGTTCCAGCAACCATCCACCATCATATGGGTCATCATTAAGCAGTGCAGGGTTATCAATTGCCTCTTCATTAAAGGCGAGAACTGTTCCTGTTATCGGGGCATAAAGTTCAGCAACGGTCTTTCTGGCCTCAACAGAGCCCATAGAGTCTTCCTGCTCCACCTGATCCCCTTCTTCAGGAAGTTCCACTGCTGCGATGGTTCCCAATTCTTCCTGTGCAAAGTCTGTTATACCTACAACTGCACGGTTGCCTTCAATCCTTAACCAGATATGTTCTTTGGAATATTTTAGCTCTTCAGGAAATTCCATAGACTACTCCAAAACGAACTTTTCAAGGAAGGATGTATCAACATTGCCTTCAATAAAATCCTTGTTGGTCATTATCCGTTTGTGAAAAAATATTGTTGTCTTGATCCCTTCAATAATATATTCGTCCAGGGCTCGCGCCATCCTTCTTATAGCATCTTCACGTGTGTCGGCATGCACAATAAGCTTGCCTATCATGGAATCGTAATTGGGTACAACAGTATACTGGTCGTAAACAAAAGAATCAACCCGTACCCCCAGACCTCCAGGCTGATGGTAAGCCGTAATCTTTCCAGGGGATGGTGTGAATTTGAAAGGATCCTCGGCATTGATCCGGCACTCAATCGCATGGCCGTTAATCTTTATATCCTTCTGCTTGTATCGGAGAGGTTGGCCGGCAGCTGAACGGATCTGTTCACGAACCAGATCAACGCCGGTAATCATCTCAGTTACCGGATGCTCGACCTGAATCCTTGTGTTCATCTCCATAAAGTAGAAATCGCCGCTCTTATCCAGCAGAAACTCAACTGTGCCGACACTTGAGTAGTTTACTGCCTTGGCAGCGGCTACAGCTGCATCGCCCATTGCCTTGCGTGTTTCAGGTTTAAGCACAGGACATGGAGCTTCTTCAAGCATCTTCTGGTGGCGGCGCTGGATGGAACAGTCTCTCTCGCCAAGATGTATGCAGTTTCCATGTTTGTCAGCCAGAATCTGGATTTCAACATGGCGTGGTTCAATGCAGTATTTTTCGATATAAACTTCAGGATTGCCAAAACCTGCCTGCGCTTCTGCCCTTGCTGTGGCAAACGCATTTGCCATGGTTGCCGGTGAGTGAACGATCTTCATACCTCTGCCGCCACCGCCTGCAGTTGCCTTTATGATAACAGGAAAACCGATCTTTTTAGCTATCTTGACAGCTTCATCAACGCTGTTGACGCTTTCTTTTGTGCCGGGCAGTATAGGTACACCATGTTTGATAACCGCTTGTCTGGCAGAGATTTTGTCGCCCATTATCCGCATACTTTCAGCAGATGGACCGATGAAGGTAATGCCGCACTGTTCGCAAATCTCTGCAAACTTTGCATTTTCAGAAAGAAAACCATAGCCGGGGTGAATTGCCTCTGCATCAGTAAGTTCTGCAGCGCTTATTATGGCATTAATGTTGAGATAACTCTGGCTGCTTGGTGCAGGGCCTATACAAACTGATTCATCGGCCAGTTTAACATGTAGCGAATTGGCATCAGCCGTTGAGTAAACTGCCACGGTTTTTATGCCGAGCTCTTTACATGCCCGGATTACACGGATGGCTATCTCCCCACGATTGGCGATGAGAATTTTATGAAACATTAACGACTCCTAGAGTTTTTGAATAACGAATAGAGGCTGGCCAAACTCAACCGGCTGAGCGTTTTCAGCTACAATCTTTATGATTTTGCACTTGAAATCAGCTTCTATCTCGTTAAATAGCTTCATTGCTTCAACAAGGCAAAGAACCTGGCCTTTTTCCACTACCTGACCAACCTCAACGAAGGGGGCGGATTCAGGTGAAGAAGCCCTGTAGAAGGTTCCAACTATCGGAGAGTTTATGGTGTCACCAATCTCCTCCGCAGAGGCAGGAGCCGTTTGGGCTGGCTGGGCTGCTGGCGACATTGGTGCAGCTGCTGCAGGTGAAGCGGGGAGATAAGTCTGTGCAGGAACACTCATCTGAACAATCTCAGTTCGTTGTCCCCGCTTGATTACAATCTTTTCTTCTGCATTATCCATCTCGAATTCAGTAATATCAGTCTCTGTGATCATTTTAATCAACTGTTTCAGATCTTTTACTTCCATAGGTCTATTCTCCTTAATTTGTTACTTGAATTGTATGTATAAATACAATTTTTAACAATCATCTGATAAATCAGAGGATCCTGAGCTGTTTAGAAAAATTTGTAAGAAGTGAGCATCCTGTAGAGGTAACAGCTACGGTATCCTCAATCCTCACTCCACCGAAGCCCGGGATATATATTCCAGGTTCAATGGTAAAGACCATTCCTTCTTCTGCAATCGCTTCACTGCGTGGCGAGATCACTGGTTTTTCATGGATATCAAGACCTACTCCATGTCCAAGCCCATGCCCAAAATAGTCGCCAAAGCCATGTTCGCTAATATAATCTCTTGCAATAGCATCAATTTTCTTGCATGAAACGCCAGGCTTTATGGCTGCAATAGCCATGTCATGCGCCTTAAGCACAGTATCAAAGATCTGCTGCTGTTTTTTACTGATAGCTCCAACTGCTAATGTGACGGTTTCATCAGAATTATAACCATTCAAAACAGCTCCAAAATCAATTGTTACAAGATCTCCGTACTCTATTTCCTTGTCGGAAGCCCTTCCGTGAGGCATTGCTCCACGAATGCCAGATGCAATAATAAAATCAAAAGCACGTCCATCAGCTCCGCGACGTCTCATCTCGAATTCAAGCTCCAGAGCCAGTGTTGCTTCAGTAAGACCTGGACGAATCATTGATAATACAGCTTCCATTGATTCGGAAGCAATGGATGCAACCTTCGACAACTGCTCAATCTCTTTACTGTCTTTACCAGTTCTTATCTCATCAAGCTCTGCGCCAATTGGGACCAGTTTTACGGAAGTCAATTTTGCTGCCAGTCGCTGGTGGGCGGAAACGGTTGTATGTGCTGCCTCAAAACCAAGATTGCTTGCAGATAATTGATTTACAAGAACCTGCAGCCCCTCATGGCGTTCTGCCTGTTCGATAACTGTGAGACCTTCAACCTCTTTGGCAGCCTGCAGGGTGTAACGGGAATCAGATATAAACCAGCCCTCTTCCTGTGTAAGCAGCAAAGTCCCTTCCGAACCACTAAAACCTGATAGGTAACGAAGATTTTGAGGGTGCTCAACAAGAAGGAGATCCATATTGTATTTTTCAAAAAACGGTTTTAGTTTTTGACGTCTGTTTTTTAGCATAACTGAAAGCAAGCCCTCAATCTAATTCTTTATAAAACAGCAATATTTTAGAATAAAAGGATAATTAATTTTTAATATGGTTGAAAAGTGCACGCAGGCCAAGGAGATAACTATCCAGGCCGAAACCGCAGATCTGACCCAGAGCAAGAGGAGCCAGAAAACTCTGGTGCCGAAACTCTTCCCTACGGTGAATATTCGAGAGGTGTACCTCAACAAACGGAAGGCCGATTGCCGCCAGAGCGTCTCGCAGGGCAATGCTGGTGTGGGTATAGGCTGCGGGGTTTATCAATATGCCATCGTAACTTTCTGGCGCCTGCTGGATAATATCAATCAGTTCACCTTCGTTGTTTGACTGAAAAAAACCGAGGTTAAATTCAAATTCTCTACCCAGTGCATCAAGAGCAGAATTGATATCATGCAGGGTAAGGGTTCCATATATTTCAGGTTCTCTTTTCCCGAGCATGTTAAGATTGGGGCCATGTATTACAAGTATTCTCATTACTAAGCTACCGTCTCGATAAGATTAAGGGCATTAGATCTAAGCAGATATCTGGCTTTACCGAGATTTGCATCTTTAGACAATACGCAGGCGGCAAAGAATTCATCATTAATCACACGAACAATCATCCGCGAGTTTGCTGTGGTTATGGTTATCTCCTCCATCTCTCCAGCTCCAACAAGTTCAATAGTTTTGCGAATATCTTTAAGCACAGTTCCATATTCTACTGCCATAGTTTGTACGTCAAAGCCTGGATTGCCGGAATGAACCTCGTCTATCGCAATGCAATCATAACCCATAAGCATGACAGAGTATCCGTCCTCAAGTCTGGCAAGTATTGAAGTCAGCAGTTCTCTTAGTGACATGTTTTCAACCTCCGGATATTTTCCAGCCATCCTTCCAGAATTGATACAACGGCATTCTGATCAGCTTTACCAGCTTCCGGCAGATTCAGAAAGGTGGCAGTAGGAGTCTCAACTGCTGCAACAATAGCTTCAGTAGCCATTATCTGCTGCTCAAGTGCTGTAAGTCTTGCCGATGCATCCTGATTAAGCGGGTTGTCAGCTACTATCCTGCGATATATTGCAAGAGCCTTTTCTGGTAATCCCTGAGAAACATAAAGCTCTGCAAGGGTAGCTGTATTCATGGGATCCTGCTCAGGCTTCTCAGCAGAGGCAGAAGGCTCGGCATATTCTGTGGCAGTCATTATCTGCTTTGCGGAACCGCTCCATACCGATTGAACATCTGTATCTATATCAAATGCAGATATTTGTTTTTCTTCTTCAAACTTTTGCTGTTCTGAAGATGATATACTGATCGCTGACCAGGGGTCTTCAACAGGCGGTGCAACAGGTTTTACCCTTTCAACCAGCAGATCTTCATGCTCTGCCTCTTCAAAGATATCGGCATCAGTCAGCTCAATCAGTTCAAGGTCGTCATCATCCAAAGAGATAGGTTGCCTTTTGTTAAGCAGTTCAAGGTCATTTTTGGCTCTCTCATCATTTGGTGAAAATTCAAGTAATGTTTTAAGTGAGTAGGAGGCTTCATCATATCTTCCTGCCTCCTGATGAACTCTTGCAAGCATCCGCTGGGCTTCAGCATGTTCAGGCATGGCGCTTATTACTGTCTCCAGAGCCTTGCGTGATTCATCAGGCATCCCTTTTTTGTAGGAAGCTCTTGCCAGAGCCATCTGTCCCGCTACAAAGCTGGGGTGTCTTGCTGTGCCGTTAATAGCTGTAATCAGAGCCTCATCCAGCAGGCCTGCATTGATATACAGATCAGTAAGTTGAGCAAAACAGTATGATGCAGGGTCGCTCTTTAAACGCTCCTCAAGCGCCTTTATCTCATTGGCAGATGATGACTGCATAAAATCCTCCTTTAGCTACCTGAAGTAACAGGCTTCGGCCAGCATGGCAGGGGTAAGCTGGTGTATTGCTGATGAACCGATACCACGGTTACAGACATACTGCAAGCTGCCGGAACGGTTCTTTTTATCTTTTGAGAGGGCTTTTATCAGCTCTTCCCGTTCAGTTGCCGGTGGTTCTGTCGGGAGTCCCAGCTTTTTGATGAGTAAAATTATACGCTCAGCCTCTTTTTCAGAACAGTATCCGGTTCTAATCGAGATTCTGGCGGCTTCTGCCATACCTATGGCTACGGCTTCTCCATGAACAAGATTCTTGTAATCCGAAAGGGTTTCAAAGGCGTGTCCCAGTGTGTGACCGTAGTTCAGCACAGCCCGGAGTCCTGCTTCTTTCTCATCCTGTTCAACTACCCATGCCTTAATCTCACAGCATCTTGTCACAATAGTTGCAAGTAATAACGGGTCTCTCTTTAACAGTGAATCAATTTCATTTTCAAGCAGGTTGAACAGTTTGGCATCCAGAACTACGCCATATTTTATAACCTCTGCAAGTCCAGCCAGGTAATGCCGTTCAGAAAGTGTGCTTAATGTGCTAATATCAGAAATTACCAGTTTTGGCTGATAAAAAGATCCGATCAGGTTTTTACCCAGGGGATGGTCTATACCTGTCTTGCCTCCGACGCTGCTGTCAACCTGCGCAAGCAGTGTAGTTGGTATCTGTATAAACGGAATTCCCCTCATAAATGTTGCAGCGGCAAATCCGGCCAGATCTCCTACCACACCACCGCCAAGCGCCACAATGAAAGAACGGCGATCCAGACCGCTCAGAATCAGATGGTCATACACCGCCTGCAGTGTCTCAAATGATTTAAACTCTTCGCCATCAGGTATTTCTATAAGGATAGGTTCAATTCCAACTGAAGAAAGAGAGTTAATGACTTTATCTGCATAAAGAGGGGCAACAGTGGGATTGGAGATTATAGCTGCCTTGCCGGCAAGTCCTAGGTTTGAAGATGAAGAACCTACAGATTGGAGGATCGCTTCACCGATGATTATGTCATATCTGTGGGAATCAAGTTTAATGGTGATTTTATTCACGAGGCCTCTTGCTGTTTCTGGAGGTATAATTTAAGTATTTTTAGTGCAACATCTTCCAATTTTTTGCCGGTAGTGTCAATTCTTATGTCTGCGTCTGCATAAAACCGTTCCCGCTCTTTTAAAATCCGTTCTATTCTTGAAGAAAGGGGTTCATCTCCCTTTAAAAGCGGACGATCATCTGCCTTTAAAAGACGGCTTGTCAGTTCATCAACGGTTGCTGAAAGATTTACGATAACCCCCATAGAGTGGAGCTGTAATCTGTTCTGTTCACTTAAAACTGCTCCGCCACCTGTTGAGAGAACCATCCTCTGCTGGCCTGAAAGAGAAGATATGGCCGATGATTCGAGATCCCTGAATTTCTCTTCTCCTTCATCATCAAAGATCTGATTAATGGTTTTACCGGCTTTTTCAACTATTAGAGAGTCAAGATCCAGAAATATATATTCCAGGCGTGATGCCAGAATCTTCCCGACACTGCTCTTGCCACTGCCCATAGGGCCTGTAAGTATAATGGATTTATCCATCAGAAATCTTGCAAACTGTTGAGATAGCTGTCCATATTACGTTTAATCTCTGTCAGCGAATCACCGCCAAACTTTTCGAGTACAGCCTTAGCCAGTTCTATGGCCACAACAGCCTCAGCTACAACCAGAGCAGCCGGGACAGCGCAGGTGTCTGAACGTTCAACAGATGCTTCAAAAGGTGTATGGGTTGAAATATCAACCGACTGTAAAGGCTTGTATAAGGTAGGGATAGGTTTCATTGCCGCGCGGACAACCAACGGTTCTCCGTTGGTCATTCCGCCTTCCAGGCCGCCGGCATGGTTAGTAGGGCGTTTATAGGCGGTTTTTGCGCCAGCTTCAACTGCAGAAAGGTCGTAACAGATCTCGTCATGTACCTGAGAGCCGGGGCGACGCGCAGCCTCAAAGCCCAGGCCGATTTCGACCCCTTTTATTGCCTGGATACTCATCAAAGACATGGCAAGTCTTGCGTCAAGTTTCCTGTCCCAATGCATACAGCTTCCCAAGCCTGGTGGCAGCCCAATTACCTGCACTTCAACCACGCCACCCAGGGTGTCTCCAGCTGATTTTGCATTATCAATCAGCTCCTTCATCTTTAAAGTAGAACTGTAATCAGGGCAGAAAAGTTCTGAGGTAGCCGACAGTTCCCACTGCTCGGGATAAGAGATGCCGGTGATCTCAGCCTTGATACTGCCAACTTCAGTAACTATGCCTCCAATTCTAATATTGAGAGAATGGAGAAAGGTTCTGGCAACTGCCCCAACAGCCACCCTGACAGCTGTCTCACGCGCGCTTGAGCGTTCAAGAATATTACGGACATCACGATGTCCATACTTCATTGCTCCGCAGAGATCCGCATGGCCGGGACGGGGTCGGGTAACTGCTTCCGCCTGCCCATCATGTTTGGCTAGTGGGGACATCTTTTCCAGCCAGTTTTCCCAGTCCCTGTTTTTTACAACAAGAGTTATTGGAGAACCCAGTGTTTTTCCCCAGCGAACCCCGGAAAGTATTTCGGCGGTATCCAATTCAATCTTCATCCTGCCGCCTCTTCCGTACCCCTGTTGCCGACGGGCAAGCTGAAGATTAATCATATCAGAAGAGATCTCAACTCCGGCTGGCAGTCCTTCAATAATCGCAGTCAGTTGGGGTCCGTGAGATTCTCCTGCTGTCATATATCGCATAAAACATCTCCTGCTCTTGAATAATAGGATGAAAGAGTAGCATTCCAAAGAGTTAAGGGCAAGAAAAACCCCAGTACTCTAACTTGACAGCAGGGCAACCTGACCGTATAGTTTTAAACATGCCAAACATGACCATTCCAACAGCAACAGTTCGTGTAACAGAAACCCCTTTCAGGTGTGAAACACTTGTTACTGTTCTTAAAGGGCTCTTCGGTATTACCTTCACCGGATACCTGTCAGTCAGAACTGTCGACCGCCTTTTCCTGCTCTTCATATTTCAGGGGCATCCATACTCTGCAGGTCTTTATACAGCGGAGAAGCCCTCACCGCTTACCATCACAAATTTTTGCGCCCAGGTTGCAACCATTTATGAAGGTACTGGCTCCATTTCATTGCATGAAACTGACCCGGTTTTACTTAAATGTCTCTTGGTTTTTTTCCAGGATGAACCTGCGGCAAAAGGGGCTGTAAACCTCATAAACCTGAAGGGTATGATGGATCAGATCCATAAACAGGCTTCAGATGCTCTTGTGATTCTTGAACATGGAGGCAGACACAACTTTTTCTTTTTCCTTGATGGAACGAAAACAGCGGCCTACTGGTCTGAAGGTGAACAGGTTGTTGTTGGCAATGAGTTGAGTGTGGATGAACAGATGCTTCTGTATGCCTCAATGGAAAAGTCTGCTCCGGTAACAGCTATAGTTTATCAGACCCTTAATACAATGGAATCAATGGATTCAGCGAATATGACTCTGGAGGGTCTGGTCAGGCTCTTTGCTGCTGTTGAGGATACAGAAAAGACCATTTCTCCGGTTATTATGACAGTTCAGCATTATGACCAGCTGAGACTTAAGGTGCTTGAAGGGGTTGAAGCAGGAAGTTCTCTTTGCGGTTCGTTTCCTTGTATGCTCGGCAGGAAAGATGCAGATATTATTATCAACGATCCGATGGTTTCCAAGCGCCATGCTGCAATCCAGATTATAAACGGCAAGTTGATGCTTATTGATCTGAATAGTACAAATGGGACAATGCTTAACGATAAAGCTATTAATCAGCAGGAGCTTAAGCAGGGGGATCGTATATCTATAGGTCAGACTACTCTTCTCGTTGAAGAGATTAACCTTTCTTGAAAAATCGCTTCATTCCGGCTAATACTCCATGTTTTTCAACGACCTCCAGCAGAATCACAGAGATGTTGTCTCTTCCGCCGCGACCATTGGCGCATGAGACCAGCTCTTTGCAGGCAGCTTCCGGGCTCGCTGCTACACTGACTAAGGCCGCAATTTCCTCATCAGTCACCATACCAAACAGGCCATCAGAACAGAGCAGCAGATGATCCCCCTGTTGCAGTTCAAGCTCATCAAGGTCAACCAGTACTGACTCCTCCTGTCCGATGGCGCGAGTCAGCACGTTACGCCCGTTTGCTTGCAACGCATTGTCACGGGACATCAAGCCGGCTCGAACCTGCTCCTCTACCCATGAATGATCCTCGGTAATTTGCTTAAATCTGCCTTGACGCAGTATATAGGCTCGGCTATCCCCCACATGGGCAATGGCAACCTTGTTGTTGGTAACAGTCAGGGCAACAATAGTTGTTCCCATACCACGCCACTCCGGCTTGGAAAATGACGCTTCAAACACAGCCCGGTTTGCAAAACGAACGGCAGAACCCAGTAGATTTGCTGACTCAGAATGGGCTGTATCCGCCTCACCCACCAAAGGTGCATGACCTTTGGCTGCCATCATCAGATAATCACGCATGGTCTCCAGGCAGATTCGGCTGGCAAACTCGCCCCCCTTGTGTCCCCCCATACCGTCGGCAACAGCGTACAGATTCAGGGAAGGATCCAATAGGATAGCATCTTCATTGTGGAGCCTTACTTGACCCACATCGGTAAAACCAAAGGCGGTTAGTTGCATACTTCTGCTCCTTACTTCCTTACCGGTATCCCATTACCCAATCTTTGCCAGACACATCTTGACATGCTCCACCACTTCCCGGGCATTCTGATATCGCTTGGTCAGGTCTTTGGTCATCAGGCGATGGGCGATATAGGCACAACATTGCGGGATAGCAGGATCAACCTGGGTGATCAGCACCGGCGGCTTGTTGGCAATGGCATACATCAATGCCGCGATACTGTCACCGGTAAACGGCTTCTGTCCGCAGAGCAGCTCGTACATCGCCACACCGAGTGAGAACAGGTCAGAGCGACCATCTACCTTTTGCCCAGCCACCTGCTCCGGTGACATGTAGCTTGGGGTGCCTAATACAGTGCCTGTTTGTGTAGCTGATGATGTAGTTATCCGGGCAATGCCGAAATCAGCGATCTTTACTGTTCCGTCCTTAAGCAGCATGATGTTTGCCGGTTTTATATCGCGGTGGACTATTCCCTTTTCATGGGCAAAAGCCAGCCCCTCAGCCACAGTACCGATAATTCGCAACAGTTCCTTAACCGGCAGCAGCTTGTCTTTCTTTATGTTGGGGGTGAGATCTGAACCGTCAAGCAGTTCCATGGCTACATATGCCAAATCTTCTTCCTCCCCTACATCGTAGATGGTGACGATATTCGGATGACTCAGTGTGCCTGCTGCTTCTGCCTCTCTAAAGAATCGTTTTTTTGTTTCATCGAGAAGATCCGGATCAACCTCTTCGAAACGAACGGTCTTGATCGCGACCATACGGTTAATTTTGGGATCTTTGCCAAGATAGACCACTCCCATGGCACCTCGTCCCAGTTCTTTCTGAATCTCGTATCTTCCAATTGTTGGAGATGCGGCTCCTGCAATTATTGTCCCTTCACGTCTGCCTGATCCGCCGAATATCATGGTCTCTCCGGCAACCTTCATAGAGGAGATCCGTTCTTTTATATCCTTGTAATCTCCGGCTGTCAGAATATGCTCGTACACAGCAGCAGCCTTGTTGAACATTCGCTTGCGTTCAAAATCCAGAGCCAGGTTGTACATAAGATCCCTTACAGTAGTATCCTCTACAGGGCACTTGCGGAATTTTTCAAATGCCAGATCCAAAAGTCCCTGTCCCTGAAATGAAAGCCCCAGCATTTTATTTGTCTCTATGCTGTCGCTTTCAACCAGTTCGTTTCGTTGTTCGGTTACCATATATCTCATAGAAACCAGTGCGGTATACCCAATGGCAAGCAACAGGGTTGGCGCAACCATCCCCACCCAGATCCCTTGCCTGGCGAACAGCAATACAGCCATACCATTCCACCCAAATAGCAGTAGTGCTGCAACGCCAGCAGAAAGACCTGCCTTTAGACGTGGCATGGCAAAAGCCAGAAATAGGCCGCAGAGCAGCATCATCCCGATCTCTGCCCAACGGATCCAGGATGGACGGGAGATGTGGTTGGCATTCAGCAGATTTTCCATCACTGTTGCGACAACCTCTATACCGGGAAAAGTGGATTGAAATGGAGTAACCGTAAATCCGGCAATTCCGGTTGCCACCGGGCCTATCAGCACAATTTTGTTTTTGAACTGTTCAGGTTTGATACTTTCAGAGGCAACATCAAAGAAGGAGTAGGTGGGGAATGATCCAAATCCGCCATTGTAACTGATCAGCATCCTTCCCTTTTCGTCAACAGGTACAGACAGACGGCCTACAGACAGGCGTTCGCCTGACAGACGCAGATCTTTCACTGGAATCCGCAAATAGGACAGTACTGATTGCAAGGCAAAGGAAGGGAAAAGGCGTCCCTGATAATAGATCACCAATGGCTCTCTACGAACCGCACCATCACCATCAGGCATGGTATTGATATGACCCAAAGAAAGAGACGGCTCGGCAAAAAGAGGAATTGGGGCGGCCAGAGCGCTGGCCTGTGGTAATTCTTCAGGTGCGCCATGTTCTTTGGAGGAGTTTTTAAGATACTCCGGCATTGCAGGATCAGCGTTAGCGCTTTGTGTTCCCAGTGTAAAGAATAATGGCAGCAGAACTTTATGTGTGTTTTTCAGAGATGATGCAAGCATGGCATCATTATCCAGACGCTGGGCAGAAAGGGTTATTGCATCAAGTATAGCTTGGTTTCCTTTCAGACCGGTCACTGTTTCATGCAGTGCCTTCATCTCTTCAAGCCCGGAATTACGGTCTGCTTCTGTGTAAAGGATATTGGTGCCAATAAGCGCCGGTTCGTAGGATGCAATCTGAGCTATCAGCTCAGCCATATAAGCACGTGGCCAGGGCCAGCGTCCCAGACGCTCTATGCTGGCATCATCAATGGCAATTACAACAATGGGTGATTGTGGCTTCTTTGTTCGGAGTCTTGCACGAAGATCGTAGGTTTTGTACTCAAGCATCTGCAATGGATACCAGTGCGTCAGTTCTGCAATAAGTAGAAACATGGTAAGCATGCCTGCAATAAGCCAGTTGGCATGTTTAATTCTGGGGATTTTCATTGGAACTCCGAGTAAGATGTTTCAGCAATTCTAGCCTAAAAAACTTGATATGCAACAGAGGTTGTTAATCCCATAGTTTTATAGGCATGCTCATGGCTTCATGTTCCATTTGAGCCCCTACCCTAAATGAAGTTCATCCAGAGACAGGCGATAGCCAGGCAGGAAATTGTCAAGAAAATAAATTACTTCAGGTAAGGGGTTTTTTCTCAGGTTTTCGAGATGTTCATCTCCTGCACGTTTGAATTCCAGATTGCCGGACTTCTCTTCTTCAATGCATTTGATTAGAGCCGCTATCTTGTCAGCTGCCTTGATAACCGGCTGATAGTCAGCATCATCTTCCTCAAAGAAAAACAGTGGTTCATAGACTGCGGAAAGCTCAGGGGGGAGCATTGCCAACAGTTTCCTGCGGGCACGATCCTCAAGTTGGTGAAACGACTTCTTGAAATGGTGATTAAAGTGCTTTACCGGTGTTGGCATATCGCCGGTAAAAATCTCGCTAGCATCATGGAAGATGCCATACATTGCAGCAAGATTAGGATCAAGATTGCCGTTGTAGAAGCTGTTTCTTATAACAACAAGGGCGTGTGCAAGCATTGCAACATCCAGAGAGTGCTCCTGAATATTCTCTGTCTGGGTATTTCTCATCAAACCCCAGCGATTTATGTATTTCATTCGTGCAAGAAAGGCAAAAAAATCATAACGGGCAGCGGACTGCTCTACTTTCTTCATGGCATTTGTTTCCTGGAAGGTTCAACGGTTTTTTTCTTGGCGACGGTGCCTCGGTTTTTTGCGTTTTTTTTCTTTTTATCTTCATTTTCGGCATTCATCAGCTCGTGCATCTTCTTCAATCCTTGATCTACCTGATAGAATACTGTGCCTTTTTTGAAGGTTCCGCTTCTTGTCATCCTGCCTGCCGGTATCCCTGTCAGGATCTCAATCCCTTCTTCGATTGTTGTGATGCTCCAGATATGGAATTTACCATCTTTGATCGCTTCAACAACCTCTTCCTTCAGCATAAGATGCCGCTCGTTTGTCTTTGGAATCAATACTCCCTGTTCACCTGTAAGCCCTTTTACCTTGCATACAGCATAGAATCCCTCGATCTTGTGATTTACACCGCCAATCGGCTGAATCTGTCCTCGCTGATTGACACTGCCGGTAACTGCAATCCCCTGTTTTAGAGGGATCTCTGAAAGAGCCGAGAGAAGTGCGTAAAGTTCGGTTGATGATGCGCTGTCTCCTTCAACTCCGTCATAGTTCTGTTCAAAACAGATGGATGCGGAGAGCGAAAGTGGGCGGATACGGGCAAAGAGCCCCCCAAGATAGCCGGTAAGTATTAATACGCCCTTGTCATGAATGGGGCCTGAAAGTTTAACCTCTCTCTCGACATTTATCATTCCGGCCTGACCTAGCCAGGTTCTAGCAGTGATTCGTGAGGGGCGTCCAAAGGTGTGATCCCCCAGAGAAAGAACAGAAAGCCCGTTTATCTGACCAACAACTGCACCTTCCGTATCAACCATTATTGTACCGTCATCAAAAAGCTCCTGCATCCGCTCTTCAATCCGGTTGAAACGGTAGAGCTGTTCTTCTGCGGCTCTTAAAACAGCATCGTGTGAAATTACGGACTTCCCATCACGCTCTGCCCAGAAACTGGCTTCTCTCACAAAGTCTGCTATCTCCATGAAACGTGAGGATAGTTTTTGCTGATTGTCTACCATGCGGGCAGTGTATTCGAGCAGACCGGCTACACCGGAGCGATCAAAGTGAAGCAGATTTTTCTCTCTGCAAAGTGTGGCTACAAACAGCGCATACTCACGCATAACCTCAGGAGTGCGGGAAACACTGCTGTCAAATTCTGCCTTAACTTTGAAAAACTTCCTGTAATCCGGATCCTGATAGTACAACAGATAGTAGATCCATGGGGTGCCTACAAGTACAATCTTTGCTGAAAGCGGCACCGGCTCAGGCTTTAGCGAAACCATCGTCATAAAGCGGTACTGTTCCAGGACATCTTCAATCCTTATCTCGCTGGTGCGGATGGCACGTTTCAGGGAATCCCATACAAACGGGTTAATCAATACCTCACGGGCATCAATAACAAGATAACCGCCGCTTGCCCGATGTAGTGCGCCAGCCTTAATCATCGTAAAATCTGTGACAGCTACACCGCCGTATTGCATTACATGTTCAATCCTGCCAAACAGGTTGTTGTAAGTAGGGTTTGATTCAAAGACTATGGGAGCGCCCACAGTCTCTTTATGATCTACCAGCAGGTTGACATCATACCTTTCAAAGCTTGGCTCCTGTCTGGGGATCTTTAGACCGGGAATCTGGGGCTGGGTCGGTTGCGGTTTGAAATCTTCAAGGTTTTTAAGTATATCCTCCTGAACAGTCTCAAGATATGTAAGCACCTTCTCCAATCCTTCGTACTTCTCACGAACAGGATCAAGACGATGACCAAGGCAGGAGAGTCCCAGCTCACGGTCTGCCTGAGCCAGGGCATCTTTTGTCGCCTTTTCGTTGTCTCTTACCTGACGCAGTACATCGTTCAACCTCTCTGTCAGAAACTTTCCCTGTTCTTCAAGCTTCGTCCTTTCTTCATCCGTTAGGGCATCGTACTCTTCCTGTGTGAAGTTGTGTTCATCCTTCTGGGGGACGATTACCAGTCCTGAAACGGTTCTTTGCAATACAAATCCATGTTCTTCGGATTCTGACTCAAGTGTCTCAAACAGTTTGTTGCTTGCTGTCTGGTACTGTTCAAGGATTTCTGTGCGCCTGGATTCATACTCCTTGCTTTCAAGGGCTTTAGGTATATCTTTCTTGAAAGCCTCTATAAGTTCTTTCATATCCGCGACAAGTTCCGTGCCTCTGCCTGCAGGAAGAGATAGTGAAACAGGACTGTCCGCATCTTTAAAGTTATATACATAGACCCAATCATCCGGGGTCGCTTCATCTTTTGCCCTCTGACGGAGAAGATTGCGAATAGTTGAGGTACGACCTGTGCCTGTTTCACCAGAGATGTAGAGGTTGAATCCTGTCTCTTTTACCCCCAGACCAAATTCTATAGAGCGAAGAGCCCGTTCCTGTCCTACTGCATCTACAAGATCAGGCAGATCTGCTGTTGTCTCAAATTCAAACTGTTCCGGTTCACAGCTCCATCTGAGTTTTTCTGCCTGTAGACGACAATCCTTTATAGCGGGCATGACCCCTCCTGTTTTTATAAATAGATGATATAACAATAAACAATTAATAAAACAGCTAGTTATGAATGGTTGTCTAGCTGTTTGTCAGAATACCTATACACCTATCAGGCTAATTTTGTCACTACATCTTGAACAGAGCAGTTTTTGGGGTAAATTCATATCAGACATGACAAATTTTGGGCAGTAAATCCTGTGACCGTTTGTCTTGACGCAGATACCGTGCTGTAGTAGCTTAAAAAGATTAAAGCTGTCTTATTATACTTTGCTTTTCTGGAGGGGGATATGACCCGAATTGCTTTTGGTACTTCCGGCTGGCGTGGAATAATTGCGGATGATTTTACCTTCCGGAATGTGAAGGTTGTGAGTCAGGCGATTGCTGATTATCTAAAGGCCTCTGGCGAGGCGGACAAAGGGGTTATTATTGGACGTGATACCCGTTTTATGGGTAGGTTGTTTACCGAAAAGGCGGCTCAAGTGCTTGCCGGTTCCGGTATCAAGGCTCTGCTTTGCGACAGGGATGTCCCTACTCCTGTAATTGCCTTCGAGATCCTTCGCCGTGGTGCTGCAGGAGGTATCAATTTTACTGCCAGTCACAATCCGCCCGAGTATAACGGTATAAAGTTCTCTCCATCCTGGGGTGGGCCTGCCTTGCCTGAAACAACCAAAGAGATTGAACGCCTTGCCAACGCTATGATGGGGCAGGGTGGATACAGTGAAATCTCTCTTGAAGAGGCCAGACAACGTGAATTGCTTGAAATGATTGATCCAAGAAAAAGCTATCTCTCTGCGCTGGAACAAAAGATTGACTTTGAGGCTCTTAAGTCAATCGGCAAGCTTGCCCTTAACCCGCTTTACGGGACTGCCCGTGGCTATCTTGATGCCCCTCTTAAAGAACGTTCTGTTTCATATACCATTATAAACGACCATCTCGATCCTTACTTTGGCGGCCAGCCTCCTGAACCTTCCGAGGCTCATATTCCTGATTTCATCTCTTTAGTAAAGGCTGACCCTGCCATATCGCTTGGGCTTGCAACTGATGGTGATGCTGATCGTTTTGGAATAATTGATGCTGACGGTTCATTTATTGAGCCAAATTACATTATTGCTCTTCTGCTTGATTATCTGATCCGTGTCAGGAAGATCTCAGGCGGAGTTGCCCGCAGCGTTGCCACCTCTCACTTTGTTGATGCCGTAGCAAAAAAACATGGTGTGCCTGTTTATGAGACACCGGTTGGCTTTAAATACATCGGAGAACTTATCACTCAGGACAAGATTGTCATTGGTGGTGAAGAAAGTGCCGGTCTCACGATTAAAGGGCATGTGCCGGAGAAGGACGGCATCCTGGCATGCTTCCTGGTGGCCGAAATGGTGGCTCGTGAAGGGAAGACGGTACGGGAATTGCTTGAGCAGATGTACGATAAGGTTGGCCGTTTTATTACCCGTCGTGACAACCTTAAACTTTCACCGGAGCTGGAAGCGGCATATCTGGACAAGGTAGCTGCTGTTCCGAAAGAGATTGCCGGAACAAAGGTAAAGGATGTTGTTACTGTTGACGGGGTTAAACTGATACTTGAAGACGGCTCCTGGATTCTGTTCCGCAAGTCTGGAACAGAGCCGGTAGTAAGGCTTTATGGCGAGGCATCAACAGAGGCTCGACTGACCGAGGTAATGGCTGCGGGCAAGTCATTTATACTAGGATAGGAACTACTAAGCATCAAAGGAGTAAATTATATGTGGGATTATACCCCGAAGGTTAAAGAACATTTTCTGAATCCCCGCAACGTGGGGGAGATACCTGATGCTGATGCCGTTGGCGAAGTAGGTAGCCTGGCATGCGGCGATGCCCTCAAACTGTATCTGAAGCTGGATGATAATAAAGAGAAGATAGCTGACGCCAAATTTCAGACTTTTGGCTGTGCGAGCGCCATCGCCTCTTCATCCGCACTTACTGAGATGGTCAAGGGGAAAACACTGGATGAGGCGTTGGCTGTAACCAACCAGGATATTGCAGAGTTTCTTGGCGGGTTGCCAGAGGAAAAGATGCACTGTTCCGTCATGGGACAGGAGGCGCTTGAAGTTGCTATCTTTAAATATCGAGGCATGGATATTCCAGAGCATGATGCCGAGCATGATCATGGTCATGCCTATCCGGAGTATGAAGGGAATTTGGTCTGTAAATGTTTTGGCATTACGGACACATTCCTTAAACGGGTAATTGCAGACAACCACCTGACAACTGTTGAGCAGGTAACTAATTTTACAAAGGCCGGAGGCGCTTGCGGCAGCTGTATTCCAAGGATTAAAGAGATTATTGCAGAGGTGCTTGACAAGGATAAAGAGAGCGCAGCCAGACCCAAACTCTCTAACCTTAAAAAGATGCAAATGATTCAGGAGGTTCTGGAACGTGATATCCGGCCTCTGCTCAGAGCTGATGGAGGGGATCTGGAGCTGATTGATATAGATGGGGATTTTGTTCAGATTGCTTTTAGAAAGGCCTGCGCGGGTTGCGTATCTTCGGGTAATACTGCCCGTTATGTTGAGATGAAATTGCGTGAACTGGTTTATGAAGGTCTTATAGTAACGGAGGTTTTGGCATGAAGGAAATTTATCTTGATAACAATGCCACCACAAGGGTGGATGATGCGGTTTTTGAAGAGATGCGCCCATACTTTTGCGAACTGTATGGAAATCCAAGTTCAATGCACTACTTTGGTGGTCAGGTTCAGAGCAAGGTAACCGAGGCAAGAAAAAGGGTTGCCGATCTTCTTGGCGCGACACCAGAAGAGATAATTTTTACCGCCTGTGGCACAGAGAGCGACAATACCGCTATCCGCTCTGCGCTTGAGGTTATGCCGGAACGTCGCCATATCATAACCAGTCGGGTTGAACACCCTGGGGTGCTAAGCTTTTGCAGGGAGTTGGCAAGCAAGGGTTACAGCCTTACCGAGATAGGTGTAGATGGCGCAGGGCGTTTGAATATGGATGAGTACAAGCAGGCAATCAATGATAATACGGCTATAGTGTCGCTGATGTGGGCCAATAACGAGACTGGTGTGATATTTCCGGTAGAGGAGGCTGCTGCTGTTGCAAAACGTCACGGCGCCCAGTTCCATACCGATGCGGTTCAGACAGTTGGCAAGATTCCTGTCAATCTGGCTGAATCAAAGATAGATATGCTTTCCCTGTCCGGTCATAAACTGCATGCGCCAAAAGGTATAGGCGCTCTGTATGTTCGCAAAGGCACCCCATTCAAACCGTTGATTGTTGGTGGGCATCAGGAAAAGAACCGCCGTGCCGGCACTGAGAACACAGCAGCTATTATTGCACTGGGTAAGGCCTGTCAGCTTGCCGGGCAGTTTATGGAGTTTGAAAACAGTGTTGTCAAGGCCAAGTGTGAACGCCTTGAAAAAGAACTGATGGCTGCGATACCGCATGCCCAGGTAAATGGTGGCGGGGCTGAGAGATTACCAAACACCACTTCAATTGCCTTTGAATTTGTGGAAGGGGAGGCTATTCTGCTGCTGCTGTCCGAACTTGGGATCTGCGCCTCTTCAGGCAGCGCCTGTACCTCCGGTTCACTTGAACCGTCCCATGTCCTCCGTGCGATGGGTGTGCCGTTTACCTGCGCTCATGGCTCAGTCCGTTTTTCCCTTTCAAGATATACTACTGATGCCGAGATTGATGCTGTAGTAAAAGAGTTGCCTCCAATAATAGCCCGTCTGCGTCAGATGTCGCCATTCGGGCGCGAATTTTTGAAGTAGGGTGTTGTTTATTACAGAATGATATGCGGTACAAAAAAACGAGGTGTGAGCCTCGTTTTTTTGTACCTTCTGCTGCGATATTTCTATTGAATGGTATACTGAACTATAAAGTATATTTAACGTACCATTCTTTGGAGTTTTGAATGAAGCGTGTCTATCTGCTGTTATATCTGTTGCTGGGTATCTCCTCTGCCTTCGCATATGCGGCTCCACTCCCTGAAACGCCCTCTGTCAGGCTTAATACTGTCCTGCATTCGGCTAAAATCATGGATATTGACGCCAATTCCGCCGGGAGTCTGTTGGCAACCGCCTCATATGATAAGACTGTAAAGCTCTGGGATGCAGATTCCGGCAAGCTGTTAAAGACGTTAAGACCGCCGATTGGTGCTGGTCTTGAAGGAACTTTGTTTGCCGTTGCCCTTTCACCGGATGGTTCAACCGTTGCTGCAGCCGGCTCGACCGGCTTCAGTTGGGATAAGGCTTTTTGTGTCTACCTCTTTAATGTCAATACCGGTGAGATCATAAAACGCTTGGTCGGGTTACCCCAATCAATTCAGCGTCTTGCGTTTTCACCTGATGGCAAGCGTCTGGCAATCGGATTGAATGCTTCTGGTGGGGTGCGGGTTGTGAACCTTGCTGACAGTAGCAGTATTCTCGATGATCGCAGCTTTGAGGGCAACTGTCTTGGGCTTGAATTTGAACAGCGGGGTAATTTGGTGGCATCAAGCGATGCCGGGAAGATCAGGGTGTATCGGGCAGACGGAACAACTGCCTATACAGTGAAGACTGAAAACGGCAAACAGATACTGGATACCAGTTTTTCTCCAGATGGTAAACAGCTTGCTGTTGTCTATGATGATTATTACGGCGTTGAGGTTCGTGCTGCCTTGGACGGTTCGCTCGACTTTGTACTGCAGCAGCCCAAAGGGAGATTTTTTAGTGTCGCCTGGTCTTCTGATGGCCGTTATCTGATGGCTGCTGGCGCCTACAAGGCGCAGGATAGCAGAAAGCTGCTGGTAAAGTGGTCTGTTAAAACCAAATCACTTGATAACCTGATGCTGCTCCCTTCGAAAAATGGCATAACTCGCCTGCTTGCCCTGAAAGGCAGTGAGCTGGCTTTTGTATCACGTATGACCGGTTTCGGGGTAATCAGTCATGAAAGTAACACCAGTGCCGGTGTTACCATGAAGGTAATGGGTAAGCGACACCAGCAGGAGGCAACTGAAGCAGCCCCGCGGTTTTTTCACCAGCTCTCCACAGCCGACTTTCAGAAAAATCATGACCTGTTCAGGATTTCTCCAGATGGGTTGTCCGTGTTGTTTAGTTATGAACGGTATGGACAGTTTCCGGCACGTTTTGATCTGAAAACTCGTAAAATAGTTCTTAATAATCCACCTGATACTGACCTGCTTCCCCACCGTTTTACTGCAGATGGTATTAATGTACAAAACTGGGAGGATTCTGATCAACCACGTTTAAACAATAGGATATTAAGTGGTTTTGGCAGTCGAGACCTTGCTCGTAGTTTGGCGATTAGGCATGATGAGAAAGGCTTTGTACTGGGAAGTAACCACTATCTAAGGCATTTCGCACGTACTGGCAGGCTGCTTTGGAAAAAGCGAATTTCCCAGGTAGCCTGGGATATCGCGCTTTCAGCTGATGATAAAACCCTGGTGGCAGCGCTTGATGACAGTACCATTCGCTGGTACCGTATGACTGATGGCAGGGAACTGTATGCCCTGTATCTGCATCCCGATAAAAAACGCTGGTTGCTCTGGTCACCTGACGGTTACTTTGATCATGGTTACGGATCGGCAAACCTGATCGGTTTTCAGGTTAATCGTGGCATTGATCAGTCATCTGTCATGGTTGGAGCTGAACGGATGTATGATCTTTTATATCGACCTGATCTGATAGATAAAGTGATTGCCGGTGATGATGTTTCTGCATATCTGCAGCGGTTGACCGTCCGGCCTCAGGCGGCAGTGGCAAAAAAAGAGACCGTGGCAACTGACCTGAAGCAGTTGTCAGTTGAAAAAGCCCGTAAGGAAGAGGCAGAGAAGCAACAGATTGAGCATGAAAGAACGGTTCGTTTGAAGGCTGAGGCTGATCAGGAAAAGCCAATTGACGAGTCGCTGGTGGAACATACGGCTTTGGAAAATATTGTGAAGGCTGCGACATTACCTCCTAAAGTACGTTTTGTAACGGTTTCAGGAATCAGTAATAGACCGGATGTAAGCATTCAGGCCGACCTCTGTGATGGCGGTGGCGGAGTTGGAGCAATTACCTTATTTATCAACAAGATGCCGGTTGTGTTTGAGCAGCAGAGTCGAGGACTTGCTGCCCGCATAAAGGGGGTTGTTCCGGGATGCGAACGTTTTGAGCGGATTATTACCTTGGCACCCGGACAGAATATCCTCTCTTTGATGGCATTTAATGCAGGCAACAGTATAGAGTCTGAACGTGATCAGATAACCTTGCAGTATGCGGCGCCAGAGCTTGAGAAACCCCGGTTGTACCTTCTTACCATAGCGGTAAACCGTTATCGGGATGGGGATCTGCGCTTAAAATACTCAATTGATGACGCCGAGGGAGTTATTAAACTTGTTGCTGAAAAATCCCGTTCACTTTTCTCAGGTGTTGAGACGTATCGCCTCCATGATGAACAGGCCACAAAGGCAGAGCTGGAAAAAGTAGTTGCAAAGATTGCTGGCCAGGCAAGGCGTGGTGATGTGTTTGTGCTGTTTATGGCGGGGCACGGGCTCACTGATGAAATGGACGGGATGTATTATTTTTTGCCGGTTGATTTTCGTTATACCGGTTTAGAGTCTGTTGCAAAACAGGGTATATCTATGCTTGACTTCAAGCGTATGCTTAGCAGCATTCAGGCAATGAAGTCCCTTTTCCTGATTGACACCTGTAATAGCGGTTCTTTTAGTGAGGGTATGGCAAGCCGTGGAGTCACAGAAAAGGTTGCCTTGAACAAGCTGGCTCGTGCTGTGGGCAGGGCTACTATTGCGGCCAGTTCAAAGAATCAGGTGGCTCTGGAAGGGTTTCAGGGACATGGTGTGTTCAGTTATACCGTTATGGAAGGGTTGAGAGGCAACGCCTCCAACAGGAAAGGCGAGATCACTATCAATGCCTTGGCTTCGTATATTGAAGAGACCTTACCTGAACGTACCTACAAAAAATGGGGTTATGAACAGATTCCCCAAAAGTCGCTGATTGGTTCTGATTTTCCGATTGGGTTAAAGTGAGGCTTGGCGGTTGTTGTACTCTTTTACTTGACAACTTGTCACGCAACTTTGATGATGAGATCAGGAGGGGTAAGCGCTGTGTACCGGAAACAGGGTTTAAAGGTGGTGTGGTAGACAGTAATGCGGGGTGCTTCGGCGCCCCGCATTTTTTGTGCGGCCTGCTTGACGCTCCCCGTAACCAGGGGTACTGTATACAGATATTTCATTGGAGGTTATCCACCATGTTCCGCTATCTGCTGCTGTTACTGTTCTGCCTGCTTCCTCTGCTTGCTCATGCCGCTGAGACCCGTGGTCTGCGCTTGAGCAGAATGGCTTAACTGGGATTGCGTATGTTATCGGAATGCAATAATGTTTTGATGAACGCAGAAAGGATCTAATAGTGAAAGCAGCCTTTAACTTAAATCAGGCGGTACGTGTGTTACCTCCGTTTGCTCAGGCAGAGGTGTATGATTTCGTTTCATTTCTTCAGCACAAATATGCAGAAACAAAAGAGCCAGTAGTTCGTGAAGACGCCGCATACTGGACAGCCATGTCAGAGGCAACACTGCATAAGATATGGGATAATGAGGAGGATGATATCTACCATGAACTACTCAAAAGGTGATGTTGTCCTGCTGCCGTACCCGTTTACCGACCTTAAAACAGCCAGAGTGCGGCCTGCTGTTGTTGTTGCCTTCTGAATAAGGAAAATATGCCGATCTGTTTGTGGTTCCCCTTACCAGCAGAACTGCCAGCCTGAATACAGGCGAGTTTGTGTTGAAGGATTGGAACAGTGCCGGTCTTAATGTATCATCTGCCGTCAAACGAGGTTGTGTGTTGATTGATGCTGCCTTGATCAGGCTTAAGGTTGGTACGCTCACCAAGCGAGATACCACAGCTCTTAACAAATCGTTGAAGTTATGGTTGGACTTGTAATCTTGGAATATTGATACGATTTTTCAAAGGCAGAGCAAGGCAAGTTCTATTGCAAGCCTGAAGAGTTACGATTCGCTGTGTACCTTGATAGTCCGATTGAAAGTTTTTCAGTCAGCGCGCCCGTAAGTGCAAGATGTCACCGGAATTCGGTCGTACACAGATATATTTGTTGGAGGTTATCCACCATGTCCCGTTATCTACTGTTGTTACTATTCTGCCTGCTTCCTCTGTTTGCCCAAGCTGCCGATACCCGTGGCCTGCGGGTGGTTGCCAAAGACCCTGCCACCAACCAGACTGCCGAAGTCAAACTGTACAACAAAAGCTATGCCGTGGTGATCGGCATAGACCAGTACCAGAACCTGCCGCCGGATCGTCAGCTTAACAATGCAGTACATGATGCCAAAGGGGTTGCTGATGTGTTAAAGCGCAACTTCCGGTTTGATAAGATTGTCTCGCTCTACAACCGCGAAGCCACCAAAGACCGGATACTGGAACTGCTGACAGAAGAGCTGCCCCGCAGTATGGGGTCGGAAGACTCGGTCTTTATCTTCTGGGCTGGTCATGGCAATCAGGAAGAATCCGCAGAAGGGGATATCGGCTACCTGATCCCATACGACGGCGATACCTACAAGATCCGTAAAAACATCACCATGACTGAAATACGGGACACCATCTCTAAAAAGATCCCTGCCAAACATGTCCTGTATGTCATGGATGCCTGCTACTCCGGCCTCTTAACCACCCGCTCTGTTGATACCAGCAGTCGTCGCGATCTTGCCTACATCAAATCCATTACCAAAGAACGGGTACGTCAGGTACTGACCGCCGGTAGCAAGGGGGAAGAGGTGCTGGATGGCGGGCCCAAAGGGCACAGCGTCTTTACCGGCAGGCTGATTGAGGCGCTGGAGGCTGCCGGTGACTTTATTACCGCCAATGAGATTCAGGCTATTTTAAAGGAAAAGGTCTACGGCGATGCCCGTGGCCGGGGCAAGGCCCAGACACCTTCATTCGGGGCATTGTACGGCAGTGGTGATTATGTCTTTGTGCCCTCAAGTGAATGGAAGCTGGAACAGCAACGGGCAGAGCAGCGGCTGCGGCAGAAGGAGATAGACAAAAGCCTGCAGGAACAGGCCAAACTGAACCGCGAAATGGCAGAACTTGCTGTACTGGAGCAGAAGGCAAAACAGGCAGCAAATGACCGTGAACGCCGCAAGCTGGAAGACCAGCAGCGGATAGCCCAGGCCAAACTAACTCAGGAACGGCTGCGGCAACAGGCGCTGGAGGCTGAGAAACAACGTCAGGCACTGGAAGCAGAGCAGCTGCAGCGGATAGAGGCAGAGCGCAAACGCCAGCTTGATGAAGCCCGCCAGATGGAGGCAAAATTCAGGCAGGATGATCTTCACCGCCAGCAGGAGCTGCAACGGCTGGAGCAGGAACAACTGAAGAAAAAACATACTGAAGAACAGAAACTGACAGAACTGCGCAAACAGGCTGAAGAACGCCGCAAACAGGCCTTGGCAGCAGCATCGGATGCCCTAAGTATAGAGGCTGCTGTGGCAGAGATTAGAAGCGCCAATGCCAGGATAGACCAGATCAAGCAGGAATTTTCCACAGAACTTGCCCGTCGTACCGCAGCAGCAAAAAGCCGGCTGGATGAAAAACTGCGTCTTCTGAAACAGAGCCATGACCAGCGGCTGGCAAGCCTGCAGGGGCAGAAGGTTGTCGTTCCCACCAGACCTGCGGCTGCTCCTAAAGATGAATTTGAAACACCGGCTGAATACAAAGCAAGGCTGGACAAGGCAGAGGCAGAATACCAGCATCGGGTAACTGAGGCCAGGGCTGGCGGCAGTAAGGTTAGGCAGGCAGAGGAAGAGGCCTACAGCCAGGCAGTACAGCAGGCAGAGGCAGGCTTCCGTACCGAGCAAGAGCAGCTTGAACAGAACGCTGCAACAGAACAGCAGGCAGCGGTCAAGCCGTTTCAGGAGCGGATAGCCACCTTATCAAACAAGGAATATACCCTGCCGCCGGATAGTCTGCTGGTAGAGCTTGGGCAGTATGATGCAGAGAAACAGCTGTTTCCGGTAAGTATCAGAAACAAACCGATGGTCAGTCAGCAGATTGCTGTTGATAAAAAAACCGGTAAAAAGACAACAGTGCAAAAGCAGCAACAGCCGTATGTCAAGGTTGCCATGAATGGCACCATACCATTGCCCCGTGATGCTGCCCGCAGCTTCAAACAGCAGTGGCAGGCAGGGGCGGTACGGCCTCAGGTTGTGGCCAAGGCTGGTACCGGCAAACTGCAGCGGGTGTCAATGCTGAATGATGGGGTTACGCATGATGCTGATGGCTATCTATTGGAGTACATGGATGGAGAATTTATCAGCGTGGCGGAACGCAAGCGGAGAGAAAGGGAACGGGAACTTATAACCGGTCAGCTTGTTGCCGTGCCGTCTGGCTGTTTTTCTGTCACAGGCATCCAGGTCTGTCTGGATGGCTTCATGATTGGAAAACATGAAGTAACCCAGGGAATGTGGCAGAAGGTAATGGGTAGCAACCCATCCAACTTCAAAAGCTGCGGAGACAACTGTCCGGTTGAGCGGGTAAGCTGGGACGATGCCCAGCAGTTCATCAGCAAACTGAACAGTATGACCGGCAAGTACTACCGTCTGCCCACCGAGGCCGAATGGGAATATGCCTGCCGTGCCGGTGGAACTGAAGAATACTGCGGCAGCAACAGCGTAGATGCGGTTGCCTGGTACAAAGACAACAGTGGCGGAGAAACCCACCCGGTGAGCCAGAAACAGGCCAATGCCTGGGGTATTCATGATATGAGCGGCAATGTATCGGAATGGTGTCAGGACTGGGCCGAAGAAACCTATCCGAGCGTGACGAAGAACCCTACTGGCGCTTCATTTGGCTCCCACCGCGTTGTTCGCGGCGGCAGTTGGGACTTCGGCGCCAGGGGCGTGCGGTCGGCTATTCGTGGCGGGGACGGCCCCGGCGATCGCGACGACAACCTTGGCTTCCGCCTTGTCTTGCCCTCAGTTCAGTGAGCCATGCCAGAGTGGAGGTCGGTGAAGGCAACGAAGGGTGAGCGGAGTGAACCCGTAGCTTGCCGTAACCGTACCGGAACGGAAACCGCCCCTCACCCTGTCCCTCTCCCACAGAGGGGAGAGGGGACGTACTGACGGAGTTGGAAAGCTTTTGATCCTTCTCCCCTTTGTGGGAGAAGGTGGCCGCAGGCCGGATGAGGGGGCATTTCTCCCCTCCCTTTGATGGGAGGGGTTGGGGGAGGGTGCAAAGAACCATCCCCATCATGCAACGAAGAGGAGTACGAGATGATGATGGCTGTAGTTAAGATACCTATGCGTTATCAGGCCGTTGTTCACGTTTTAAAGAAAGAACGGATGATGAGGCTTGCCAGGCTGACTGTCGAAGAATCATGGCGATCCTATCAGGATCTGTGTGCATTTTGGGATGCCACTTCTCATCGGGATGGTATGGAACGGATAGAAGAGCGGAGGATTGTCGAACTTCTGGAACGGCGTAGAAAACTTGACCGAATCGGCAAGAGGTGTGTCAATGGATAGTCAGACTACAGGACTACAGGAGCTGTCGGCGTTTATGGAGGGTCAAGGCATTGGCTATGCCGTGATAGGTGGTCTGGCTGTGCAGATATGGGGAGAGCCCCGTTTTACTCTGGATATTGATGTTACTGTTCTGGTGAATATGCCGCAAGAGGAACAGTTTGTGAGAACGGTTTTATCTCATTTTACGCCACGGGTGAGCGATCCTCTGGAATTTGCGCTGGAGCATCGTGTGGTTTTGATCAAAAGTGCATCAGGATGTAACATTGATCTGACGCTTGGTCTGCCTGGGTATGAAGAGGGGATGATTGAACGGGCTCGTCTGATAGAATTGGAGTCAGGCGCTTCAGTGCGTATCTGTACTCCTGAGGATCTGGTTATTCTGAAAGCGGTCGCCGGGCGTGCAAAAGATTGGCAAGATATCGAAGGAATTGTGATCCGGCAGGCAGATCAGCTTGATTATGACGTTATTGAGACGATGTTGAAAGATTTTGAACAGCTACTGGAATGCTCCGGCCTGGTGGATCATTTTAAACAGATTAAAGAGGGTATATTCCCATGACCATCCGTTTTGTTGCAGTTATAGGTCTGTTGCTGTTCTCAATTATTCCCTCCCACGCCTTCTGGTCATCCGAACCTGTTTCGCTGAAGGAGCTGGCAACCGGTGTTGCAACAGAATTGAATGGGAAATCAGGTGCAGCAAAGAAGCTGTATCTGGATAAATCCAATGTAAAGGACAGTGTAACCGGTGAGGCATCCAATCTCTCTGCCTTTCTGGTGAATGAGCTGGAAAGCTCTCTTTCGGCAGCCGGATTCAGTTTTACTGATTTCATGGAGCAGGCGGATCAGGTGGTGGGAGTCAATTATCAGCGTGATGGCGACCGACTGCGGGTGTTTGTAAAATACTGCCCTGCAAAGTATAGCAGCAGTTGTCGAACGCTTTCGGCAGCACTGCCGTTGGATAAGCTCCCCAAAGACAGCTTTAGTGAGTCTTTGGACAGCAAGCTGAAACGGTTGGTGCAAAAAGCCGGTGGCAGCAAGAATGGGTTGAAGGTGTTCATCTATCCGGTGGTGGAGCGGAAAGGGCGCTACGCCTCCGAATTCTCTGAATATGTAACAGCCAGGGCGCGAACCCTTCTGGTGCAGAGTGGTCAGTTTGAGGTGCTTGAAGAACAGCCGGTGACCCGCTCGCTCTCCAATACCCGCAGTTTGGTAGCCAAGGCCAAAGAGGTCAAGAATCTGGAGACCAGCGCTGCCCTGTTCAGCGGAGCCGATGCTGTGCTGGAAGGGTATTATCTGGAGGGGACAGGTCGGGTGACGGTTGCTCTGACTCTGAAGAATCTTAAGGGGAGTGTGCTGGGCAGCGCCGAAGAGTCCTTTGACCTTCAGCAGATTCCGTACAGTACGGCAAATCAGACTGCAGAAAGCCTTGCCGTGATCGGTGATGTCTCAAGCCAGTTGGGTCAGCAGGTAGTGAAATTGAATACCACCAAAGGGGATCGGTATCAGGTCTATCGTACCGGTGAAAAGGTTCAGTTCCTGATTCAGACTGCCAAACCGCTCTACCTGTATCTGTACGGATTTAATCGCAATAATGAGGTGAGCCAGCTGTATCCTGGACCTGGACAGCAGCAAAAACCCCTGCGACCAGGTTTGCTGCACAGGGTTCCGGGCGACCGGGATAGCTGGGAGATTGTTGTTGAGCCACCGTACGGAACCGATCTGGTGAAGCTGTTTGCGGCCGAGCATCCGTTGCCGATGCCAACGCTCTCTGCCGGTGTTGCCGCAAGAGGAGGAGGCGGCACTGACCGGCTACCGGTGCAGCAGGAACTGGCAGCCATGACTAACATTAACGGACTGGATCTGGTTGATTATTTCAAGGGAATTGCTGCGAAGCTTGGGATTGTGCTGTACGAAGACAGTCTGTATGTGCAGACCAGACTGAAGTAGGAGGGAGAGGATATGTCGGAACTGTTTGATTTAATTGTAATAGGCGCAGGCCCAGGGGGGTACGTTGCGGCTATAAGAGCCAGTCAGTTGGGAATGAAGGTGGCTGTTGTAGAAAAACGGGAGACGCTGGGAGGTGTTTGTCTTAATGAAGGTTGTATCCCTAGCAAGGCGCTTCTGGATTCCAGCGAACATTTTGCTCAGGCCAGGGATAAATTTGCATTGCATGGAATTGAGATTGAGCCCCCACGTCTGAATCTTAAAGTAATGATGGCTCGCAAGGATGATCTGGTTAAAAAACTGACGGATGGTGTTGCTTATCTCTTCAAGAAAAACAGGATAACCCTCTTTAAAGGTATGGCTGTTCTCAAAGGGGTAAATGAGGAAGGGTTGCAGCAGGTTTCAGTTGATGGAGGGGAGCCTGTCATCGCCTCTAAAATACTACTTGCAACAGGGAGCGAACCGATACCGCTTCCGGGGATACCTTTTGACGGAGAAATGGTGGTTTCTGCCCGTGAAGCGCTCGCCTTTGAACAGGTGCCCGAACATCTTGTGGTGGTTGGCGCAGGCTATATAGGTCTGGAGCTGGGTTCTGTCTGGCGCAGACTTGGAGCAAAGGTTACGGTAATGGAGGCTTTGCCTGATATAATTTCTACAACTGACAGGCAGTTGGCCGATTACCTTCAGAGATCTTTAAAAAAGCAGGGGATTTCCTTCAGGCTTAATACCAGGGTAACCGGTATTTTGCGTAAGGAAAAGAGTCTGACAGTCCAGTACAGTTCTGATTCTGAGAATGCTGAGTTTGACTGTGATCGCTTACTCGTAGCTATTGGACGCAGACCCTTAATATCAGGATTGGGTCTGGAATCACTTGGAGTGGAAAGGGATAAGAGCGGTAGAATAGTCGTTGATAAAAATTACCGGACTACAGTGTCAGGCATCTATTCTATTGGAGACCTTATACCGGGACCGATGCTTGCTCATAAGGCCTCGGAGGAGGCAGTGGCCTGTGTTGAAGGATTCTTTGGAAAAGAGAGGACTCTGGATTATGATTCGCTTCCGGGAGTTATATATACATGGCCGGAAGGGGCTTCAGTTGGCAAGACGGAGGAACAGTTGAAAAATTCTGAAGTTCCGTACAAGGTTGGTAAATTTAGCTTTATGGCTAATGGCAGGGCAAGGGCTATGGATGAAACTGAAGGATTTGTGAAAGTCCTTGCGGATCCGGATAGTGACAGGATTCTTGGAGTTCATATTGTTGGCCCCCGTGCATCTGATATGATTGCCGAGGCAGTTACCGCAATTAGATTGAATGCAACGGCGTCTCTCTTGGGTTCACAGTTTCATGCGCATCCAACACTCTCTGAAGCTCTTAAAGAGGCGGCTTTGGATCTGCATAAAGAAGCTATACATATATAAGTTGGTGAAACCATGCATAAAGAACGACGAAGAACCAAGATTGTTGCAACACTTGGACCTGCAAGCAGTTCATTTCAAATGCTGGAAAGACTGTTTAAAGCAGGGGTTGATCTGTTCCGCCTTAATTTTTCACACGGAACGCTTGATGACAAGACGGAACTCATTAACAGCATCCGCTCTATATCTCTGAAACTGGGTAAAGAAGTTGGAATACTTGCGGATCTTCAGGGACCCAAGATCCGTACCGGTAAAATGTCTGGCGATGGGATGATGTTGCGTAAAGGTGATAAAGTTGTTATCACCACAGCGGATATTATGGGAAAAGATGGATTGATCCCGACTATCTATACAGATTTACCGAGGGATGTGAAGCCTGACGCACGTATCTTGCTGGATGACGGCCTCCTGGAGCTTAAGGTTTTATCTGTAGATGCTGAGGATGTCCAATGTCTGGTAGTGCATGGGGGAATGCTGAAGAATAATAAAGGTATAAATCTTCCTGGAGTAAAGGTCTCTGCTCCATCACTTACACCTAAAGATCTTCTGGATCTAGATTTTTGTCTTTGGATGGACGTTGACTATATTGCCTTGTCTTTCGTTAGAACCCATGAAGATATCGAACAGATAAAGCGCATTATATATTCTGCTGGCAAGAACATTCCTGTTATAGCAAAGATTGAGAAGCCTGAAGCTCTTAGAAATTTCAATAAAATTCTTAAGCTGACTGATGGTGTTATGGTTGCGCGAGGTGATCTCGGAGTAGAGATTCAAGCTGAAAAGGTGCCATTAATTCAGAAGAAAATTATACAGGCATGTAATAATGCTGGTAAACCGGTCATTACAGCAACACAGATGCTTGAATCTATGATTGTCAATCCGAGGCCAACTCGTGCAGAAACATCTGATGTCGCCAACGCAATAATTGATGGTACGGATGCAGTTATGCTCTCCGGGGAGACAGCTTCAGGTGCGCATCCGGTTGCTGCTGTTGAAACTATGGCAAGAATTGCGCTTGATGTTGAAACAGCGGGATACGGGAGTAAATCCAACGCTCCTGCACAGCAGACACCCAGTATAGCCCAGGCTATTGGAGAGGCCGCCTGTAGAGCTTCAGAAAGTCTTAATGCAAAGGCAATAGCCGTTTTTACACAGTCTGGTAGTACGGCAGCGCTTATATCACGTTTCAAGCCCTCCACTCCTATAGTTGCATTTACAAACAGCCAGATAATACAAAGAAAACTGGCTCTCTACTGGGGGGTAAAAACCAAGTCAATCAGTATACTTGAGTGTATGGAAGAGCAGGTGGCGCTTGCTGAGGGGTTGTTGTTGGCATCAGGATTTCGTAAGGGGGATATTGTTATAATTATAATGGGTACACCCATTGAAGCAAGAGGTTCTACAAATCTGATGAAAGTACACAAATTGGGGGCAGGAAGATTTTTTGAAATTTTTTGAAATTTGCATTGACATATCCTGACGGTTTCAAGTATACAAAACGTCCTTTTTAAGGATTGAAGTTGAAGAAAAAATAAAAAAGCTATTGACAAGTTAAAAGAGATTTAGTAACTTCTCAATTCCGCTTCAACTGAAACGTTGCAATCGTGTTACATTTTGGTCTTTGAAAACCGAATATCAAGTGTAGTGAATTGCGGGCCAAGCAATT
>CAZZMP010000015.1:0-102499 GCA_964655435.1 uncultured Geobacter sp.
AAAAAAGCAGCTTAGTAATCGAGACAAAGGCGACAACTACCTTGACAACGACCGCTCAAGATCTATGGTCTCTCCTATCTCATGGGGACATTTACAAGCCCGATGGTGACGTTCCAGAGATAATAAGTCAATTCTCAAACTCCTTAGGTGCCCTTCTTGATGTTGTTGATAATCAAGCGCAATTTATTCGTGATTTCTTAGCCAAGAAAATTGTTATCTCAAAAGACTTATCATTTGATCCTAAAGATGACGTTGATAAAGAAATCATAGCAAAAATAATTCACGACGCATTCGGCACTTATATCACAGAGGGTGATTATAGTTTTATTATTAACTATTTGGAAACTTATAACATTACTACAGCAGACATTCTGAGAAAACTTGTTAACTGCTCTGATGTTATGGATTCGGTCAAGAGTGTTTTTAAAGAGTTTGGTCTATATGAGCCAGGCCCAGCAGATTTGGTATCCTTCGGTTCAATTGTTTTTTACTATTTTATGTCTGAAGGTGAAGTAACTACCGATCTTATCAAAGATGCGGTTAAAGATGCATTCGAGCTAACCGAACACGAATGTGAGTCTTGCGGGAAGTTGTTAGACAAGGAAGAAGAATCCTATTGCGAAAATCATGTTGAAAATGCCGACTTCGTTTGCCGTGATTGTCTTGAAGAGTACTCCGAATGTATGAGATGTGGGATGAAAACCGATAATGATAATGAAATATGTGACAACTGCTGGGATAATTTGATGAGCGATGATGATTAGCGTTGGGTTGCCAGATTACCAAGAATGATGGTCAACCAAGCGCACGACCAGCTCAGAAACAAAGGCGGCCGGTCAGCTCTCCCCCGTTGAGGGTCAAGCCTGACTTATTACTATCTTGTCGAGAAATACGAAAGCAGGTTAGTAAATATCAGTAAAGCAAGCCTGAACATCCCACTGCATCCTCCAAACCGCTTAACATAACTTTACCTTTCCCACCTGCTTTTTAACCCAGATCTCCCCTCACAAAGAGTATAGTTTTCCCTTTGCCCTTGCCGGTATCAAGGCGCTCCGCAACAAAGGAAACAAGTCATGAATGTTCCCAAAAAGAAGCAGATCATCATCGGTATCATAATCATTCTACTGATAGCAGCCGGGGTGGCGGTCGCCAGAAAGTTCCTGTCACCGGCAAAGATTACCTACATAACGGCTCCTGCTGCCCGCATGGATCTGGAAGATAGCGTTCTTGCCACCGGCATCCTGAAGGCATTCAAGACTGTGGCAGTAGGCGCACAAGTAAATGGGCAGTTAAAGGCGCTACACGTTGCTTTGGGTTCCAAGGTAAAAAAGGGGCAGTTGCTGGCAGAGGTCGACCCGGTGCTGCCGCAAAACACCCTTAAAGATGCTGAGGCTCAGGTGGAAAACCTGCAAGCACAGAAACGATCAAGGCAGGCAGTTCTGAAGCAGTATGAATTGGCCTATCGGCGCCAGAGCCAGATGAATGCCAAGGATGCCGGTTCCGGGGCTGATCTTGAGTCTGCCCAAGCGCAATTGGAAAGCACCCGGCATGATATCTCCTCCCTTGAAGCCCAGATCAAGAAGGCGATCATTGCGGTTGATACGGCGAGGGCTAATCTTGGCTATACCCGTATCCATGCGCCGATCGACGGGACGGTAATCTCAATTGATACCGAAGAGGGGCAGACTGTGGTGTCGAATCAAACCGCCACGACGATCCTGACCCTGGCCACCCTGGATACCATGACCGTCAAGGCCAAGATCTCTGAGGCGGACGTAACGCGGGTCAAGCCGGGGCTGGCAAGCTATTTCACCCTTCTGGGGGATAGCGATACCCGTTATCATGGCAAATTGCGGGCTATCGAACCAGGCCCGGTATCGAGCGGAACGACAACTACCGGAACGAGCAGCACCAGCAGTTCCAGTTCGGCGATTTATTACTACGGACTCTTCGAGGTGCCAAACCCGGATAACAGACTTAAAGTATCTATGACAGCGCAAGTTGCCATTGTGCTGAATCAGGCCAGGCAGGCACTCTGTATCCCGGTGTCAGCCCTTGGCGAAAAACTGAAAGATGGCACGATGACGGTCAAGGTGTTGGCGGGGGAGCAGACAGAAGTCCGAACGATCCGTACCGGGATCTCCAATAGTGTACAGATTCAGGTCATAGACGGGCTACGGGATGGCGAAAAGGTCATCATCGGTGACAGTTCCAACCTGCCAAAGACCGACTCAAATAAAATGCCTCCTCCGGGGAGACGGTAGGTATGGGGAAACCGCTCCTTGAAATACACGGCTTAGTGCGTCGTTTCTCCACCGGGGATCAGCAGGTCGAAGTTCTCAAGGGAATTGATCTGACAATTAGTGCCGGAGAGATAGTCGCTATTGTTGGCGCCTCAGGATCAGGGAAGTCTACGTTGATGAATATCCTCGGGTGCCTGGATCGTCCCAGCGAGGGGAGCTACCTGATTGACGGACGGGAGACCAGCAGTCTGTCAGATGATGAATTGGCGAGCCTTCGGCGCGATTACTTCGGATTTATCTTTCAGCGCTACCACTTGCTGCCACATCTTACCGCCACCCAGAACGCCGAGATCCCTGCAATCTATGCCGGCATTAACAAACAGACTCGGCAGGAACGTGCCAGACATCTCCTTGAACGTCTTGGCCTTGGTGAGCGGTGTGATCATCGCCCCAACCAGCTTTCCGGCGGCCAGCAGCAGCGGGTCAGTATTGCCCGGGCATTGATGAATGGCGGTGACGTCATTCTGGCCGATGAACCAACCGGCGCCCTGGACAGCAAAAGTGGCGAAGAAATGATGGCGGTGCTGCATGAACTGCATGCCAACGGGCATACCATTATTTTGGTCACTCACGACCAGCAGGTGGCCGCCCATGCCGAACGGATTATCGAGATCAGCGACGGTGTGATTATCCGCGATCAGGCCAACCCAAAACAACAGGCGACAGCAACAGCAACAGTATTAACAAAGGTTCCAGCCGAACAGTCGGTTAATCTCCTCCAGGCCAACTGGGGACGATTTGCCGAAGCCTTCAAAATGGCGCTGGTCGCCATGCTGTCGCACCGTATGCGAACCCTGTTGACCATGCTGGGAATCATCATCGGTATTACCTCGGTTGTTTCGGTGGTGGCGTTGGGGCAAGGGGCACAGCAGAAGGTCATAAAAGATATCAGCGCCATGGGAACGAATGTTATCGATGTTAACCCCGGCAAGGATTGGGGGGATGAGGATGCTGCCAGTATCCAGACCCTGATGCAACCTGATCTGGAAGCACTAAAGGCACAGGTATATGTTGACAGCGCATCACCGGCAACCGGCGGCAGTCAACTGCTGCGCTATCGCAATCTTACCGCCACTGCGTCGGTAAACGGCGTGAGCGAGCAGTACTTCAGGGTCAAGGGGTATGAGATTGCAGACGGCATTTCATTCACTGGCGATGATGTGAAGCAGCAGGCTCAGGTAGTGGTAATTGACCAGAACAGCCGTAAAAAATTCTTCAGCAGCGAAGATGCCATCGGCAAGATCCTCTTTGTCGGCACACTACCCTGCCGGGTGATCGGCGTAAGCAAGGAAAAGGACGGCCCTATGGGGAACAGCTCGAATCTTGAGGTCTGGATACCCTTCACTGCCGCCATGAATCGACTCTTGGGGCAACAATATTTCAGCTCCATTACGGTCCGGGTCAAGGACGGGATATCTAACCAGGTGGCAGAGCAGAGTATCACGAAGTTGATCACCCAGCGCCATGGCCGCAAGGATTTCTACACCAACAGCAGTGACAGCATCATGAAGACCATCAACAAGACCACCACCACGTTGAAGCTGATGATTTCGGCGATTGCTGTCATATCGCTTATTGTTGGAGGCATCGGCGTTATGAACATCATGCTGGTGTCGGTTACCGAGCGCACCCACGAAATCGGTATCAGGATGGCGGTCGGAGCGCGTCAGGAGGATATCATGCAGCAGTTCCTGATTGAGTCGGTACTGGTCTGCCTGCTGGGGGGGATAATCGGCATTGTCTGTTCTTGGGGCGTGGCCAAGGTGTTCTCCTTGTTTGTGACCAGCTTTTCCATGCAGTTTTCTCTCATGTCGATTGTCTCAGCATTTTTATGTTCTAGCATGATCGGTGTCATCTTCGGTTTCCTGCCGGCACGCAATGCGGCTCGGCTGGATCCGATCGAAGCGCTCGCCAGGGAGTAACTGAATATATGAATATACTATCCAAGTCCACATACGCCTTTGTTTTACCGATGCTCTTCTTCCTTGCCGGGTGCAGCGGCCTGCTTCCCCGCAGCCAGTATACCAGCCCGGAGGTGACTCTCCCCCGGCAATGGAGGGAGTCAGGGATAACCGGTTCGTCTGTTGCCGCAAAAGAACAATGGTGGCGTGACTACAATGATCAAAATTTGAGCGAACTTATTGAGCTGGCGCTCAAATCCAACAACAATCTTGCTGCTGCCACGATTAAGGTAAGACGGGCGCAGCTTTCGGCCAAACTTACCAACACCAATCTGACCCCTACGGTTTCAGCCAATCTTAGCAGCAGCCTGAACCGCAATCTTGATACCCGTAGAGAGACCAAGTCTAGCGGGGCTACATTCTCGGCAAGCTACGAACTGGATCTCTGGGGTAAGTTGGCCAGTGCACGTGATGCCAGTAGATGGGAAGCTGAAGCAACCGAGTATGATCGTCAGAGTACCGCTTTGACCTTGGTTGGAACGGTAGCTACGAACTACTGGACTATAGCCTACCTCAATGAACGGATTGCCTCAGTTGAAGCGAGCATTGCCAATGCTGAAAGGCTCTTGGAGTTGGTGGAGGTTAAATATCAGGCGGGAGCTGTTTCTGCATTGGATAAGGTGGAGGCACAACAGACTGTTGCCAGCCAGAAGGCTCAGTTGACGGAACTTCAGCAACAGCGTACTGAGACGCGTAATGCGCTATCGATTCTGTTCAATCAGCCCCCAGAGAATACAGTGCCGGAACGTCAGCGTCTGCCGGAAGGCAAACTCCCACAGGTTAAGGCAGATATTCCTGCAAGACTGCTCGCGCAACGACCTGACCTACAAGCTGCGGAACATCGGCTGAAGAAATATCTTGCGGATGTAGATAGTACCCGTGCCAGCTATTATCCAAGTTTTACTCTTACCGGAGCTCTCGGCACAAGCAGCACCAGCCTTATTGATGTTATTAAAAATCCGTATTCTGCATTAGGTGTGAATCTGGCATTACCGTTTATCCAATGGAACACCATGAAACTGAATGTTGAAATATCAAATACTGATTATGAAGAAGCTGTTGTTAACTTCAAGCAGACCCTCTATTCAGCGCTTCGAGATGTAGAGAATGCATTGGCTGCACGCAAAAACTATGTTGAGCAGGTAAAGCAACTACAAAACAGTCTTGACTTGGCTAGAAAGGCTGAGGAGTTGACAGAAATCCGCTATCGAGCAGGCACAACCGAGCTACAAGGATGGCTGGATGCTCAAGACCGTCGAAGAGAGGCAGAAAGAACGCTTAATGCAGTCCGGTTGTCGCAAATCAAAAACAGTATGACTTTATATCAAGCTCTTGGTGGTGCGCTGCAGTGTAGATGAAAAAAGAGTTGATATCAGGTTTTCAGGCCGATTAGATTATTGCCAATAAAGAGTATGATTCCGGCACATTTGTGCTGAAGTTCAACAACACGGGTGCACAGGCATTATCCCACCACACAGTAACTGTAAAGAATTCAATTGTACAAAAAACGCAATCTTGTTGAACGTTTATTTCAAAAACTGAAGCACTATCGACTAATAGCCATGCTATGGGCGCCTTGCCAGAAACTACACTGCAATGCTACTTCTGACATCAACCGTTATATGGTTGGCATGATTGAGAACAGTCTCTGGCTACCGCCGGGAAAAAGACTACAATATCCTGCAGATGGAATTCCGGCACAAAATGGGACACTGAATGTGTTGCAGCATTTGATTTGTAGGGAAAGCAGGTTATAGTGAATGGTATCAAGGTCTTATTGAGGTACTAAACTATGACCAATACCCCGCTCTTTCTTAACCGTAAGCATGGTACGCTCGTTTCTGATAACTTGTTCAGATGCCGTATGAACATGCACTATAGGCTTTTCAGTCTGTTTTTTGCCCTGATGCTCCTATTGCAGCTTGCTGCATGCGGGAGTGATACCAATAACAGCAACACCAATTTCCCGGTAGTGGTGTTCTCTGATGTGCATTTTAACCCCTATTATGACGCAAAGCTATTTCCGCAACTTGTTGCTGCAGATGCCAGCCAGTGGGAAGCTATTTTCAAGAGTTCAACGCTGCCGGAGCCTTCAACATTTGGCAGTGATGCCAACTACCCTTTGTTTGCGCTTGCACTCTCAAGCATCAAGCAGAACCTGGGGGCAAGCCCGTTGGTTATCTTTGCCGGCGATATCCTGGTGCATAGTTTTTCGGAACAGTTTTACCAGAACTATAGCGGGAACCCGACCCAGACCACCCCACGCAACGCTTCGGATATTGCCGCAATGCAGTCTTTTGCCGACAAGACAGTCACATATTTTCTGGATCAGGTCAGGTCGACTGTGGGAACTCTTCCGGTTATGTTTGCTTTGGGAAATAATGATTCCTACAATGACACCGGACCAGATAGCACGTTTCTTGCCAATACAGCAGAGCTTTTTTACTCGAAATTTTTGACCGGCACCGTTGATCAGCAGGAGTTTCTGACGTCCTATAAAGATGGAGGCTATTACGCTGCAGAACTGCCTGGAAAAAATCTGCTGGTGATCGGACTGAACACCGTTGCATTTTCCACCTATATCACAGGTAATAACGATGCTGCGGTAAACGTTGAACTTGCCTGGTTTGATGCAAAACTGGCTTCAGCCAAGGCGAGCGGTAAAAAGGTGTGGCTGCTGATGCATGTGCCACCAGGAGCAGATTATTACAAAACGGCAAAACTTGCCGACAGCAAGGGGCACATTGACACAACCAGAGCCATAATGATGTGGAAACCTACCTATCAGACCGGTTTTCTGGAGACCGTTGCAAAATATCCCGGCGTTATAACCATGACCCTTGCCGGGCATACCCATCTGGATGAATACCGGATCCTCCCCTCTTCAGAAGTTGTTGAAATAGCGCCTGCCATATCCACCCGTAATGGCAATGATCCTGCCTTTAAGGTTCTTACCGTTGCTCGCGATACCCTCAAATCCAGCGACTATATTTCGCTGAATTATGACCTTGCTGCCAAGCCGCTACAGTTCACTACCTATTACAGGTTTTCAACAGCATATTCGCTGCAAGGTCTCTTGAATGAGTCTTTGACGCAGCTTTTTCCTGCCTTTTATACAAATAGCGCCAAACAGATGCTGTACCGGGGGTATTACTATTCCGGTAACAACGACTTAAATTCCATAACGGACACCAACTGGCCGATTTACTGGTGCGGTATCGGGAACATGGGGCAACCTGAGTTTATCGCTTGTGTGAACTCATATTGATATATTAAGGTGTTGTTCCCTTTGACTTCGCTCAGGGAACTTACGCTGACGAAGGCTGAGCAAGATCGAAGCCCCAATGCAGTATCATTCCGGGAATTAGACCAAAGGAGAAACTTGACTACCGAAGACAAACATCAAAACGAGCAACAGAAAACGAGCAGTGCGGTAACGCGGCGCGAATTTATAAAATATTCCGCCGGAACAGCGGTCTGTATCTCTTTAGGTGCGTTCAGTTTCGGGTGTGGCAGCAGTAGCAGCAGTAGCAATGTACCGCTGGTGGTGTTCTCTGATCTGCATTTTAATCCTTTTTATGACTCATCGCTTTTCCAGCAACTTGTCTCAAAGGATGCCAGCCAGTGGGAGGATGTTTTTAAATCATCTCAAGTAACAGTTCCTTCGGCGTGGGGGCAGGATACCAGCAACCCTCTACTTAAGGATACCAACTACCCCCTGCTTGTGCTTGCGCTAGCAAGCATAAAGCAAAACCTGGGAACGAGTCCGTTGGTCATTTTCAGCGGTGATCTGCTTGGGCATGCTTTTCCGCAGCAGTTTTATCCACATTATTATGCGAGCCTCGGAATAACACCGGCTCCAACCACTCCGGATGCCACTGCCGTTGCCGCGATGAAGACCTTTACCAGCAAAACGCTTGCCTTTGTTATGGGACAGATACGGGCACATGTCGGAAACCTCCCGGTAATGTTCGCGGTTGGAAACAGTGATTCATATTCAGGCTATGGGCCGAATCTGGATGACACTGGTAAGCAGGACAACAGTTTTCTTACCGATAACGCGGAACTTTTTTACACAACATTTCTGAATGGAACTGCAGATCATCAGGTATTTCTGAGTAACTTCACCATTGGCGGATATTATGCAGCAGATATCCCGGGAACAAATCTGACGGTGATCAGTCTGAACAGCATCCTGTGCACCACGCTCTTCTATCCGGTTCAGGGCAGCAATGGTAGCGCGGCAGCGGTAGCGTCAGAACTTGACTGGTTTGATGCAAAACTTGCTTCAGCCAGGGCAGCAGGGAAAAAGGTAGTCCTCTTGATGCATGCGCCTCCCGGTGCGGATGTCAATACCATAGCTGGCAAAAGCACCATTCCCCTTAACACAACAACCGCAACGATGATGTGGTGGCCGGCATATCAGTCAAGATTTCTTGCAATACTTGCGAACTATCCAGGCACGGTATCTCTGACGCTTGCCGGACACACCCATATGGATGACTACCGCATCCTGACAGATTCTGATGCACTTGAGGTTATACCGGCCATCGCTTCGTACTCTGGCAATAATCCAGCCTATAAGGTTTTTACTGTTTCTACCGACACATTTAAACCTATTGATTACCGATCATTGAACTATGATCTCGCTACAAACCCGCCACAGTTTACTACCTATTATACTTTTTCAGTGGCGTATTCCCTGCATGGTTTTCTTGATGCATCATTGGTGCAGCTTACTCCGGCGCTTGTCTCTAATGCTTCAAAACAGGCGTTGTATCGAGGATGTTATTATTCTGGATACAATACCCCTGTTTCCGCTGCCGATACCCAGATAAATCCTATGACCAACACAAACTGGCCGATTTACTGGTGTGGCATCGGGAAAATGAGGCAACAAGAGTTTATTGATTGCGTCAATTCGTATTGATATTACAAAACAATAAAAAGGAGTCTGCTATGACAAACATTGATCCAACAAAGCTTGGTGAAATCTCACGGCGAGATTTTGTGAAGTACTCAGCAGGCTCCGTTGCCTGTATGTATCTGACAACATTGAACATAGGTTGTGGCAATACCTCAAGTTCTCAAGTTGCCCAATGGCCGATCTCGAATACGGTCTATACAACCGCAGAACAGCAGATTCTTCCGGTTCCGTTATCTGCCGGCACACCGCAGATCGCACCCAAAGATTTGGCTCTTTACACCCAGTACAATTACAGTTCATGGACAAGGGGAACAGGGCTGGCGCATACGGTATGGGAGACCATGGCGACAAAAGCGCCCAATGTTGCCCACCTGCTGTCATTTTTCACCATAACCGACGTTCATATTGCTGATAAGGAATCCCCGGCTCAACCACTCTATTTTGAGTGGAGCCAAGCTGCAGGCTCAACAACAATGAATTCTTCGGCTTATTCGCCGGTTGTGCTTGCAACCACCCACGTCCTTGATGCTACCATGCAGACCATCAACGCCGTGCATAGAAACTCACCGTTTGACTTCGGGATCGGACTTGGTGATGCCTGCAACAACACCCAGTATAACGAACTGAGATGGTATATTGACGTGATTGACGGCAAGGTTATCATCCCCAGTTCCGGAGCCAATCTGGGAGCCGGTTACATTGATTATCAAACCCCCTATCAGGCGGTTGGACTGGACAAATCAATCCAGTTTTTCCAGGTTCTGGGTAACCATGATCAGTTCTGGATGGGATCCTGTTTTGAAGAGGAAAAATTCCAGGTGGGTCATATCTCAAGTGCCATAATGACTACAGATAACTCAGAGAATAGCTCAGGGTCGCCATGTCAGGGCATGGGCAGAAATGTCTTCTATGAGGGCGTGATTGATGGATCGGATCCACTAGGTCCGGTCATCATGTCCGGGCCTGTTGGAGATTATCCCACACCACCGACTGTTGTTGCCGACCCGAACCGCCGTTCACTTTCAACCCTGACCTCTTCAAGCCAGAACTGGATCAGAGAGTTTTTTAACACAACCACAACCCCGGTTGGTCATGGCTTTAACCTGGTTGCATCCAACCCCAATATTAACCTGGTTCCAGTCACCGATAGAAGCAGCTTTGCCTGCTACAGTTTTGTGCCCAAGGCAAACATCCCGATCAAGGTGATCGTGCTGGATGACACCTGCAAGGGAGAAGGTCAGCCAAACTATGCAGGTGGCGCTCTTGACCAGATTCGACTGGACTGGCTGAAAAATGAGCTACAAGACGGGCAGGACAATAACCAGCTGATGATCATCGCAGCCCATATTCCGTTTAATGTATACACAAATCTTGTCACTGACCCGGCTCAGGTGGCGTCAAATCCTCAACGTATGCACCTGTTTCTGCCCGAGCCCTATTCTGTTGTTAATGATTATCCAGCATCAAGTGGCACTCCTCAATCATTGCTTGACGTACTTCAAGGCTATCCGAACCTGATCATGTGGATCGCCGGGCACCGCCATATGAATACCGTCACACCGCAAATCTATTCCGCCGATCAAACCCGCAGCTTCTGGGAGGTTGAGACCTCGTCACTGCGTGATTTCCCGCAGCAGTTTCGTACGTTTAAAATTTACCGCAATGCCAACAATACGGTCTCAATCACGATCACCAACGTTGATCCTGCGGTATCAACAGCATCACCGGCAACAACATCACGGGGCAACGCCATTGCCACCGCACGGATAACCGCGAATATTCCCACTACTGATGCAACATCTCACTCCATAAATGCTGAACTTGTGGTGCAATTGACCCCGACAATGCAGACGGTTATTGCCACTGTGGGAACACCGGTAACGTAAGCTCAGCAATGGTCGGCACCAAATCAGTCAAGACCAGCGGAGTATTTTGCTCAACAATTCAAATCTCATGGGAGTAAACAGATGCCTTCTAATCTCACTTCCACCTATCTTGGCATCCCATTCCGGAACCCCTTTGTTCTTGCCTCGGCGCCACCCACCGCCACCGGTGACATGGTGCGGCGAGCCTTTGAGGCCGGTTGGGGCGGAGCGGTGCTTAAAACCCTCATTCACGAACCAGTACACAACCTGCCCAACCGATTTGCCGTCATAAGAAACGGCAACCGGATCATCGGTTTTGAAAACCTGGAACTGCTGAGCGAGCAATCGCCTGACCAGTGGTACAAGGAAATTGCCGCCATCAAGGCGGATTTTCCTCACTGCCCTATCATCGGCAGCATTATGGGGGGCGCCGATTCGCCCGATCAATGGCTCTCTCTGGCACAGGGATGTCAAGATGCCGGGGCTGATCTGCTGGAGCTGAATTTTTCCTGCCCCCATGGTTACCCGGAGCGGGGGCGGGGGGCGGCCATCGGGCAGAACCCTGACATTGCTGCCCGGATAACGGGTTGGTTGACGAACTGCAAAAAAATTACCATCCCGATAATTCCTAAACTGACCGCTGCTGTGGCCGATATCCGGCAGATCGCTGAAGAACTGGCTCAGGCCGGTGCCCACGGCTTCTGCGCCATCAACACTATCCCTTCGTTCTTCGGCTTTGACCTGCATACGCTTCGACCAAAGCCAGAGATTGGCGGCATGACCAGTTATGGCGGTTATTCCGGACTGGGCATCAAGCCGATTGCGTTACGGGCAGTCTGTGAAATCTGCCAGTCACCCGGCCTGCCGGTCATGGCCAGCGGTGGCATTGCCAGCGGTTTTGACGCAGCGGAATTCATGCTGCTGGGAGCGCCACTGGTTCAGGTGGGGACTGAAGCCATGCTGCAGGGATTTGGGCTGGTTAACAGAATGCAGCAGGAGTTGCGGGAGTTCATGGGGTGGCATGGCTTCGCCAATCCGGGTGATTTCATCGGTCGTTGCCGGAACAAAGCCACCAGCTTCGAAAAATTAAATAGCGAACTCACCTGTCATCCACACCTGCTGGCAGAGCGCTGCATCGGCTGCGGCGCTTGTCACACAGCTTGCCGCGACGGCGGTTATCAGGCCATCAGCTGGAACGGCAGTCTGCCGGAGATTGATCGAACAGCCTGTACCGCGTGCTCGCTCTGCAGCCATGTCTGCCCGACCGGTGCGATCAGCATGAACCTGTAAGGGACAGACTTGCAGTGGTCTCACTCAGCTCCCTGATATATTCCTTCATCACCATCTTTTTGTCGGGGTGGGCAAGCATGGTTTCGTTCCGGGAAAGCAGGAAGCTATAGCCGGTTTTAAGCACCTTTATGGAGGTGACCATTTAAGTCAGCCAATCCAGGAAAACCTCAGCCACAAGGAAATGCACAGGTATGGGGTTCAGCACTTAAGATGCTGATATATCGCTTTAAATATTAGATTTTCAGGAAACTTATCTTCCTGCCGATAACAGATAATGAAACCTCTGTAAAGGCGGGAATAGTATGCAAAGCTTGATTGATACACAGTTCGGTTACCAGGGAATTACCTTTGATGAAAGGATTGCTCTACAGCTTCTTTTTAGCAGTGATGAGGATAATATCCCCATAAAAGAACCGAGTCAGAGCGGTTTATCAGCCGAGGGTTCTTTTAAATGAGTTTTCTGATACAAAAAAGAGAGCTCTCTGAGATAGAGTTGGAGTATGCAGAACTAAAGAAACGCTCTGTTATTGAAAACATTGTGAGTAAGAAACAAAATGGCGCAAATGAACGTCAAGCTCTCGATATAGGAGATGAAGTGACTCTTTCTTCACTCAGACCGAACACTGAAGCAAGCTCTGGGCGCAAACCTTCATCTGTGACTCCTGATGAGAAGTATGCCTTAAGAACCCCAATTTCCCTCTTTGCATAACAAAAGTATGCCTCCCGTGTACCCTGAAAGTAACAACTTGCACCTCTCTCTTCTAAAGAAAAAACTTTACATAGTCATCATGTTAATACTGCTATCAGCTTCTAATATCGGTCTTGCAGCCTGCGACAGCAACAGGCAAAAGGTGGCTCTTATGGACGGGAATTCAGAGGTTTATCAAAAGACTTCTCCTGAAAAGTTGAAGAAGACGCTTAATCCTGAACAGTTCAGGGTGACACAACAATGTGGAACAGAACCACCTTTTAACAACGCCTACTGGAACAACCATGAACCGGGCATTTATGTTGACATTGTTTCCGGCGAGCCACTTTTCAGCTCGCAGGACAAGTTTGATTCCGGCACCGGATGGCCAAGTTTTACCAGATCGCTGGAAAAGGATTCTGTAGTCGGCAAGCCTGACGACACTCATGGAATGCGACGGGTAGAAGTCCGCTCCAGACACGCAGACTCACATCTGGGGCATCTTTTTGATGATGGCCCGGGGGAGACGAGCCAGCGTTACTGCATAAATTCTGCTTCACTACGTTTTATCCCTGCCTCTAAACTATGGAGTGAAGGTTATGGGCGGTATCTGCCCAAATTTGAGACAGCAGGGATAAAGACCGATGCCCCTGAAAAGGAAACTGCTATACTTGCAGGCGGCTGCTTCTGGGGGATGCAGGGAATACTCAGAAAGATACCGGGCGTTATATCTACGCAGGTCGGATACACCGGAGGCCATCTGCCTAATCCCCGCTATGAAGACACTCATGATTCAAAAAGCGGTCATGCCGAGAGTGTTGAGGTTATCTTTGATCCTTGCAAGCTGAGTTATGAGGAGCTTTTGCAGAACTGGTTTTTCAGGATGCATGATCCGACAACAAGGGATCGTCAGGGAAATGACTATGGCAGCCAGTATCGTTCAGCTGTTTTCTATACAAACAGTCAGCAGCAGCTGATTGCGGAAAGGGTAAAGAGGGCGGTTGATGCATCAGGTAAATGGAAGTCACCTGTTGCCACAGAGATTGTAAAGGCAACTACATTTTATCGGGCAGAAGAGTATCATCAGGATTATCTGGTAAAAAATCCTGGAGGATACAGTTGCCACTACCTGAGGTAGCTCTTCTCCGTTCGACCATAGAACTGTTTGCAAAGGTTGATAACTTTGTCCGGATGGTTTATTTATTCAAACAACTTGTCAGGTTCTATTCTGGCATTAACAGATAACTGCTCCGGAGCCTTTTCATGAAAAATCCTCTGACTCTCGGCTTTTCACCATGTCCAAACGATACCTTCATGTTTTACCCTCTTGTCCATGGACTTGTGGATACCTCCGGAATCAGTTTCAACGAAAGGCTTGAGGATGTTGAGACCCTTAATCGTCTGGCTGTCAAAGGTGTGCTTGATCTTACAAAGGTATCTTACGCAGCCCTGGGGCATATTCGTGAGAATTATGCGCTGCTTCGCGCCGGAAGCGCCCTTGGACGTGGCTGTGGCCCTCTTCTGATTTCAAAAGAGGCGATAACACCGGATGAACTGCCTGAAAAGACTATTGCCATACCTGGCCGATACACAACCGCACATCTGCTTATGAGATTATATGACCCACGTCTTGTGACATTTCTTGAAATGCCGTTTAACGAGATAATGGATGCTGTTATGACAGGAAGGGCGGATGCGGGAGTGATTATCCATGAGTCCCGCTTTACCTATCAGGGTTTTGGGCTGCATCAGCTGCTGGATCTTGGTGAATGGTGGGAGGGGGAGACAGGGCTTCCTATCCCGTTGGGCGGAATAGTGGCAAAACGTTCTCTTGGAGCCGAAACTATCGGCATAATTGAAAAGGCTCTTGCATCAGGGGTGGAATATGCCCGCAGTAATCCCCTGTCAGCGGCTCAGTATATACGGGAGCATGCCCAGGAGATGAGCGAAGAGGTCTGCGCCGCCCATATCGGACTGTACGTCAATGATTTTTCAAGAAACCTGGGAGATGAAGGTGAAAGAGCCATAACAGAACTGCTCCGAAGAGCCGAAGAAGCTGAGGTTGTGCCTAAATCGGAGGTTTCTCTGTTTATCTAGGGAGGGGAAGGCTATGAGCCTTTTCCGTCGTGACAGAAAAAAACTGCATGGTATGCTTCTTCACCATCCAAAGGATGGAAATGAACGCTGCGCTGCCTGTGACGCAGCCTGCTGCCGGGGCTTTCCAACTGTAGCGCTTACCGCCGATGAGTATGCAAGACTTGAATCTCTTGGGGCAAAACGCCTGGAATTTACCCTGAATGGTCATTTTTACCTGATAATCGAAAACGGCTGCGAATTTCTGCATGGCAACCGCTGCTCTATCTATGAAGATCGTCCGAAAATATGCCGTTTGTTTGTCTGTTCTCCGGATGATTGAGTAATAATCACTCAGGCATCAAATTAAGCAGAAACAAACTCGCAGTTATTACTCTCCATTTTCCAGTTTCTCTCCTTTTTCAGATAAATCCACTCTCGAACACCCACCTGTTTTTAATACTGATTAGCATTACATCATCTAATGCTTAATAATTAGTCACCATTTAATCTTTAAGAGATATCAAGTTGGCTTTTCAGCAGGTTAATGATTGAGGTAACATTCTGTAATAATGAGTAATTTTTCTAAAAAACCTTAACCGGAGCGCTCTTGGCATGCTTACTGTTACAACAATACCAACATCGGCGTAATCAACCGGCTTCGTGCAGGTGCCAACTAAAAACAGGAGGAACCACTATGAAAACAGTTCGTAACATTCTTATGGCAGCAGCAGTAACCCTCTCCTTAAGCGGAATTGCAATGGCTACGCCATCTACACAGGTCTGGATCCCTTCTCCGGATGTAAAAGGGTTTGGTGAATTCAACATCGGCATTGATTCATACATCCGTTTTTCTCCAAAGACTGATGCAGGAACTAATCTTTACGATGTAGGCGTAACTGCTGGTGTACTGCCTTTTAAAAACCTTAAGCTGGAGATTGGGGTTGATTATCTGACATCCCTGAAGCAGGACGACAATAAGGCGGATAACCATCCTTTCTATTTCAATGCAAAACTCGGAACACCGGAGGATGCCTTTTTTAACGGGATGCCCTCTATTGCGGTAGGTATTTATAATCTGGGTACATATGACAAGATCGAAGAAGGTCTTTCAACTCGCCAGAACATTACATATGGTCTTGTAGGCAAAACCCTTCCTGTTATTGGCAGGCTGTCCGCCGGAGGCTACTACGGTTCGGAGAGGGCTTTGGCAAACAACTCAAATATCAGGAACCAGAACAGCGGCATTATGGCCTCATGGGATCGTTCAATGACTGAGATTTCGGATAAGCTCTGGCTGGCTGTTGACTATATGAGTGGTAACAATGCCAACGGAGCGCTTTCAGTTGGCGGTTCATGGGCATTTAACAAGAATGTCTCTCTGCTGGTGGGTGTGGTTACATTTAATCCGTTTTACAAGACATCCGGAGGGGAAGGGATACCTGGAGGCAAGCCTGCATTTACTACCCAGCTGGATATAAATTTCTAAATAATTCAAAAGACCGTTTTCCGCATATACCGCCTGGTTGAAGATATTTTCTACAACCAGGCGGTTTCTTATTATTTCTTCCCTTGCGCCTCAAACTGTTCCAAAGCTTTCAGAGCCTCAGAACCATAAACTACGGAAGGGCCTCCACCCATCATCACTGCAACGCCAATCGCTTCGGCAATTTCTTTCTTTGATGCCCCGGCTGCAACAGCTGCATGTGTGTGGTAGGCGATGCAACCGTCGCAACGGACGGTTATCGCGATCGCAAGCGCAATCATCTCCTTGAACTTGGAACTTAAAGCTCCATCCTCTGTTGATTTCTGGTGCAGCTGGCCGAAAGCCCCCATAGTGCCAGGGATCTCTTTACCCAGTGCATTCATTAACCCGCTGATTTCCTTAAAGTAGGCAGGATACTGTTTGTTCATTTTTACCCCCTTGTTGCTGATAGTTATAAAATAACCTTGATATCATTTAACTATCATTAAACCTAGAAATGTCAAATGGGCGCATATCCTTTAATTGCTGGCAAGAGAGAAGTGGGAGTAGAATATGAACGATACTATGAATTCAGGTTATAATAATTCTTTTCAGAGTGACAGACAGCTGTCATATAGACCTGATATATTCCGCACGCATTGTGAGCAAACAAAAAATGATGATCTCTGCTATATTCTAGGCAGAGTTGTCTCAAATCCTTAATATCAAAGGCTCTCCTGCTGTTTATGTACAAATACACCAATAAAATTGATGCACTCACCGCCATTCTTAAAAGACTTGACAGCTCAGAAAAGTTGAACGCCGAGTTACTGGCTCAGGACTTTAATGTTGGAATCCGCACAATCTATCGTTACCTGAACCACCTCCAGGTAGCAGGCTATCCGATCTATTTTGACAAGGCAGACAAGAGCTATCGTTTTCTGGATAATTTCAGGCTGGCACAGCTTAAAACCGGAACCATTGACGAGGCCTTTACCCTGCATCCTATCAACCAGTTAAGCGGAGTAGCCATTGCCACTTTCCGTACTACAGGTGAGTGCATCCATAAAAACATGGCCATGGCTCGAATGATGGGTTGCTCGAGCTGGAATCAATGTAATGGTAATTTCCGCCAGACTGACTGGTGGCGTGACTCCGGCTTGCTAGCTTTGTCGGATGAGGCTATTGAGACCGGTCGCGAACTCTGCCGCGACCTGACGATAAATATCGATAACCGCGAACGCTGGATTCAGGTTCGTCTGACGCTGGTAAAACAGAAAAAGGATGCCTATCTGGTCTTCCTGGCTCAGGATCTTTCACCGCGCATGCATAAGGAGATGCAGGTGGCTCGTTTTTTCGCTGCCATGAACCAGCCTACAAACCTGATTCTGGTTACTGATACCGAGGGCACAATTGAATATGTAAGTGAGCAGGCTGAATTGTTGACCGGTTATACAGCCGAAGAACTGGTGGGAGCCAATCCACGGATTCTCAAATCGGACAACACCCCTCAGGAGGTTTATGAGAACCTCTGGAGCACTATAAGTCGTGGTTACACCTGGAACGGAGAGATCTATAACCGTAGAAAAGACGGATTATTTTACTGGCAGCATATCCAGATCTCGCCTATCCGCAACCATCAGCAGGAAATTCGTCGCTATGTCGCTGTAATTGAGGATATTTCACGCCAGAAAATGCTTGAAGAAGAGATCTACGCATATGCGATAACCGACCGGATTACAGGCCTCTATAGACGCAAGATTCTACTTGCTCTTGCTGACCGCGATATTGCCGCAGCGCAGCGGCATGGTCGAGCCATGACCCTGCTGATCGTTGACATAGATCATTTCAAACAGCGCAATGAGCTGTTTGGCTATCCAGCCGGCAACCAGTATATGCGGCAACTGGCAGATATCTGCCGAACATTGGTACGCACCACAGACCTGATAGGTCGTATTGGCAAAGACTCCTTTGCCATCCTGCTTACAGAATCCGAGCTTTCGGATGCCCTGCCTGTTGCCGAACGGATACGCACAAAGGCCAGTCAAATCATAATCAATGCACCGGAAGGGACATTCAGTTGCACGGTAAGCGTTGGCGGCGTTGCGCTTAGAGACTGTCACCAGAATATGGAGCAGCTGGTGCTGGCATGTGAGGGTCTGCTTCAGAGCCATCTGGCTCAACAGCATACTGATACCTGTGTCGGTTTTGCATGAAAGCAACTGTTTTTGGAAACGGGGGAACATACCTTGAAGGAGCTGTTACACTGATACCTTACAATTACACCTCTACCTGTCTTCTCGTTTGCATTATCATGTTTCTGGCCGGATGGCTAATCTGGCGTTTTGTCGGCATGCGACGACTGAACCAGCAACTGTTTCATGTAAATCAGAAGCTTGCAAAAGAAATTTCAGAACACCTCAACACACTGGATCATCTGGACAAAGCCCAGAGCATTCAGAAGGCACTCATCAACTCCATTCCAGATCCGGTCTGGCTAAAAGACCCAAATGGCGTCTACCTGTCCTGCAACCCTCGCTTTGAACAGCTCTACGATGCTCCAGAGTCCGAGATCATTGGCAAGACGGATTACGATTTCGTAGACAAAGAGCAGGCCGACTTCTTTAGAGAGCATGATCGCAAGGCCATCCAGAAAGGGGAGCCAGATCGGAATGAAGAGTTGCTTACCTTTGCCAGCGACGGGCATAAAGAGATGATGGAGACGATAAAAACTCCGATGTATGCCCATGACGGCACCCTGATCGGAGTATTAGGGATCGCAAGGGATATTACCAGACTGAAGAGGAGTGAAGAGACTCTAATCAAAGCAAAACATGCTGCTGATGAAGCCAACCACGCCAAAAGTGACTTTCTGGCCAGCATGAGTCATGAAATACGCACCCCGATGAACGGTGTAATCGGTATGACTCAACTGCTACGATTTACCGACCTGACCCCTGAACAGGATGAATATTTGCTCAGTATTGAGATTTCTTCCGAAAACCTGCTACAGATCATTAACGATATTCTCGATATTTCAAAAATTGAATCTGGCAGAATCGAGCTTGAAGAGACCGATTTCCCCCTTCGACAGACTGTACAGGAAGTGATTGCAACCCAGTGTTCACTGATCCGCCAAAAAGAACTGGAGATCATAGTAAACATCGACGATACAATCCCTGAACTGATACGAGGTGATCCGCTGAGAATCAGGCAGATCCTTTTGAACCTCCTGAATAATGCTGTAAAATTTACACCTTCCGGCCAGATTATTATAGATGTCAAATCTGTTGAACAGCATGATAACAAGTTGAAACTATGCCTGTCGGTTAGCGATACCGGCATTGGCATGGCTCCAGAAGCATTGGAGCGTATATTTGCTCCGTTTGTGCAGGCTGATAACTCTACCACCCGCAAATATGGCGGTTCCGGCCTGGGACTTACAATCTGCCATCGTCTGACTGAACTTATGGGAGGTCGTATCTGGGCGGAATCAAAAGCAGAATATGGCAGCAGATTTTTTGTTGAGTTGCTTTTTGATATACCAGAACAAGAGCAGTTCAAAACTCTGGTAACTGAAGATAGTCAGGCTTCGCTTTCATTCTCTCGCACTCTTCATCTGCTGCTTGCTGAAGACAATTGCCTCAATGCCAGAACAATCTCTGCCATACTGAAAAAATTCGGTCATCATGTCGAGTTGGTTCATAATGGACAGCAGGCCGTAGAACGTCTGAAAAAATCCACATTTGATGCGCTTCTGATGGATATTTCCATGCCGATAATGGGAGGATTTGAAACAGTGCAGCAAATCCGGCAGGCAGAGGAGTCAACCGGCCAGCATATAACAGTTATTGCCCTGACGGCTCATGCCCTTCAGGGTGATCGGGAGCGGCTTCTGAACAGCGGCTTTGACGGATATGTAGCCAAACCAGTCAATATGCAGATGTTGGCCGCCGAGTTGAGGCGACTGGTCTGAAACGCTACATATTTGGTCATAGTTGGTTATTTATTAGTCCCGATGTAGAACACCACCAGTTTTGCCGTCTCCCCTCCTCTGTTAATACCGTTATGCAGGACACCTACCACCTCGATTACGGGATCACCAGTCTTGTAGAGAAACTTACGGCCATCTTTAAGGGAAACCTCAATCTCGCCGCTCAGCATGTATCCGTACACCGGAGACAGATGTTTATGCCAGCCGGTTTCGGTATTCGGAGGTATTTCAACAAGCATTACTGTGACTTCAGGATTATCGGTTACCGGATAGGCAATCTTGCTACCGTCGGCTGTTCTCCCTGTTTTTAACAGCAACTGCGTCTTTACCCCGCTTTTATAGACTGAATATGTAGCAGTCCCTCCTTCAAACAGCAGCTTTTCATCAACAAAATACCGGCCAACTCCTTTATGTTCCCAGAAGGTTCTTGTTCCATCGCTGTAACGGGCGCCTGAACCGGAGATGGCGACTGGGAGGGTTACCTTGCTTCCGTCAGCCAGTCCCAGAGTTACGGTTTTCCGCTCAAGGTCAAAACAAGCATTCAGATCCGCCCCGCTATCAGCACGATATGTAGCGGCAGCCTTGCCGGTTCCGACACATTCCAGAGTTGCGGCATGGCAGTTCAGAAAAGACAACAATAGCAGTATCACGGCTATGATTGTTCTATACATTTGCGTTCACCCCTATCTATCATATACCAGAATATTCGCGCCGGAATGGCAGAGGTTCCGGTTTATCAAAATTATTCTAAAAGGATCTTCTGTATCTGATCAGCAGATAGAATGCGCCCAGACCAGCGATCAGTAAAGCCGCCTCAATAAGCCAGCTCATCTGACGACCAACGCCAACTGTAAGCATAGGATAGAGAAAGACTGAAATAAGGCAGTTGACGGCAATAAGTGTCAGCAGCCACTTCATCTGTCATGCTCCGGCTATCTGTCTTGCTGCGCGCAGCAGGGTATCCACCATGACCGGATTGTCCGCCTCGCTGTAGAGCCTGAGCACAGGTTCCGTTCCTGATGGTCTAATCAGGAGCCAGTCTCCATTGTCAAATATAAATTTAAAGCCATCGCTGAAATTTGTTCCGGTAACGGAACGACCGGCTATTGCTGCCGGAGGCTCGTTTTTCAATCGGAATAGCAATGATTCCTTATCATCACTCTTAATATGCAGATCAATACGACGGTAGAAGAAATGCCCTATCTCATCCATAATCTCTTCCAGCTGTTCTCTCAATCCCTTGCCAGTCACCGAGATGGTTTCAAGGAGTAAAAGTCCCATAAGGATGCCGTCACGTTCAGGAATGTGAGCTGTTATCCCAAGACCGCCCGATTCCTCACCTCCAATAAGTATCTCCCTGTCAAGCATCAGTTCACAGATATGCTTGAAACCTATCGGTGTTTCATAAAGCGGGAGACTGTACTTTCTGGCCAGCTGATCTATCATGATAGTTGATGAAACGGTTTTTACGACTCCGCCGGAAAGCCCTTTCCGCTCTACCAGATGTTTAAGCAGAAGAGTGAATATAGCATGGGATGAAAAGAACTCCCCTCGCTCATCAACCGCGCCGATACGGTCTGCATCACCGTCCAGCGCAAGTCCTGCCCTGTAACGGCCAGAAGCCAGAAGTTTACACAGTTCCTGAAGATTTTCACCGATTGGCTCCGGTGCAAGGCCACCAAATGATGGATTAATCTGATCGTGGATCTCGTCAATCCCTAACAGACGTTTAAAACATCCGGTTCCTGCTCCAAACATCGGATCTGCGACCGCTGGTATGGCTGCCTGGCGAATAGCCTCGATATTGACCATCCGCCCCAACTGTCCGAGATACCCTGCAGATGCATCAAAAAGTTCAATCTTTCCATTCTTAGAGGCATCATCAAAACCAGAGGAGCGTACCAGACGCCCTTCTTTAATGTTATAGGCAACAATCTCTTCAATAAGTTTTGTAGTCTCCGGCCTTGCTGATCCGCCAAATGACTCCTTTATCTTGAAACCGTTGTAGATCGGGGGATTATGACTGGCGGTGATCATTATTCCAGCGCCTGCTCCCTGCTCTTTCACAGCATAAGAAATCGCTGGCGTAGGCGATACATCATCACTTAGCAGCACCTTTATATCGTTTCCTGCAGCTATCTCTGCAACCCTTCTGGCAAATTCGGTTGAAAGAAATCTTCGGTCATATCCAATTATCAACCCTTTTTCAGCCAGGCCTTCACGGGTCATCCAGTCCATAGTGGCCTGTGCCACTAACGAAAGGTTTTCAAAGGTAAATTCGCGTGCAATTACTCCACGCCAGCCATCAGTGCCGAACTTTATCTCCATCTAAAACTCCTTACGTTCTTTTGCCTTCCATCTTGTATATCCATACCAGTAATTCTGCAATTGCTCGGTAAAGTTCAGCCGGTATATGTTCGTCAATATCAACCTGCATCAGCAATGTTACCAGTTCTGGCGATTCATGCACATATACCCCTGCCTCTTTTGCACAGGCTATAATCGCCTCGGCTATAACCCCTTTGCCTTTTGCCACTACTACCGGGGCATAATAGCCCTGTTTGTAGGAAAGAGCAGCAGCCATCCGCCTGTCATTAAACTCTGGCTCATTCGGCATTCTTCACCACTATTTTTCCCGGCTCAAGACCTGCAGCAATCAGTTGTTCCTGGAGAGAGAAAAGTTCCTGATTCATCAGAGTTGCGGTTTTTTCGCTGCCTGCGACAATCTGCATATCAAGGTGGGCACCTTTAAGGTTCAAGGATGCCTCAACTTCACCAAGTCTGGGAAGTGTAAGCTTTATTGATGTCTCCCATGGACGTTCATCTCCCTCTTCATTCCGGTTTCCTCGTCCTTCACGATCCTTGATACGCCATTCCATTTGCTGTCCCGGGAAAAGTTCCCCCTGAAAAAGGAGCTGTCCGGTCTGCAGTGTCGCCAACTGTTCCCTTACAATGGTCATGGTTCTAGGATCGGTTCCATCAGGGGACTGAAGCGTCGATTTAGTCGCTTTTGAGGCTGCCTCCTGCGCCTCCTGTCCAACTGTCGTTCCCATGGAGAGGCGGCCTTGAGGTTCCTGTAGCAGTCTTTCTATTGGATATGAACCGGAAAACCACTTGGAAAGATGAGACTCATAGAAAAGGCCGCTATCTTTCAGACCCCTTGCAAGCATCTGTTCAAGCTGTGAAGGATCGGACGGAGCTCCCTGAAGCAGGGTGCGAATAATTCCTAATCCTTCCTCCATACGGGCTGACTGGTTCTGCATGCCCAGCAAGGTGCTCAGCCATTTTCCAGTCTGGCTTACAAGGGCATCTCCCCCTTTACCGTACCGGACAAGAAGAAAGGTGGGTGGTTCTTCTCCTACAAAGAACAGATTTAACCGTTCACCCTGTTTGAACCCTTTGGGAAGCATAACCTCCAGAGCCTGTTCCCCTACCTGAATAATGAACCTGTTGCCACCAAGAGATTGAAGCACCTCTCCCTTCAACTGCTGTCCAGGCTTAAACCCCTTTAATATCTCGCCCTGGATAGATGGTTCAACGAGGGCAAGGCGGTTCCCCTGCATTAGTGACTGCAAGAGTTTCAATACACCTTCATCGAGCTTTCCTTCGGTCTGGATTGGCTGACGGTTCTGGAGGGATCTGGCGGAAAGAGCGGCTGAAGCGCCATATACCATCGCCTCATCCATTATGGCGGCCAGAGCGGAGGAACCGGGCGGCAGACTGCTTACCACCTGTTGCAGACGAGCCATTACGGCGTTTTGCACCTCGTTGTTTGCCTGTTCTTTGATTGTAACTGTATTAAGCCAGCGGGCAGCCTCGCTAAGATTGCTTGGCTGTTCCTGAACCGGCTGTCCCAGTAGCGCAAAAACCAGTTTCGGCTGCTGGGTTACAAGTGCAAGGCGGAGTATTTCTCCCTGTACCACAGGTTTGGATAGTTGAAGTTCAAGGGATTCTCCGGCAAGTTGAACCAAAACCCTTCCACCTGGGAGGCGTCCCTGAACAAGCGCGTTGGCCTCATCCCCCGGCTGTAACGGGAGACGGCTTAACGGCTGATTGGCAACATCCACAAGTGTCAATCTGGCACGTTGAGCCAGATTAAAGAGCAATTTTGAAGCCGCATCCTCAAAAGCGGTTACGGACTTTCCAGCCTGGCCTGTTCCTGGCGGTTGCTGTGCCTCCTCTCCCACCTGTTGCCAGGGTTGTTCCAGCAGGCTCCCTGGCGGGATAACCGTTGAACGTCCGGCTGTTCGATATGTCAGAAAATCATCAATAAAGCTTGCCAGCACACTGCTTTCTCCGCTTGATTGACGCAAGAGGTCACCGATGCTCTGGAGTGATGAACGCTGGTGAGGCTCCATAAACTGTTCATTTGAGACCAGCATGGATAACAGACGCGAGGCGTCGGAAAGACTTATGGGAGGAGATTGAACATCAGGTCTTGTAATAGCAAAGGTAGGTCTGGGATCATTGCCAACAAAGGTCAGTTCAAGGTTTTGTCCCTGACGGACTGTCATCTGCAGGTCAAGATTAAGCTGCTGTTGACCTATCTGAACTGGAATCTTGCCAGCCTGGGGCTGTCCGGTAACCTCTGCGGTAACCCTTTGCCCAGGGGCAAGTGAAAGCACCTGCTGCCCTGGGGCAAGAGCGGTCTCTACAGGCTCTGCAGCTACAATGGAGAGGTTTGAGCTCCGCGAAAGCAGGTCATATACCTGCTGCTGTATTTCAGATGCTATTGCCATGCATCACTTATCGGCAAGGCGGTGCAGAGTATAAAACAATCAGCCCCACACAAGGTAACCAGGCTCATATATAATTCCAAGTTCAGTATGCTTTGGAATGACTCTTACCATAAATCCGTAGCGGCCACAGAAACGACACTCCATATCCCCACTGAAACGGTATCTGCCATTATCCAGAGTCTCTATAAGATGCATCGGCAGGACTTCACCTCCACGGATAATCCCCTGATTGTCAAGCACACCGAAGTATCCTTCAACAGCCACCTCATCAGGCCGCACAGCTCCAAGCCTTACCTGCACAGTAACCGGAAGACTGCTGCCTACCGCTACAGAATCACTCAAGTTTACCTCTGTTTTCTCTATGTTCACCTGACTCCAGCTTGCAAACATCCTTTTTTTCCATGCAGCAAGATCCTTGGCCAGGCGAAACTCATTAGCCTCAAGCTGCGACCACTGGCGGTAAGAAGCGATATAAGAAATCTGGGTATATTCCTGAACCATTCTGTCAGTTGAGAATACAGGGCAGAGCGACTGCATGGATGCCTTCATCATAGCTATCCAGTCTCTGGGTATCCCATCGTTTCCTCTCTGGTAATAAAGAGGCACTACTTCCTTTTCCAACAGATCGTAGAGCGCACTGCTCTCTACCTGATTCTGGTATTCGAGATCTGCATATACCTCCCCTTTGCCGATGGCCCAGCCGTTATTCCCCTGGTAACCTTCACACCACCAGCCATCAAGAACAGACAGGTTCAACCCACCGTTAAAGGCAACCTTCATGCCACTGGTTCCGCTAGCCTCCATTGGGCGGCGTGGGGTGTTAAGCCAGACATCAACCCCTTGAACCAGATGCCGCGCAACCTCCATATCATAATCTTCTATAAAGACTATCCTGTGACGAAAACGTTCCTGATGTGAGACCTGAACTATCTGGCGGATAAGTTCCTTCCCTTCGGTATCGTGGGGGTGAGCCTTGCCTGCAAATATGATCTGGACAGGCCGCTCCGTATCATTGAGGATCCTATCCAGACGATCCAGATCTCTCATAAGAAGGGTGCCGCGCTTATAGGTTGCAAAACGTCGTGCAAAACCGATAGTCAAAACCTCGGGATCAAGCACTTCGTCAGCCGTGAAGATCTCTTTGTTGGTTGCCCCTACTTTTTTAAGCTGCTTCTTCAGACGGCAACGGGCAAAATCAACCAGACGTTCACGGGTGTTTCCCTGCGTACGCCATAGTTCCGCATCAGGAATCTTTGCTATCTTGCGCCATACTGTATGGTCTGTCGGATCGTCAAGCCAGCGGGTTCCGAGGTAACGGATAAGAAGACTGCCCATCTGACCAGACATCCAGGTGCGGGTATGAACCCCGTTGGTGATAGAGCTTAAGGGGAGCTGTTCTTCAGGAAGTTCAGGCCAGAGGTTTTTCCACATGGATCGTGATACTTCTCCATGCAGTTGGCTTACACCGTTTGCATGACCTGCCAGCTTGATAGCCAGAACCGCCATGCAGAAGCTCTCATACTGATCCGACGGATTCTGGCGACCGAGGCCAAGAAACTCATCTCTTGAGAGGCCAAACGATTTGATATATTTGGTAAAATATTTATCCAGCATATCTGTCGGAAAATGGTCTATGCCAGCCTCGACAGGGGTATGGGTAGTGAATATATTTCCTGCCTTTGTAACTTCTAGAGCCTCTTGAAAAGATATTTTCCTCTTCTCCATTACCAGCCGTATCCGTTCGATTGCCAGAAACGCAGCATGTCCCTCATTCATATGGCAGACATTAGGGATGATCCTCAGTGCGCGCAAAGCCCGCACCCCGCCTATTCCAAGCAGGATCTCCTGCTGCATCCTCATTTCCTGGTTACCACCATAAAGCTGTGAAGTTATCAGACGAACATCAGGACTGTTCTCTTCCAGATTTGTATCAAGAAGGTAGAGCGGAACTCTGCCTACCTGCACTCTCCAGATATGTACCTTGATATGGCAGGGGCCAAAATCCAGATCTACCTCCAGAGGCCGTCCCAGATGATCCCTCTCAAGGGTAAGAGGAAGATTGTAGAAATCGTTTTCAGGGTAAATCTCCTGCTGCCAGCCTTCGTTGTTCAGGTATTGGCGGAAATATCCCTGACGGTAGAGCAGGCCTATTCCAACAAGAGGAAGGCCGAGGTCGCTTGCTGATTTAAGATGATCGCCGGCAAGTATCCCAAGTCCGCCTGAGTAAACCGCCAGAGATTCGTGAAGGCCGAATTCCATCGAAAAATAGGCTGCTTTCAGTTGAGTATCGCCGTTATACTCTTTCTGAAACCAGAATTTTTCGGTCATATAAGCGGTTAGTTTTTCATCTACCATCTGCAGGTGCGCCATAAACCCTTCATCACTTTTAAGTGATTCAAGGGTTGTCTGCTGCAATATTCCAAGCATTTCAACAGGATTATGGCGGGTTGATTCCCACAGATCCTGATCAAGGCGCTTAAACAGGGCTATGGCGTCCGGATCCCAGGACCACCAGAGGTTGTAGGCTATTCTCTGTAGCGGAGCAAGTTCATCTGAGAGAGAAGGAACAACCGTAAAAGTATGCAGTGTCTTTGAAAAATCCATTTAAGCACCTCGGATCTGCGTTCTATTGTATTAAGTCAGTTACAGAATGATAACACCCGAAAAAACCTCGGTTGCCGGACCGGTCATAAATACCGGGCCGTTTTCTGGCCATTCAAGCTCAAGATCGCCACCAACAAGATGATTCAATATCTTTCTGTCGGTCAGATTATTCAGAACTCCAGCTACGCAGACAGCACTTGCACCGGTTCCGCAGGCAAGTGTTTCACCTGCTCCACGTTCCCATGTGCGCTGTTTTACCTCCGAACGTGAGAGGATCTGAACAAATTCCACATTGGTTCTACGGGGAAACAGCTGGTGGTTTTCGATAAGGGGGCCGTATAGGGCTACAGGGAAGTTTTCAACATCATCAACAAAGATAATGCAATGGGGATTGCCCATCGAAACGCAGGTTATACTGAACGATTTATCCAGCACAGTCAGTGATTCGGCAACTACCTTGTCAACTGCAAAACCGTTCATCGGAATCTCTTCGCGGGAGAGGCGGGGAGACCCCATATTTACCCGTACACGTTCAATTTTGTTCTCTTTATCAGGGAACAGCTGAAGTGTAAGGATTCCGGCTCCGGTCTCTGCTGTTATCTCACTCTTTTTTACAATCCCGTGATCATAAGCATACTTGGCCACACAGCGGATACCGTTGCCGCACATTTCGGACTCCGAACCATCACTGTTAAACATCCGCATCCTTACATCTGCCTTTTCAGAGGGCATTATAAGGATCAGTCCGTCTGAACCGATTCCGAAGTTCCGGTTTGAAACCTTTATTGCTATCTCCGCTGGATTTTCTACCTTTTCTTCAAAACAGTTAACATAAACATAATCGTTGCCCGCACCATGCATCTTTGTAAATTTCATTGACTTCCTCCATCGGTTTCAGTATCTGGACGGTCAAAATAACAGAATACAAACAGGGCAACAAGACGAAATCAGTGTTTGTTGAAAATGTAACCTCTATACTTTCAGCAAATAAAAGTATAAATGCAATACAGTGCTTTCTATCTGGCAATTGATATTCAGGACATAACATGATCCATAAGACGGAAGACTCTTTCTTAGGCGGCATTATAAAGGCTCTCGGACTGGTATTCGGTGATATCGGAACCAGCCCGATATATACCCTTACCGTTGTATTTACCCTGACCAGGCCTACAGTAGAGAATGTCTACGGCATCCTCTCGCTTGTATTCTGGACAATGACAATTCTGGTAACTGTAGAATATTCATGGCTTGCCATGTCACTTGGAAGAAAAGGGCAGGGGGGGGAGATAGTCCTGCGGGAGATCCTGATCAAGATGCTCAAAAAAGGGCGTCTGCTTGCATTTGCCGGATTTCTCTCATTTCTTGGCGTATCTCTTCTTCTGGGTGACGGTGTTATTACCCCCGCCATTTCGATACTCTCAGCAGTTGAAGGTCTGCTGCTTATCCCTGCTCTGGCAGGTACAAAACAGACTCTGTTGGTACTTATTGCCGCATTGATAGCCTTTACACTGTTTTTTTTCCAGTCACGCGGCACTGACAAGATGGCAAAAATCTTTGGCCCTGTCATGGCGATCTATTTTCTTGCCTTATTGATTTCAGGTCTGGTTTCCATCCTGGGTATGCCGGAGATTCTAAAAGCGGTAAGTCCTCATTATGCATTTGAATTTTTCAGGTCTAACGGTTTTTCTTCCTTTTTTGTACTTTCAGAAGTGATACTCTGTGCAACCGGTGGAGAGGCTCTTTATGCAGATATGGGGCATCTTGGACGCAAACCTATCGTACGGGCATGGTATTTTGTCTTTTTTGCCCTGTATCTTAACTATCTTGGGCAGGGAGCCTTCATCATCCAGCATCCTGAAGCCAAAAATATACTCTTCGGCATGATCAACCATCAGGTTCCATTTCTTTATATCCCTTTTCTTCTTCTTACCATCATGGCAACTATCATTGCCTCACAGGCAATTATAAGCGGTGTTTTTTCAATTGTTTATCAGGGAATTACAACCCGCCTTATGCCACTTTTAAAGGTTGACTATACCTCTACCCATATCCAGTCCCAGATATATATCGGTTCGGTCAACTGGATACTTATGGTTGCCGTTATCTTTGTCATGTTCTTCTTCCAGAAATCATCGAATCTTGCCGCTGCTTACGGCATGGCTGTAACCGGATCAATGACTATTACAGCTATTATGATGATGATGGTCTATTCACATACAATGAAAAAATGGAAGGTGCCTATTGTAGCGGTTGTCGGTATTATAGATCTGCTCTATTTCACATCAACCTTTTCAAAGATACCGCATGGAGCCTACTGGTCAATCATACTTGCCTCTGTCCCTTTCATTACCATAATGATCTGGACTAGAGGGCAAAAGGCTCTATACAACTCACTTAAACCACTTGATCTGGAAACTTTCAAGCTCTCTTACGAACAGATCTACAGCAAGGAGCGCAATATACCTGGAACCAGCCTCTTCTTTGTAAGAGGGCTGGATGTTATTCCTCCATACCTTGTTCATTGTGTGATCCGGAGCAATATTATCTATGAGAGAAACGTCCTTATATCAATAATCAGGACTGATGAGCCTTTTGGCGTTGAGAATATCCATACCGCAGATATGGGGCTTGGTCTTGAGGGGTTTGAAATTCAGGCCGGATATATGGAGGTTATTGATATCGAGAAAAATATCCGGGCACACGGAATTACCGAGAAGGTTATCTTCTACGGGATTGAGGATATAGCCACACAGAATCCAATCTGGAAGGTCTTCGCCCTGCTGAAAAAGCTGACCCCCAACTTTGTCCAGTTTAACAAACTCCCTGCCGCAAAGCTGCAGGGAGTAGTGACAAGGGTAGAGATGTAAAAGGTTTGCACAGCTACTTCAGCTCAAGCGTGGTTACCTTTCCAAAGTTGGAGAGAGGCTTGTCAAACTGATCCTTATCTCCGACAACAACCAGTTTGAATGCCTCCGGATGCAGATGTTTTCTGGCTGCGCAAAGTAGATCCTCCCTGGTTACAGCCCCGATTCTTTCACGATACCGATCCAGAAAATCTGGTTCATAACCGTAAAACTCAAGCCGTGCCTGTTGGACAACAACGCTTGCCGGTGTGGTAAAACCAAACAGGAATGAGTTCATGATTGAATCCTTTGCCAGTTTAAGCTCTTGTTCTGTTACCGCAGCTTTTTGCACACTACTGATAATTGAAATCATCTGTCCGATTGTCCTGGCAGTCGCCCCGCTTCTGGTCTCTGTCTCTGCGGTAAAAAGACCTGTAAAACGCCGACCGACTTCAAAACTGCTCCCTACATTGTAGGCCAAGCCCTGATTTGTCCGTATCTCCATAGTCAGGCGGGATGAAAAGCTGCCTCCCAGGATAAAGTCCAATACCCTTATGGCGTACAGATCTGGGTCGTCCTTTTTTATCCCCAGATGTCCCATCCTAATCACCGATTGATTAATCTTCTTGGGGGCGTAAAGCAGCTCAGGCACAAATTGGAGATTAGGATCCTGAATCACCGGCAGATCCAGCTTGCCTTCAGGTTTTACCGAACCGATAAGCCTGTTAAGTGACTTAAGTAGGCTTTTACGGTCAAAGTCACCGGATATGGCAAGTATCATAGTGTCAGGACGCACAAACCGGCGATGAAAAGAGATGAGATCCTCCCTTGTAATGGCTTTTACTGAAGCCATATCCGGAAAGATACCCAAAGGGTGACCTGCGTAAATAGCCCTGGTAAGTTCACGGTCACCCACCTCTTTCGGGTCATCATTCTGACGTCGAAGAATCTCAAATGCCTGCTGTTTTGAGATATTGAACCGTTTGCTGTCAAAGGCAGGGTAGAGCAACACTTCGCTGAAAAGCTGAAGAGTCCGTTCAAGATTCCTTGTAAGGCTGCTACACGAAACCGTACCGATATCCTTGCTGAAGGAACTTTCAACAGAAGATGCCATAAATTCGAGTTCATCATCCAGCGCGGCTGGTGCAAGAGAGCGGGTTCCCCCTTCACGCATCTGGGAGCCGGTCAGAGTTGCAACCCCGCTCTTGCCTTCCGGGTCATAAACTGATCCGGTACGAATGAGGGCGGATACAGAAACAATAGGAAGTTCGCTGTCCTGCATAAGATAAACAGGAATGCCATTTTCAAGAAGAACCCTCTCTGCCTTTGGAATCCGGAATTCAAGAGGAGCAAAGTTCATTGTCCGTGGATTGGCCAATAGCTGAGCGGCAAGCGCCGTAGTTGAGCAGCAGATAGTTACTAGGAATAAGAGAATATAGCGAATGAGCATCAAAGCGCCCCTCCTTCCTTTTTAGTTACCAACGTACCGACTATCCGGTTTTCGCGTATAAAGTACTTTTGCGCAACCCTCTGAATATCGGAGGGGGTCAGGCTTGCAAGTTTTTCCTTATAGGTGGTCAGATAACGCCATGTTAAGGCAGTTGCCTCATATTCCGTAAGGTTTCTGGCAAGGCCGCCGTTAGTCCCCATCTGACGCGCCTCCTGATATTCAAGCTGATTCAGTATCATCTTAAGCTCCCTCTCCCTTACAGGCTCGGTCTTTAGCCTCTCCAGCTCTGCCAGAATTGCCTTTTCGACCTCTTCAGCGGTATGAGGAGAACGTGGCGCTGCATAAATAATAAACAGATTTGGGTAAATGCTTCCTGGCGCATCAAAAACAGAAACCTGGCTTGCAAGCTGTTTTTCAAGAACAAGTTTGCGATAGAGGCGTGAGCTGCGACCATTGGCAAGAATACCGTCAATCAGATCAAATACATAATCATCTGGGTTTCTGATTGCTGGTTTATGGAACCCTATTACCAGTTCCGGCTCTGCATCGCCAATAATCTCAACCCTTCTTTCTCCCTGCTGTTGCTCTTCAGTGTCTGCCAGAACAGGAACCGGTATGCCTGGTGATATATCACCAAAATAACGTCCTACAAGGGCTATCACCTCATCCGGTTTGATATCACCGACAACCGCTATCACTGCATTTTTGGGGGCGTAATAGCGCCGCAGAAAAGATTCCGCCTTGGTGCGGGAGAGCTGTTTGATATCAGATGTCCATCCGATAGTCGGCTGGCCGTAGGGATGTGTATTATAGGCCGCAGCGACAAACGTTTCCCACAGTTTTGCAGATAGTTCAGCATCATATGAGCGTCTGCGTTCTTCCATTACTACTGAACGTTCTGTATAGAATTCACGCAGTACAGGATTTTTCATCCGGTCTGATTCTATTGCAGCCCATAATTCAAGCTTGTTGGCTGGCAGGGAAACCATATAGGCCGTGCCGTCCCTGCTGGTGAAAGCGTTGTAGCCTGTTCCCCCGTTTCGTGAATAGAGATCGAAAAACTCATCTTTTATGACATATTTTTCCGCCTGTTTTTCAAGACTTGCAAGCTCGGCACGCAGTTTTTCAATTTTTTTGACATCACCGCCTGACCCTTTTGCCTCTTCTGCCAACATCAGCTGTGCGGTTTGCTCTATCTTCTCCAGAATCGGCGCTTCTGACGTATAATCCCTGGTACCAAGAGTTTTTGTACCTTTGAACAACATATGTTCAAGCATATGGGCGACACCCCGTTCATCACTCCGCTCATGAACTGAGCCAACCTTGAACCTTATCCAGGCTGAAACAGTGGGGGATGAGTGACGCTCAACCATCAAAAGCTTCAAACCGTTACTGAAGCTATGTTCGACTACCTTGTCAGTAAGATTGGCCGCCAATCCCGCTCCTGGCAATAGCAGAATCAGGCAGAGGCAGACAGAAATCTTGATTGCTTGTAGCATAATCTTTTCCTTTTCCATTTAACTTACTTAAAACAGTGAAAATTTGACGTAGCGTCCAGGGTTTTTCTTTATATCTACAACCAGGGCATCAAGTGACTCAACCGTTCTATCAAGTTTTTCATACAGCTCTTTTTCAGTTATAAGTTTACCGGCGGTACCTTCTCCTGCCTTTATTTTTGAGGTGACTGTCTCCAGATCTTTCATGGAATTATCAGCCCTGGTTATAAGCGATAACCCTTTGTCGTAAAGCTCTTTGTCATTAAGCAGCATCCCAAGGGTATTGTCCTTTGATGTAAGCTTACGGTTAAGTTCCCTCACATCATCCGCAGCCTGATTACTCTTTTCCGCAAGCGATACGAGCTTTGTATAGAGCGTCCTGTCATAGATAAGGCGATTCAGTGTTCCATCGGAAGCCTGGATATCATGTAGTGTCTTGTCTGCTCTTGAGAGGATCTGCATCAGCTTGTCATATGGTTCTCCGCTGCGTGCGAGCTTTCCTAATGTTCCCTCTCCGCGATTGATGTTGCCGGCCAGTATGTTTAATTCGTTAGAAAGCTCTACAGCGTTGATATACAGCTTAGTATCTGTTGCCAGCATACCAAGGGTGCCTTTGCCAGATTGGACATTATCCACAATGCTGTTAAGCTTTTCAAAGGTTACACCAGCCTTCTGGGCAACATCATCAATGGTATGCACAACCTTGCCACTGAACTGGTCGCCAGGTTTATCGTGATAAGTGGCGGAAGGCATTATATCCACATATTTTTCACCCATAAGCCCTCTGGTTTTTATCGTAATCAGCGAATCTGAGCCTATTTTCTTGTGGGCTTCCGAATCTACCTCTGCAATAACCAGCACCTCGTTGTTGCCACGTGGATTTTCGAAGTTTATCTTCTGAACAACACCTACATCCACCCCGGCCAGCCATACAGGAGCCCCCTCTTTAAGCCCGGTCACGTTCTGCATACTTATCCGGATCTTGCTTGTCGGGGTAAACATCTTGGTCTTCTGCCCCATAAGCAGTATAGCCCCTGCAGCCAGGATGAGGGTAATCAGGATAAAAAGACCTGCCCTTACCTGTGCCCAGCCTATCTGATTGCTTCTTTCCATAACAGAATTCCTCGAGTCAATTTCTCAGATAAATAAGGATTTTTCGGATGGTTGCAGAAACTCCTGAACATTTGGAAGCTGGCAGTCGCGGAGCTCTTCTTCAGTCCCTTCAAAGGTCAGTCGTGATTCATGGATCAGCGAGAAACGACGTGATGTGGCAAAGGCTGTCGGCAGATCATGAGTAACCATCAGGGTGGTCTTACCGGCCTCCTGGAGGCGGTTCATAAGGCTCACAATGTTATAGACACCTATCGGATCCAGACCTGTTGTAGGTTCATCAAAGAAGATATATTCAGGGTCAGCTGCAAGCGCCCGGGCAATGGCCACCCGCTTCTTCATCCCGCCGGAAAGCTCTGCAGGGTAGAGATCCAGCGCAGGCTCAACTCCTACGAAACGTAACTTTTCACGGACAATCTCTTCAATCTCTTCCTGAGAGAGTCTGCCTTCCTCAAACAGACGGTAACCTACATTCTCCCCAACGGTCATTGAATCAAAAAGAGCGCCCCCCTGAAAGACTATCGCTATCTTCTTGCGTTGCTCACGGTATTCTGATTCAGCTTTTCCTGTAATTTCAAGACCGTTGATTGATATCATGCCAGATTGCGGTTTTATAAGTCCCAGGATAAGTTTAAGGATGGTCGTTTTACCGGAACCGCTTACACCAAGGATGGTTCTGTTTACCCCACGCTCCAGAAGCAGGTCAAAATTTGTAAGTATGGTTCGGCCTCCAACCTCGTACGATACCTTTTCCATCCGTATGCAGGGTTCGTCTGCTCTCATCTTATCCTCTTTGTCAGGGCTTGCACTGTATGTTATATACGGCTCAGAAAAGGTGTCAAGTTGTATAAGTATGTATGCTTGTAGGAATCATCTGGCTGGAAGAATGACTTAAAATACGGAGCTGAGAATGCCACAAAAAACCTTTACCGATCATTTTGCCCGTGTATCAGAAGATTATGCAACATATCGCCCTGTTTATCCGGCAAAACTTTTTGGATGGCTGGCCGGGACGGTTACGGAAAGAAAGCTGGTCTGGGACTGCGCAACAGGCAGCGGCCAGGCGGCAGTTGCGCTTGCTGATTATTTTGAAACGGTCTGGGCTACCGATGCAAGTGCGGCACAGATTGCATCAGCTACAGAAAAATCAAATATTGAGTATCATGTCGCTACCGCTGACAGCTCGAAACTTCCAGAGCAATCCGTTGATCTGATTACAGTGGCTCAGGCTTTGCACTGGTTTGACCTTGACAGCTTTTATAGCGAGGTCAGACGGGTGCTTAAGCCTGGAGGATTCCTTGCTGTCTGGACTTACGGAATATTCAGGGCTGAAGGCAATTATTCTGAAAAGATTCAGCAACTGCTTGATCGCTTCTATTATGAAACTATTGGTTCGTGCTGGCCGCCAGAGAGACGTCATGTTGAAAACGGCTATTCTGATCTTTTCTTCCCTTTTGAAGAGCTTGTTCCTCCAGAATTTGCTATGTCAGTTGATTGGACTCTGAATAATCTGGCAGGCTATCTTCGCAGCTGGTCAGCCACAAGTCGCTATAAGGAGTTACATTCCACTGATCCAGTTATTCCCTTAATTGACGAACTGGACTCTATCTGGGGAGATAGCAGACGTAAAATTGTCTGGCCTCTTTCTGTAAAGGTCGGAAAAAATTAAGAACGGTTGCAGTATGAATGATTGCTGGTAGACTGTTTAACAGTACCTATTCCCTTCAAGGATCGTTCAGATGAAGTTCCGCACCCGTCTAACAATAGCTTTCGCCATCCTGACACTCATTATTGTCACTGTTGAGTTAATGCTTAGCCATTTGGATGCCATTAGACAGGATCAAGAGGTTGCCCGACAGAATCTTATGGCTGCAAGTCGGCAAACGTTTCTTAGCCTTGATCCGGTTTTACTGAAGATTTCAAATGATGTTGAGATGGTCGCTAAATCTGCCTTTTTAAACGAGTCGGGGAGGAGTCTTGAATCAGTCAATCGCCGGCTGGCCGATTTTTGCGGTGGTTCAGCCCCGCTTGAACGGCTCACTTTCATTGATACAAAAGGTATCGTTGCCGCCGATTCATCAAAAAACGGGATCGGTAAGTCAGCTACAAATATTATATGGAAGCGAGGAATGGCAGGGGAGAGCAATTTTTATCTTCAACCCGCAGAACCTAATGGATTCCCAGTGCTGCAGTTTTTTGCGCCTGTAAAAAGAAACTCCTCTCCATCCAAAGGTGTAGTAGTAGCAACCATACCTTTAAGCCATGTCATGGATCTGGTTAACGGATTTCAATCTTACAGGATGACAGGCTCAGACAGATTAAGATTTGAGCTGTTTGATAAAAACAGGTTTATTTACAGTAGTGACGGAGTTTTAGCAGGTAATATCCCTTCATACCTGCCGGAGAGGACTGAAAGCCAAACCGTGTCTGATAGCGGTAATTCATTGCAAATAATTACTCTTACAGACCGCTTGAACAACAGCTTTCCCGGACAATGGTATCTTAGAGTAACAATCCCCAAATCGCAGATCTTTGCGGAATCCCGTAGCAGGCTTTTAAAAAAGGCACTGGTAAATTCCCTTCTCTGCAGTATCGGAATCATGATCATCTATTTTCTTTCCGGGCGTTTAAGTCGTCCGCTTGAGGCCTTGACTGATGCCGTGAAACGGAGGGGAGAGGGGGATCCCGAAGCTCTGCAGGTTCTGCCTCAAAGGCAGGATGAGTTTGCAGTCTTGCAGGAAAGTCTGCAGGAGATGTCCAACAGACTGATTGAGTCTGAAGAGCGGTTCCGCTCCTTTTTTAATGCGATGGCAGAAGGCGGTTCTGTACAGAGGATGCTCTACAGTAATGATGGCAAACCGGTTGATTATCTATTTGAAGAGGTTAATAAAAGTTTTGAACTGATTATGGATCTCCCCCGTGAGAAGGTAATCGGAAATTTGGCAAGCAACATGTTTTCAGGCACAGAGATCCCTTTTCTGGACAGGTTCGAGACAGTTCTTACAAACGGGCATTGCAGCAGTTTTGAGTTTTATTTAAAAAAGAATGATCGCTATCTGAATGTATCGGTCTGCCGTATAGGGGTAGAACTGTTTGCGACTCTTTTCTTTGATATAACAGAACAGAAAAGACATGAAAAATCTCTTTGTAGCACTATGGCAGAGCTTAAAGAGGCTAACGAGGCCAAAAGCCGTTTTCTCGCAGTTATGAGTCATGAGATAAGAACCCCGCTTAACGGCATTTCAGGGATGGTGCAACTACTGCACGATATGGATATGCCTCCGCTTCAGCGTGAGTTTGTAGATAACATAGAAACCTCAGCAGACAGCCTGCTGACAGTTATTAATGATATACTCGATTTTTCAAAGATTGAGGCAGGCAAGCTGGAGTTGGAAGAATTGCCATTTATCCCAAACAAGCTTCTTAATGATGCCTTGCGGGTAATGAAATTGAGAGCCCAGGCCAAGGGGTTGCAGATTAGTCTGGACATTAAGCAGCCTCTGCCAGAGGTTTTACTTGGTGATCCACATCGTTTGACCCAGGTTTTGAACAATCTTCTCGGTAACGCTATCAAATTTACAAGCGGCGGAGAAATTCTGGTGAGGGCGTCGGTTGAAGGCTTAACTGACAGCTCTGTCAATTTTTCCGTTGAGGTTCAGGACAGCGGGATCGGTATGGATGAGACAACCCTGAAATCGGTCTTTGAACCTTATATTCAGGCCAATAGTTCAACCACTCGAAAATACGGCGGAACCGGATTGGGTCTGGCTATCTGTAAGCAACTGGTTGAATTGATGAAGGGAAATATAGGAATAATCAGCCGTCCTGGTTTTGGCAGTACCTTCAGGTTCGTTGTGCCGCTCAAGTTGGGAACTCTAGGCATATTACCGGATGAATCTGATAAAAAGAAACATCCGGTCGCTGAAAATCTGATTGTTCGCCCACTGACTATACTTATTGCGGAAGATCAACCTGTAAATCAACGCTTTGTGGCTGAGATTATTTCCAAAAAAGGGCATATCTCCATGTTGGCGAATAATGGTCAGGAGGCAGTTGATATCTGGAACAGTACCCCTGTTGATCTGGTGTTGATGGATATCCAGATGCCGGTAATGGACGGGCTTAACGCTCTGGCTGCAATCAGAGCCAGAGAGGATGAAACAAAACAACATACGCCGATTATTGCCCTGACCGCACATGCGATTGTAGGAGACAGAGAGAGGCTGCTTAATAGCGGATTTGACGGGTATCTCTCAAAACCTCTTCAGGTAGCCAAGCTTTTCCAGGAGATGGCCAGAGTTATTGAAGAGATCGGCAATGAAAGGCGGAGTTGAGAACATATTCTGTTTTCAGATTACAGATGAATGTAGATCCCGCTTGTGATATCGCAGGGCAAAGGCAAATGCCCGCATATACCAGTCAACAAGAAATACCCCCCATACCGCATACAGTGACAGGTGAAGAACCGGCCCGGCAATCCAGGCAAGAAGCACCCTTACCCCCCACATAGTCAGCAAGGTTACAATAAAAACATAGACTGTATCCCCTGCTCCACGCAAAGAACCTGCGTATACAAATGAGATTGCAAGAGGGATCTGGGCAAACGCAACTATCCTTAAAAATACTGTTCCCTGCCTGATAACATCAGGATCGTTAGTAAAGATCATCACCATGTATTGAGGTAATGCTAGAAAAATTGCCGCCATGAACCCCATAACCACCAATGCTACCCGCAGCGCCTCAACATGTGTTACATGGGCGCGCTGATACTTCTTTGCTCCGAGAGAACGACCCATAAGAGTAGCTGCCGCTATTCCCATTCCGGCTCCTGGCATGAATGAAAGTGACTCGATTGAAAGCCCTATCTGATGAGCTGCGTAGGCGGTAGTTCCATAGCTGATAATGACGCTGGAGTAGACTAGCTGTCCACTCTGCTGGGCAACCCGTTCAAGCGCAACCGGCCAGCCCACCTGCCATATTCTGGCAAAAAGCTGCCGATCCGGCAGGCTGAAACATAAATATCCTTTGCGTATTGCCTGCCAGAGCAGATAACTGCATCCGATAAATTCAGAGATGTTTATTGCAATTGCAGCCCCTCTTACACCAAGGGCAGGCATTCCTAGCTTTCCGTATATCAGAGGCCATGCAAGAAGCAGATGGAGGATATTTACCAGTATGATCGCCTCCATAGGTGTTCTGGTGTTACCAACACCATGCATTATGGCGGAGAGGATGTTTACTCCGGTTGTCCAGATAAGCCAGATAAAGACCAGTTTTATATATTGGTTTGCCAGAACCTGAACCTCCGGGCTGGCTCCCATCATTCTGGCAAGCTCACCGCCGCCGTATGCGCCGGCTATTGAAACCAGGGCAGTCAGAAAAATGCAGAAGAATATAGCAGTAACCGCAGCCTTTTTTGCTTCCTCATTTCGTCCTGAACCTGTCAGATGAGCGATAACAACAGTGGTTCCGGTTGATAACCCCCAGAAGATTGTCATCGTTACGAAAACCTGAAGTTGTCCCAGACCTGTTGCTGCAAGGGCGGAGGCTCCAAGCCCACCGGTCAGAAATATATCAACAATCGCAACCAGACGCTGGAAAAGCGAGGAAAGCAGCACAGGCATCGATAGACGGAATACCATGCAGCGGATTGAGGAAGGTTTATTGTCCAGGCAGGGAATTATGCGGCTAAACAGGGAAGACATATCTTAAACTTTAGCCCTTAAGGGTGAGATTCGTCAATAAAAAGGGGGTATTTATAAAAAATTGTTGATGCGGATTTAAAGCATACTTTTGAGCATCTTTCAAAAGTCCCGAATTGCGCGATTCCGGCAGGTTTTAAGCCGAAATCCAAATTTTAACTGTCTAAAAAGAACCTCATGGTAAGCAAACTACACCAAGAATTACGTCTAAGAGGCAGGAAGTTAATTGATTAGCAAGCAGCGTCCATTTTGGCCTACTCGGCTGGATCTGCGCCAAGTGCAGTCGCGAATTTAAACGTGGAAACCTGCAACTCCTGACTGTCCACCGCAAGGATGGCAGCAACTGGGAAAACCTCTGTGTCTACTGCCATGATGACGAGCATAGCCACCTGATTCTGGCGGAGTATCTGAACTGGAAGCAGATCTCCTGAAGACGGAATGCGAGATAGAATTATTATTTGTTGCCGAGTGCCTTAGACAAGTACCCGCCTAACAACTGCCAGCAACTGGTCCGGCTTGAACGGTTTTATTATCCAGCCGGTTGCGCCTGCTGCCCTGCCTTCCTGCTTGCGCTCCTCTTGCGATTCAGTGGTTAGCATCACAATCGGCAGAGTTCGGTAGAGCGGATCTTTTCTAACCTCGCGGATCAGACCAATACCGTCCAGAATCGGCATATTCAGATCGGTAATCAGCATATCACAGCTGGCACCCCGCAGTTTTGACAGCCCATCACGGCCATCCACCGCCTCAATCACCTCATAGCCACCCTGGCGGAGTGTAAACACCACCATCTGACGTACACTTGCCGAATCATCAACGGTCATGATTGTCCTTGCCATTTGAAAGTCCTCCTGTTGTAAAACGCAGCATTCCTGTTCAGACCCTGATCACACGCTGCCCCTGTGCAGCCAAACTTGCAATGATTCTGCCCGGGATCTCGCACAAGGGCGCAACCTCATCCACACCGCCACGAACAATCGCCTCTTTGGGCATACCAAACACCACGCAACTCGCCTCATCCTGGGCAATGGTATGGGCTCCGGCCTGCTTCATTTCCAGCATGCCATGAGCACCATCGTCCCCCATACCGGTCAGGATCACGCCGATACAGTTCTTGCCGGAGCAGTTTGCGGCAGACCGAAAGAGCACATCCACCGATGGCCGGTGTCGGCTGACCAGCGGCCCGTCGCTAATCTGGGTCGTGTAATTGGCGCCACTACGGGCCAGCAACAGATGCCGGTCACCCGGCGCAATATAGGCATGACCCGGCAAGATCCGGTCGCCATCATGAGCCTCTTTGACCGTTATCCGGCAAAGCCGGTCAAGGCGATTGGCAAAGGCGCTGGTAAAGGCAGCCGGCATATGCTGGGTAATCAGAATTCCGGGCGAGTCGGCAGGCATGGCGGTCAGCAGATCCTTCAGCGCCTCGGTACCGCCGGTTGAGGCACCGATGATCACCAGCTTTTCAGTGGACGTGATATGTGAACTCAGCGCTGGCAACACCACATCGGCGCTGTTCTTTTTTTCAACCTGCAACGATACGGTGCGACGGACAAGGTTTTTAACCTTGGCAGAAGCGGCCCCACGAATCTTGTCGATAATCTCCTGGCAACTTTCATGCAACCCCTTGCTGATATCAAGTTTCGGTTTGGTGACATAATCAAAGGCCCCCAACTCCAGCGCACGTAAGGTAATCTCGGAGCTCTTTTCCGTCAGGGACGAAACCATCACCACCGGCATCGGGTGGAGCCGCATCAGCTTCTCCAGAAAGACCAGACCGTCCATACGCGGCATCTCTACATCCAGGGTCAGCACATCCGGGTCAAGCGCCTTGATCCGCTCGCGGGCGATGTAGGGATCCGGGGCGGTGCCGACTACGATCATGTCCGGCTGGCTCTTGATCAGTTCGGTCAACAGGCTCCGCACCAGGGCAGAATCATCAATAATCAGGACTTTTATCGGCATGGGAGGCTCACTTGTTTTCAGGCTCACTCGTCTGATGCAACCGTCGCAAATCGTTCATAAATCTCATCAAAGCCCCGGTTAATTTCCTTAAAGGTATTCAGCAAATCAGGATCAAAATGCACCGGTTCTGTCCTGCCATCCCCTTCAAGAATAATGCGGCAGGCGGTATCATGATCAAAGGCCGGCTTGTAGCAACGGTTGGTTCTCAGGGCGTCATAGGTATCGGCAATAGTCAAAATGCGGGCTTCCAGCGGTATGCCTGTTTCACGCAGGCCGTAGGGATAACCGCTGCCGTCCCAGCGTTCATGGTGATGTAGCGCAATGGTGCGTGCGATCTCCAGACGAGGATGGTTGCCGATGATCTGAGCGCCGAACAGGGTATGTTCTTTCACCAGCGTCATTTCCGTCTCGGTCAGCTTACCCGGCTTTCTCAAAATCTCCGGCAGTACATGGATCTTGCCGACGTCATGAAGTTGGCTCTGCCGCGCTATCGTGTTTGCAAGTTCGTCGGAATAGCCGATTCGGCGACAGATTGCAGCGCAATACTCCCCCACCCGGATGATATGATTGCCGGTATCCTCGTCGTTGGCCTCGGCGGCCCGGGCAAGGGAGGTGATGGTGTACTGGAAGGCCTCCTCGGTTTGGTGACATTGGGTTGACAGATTATCCAGATACCGAGCCTGCACCGCCAGACTCTTGATTACCGCCGCATCGCAGGCGGTCACTCGGGCAGGATAGTTGAGACCGCAGACAACCCGTGCTCCGTTGCGATACCATACCAGATTGCGGGGATGCTCCTGGCACCGATCCAGATGTTCAATAAAACTGATGAGCAACGGGTCATCGGGAAGTGGATCATCCTCATTCAGATAATAGAGGGCATGGCACCCGTCCGAAGATGTAAGATCCAGCGCCGGATGTTCCAGATAACTGACTCCCAGGCACGGCCCGTCCGTTCCCAAATCATACCAGAACCATGACGGCTGTCCTGCCAGACCGTGGGTTAGCGTCACGACAAGACTGGCCGGACTGTGTGTCCCGCGACCATCGCTTCCTCGAACAATTTTTTCAATCACCTGATCCAGTTGGTACTCCACTTCGTTACAGGGGCTGATAATGCAGTCAATGCATTGCTCGCCATAGTCGATCAGCGAGTTAATGGTCTGGTATGCCTCAACAAAGGTTGATTCCCGCTCACCAAGCGCCCGCGCCTTCCGCACCAGCTCCACGCAATGCTGCAGGGAGGCCTCCATCTTGACGGTATCCAACGGCTTAAGCAGATAATGGCTGATCCCCAACTCGATCGCCTCCAGCAGATCGTCTGTTTCATTGTGGGCCGAGGTGATGATAATCGGAGCCTTGCTATTCTGTTTCAGAATACCGCGCGTCATTGCCAGACCGTCCATAATCGGCATCCTGATGTCGGTCATCACAATGTCCGGCAACCGCTCCAGGTAAAGACTCAGCCCATCCAGGCCGTTTTCAGCCTGCCAGACCTTACCGAAGCGACGTTTGAGAAACACCAGCAGATTTTCGCGAATGGCGGCATCATCTTCCACATACAGAATCGAGACATCATTTGTACGTGTCATCATGTCAGCCTCCTTTCCGCAGGAAGAACCGGGAGACGGATAAAGAGCAGGGCGCCATCGCGGCCATTTTCAGACCACAGCCTCCCGCCCATGTTATTTTCAATAATAATCCTTGATAGATAGAGCCCAATCCCTAATCCATTGTTTTTCTGCTTGGTGGTAAATAATGGATCAAAGATCTGCTCCCTGATTGCGTTGGGAATACCACCGCCGTTATCCGCAACCCTGATTACGATCTCATTTTCCTGCTGTTGAAAAGAGATCGTGATAGCTCCTGCGAAATCGGCTCCAATCCTGCTCTGCTGTTCCTGTACGGCATCATTGGCATTGCACAGCAGATTGTGCATCACCTGCTGGAAGCCGTACTGCGAACCAGCCACCTGGAGATCATCATTCAGCAGATCTGCATCCTCTATTTTTATGGCAGTAAAGTGTGAGAAACAGTTGGAGAGCAGGATGACGGCATCCTTGACACACTGTTTCGGGCTGAAATAATCAGCGGAGCCTGGTGGCGTTAAGTAGCTGCGAAACTCGTCAATGGTGCGCGACAGATGATCAACCTGTTCAAAAACGCCAGATGAAGCCTGATTCAGAAGTTCTTCATCAAACTCACCGTACTCCCAAGCCTCTTTCATATTCTGAACCATCAGTGAAATGGCGCTTAACGGCTGACGCCACTTGTGAGCCACCACCCCCAGCATCTCTCCCATTGCTGCCTTGCGAGCCTGCTGAATCATGATCTGTTCATGCACCGCATGACGTTGCTTTTCCTCCTCGTTACGCAATACCAGAAGGCTCTGCAATCGGTTGAGTTCTGCATTGGTGCGCATGAGCAGTCCTTCCAGATGCGTAGCATACTGCTGAAGCCGCTCCAGCCTGTTCTCAACAGTTGCCCGTTCTGCAGGGATATCCGCAGTTACGAAGCCGTCCGAATCAAGATCTTCGCCCATAGTCAAACCGATCATTAAACTGTTGTTGGAACCGTTCATGGCGGTTTCCCCATGTTGTTCATCTGCTACAGTAATTCTGCGTAGCTAATCTGAATCCTGTCAGGCGTAACAAACTGCATCCAAGGCCGTCTCCGCAGGGTAGACCGGCTTGGCGCAATGCGGACGGTAAACCGTCTTGCCGCAGGGATCGAACAGATCGGCCAGATGATTAAGATTCTCGGAATGCCCGGCAAAAAACAGTCCATCCGGCGCAAGATAGCGCAGACAGTGTTGCAGCACCCGTTTTTGGGTTGGCCGGTCAAAATAGATCATCACATTTCTGCAGAAGATGCTGTCAAACGGCACTGTTAACGGCCAGACAGGATCCAGCAGGTTGAGCGTTCTGAAGCTGACCATCTGCCGCAACTCGGGAATCACCTTGACCAGACCACTGTTTTCGCCGTCTCCCTTAAGAAAATAGCGCCGCTTGATACTGTCTGACAGTGACTGGATCCGCTCAATCGGATAGACGCCGAGAGAAGCGGTTTCAAGCACACCTGCATCAACATCCGTGGCCAGAATATCAACCGGAGGACAGAGGGTATTAAACTGCTCCGCCATAGCAATAGCCATGGAATAGGGCTCTTCACCGGTGGATGCAGCGCAGCTCCAGAGCTTGACCCGTCCTGAGGCAGAACATTTCACGGCATGTCCTGCCAGAATGGGAAAATGATACGCCTCACGGAAAAAGGAGGTCAGATGGGTGGTCAGGGCACCGACAAAATAGTTCCATTCAGTGCTGTGGCTGTCAAGCAGCCCCAGATACTCGTCAAATGACTGCAGAGCCAACACACGCAGGCGGCGGGCAAGCCGGTTATAGACCATCTCCGCCTTCCTGGGTGACAAACAGATACCAGCCTGCTGATAGATCAGATCACTTATTCGCGTGAAATCATCAGCGGTAAAGCCAAACTCGTGCTGTTTGTCACCAAAGACTCCGTGTGAACTCAATCCGAACCGTGCCATGACGCGCTCCTTCTGCCGAACCTGTAGCGCAATTGTGCAACAAGCTGTTAAAAGCTGCTCCAGTCCTCATCATGCCCGACCGCCTTGGCGGCAGGCGCCTGCCTGAGGCTTTGCTCCTTATGATGATAACCGTTGGATGCCGCTGTTTTTTCCATCTGCTTTACCTGTTTGCTGATCTTGGCTGCTGCCTGGGTTTGGGCCTCAAGCGGATCGAGACGCTGTAGTCTGGCTGTATCGTGCTGAGCTGTTCTGGCTTGTTCATCCAACGTGAAACGAGCCACTGCTGCCACCAGCAGATGAGCCTGATCCTCCAGTGCCGCTGCAGCCGAGGTAGCCTCCTGCACAACCGATGAGTTCTGTTGGGTAATATCATCCAGACTGTTTATGGCGACGTTCACCTGTTCGATGCCGCTAGACTGTTCAACCGAAGCTGCCGATATTTCAGCCATGATATCGGTCACCCGTTTGATGCTGCTAACGATCTCCTGCATGGTCTGGCCAGCCTCGCCCACCAGTTTGCTGCCGTTGCCGACCTTGTCCACCGAGTCGCTGATCAGTTCCTTGATCTCTTTGGCCGCTGCTGCGCTGCGCTGGGCAAGGTTGCGCACTTCACCGGCCACCACCGCAAATCCCCGTCCCTGTTCGCCGGCCCGGGCCGCTTCAACCGCTGCATTCAGTGCCAGGATGTTGGTCTGGAAGGCGATACCGTCGATAACCGAGATGATATCGGCAATCTTTTTGGAACTATCGCTGATGGAATCCATGGTGCTGACAACACGGGTTATGACCGTCCCCCCCTTGACTGCCACATCACTGGCGTCGATAGCCAGTTGGTTGGCCTGCTGTGAATTGTCGGCGTTCTGTTTGACGGTGGAGGTCAGCTCTTCCATGCTGGAGGCGATCTCTTCCAGTGAGGAGGCCTGGGTCTCGGTGCGTTGAGCCATATCGGCATTGCCGGTGGCGATCTGCTTGGTGGCAGTGGCGATGGAATCGCTGCTTGCGCCCACATTGCCGACGATCTCACGCAGGTTTTTCACCATGGTGGCAAAGGCGTTGCCGATGGCGTCATTTTCTGAGGCCGGCTTGACCTGCACGGTCAGGTTACCATCGGCGATCTGTTCAGCAGTTTTGGCCAGCTCCCGAAGGGTGGCAACCATCCGGGTCAGAGCCTGCATCAGTTGATCCTGAGGTGAACGTTCACGCATCTCAACCGACAGATTTCCCAAGGCGATCTGGGCGGCTGCGCTGGTCACAGTATTCATGGCATCAATCAGAACATTCAGGTTGTTTTTGACTTCGTTAAAATCGCCATTGTAGCTGTCATTGATCTTGGGCGGGATGTCTCCCTTGCTGATCCGATCCACGTACTCGGCAGCCACATTCAGGGGACCGATTACGGCATCCAGGGTCTGGTTGACGCCTTCCACAATGCCACGGAACTCAAAGTTGACCTGTTCCAGATTGCCCCGTGTCGCCAGCTTACCGGCCACCGCCGCCTCAGCCAGACGGCTTGATTCATCCAGCAACCCTTTCAGGATAGCGGCGATGTTGCGTTTAAGGTACAGGCCAATCAGCAGCGACAGCAGGATCGCTATGATCAGGGCGCTGCCAAGCATAATCTTGGCATGAGCGGCAATCTTTTCACCGGCCTTGCCGGCATCACGCCCCAGCTTTTCATTCAGATCAACCAGTTTGCTCAGCAAGACCTCAACATCCAGAAACTTCTTGCGCGATTCCAGAGAGGCTGTATATGCCTTGCTGTCTATGGTCTCAATCCGCTTATCCTTTTGATCAACCCCTGAGGCAAGCAGGCTGTCCTTCTCGCGTGAAGCGTCCACAACCTGCTGATGAGCCTTTTTCCATGCCTCCCATTTGGGAACAAACTCCTTCCAGAATCCAGCCTCCTCTTTGGTCTGAGGCAACGGCTCATAGATCTTCCAGGCCTCATCGGCATGCTTCCAGGCCTTATCAATATAGTCATACTGAGCCTTGCGGACTTGCGGGTCCATCATCCTGCGGTTGATCAGGCCCCGTTCTCCCACCAGGATCTTGTTCTGAGACTCGCTCATAACCAGGAGGGTCTGAACGCTGGGGAGGCGAACCTCAGCCACCTCGTACACATTCTGGGCTACTTCGTGCAGACCGTAGTAGCCGACCAGTCCCATGACAGCAGCGATCAGGGTTACCACCGCAAAACCTGCCACTATTTTTGTCCCCAGCTTCATCTGTTGAAACATGACCTAACCCTCCTTTTTGTCTGCGTTCTCTTAGGTAGAGACGTCCCGGCGGGACGTCTCTACTCAAGCCGCCATATCCATCTGGTTGTCGGCTGCAGCCATCAGTTGCATATCTGCGCTTCCGATCAGGCGTTCAATATCGGTCAGGATAAGCATCTGCTTGTTGACCGTGCCGATGCCGGTAATGTACTCGGCGTTGATGCTGGAGCTGAACTCAGGAGCTGGCTTGATCTGGCCGGGCGGTAGGGTGACGACATCCGAGACGCCATCCACCACCATACCGATCACCCGTCCCAGTACATTAATGATGATCACCACCGTAAATTCGTCGTAGATCACCTTGTCCAGCCCGAATTTGATCCGCATGTCAATGATCGGTACGATCACCCCGCGCAGGTTGATGACCCCTTTCATAAACTCAGGGGTGTTGGCAATGTGAGTCACCGAGTCATAGCCCCGGATCTCCTGTACCTTGAGGATATCCATGGCATACTCCTCTTTGCCCAGGGTAAAGGTAAGGTACTCCTGTGCCCCGTTTTCGGCTGCCATACTGGTCTCTTCATCCATGTTCATGGTACCCTCCTTTTCCCATCCTGGTCGTTTCAGGCGCAATCCGAACGCCAGAGACAGTCATGCTGCTCGCAGGTGGTCGCGCTATCACTGGCAAAGCAGGGCTGGTTCCCTTCAGCTTGCTGGATGGCACAGATCAATTCTCTTTTTGTTGCCTTGCCTATTTTGAGGTTATGTTGCTTGGCGATCTGTTTGATTTCGTCGAGTTTCATTTTTTATTCTCCTTTGTACGCAGATATATCTGCTTTATTGAGTCCGCCAGAGCCGAACCATATCAACCGCATCCAGAATCAGGGCTACCTGGCCGTTACCCAGTATGGTGGCTCCTGCGGTGCCGTCCACCTTGCGGTAATTGGTTTCAACACTCTTGATCACCACCTGATGCTGCCCCAGCAGTTCATCCACCAGAAGCGCCACACGCTCACCTTCGGCATCAACCAGCATGATAACCGCCTCTTCAGGGTGCTGGGCAGCTCCGGAAATAGAGAAGATATCTCCCAGCCGCATCAGCGGGATGTATTCACCCCGGACATGCACGGTGGTATTGTTGCGTCCTACCTCATTCAGGTCGGCGCTTAGCGGCTGGAGCGATTCAATGATCGAGTTGAGCGGTACGATGAAGGTCTCTCCACCCACCCGTACCGAGAGCCCGTCCAGTATGGCCAGGGTCAGCGGGAGTGAGATCACCACGCGGCTTCCTGTTCCCTGTGAAGAAAAAACAGTGACCCGCCCCCCCATTGCCTTGACATTCCGCATGACCACATCCATCCCGACCCCCCTGCCGGAGACATCGGTCACCTGATCAGCCGTAGAAAAACCAGGGGCAAAGATCAACTGCCAGACCTCTTCGTCACTCATGCTGTCGGAGACCGGCAGGCCGTTTTGCACAGCCTTGGCCAGGATCTTCTCCCTGTTCAGTCCGGCGCCGTCGTCTGCCACCTCCACCACTACCCGCCCGCCCTGCTGGGCTGCCTTGAGGGTGATGACGCCACCGGGTGATTTACCGGCAGCGCGGCGTGTCTCAGGCGATTCGATGCCGTGATCAAGGCTGTTGCGCACCAGATGGGTTAGCGGGTCGGCCAGCTTTTCCACCAGACCCTTGTCCAGCTCAGTGGTTTCCCCCACCAGTTTCAGCTCAACCTGTTTGCCCAGCTTTTCAGCCAGATCATGCACCAGCCGTGGAAAGCGGCTGAAGATGAAGTTGATCGGCATCATACGGATCGACATGACACTTTCCTGCAGGTCGCGGGTATTGCGTTCCAGGAGAGAAAGGGCGCGGTGCAGATTCTCGTGCTGAACCGGATCAAGCTGGTGTGCGGACTGAGCCAGCATCGCCTGGGTGATGACCAGTTCTCCCATCTGGTTGATCAGTTGATCCACCTTGGCCACCCCGACACGGATTGAGGATGCCTCGGCCGTTTCGCTGGCTCTTCGTCCATATGCGCCGGGAGCGGTCTCGTTCCTGTCGTACAGACGGCGCCCCATGATTGTGCCATTGCCGGGAGGCGTTTCTGGTGACTGTGGAGCCGTAGCCGCAACATCTGACGCCGCTGGAACAAGCTTTTCGATACCAAGCTCTTCCTCATCTGCGACGAACATGAACACTTCCCGAATCTCTTCAAGGGGACAGTCGGTGGACAGGGTCATCTCCCAGCCCATCAGACATCGGGTCGGATCATAGCCGTCAAACTCCTGTTGTGGTTCGATCCTGCCGGTTACCGCAAAGTCCCCCATGGTTGACAGTTCTTCAAAGATCGGCTCCATCCGCACCATGCGGTTGTACAGATCGCTAGGGGGAGTGAAGACAATCCGGTAGGTTGATCTGGAGGCAGTTTCAGTTTGCTGCTCACAAACTGTGTCTGCTGTCGGCTGAACCGGTCGGAAAGCTGGTGACGCGGCACCAGGGGCAGAGATCGTACTCAATTGTTCACAAACATGTTCAATAACCTGCTGATCTACTGCACTGCCGTCGCGGTAACCAGCCAGTTGCATGTTGATGGCATCGCCTGCCTGCAGGAAGATATCCACCATCTCTCCGGTCAGGGCAATTTCGTGGTGCCGAACCTTATCCAGCAGGGTCTCAAGGGTGTGGGTCACCACGGTCATATCAGGAAATCCGAATGTCCCGGCTCCTCCCTTGATGGAGTGAGCTGCCCGGAACACGGCGTTCAGCTCTTCGTCATCAGGATTGGCCGGATCAATGGCAAGAAATATCCGCTCTATCTCTGCCAGATGCTCGGCACTCTCATCAAAGAACACCTGGTAGAATTGGCTGAGATCAACATTCATAACGCATCCCCTGGTAATTGCTCAGGCATCAATCCAGATAGTTGTCGGTAAAGCACTGGTTAAGCCCCAGGCGCTGGATAAACTCTTTCATCTCCTCAGGCAGATTAATCAGTTGTGCCTGTACACCGCGGATATTGGCGCACTGCATCCAGACGTGCAGAAGTTGGAGGCCACTCATGTCGATGCAGTCTATTTTGGTACAATCAACGAACAGCCGTGTATTTTGAGCGTATGAAAGTTTATCAAGGGAATTACTCAAGGAATCAACCTGACTAACCACACCGGTGATAGTCCAGTCTCCTGACAAATGGTATTCGTGTTCTGTTGTTTGGGTTTCCATACCGACCTCCTGTTTACGTATAAAATATTGTTATAAACCAATGGATGTATTACATAATGCATGCCAAGGTTAAAACAATAATAATCTTGTTATTACAATATGTTGGAAAGCAGACGCCACCAGTAGGAGGCAAGAAATTTACCTTGACGGGAGTTACAGAGAAGGGCAGGCAGGGCTAATTTAAATAGCATCAAGCAGTTAGGCCAGGTAAATATTTTAAGGAGGGGTAAATTTTTTACTAAGGTGGTGGAGCAATTTTGTGCAGCAACCAAAACCGGTTCCATCGTCAGTCTTTCTGCACAGCTCATCAATCTGCTGCAACAACGCTTCAAAGTTGATCGGCTTCGAGACGTAGCCACTAAAACCAGCAGCCAGAAAACTCTCGGTATCCTTATGAAAGGCATGAGCCGTCATGGCTATAGCAGGAATCAGGGCATCGATACCCTCCAGTTTGCCGGAACGGATGATCCGGACGACTTCCAGGCCATCCATATCCGGCATAGAGATGTCGGAAAGGAGAATGTCAAAGTGCTGCTGCTGTAATGTTTCAAGAAGGTCAGCCCCGTTTGCCACCGTCGTCACCTGATGTCCCCTGCGCCGCAGCAGGGTTGCGGTGGTAGCTCTTCCCAACTCTTCATCATCAGCCAGCAGAATATTCCATGGCATGGCTACCTTGGCGCGTCTTGGTCGCTGCTTTTGTTGTGGTGCCTGACAGACGGTAACCGGCAGTACCAGGGTAAATACAGAACCCTCATCAGGCACGCTTGACAAGGAGATCGTACCACCCATTATTTCTGCCAGCCGTTGACAGATGGATAACCCGAGGCCGGTTCCGGTGTGATGACGGGTGGTGAGCGCTTCCAGCTGCGTAAAACTGTCGAAGATTGTGGCCTGTTTATCCAGCGGGATACCTTTACCGGTATCCCGCACCGAAATCTCCAGAATGACCCTGTCTGAACTGTTGGCTAACGGTTTTTTTTGCGTGATTTCCAGCGTAACCGTTCCGTGGTCGGTGAATTTTATGGCATTACTGAGCAGGTTGGAGATGATCTGGCGCAGACGATGCTGATCGCCGGAAATATAGGCAGGCAGATCATCGGCCAGCAAGGGGATCAACGCTATCCCTTTTTGTTCCGCGCTGCCGGCAAATATCCGCACCAGTTGCCAGGCAGTCGAGATAACCGAAAATATTTCGCTGCTCAGTTCAAGTTTTCCGGCCTCAATCTTGGAAAAATCCAGTACATCATTGATGACCTGGAGCAGCATCTCTGATGCGATCCTGCAGTTTTTGAGATGTTGATGCTGATCCGGATCAAGCTGCGTAGCTTCAAGCAGCTCAATATTTCCCAGCAGGGCGGAGAGCGGAGTACGGATCTCATGGCTCATGGTTGCCAGAAAGTCTGACTTGGCCTGGCTGGCAACCTCAGCGGCGACTTTGGCATGCCTCAAATCATTTTCGGCTTGCAGGCGCTCGGAAATATCGTGGCCGACACCGATAAATTGCCGTCCGTTATTCTTATCCAAATAGCAGGAACCGTTGGCAATAAACCAGCGCCAGGTACCATCGGCCTGTCTGACCCGATAGGCTGGGCTGGTTCTCCCCTCCCAGCCACGCAGTATGTCGGCGAGATATCCGGCACAGGGTGTTACGTCGTCCGGGTGTACAAACTGTGCAAAGTTTTTCCCAAGCACCTCGCTAACCGGATAACCGAAATGTCGTTCCCAGGCACGGGATGCAAACAGAAAATCTCCCTGTGTGTTCAGCGCAAAGATGACATCAAACGAGTTGTCCATATAGGCCTTGATCTCTTCCCTGCTGACCCGCAACGCCTCTTCCACCCACTTGCGCTTCAGCAGGTTAAACAACTTTTCCATCAGGACGGTCAACGCATTGATATCGGATTGGGTGTACTCCTCCAGCTTGTTTGCCGCAGCCGCAACAGCGACAATCCGCTCGCCATCAAAGACCGGGATCTCCAGAAACCGCTTGATCGGGATGTGTCCAACCGGACAACCTCGCTTGTGGGGATGCGGGGCAGTATACTCATTCACCACGGTCGGAACCCTCTGCCGGATAGACTCACCCCACAGGCCTGCCCCGGCGACCGGGAACACCAGTGGAGCAGAATCAATACTACAGTGATCCATCACCCCTTGTGACCATGTTGTAATGGTCATGACCGTTTCAGCATCATCCATAAAGCCGATAAAGGCAAATTCACTCTGAACCGCTACCTGGATCGCCTCCAGGGAAAAAGCGAGAATCTCATCCTGACTGGCGTCCGACAAGGCGCTGAGCTGCAATAACAGTTCAAGTCTTTTTTTATCCAGTTCCCGTTCCAGTTCGGCGTGCTTGTATTCGGTGATGTCCAGAATAGCACCGATCAGCCCCTTTACCTCGCCGTTCTGTCCCTCAAAAGCTGCCTTGTGAAAAATTACCGCATGTTCAACACCCTGCGTATCCTTTACCTGTGATTCATAGATCTGTATTCCCGAATGGGTAAACAACTCCTCATCCTTGGCGTAATAGACTTCGGCAAGTTCTTTCGGATTCACATCAAAGACACTTTTCTCGATCAGCTCCTCTCTGGTTCGGCCAAAAAGCTTTTCGAATGTCTTGTTGAAACCGAGATAACGGCCATTCCTGCCCTTGAAGAAGATCGGTATCGGCACGGCGTTCAATAATGCATCCAGAAACTGTTTATTTTCCCGCAAGGCATTTTCGGCTTGCTTACGATCAGTAATATCCCGTCCTACAGCCTGGTATTCAAGGATGGTGCCCTCAAGAGTGTAGATACCCCGATGAATCCAAAGCTGCCAGCGAACCATTCCGTCCGGAAAGATGACCCGGTGTTCGACATTCACGACCGGCCTGTCAGGAGTGATCCCCTTAAGCTGCTCCAGCACTGTAGAGAGATCCGGTTCGGGTATCTGCGGGATGAAGTTGCGGCCGATCAGTTCCCAGCGCTGCTTGCCGAAGCAACGCAGATAGGCCTGATTCACAAAGGAAATCCTGCCGTCCGGTTTATAGCGGCAGATCAGGTCAGTCTGATCCTCAACAACCGCGTGATAACACGCCTCACTCTTCCGCAAGGCCTGCTCTGCCTGTTTTCGGCTGGTTATGTCACGCAGGAATGCAATACACTGTTGTTGTGAGCCTAGATAGGTGGTACTGACTTCAACATAGAAGATGCGACCGTCTTTTGCCCTGTGTCTGCTTTCAAAGTGATCGACAACGGCTTCACTGAGCTGTAGCAGATGCCGGGCAGTCTCTTGTGCAGACTCGACAGCTTCAAGATCTGCAACAGAAAGCTGGAGCAGTTCTTCTCTGCTGTAGCCTGACATCCTACAATAGGTTTCATTTACATCCAGTAGGTTCCCGCCATTATCAACAAGCAAGAACCCGAACAGCTCCGTCGCAAGCATCGCCTGGTATTGCTCGCCATATTTGCTGAGTTCTAGCCTTGATTGATCCTGCAAATAATCTTCGGCCTGTTTGCGTCTGTTGATGTCCTCCACGCACATCCAGCATTCATCATTCCGCGTCGGTATTGCCCTCAGTTCCGCCCAGAAAACAGAGCTGTCGGGATGCATCATCCGCAGCTCACACTGCTGTGGCATACCTGACGCTATCAGCTGCCGATGCAGCAGGTAACAGATTTCCTGATCTTGCGGGAGGATGTAGTTGCAGAATGGTGTGTTGAGCAGCGTGCCCGGTGCTCTTCCCAACAGCGAGGCGACGGTTAGGTTGGCCTCCAGGATGTTTCCCTGTTCATTGAGGGTCAAATAGCCGACCGGCGCCCTGTCGAACAGCTGAAGGTAGCGTTCGCGCGAGGATTCCAGTGCTTGCTGAGACTGACGCAGTTCCTGGTTCTGCATCTCCAGTTCGATCCGCTGCACCTGCAATTCGTGGAGCAGGCAATTGGATTCTGCAAGCGACAAGATTCCCGAGGGTATACCTTCGTCCGACCCGATCATTTTTTCAGCACGCTGACGCAGCATATGACCTGATTCAGACTGTGAATCTTTCATGGTTGTGCCTCATACAGCTTAAACAGATCTTCCATTGGCGCCAGATCAGATCTTCCGGCTTTTTCAGGAGCAACACCCGATTTCCGCCGGCGATTTGCAATGGTCTGACGGGTTATACCGAGCATGGCAGCGGCTAGATTGAGGTTTCCCGACGTGCGCCGCAGGGCCTCGTTAATCAGATACTCTTCTGCCTCATCTACCGTTGGGAAATGACCAAAGACGGTCTCGATGTTCTGCTCCAGCAGCGTCACCGGGTTTCCCCCGCTGGAGTCCACCTCTGTATCATCCCACAGTCTGTTACAGGGCTGAATGATTAAATCACCACCACTATAGCGAGCCACCGCATCATAGACCATGGCCTTCAGTTCTCGCACATTACCGGGAAATCCATACCGGATCAGGCACGCAACCAGATTATCTGAAACGGGCGGTTTGGGCTTCTGATAGTCAGTTGCTGCCTCAGTGAGAAAATGAGCCAGTAGCAACGGGATATCTTCAGGCCGTTCTCGCAGCGGCGGGATATGAATGGTGTGCGTGGAAAGCCGATAGAGCAGATCTCGCCGGAACAGTTTCTGTGCAACACGTTCAACCAGATTATGGTTGGTTGCTGCCACGATATGTGCAGCCAACTTTTTGAGTAGATCGGAACCAACCTGGTAATATTCACCTTCCTGCAGTAACCGCAGCAACTTGATCTGTGAACGTTCCTCAAGATCACCGATCTCGTCCAAAAACAGGGTGCCACCAGCGGCACGGCTGATCAGTCCTTCCCTGGCCTGATCAGCGCCGGTAAAGGCGCCTTTTTTATGGCCAAAGAGCGTATCCGAAAAGGTCGCATCATCAAGTCCGGCCACATTTAAACTGATAAAGTCACCGCTTACCTGGCTTAGTGAATGCACTGCATGGGCAATCAACTCTTTTCCTACACCGGTTTCTCCGGTAATCAGGATCGGCTGTTGTGATCGGGCAACCACTTCAGCATACTGGAATAGTGCCCGCATCTTGTTGCTACGGGTCTTGATAGCGGCAAAAACGTCAGGGTGTTCGAGGGAATCCTCCAGTAACCGTTTTTTCAGGGAAAGCAGTTCCCCCTGCATGGCATTAATCCGCAGGGCGTTTGAGACGCAGGCGATCAGCCGACTGCCCTCAACCGGCTTGCTCAGGTAGTCCAGCGCTCCCTGTTTCATGCATTCAACCGCAATTTTGAGCTCGTTGGCGCCCGAGATGACAACCACCTGGGTGCCTGGGTATTCATGTCGAATCGCCTTGAGCAACTCCTGCCCTGACAGATGCGGCATGAACAGATCCAGCAGCACAAGTGCTGCGCCGTGTTCCTTGAGAAACGGCAACACCTGACGGCTGTCGCAGATGATCTGTACGTTCTTGATCCACGCTTCCTGCAAGGTAAGACTCATCACGTTACAGGCGACTTCATCATCGTCCACAAGAAGCACCGGCAGGTATGAAGAAGGGAGGTCAGTCGTGTTCATTGGTAGGGATTTCCTTTGCTGCAGGAAGCGGTAATTCGACAAGAATACTGGTTCCTCGTCCCGGTTCCGAGTCGATACGCAGGGTACCATCATGAGCCTTGATAATCTGCTCGGCAACCGTTAGTCCCAATCCTGCACAACCGTGTTCTGCCCAAGTGGTAAAAAAGGGGTTGGTAATCAGCGGAAGGATCTCTGGCGGAATACCGCAGCCCTGATCGCAAACCCGCAGCTCTAGCTGCCCGGCCTGGCGGTTATGGGACATGGAGAGCAGTACCGCACAAGATCGCTCTGGCAGGAAAAACAACGCATTTATCAGCAGATTGTGTATGGTTTGTAACAGCTGCTGGCCGTTGCCTAGCAATCGAGGCAGATTGTCTTCTATTTCAAGCTTGAAATTACTTGTACGTTCAAGAATCTGGTGCTGAAGCATCTGGAGGCAGAGGGAGGCCAGCTGGCGGATGTCCACTTCCGTACGTGTTGCCGCAATGGAGCCTCGCCCGGTCATTTCCGAGAGGTGGTTTACAAACTGGTTAAGGCGGGATGCCGAAACGCTGATATCCTTTATCACCTGCGGCATGGTTGCCAGGATGCCCTCCCCTGCCTCTAGGATCTCCTTGGCCTGCCCCAAGCATTCTTCGTCCAGCTCAGAAAACTGTCCGCTGATATCGTCAACATAGTTTTTAAGCAGCTCACTTGCCAACAGGATTGCATTAATTGGATTTCTGAAGGTATGGCTGATACCACGCAACAAAAAAGTCTGGTTATTCGCACGGTTGAGTTGTGTAAGGTGTTCAAGCGGATAGCTGCTGATACGGTTTGCTTCCTGCATCATGGTTTCCTTCTACAACGGTTAGAGACCTGCTGTAACCAGTTAAAATAAAGAGAGTAATCATCTGTCATAGGTGACACTATGTGCATACAGAGAGACAAAGGGGATAAACGCCTAATTTTGGTACCTTCACAAATTTTCAATTTTTGGTTTTTGTGTTTTAATAATATCAATATCTTAAAAGGATAAAACAGGATATTTTGTAGCTTTTGCAAATGCATCAATTTTAATTACCATAGAATCGTGGTTTTGCAAGTCGGGGGGATATATAAAGGTAAAATTTTCACAACGCAGTCACACTGTTGCATTGTGAATGAGAGTGGATTACTGCTACCGGATTTTTAAAAACCAGACAATAAAAACTGTCGGGCTTACAAAAACAGGTTTGATAAAGGGGAGCATGGCATTACACGGCTAAACATGGAAGACATGTCTTAAACTGTAGCCCTTCAGGATGGCATGCATCAATAAAATGGAGAAGATCTACAAAATCTTTCGCAGGAAGCTGCCTGTCCAGGATTTTGTTGCCTTTGCAACCTCTTCAGGGGTGCCGCAGGCTACCAGCTCACCGCCACGATCCCCTCCCTCCGGCCCCAGGTCAACTATCCAGTCGGCTGTCTTTATAACATCAAGATTATGTTCAATAATTACTATAGTATTTCCGGCATCAACAAGGCGGTGCAGCACATCCAGCAGTTTGGCGATATCTGCAAAATGAAGACCGGTTGTAGGTTCATCCAGAATGTAAATGGTTCTTCCAGTTGCACGTTTTGAAAGCTCTTTTGAGAGCTTGACCCGTTGCGCCTCTCCGCCTGAAAGCGTGGTTGCCGATTGTCCCAGTGTGATATAACCCAGCCCTACTTCTTCAAGGGTCTTCAACTTATTCTTTATCCTCGGGATGGCTCCCAGAAATTCAACCGCCTGTTCAACTGTCATGTTCAGCAGATCGGCAATGGATCTCCCCTTGTACAGCACCTCAAGCGTCTCACGGTTGTAGCGCGCCCCTTTGCATACATCACACTGTACATAGACATCCGGCAGAAAGTGCATCTCAATCTTGATAATCCCGTCACCTGAACAGGCCTCGCACCGCCCCCCCTTGACGTTGAAGGAGTATCTGCCCGGCTTGTATCCCCTCATCTTTGATTCAGGGAGATTGGCAAACAGTTCACGGATATCGCCGAATACACCGGTATAGGTGGCCGGGTTGCTACGAGGTGTACGTCCTATCGGAGATTGGTCAATGTTGATAACCTTGTCAAGATACTCAAGGCCGGAGATATCCCTGAAGGCTCCGGCTTTCTCCCTGCTTTTGTACAGCCTCTGGGAAAGTGCCTTGTGAAGAGTGTCAACAACAAGTGTGGATTTACCGGAGCCGGAAACACCAGTTACACAGGTCATTACCCCTAGCGGTATCTCCAGATCAATACCTTTGAGGTTATTTTCAGAAGCGCCGGATATGGTTATGCAGCGATCAGCCTTTCTCCGTTTCTTTGGAACCGGAATGCTCAATTCACCTGAAAGGTATCGACCGGTCAGAGAGGCAGGATTGGATATGATCTCTTGCGGAGTACCCTGGGCAACAATCTCCCCACCATGTACGCCGGCGCCAGGCCCCATATCAATAACATGATCCGCTGCCAGGATTGTCTCCTCGTCATGCTCAACAACCAGCACAGTATTTCCTATATCACGCAGATGGCGCAATGTAGTCAGCAGACGATCATTGTCCCGTTGGTGCAGACCGATTGAAGGTTCATCGAGTATGTACAGCACCCCTACCAGAGAAGAGCCTATCTGGGTTGCAAGGCGTATCCGCTGACCTTCGCCGCCGGAGAGGGTTCCGGAGGTGCGATCAAGGGAGAGATAATCCAGTCCCACATTAACCAGAAAACCGAGCCGTTCACGAATCTCCTTGAGTATCCGGCGGGCTATTTCCTGCTCCTTTTCGGAGAGAGAGAGTTCATCAAAAAACTTAAGACAGTCCCTGATGGAAAGGGCAGTTACCTGCCGGATGTTTCTACCCCCCACCATGATATGAAGAGCCTCCGGCTTCAGCCTTGCTCCGTTACAGGTAGGGCATGGCATCACATTCATATAAGGAGCAAGCTCTTCCCGGATCATCTCCGATTCTGTCTCACGGTAACGCCGTTCCAGATTGCTTAAAACCCCTTCAAATTCCTTGTTGTAGCTGTGACGTTTGCCACGATCATCTTCCCACCAGAATTCAACCTGTTCGCCTGCTGTTCCTTCCAGAATAACCTGTTGAACCTCTTTGGAAAGTTCCTGAAAAGGAGTGTTAAGGTCAAACTTGTACCTCCGCGCAAGAGATTCAAGTATCATCTGGTTAAACGGAGAACCGAGCCGCTTTTCCCACGGAGCGATAGCACCCTCCCGTATCGAAAGCAAAGGATTCGGAATCACCATTTCGGCGTCAAAGTACATCCGTGTGCCGAGTCCGGTGCAGTCAGGACATGCGCCATATGGATTGTTGAACGAGAACATGCGGGGTGCGATTTCAGGGTAAGAAATCCCGCATTCTATACAGGCCAGCTTTTCGGAAAACAGGATCGGTTTTTCCCCTGTAACTGCAACCTTTACGATTCCATCGGCATGAGCCAGAGCGGTTTCAAGAGAATCTGCAACCCGTCGGGAAATACCTTCCTTTACAACCAGGCGATCCACTACGATATCAATGTCATGCTTTTTCTTCTTGTCCAGCTCAATCTCTTCGGATAGCTCATGCTGAATCCCGTCGATCAAAACACGGGTAAAACCTTCCTTTCGCAGTTGCTGTAGCTCTTTTTTGTATTCTCCCTTGCGGCCACGGATCATCGGAGCAAGCAGGTTTAATCTACTCCCCTCAGGCAGAGACATAATCCGATCCACCATCTGTGAAACAGTCTGGGATGTTATTGGTTTTCCACAACTGTGGCAGTAAGGTTGACCTATTCTGGCAAAAAGAAGTCGCAGATAATCGTAGATCTCTGTGACAGTGCCTACTGTAGATCTTGGATTTTTTGATGTGGTCTTCTGTTCAATAGAGATAGCTGGAGAGAGGCCTTCAATAGACTCGACATCCGGTTTTTCCATCTGCTCAAGGAACTGTCTGGCGTAAGCGGAAAGCGACTCGACGTAACGCCGCTGTCCCTCGGCATAAATGGTATCAAATGCCAGAGTTGATTTGCCTGAACCGGAGAGTCCGGTAATAACAACAAGTTTATCGCGTGGGATGGTTACGTCAATTGATTTGAGGTTATGCTCAGAGGCGCCTTTGATGATGATCTGATCATGCTGCATATAAGTAGTTGTTTATTCTCCGTTTAAGCCTGAAAAAAGCATTTACAGACGAAACTCCGCTATTTTTCTATCCCTGTTCTGGCCTCAATACCTTTGGTGTAATAATGCCTGACCTCTTTCATCTCTGTAACAAGATCAGCCATATCAAGCAGCTCCTGCGGTGCATAACGACCGGTTATGACTACTTCAACATGCCGGGCACGACTTTTTAACACCTTTTCAAGATCCTCAAGGCTGAACAGTTCATAGTAAAGGGCTACATTTGCCTCATCCAGAACAACCAGATCATATTCGCCAGATTCAAGGATATCTCCTATCTCGACAAGGCCATTCAAGGCCGCCTCATAATCTTCCTGAACCGGCTTTGAATAGATAAAACAACCCCTGCCGTACTGCTTGAGGGTTATATTAGGAATGGTTGGCAGAATATCCAGCTCACTGTAATGCATCCCTTTTATAAACTGGCCGATAAAAACCTTTTTACCGGCGCCTGCCGCCCTTAACGCAAGTCCAAGAGCTGCGGTTGTTTTACCTTTTCCGTTTCCTGTGTATACCTGAAGATACCCTTGCAATCATAACCCCTGTTTCTTAGACCTCTTACGAGGCCAGATATTCTTTGATCCTGGCTGCCAGAGTTTTGTAGATCCTCTCTGTCTCAGCCGGATTCCGCTCAAGAAGAGTTACCCTGAAGCCCTGCAGGTCTGTTGCAAATGATGAGAGTGGCACTGTGCAGATGCCGGTAGATGCCAATATGTAATAGACGAACCGCTTGTCAGGAGAGACATCCGGCTTGTTAACCAGTGATTCGACAAGATTACGAACCTCTGTATCGGCGACAGGAAGAGTCTGTCTGTTGTTAAGTACCCCATCCTTAAAGGCAACGGCCATGTAGAATGCGCCATTAGTCCTGTTCACAAGCAGCTGTGGAACTTCTTTAAGGAAGTTATATGTGATGTTGCTTGATTTTTCGTAAAGAGCAATCCGCTCTTTAAGATAGTTACTGTATTCAGGATGCTGCATTATTGCCGGTATAACAGTCTGTGGAAGAGTGGTGGAGCATACCTCATTCATCTTGGCGGTAAGAATCTGGTTTATATATTTGCGGAACTGCTCATCACTGCTTTCGTTGTATACCTCAATCCAGCCACAACGTGAACCGGGCCAGGGGAACTCTTTCGAGATCCCTTTGAGTGCGATTCCCGGGACATCACCTATCAGATCGCTTATAGGAACAGTTTTCTCCCCATTATAAACGATGTTGATGTAAACCTCATCCGAGATGATGAACAGACCAAACTCTTTTGCCAGCGCAACGATCTCTTTCAAGGTTTCCCTGCTGTATACCATACCTGTAGGGTTGTCTGGATTAATGACCATTATGGCACAGATATTCGGATTTTTCTCAATCTGGCTGCGCATTTCCCCAAGATCCGGCTTCCATCCGTTTTCAGGATCCAGTTTGAAATGTAGCGAGGCAGAGTTGGCATGCCCCAGCTCACCCAGTGTGTGGGTGGTGTATGAAGGGGATGGCATCAGTACCCGGGCTTCCGGCTGAAGACAGCCATACACCTTTGCAATGGCATCTCCAAGACCGTTGAAGAAGATTATGTTTTCAGTCGTTATCTGTGCGCCACCACGGCTGTTTGTAAGATCAGATATAAATTCACGGGTTTTGAGAACTCCCCTGGTATGACAATAGCCCCAGGAATCATTATCCATGACAGCTGCTGATACGATCTCCTTCATCCAGGCAGGTATATCTTCTCCCTTTACGATAGGATCGCCAATGTTTTCCCAGTTTATTGTTACACCGCATTTCTGAAGCTTTTCAGCTACGTTGACGATATTCCTTATCTCGTAAGTAAGCTCAACGGTTCCTGTTGGTACTAGCTGCACTCTCATCAGTTAATTCCCCCATATTTTATTTTTGTTCCGGTTAATAGAAATAAAAAAGCCGTGGACTGTCTGCCCACGGCTGTTTGATACGGTTGTCAAATGACGATCAACAGACAGCAGGCATCTCTGCGGCTGAGTTTGCCGCAGCGGAAATAGCTCGTGCTACTATGAAGTTGATCATAATTTTCATGGTTTGCATCCTTATCACGACAGACGCAGGGCGTCAACGGGTAATTTCTTTTAATGGGATGTAAAACCTACCAGTAACCGCCCATCCGTGTCTCGCCATCTTACCCATCCGGCGCTGTTCTGATTCAGCATTACATAAAGCCAGTCCTCCTGAGCCATTATAACCTTCATCGGTTCTTTTGAACTAAGCTGTCTGCCCTGTGCTATTCCACCAGGCGCTGAAACCACACGCATGAATTTTTTAGGGCTGATATTTAGAAACCTGACCTGTCTGCCTTTCAGAAACTGACTCCAGGGTTTATAAATCCATCGACGCTCAGGGATTAACCAGCCTGTTCTACCGGCATCATCATGCTCAACCTCAAGCCACTCTCCCTTACGATCAACTACCAGGAGAAAGGAACCTTCTTCCTCTTCAAAAAGCCAGTTATTAAGGCTTTTTAAGTTTGCAGGTTCTACATTGCAACAACGGGAGATACCGGGCTCATTATAAAGGTAAAAAGGATCTGGGTCAGCTGTTGACGGAAGCCTAAGGACACCGATACCGGTATAAGGCCGCATCTTTGATGCGGCATCGGCAAGAGAGGGGATTGCTGTCAGAATTATTAAAAGTATCAGGAGTTGAAAAGGGCGCATAATTTACTGTGGTATAAACCTGCCTCTGCGGAACCCTCTTCCGGAGCCCAGACAGATTTTTCCGCATCGATGAAACCTTTGTAGGGGCCAGCCTTTGCCTCAAAAAAAACAGTGCCGGATTTAAGTGATACAGCGGTATGAAATATTCCATTTGGAATGGTGAGCACAGTCTGGTCAGTGCCTGCGATTAACAGAGCCGTATCTGTAATTGACCCATCAGTGTCAAAACAGACAAGCCCCAAACGACCCCGTATCAATATGCATGTCTCATCTTTTTCAAGCTCCAGATGCCGATGAGGACGGATATAAGAGTCAGGCTCCATAGCGTTTAAAAGGCGATGACAGGCTGCTTCATCTGAAGCATGGAAATTATGGTTCATCCTTAGCCTGGGCGATAATCTGGCCCTTTCTGTAAGTTGATCCAGAAGCTGACTGTCTACCTTGTTCATTTCGGAATCTCTACCATAGCAAATTGATTACCGTCAGGATCAGCTATAACAGCCATCTTGCCCCAGGGAGATTCCTCAAGAGGCTCAATGAAGGTGGCTCCTGCTGCAGTCAATCGTTCGCAGAGTTTATTTATACCTTTAACCGTAAATGTAATGCCTGTATGTCTTCCAACCAGAGCCTTTGCATCATCCTGCATGGCCAAAGCAACGCCAAGCGTTGTGACCGAGCCCGGATAGAACTCCAGCAACATCTGGCTCTCGCCAGCCAGAGGAAGCTCAAGCAGTTCAAGATAGAAAGTCTTCGCCTTGTTAAGATCCGTCACAAAAACCACAACATTTTTCATTAAAACAGACATTTCAGGTCACCTCTGTGAGATTCTGTGTACGCATTCAACCATAAATCTGGCATTTTCCGGAGGTATTGTCGGCAGGATTCCATGTCCGAGGTTAAAGATATGTCCAGGACGGCCTGCATTTTCATCAAGTATTCTGGTAACTTCTTTTTCAATAACCTCTTTGGGGGCATATAGTACGGAAGGATCCAGATTACCCTGAACCGCCATACCGGATCCGAGAATATCGCGTGCTTTTCCCAGATTGATATGCCAATCAAGTCCCATCACATCTCCCCCCGCCTTCTGTACTGTCTGAAGCATGGCACCGGAACCTTTTACAAAATGGATTACAGGGGTTTCCATACGGTTTAGACCGTTTATAAGTCTTGTAGTGTACGGCAGGACAAATTTTTCGTAATCCGTTGGCGACAGGATGCCTCCCCATGTATCAAATATCTGGATCGCCTGGGCGCCTGCCTTTATCTGGGCGTTCAGATACTCCATATCCATCATGGTAACCTTGTCCATAAGAGCAGAGTAGATTTCAGGGGCAGAATACATCATCCGCTTTATGTTGGCCCAGTCTTTGGAACCTTTTCCCTCAACCATATAACAGGCCAGTGTAAAAGGTGCTCCGCCAAAACCTATAAGAGGAACCTTTCCTGAAAGCTCGCGCCTCAGAATCCTTATTGCCTCCAGAACGTAAGGCAGATCCTTTTCCGGCTCAGGAATCCTCAGACGCTGGACATCCGCCATGCTGCGAACCGGATTTTCAAATACGGGCCCCGGCACAAAATCCAGCTTTAGCCCCATCGGTTCAACCGGAGTAAGGATGTCAGAAAAGAGTATGGCTGCGTCAACGCCCAGAATATCAACAGGCTGAATGGTTACTTCAGCTGCAAGATCCGGCGTCTTGCACAGTTCAAGAAAGGTGCATTTTGAACGCACAGCCATATATTCCGGCAGATAACGGCCTGCCTGACGCATCAACCAGACCGGTGTGCAATCAACAGCTTTTCCGCGGCAGGCATCAAGAAAACGATTGTTCATATAAAGCTCCTTTTATCCTTCAAAACGGAGGCACTATAACACCATAAGCCGCCAAGCTGCCACAAAAAACCGGAAAGAAAGATACTAACCCTTTGAACAAATCAGGTACTTAAGGTAACGTCCATCAGGAAATGTTACCGGATAAGGAAAATCCACAGGTTGTCCGGTCTGCTGGATTACCCTTAATTCAGAACCTGCCTGCAGGGCTCCTCTCCTTAACTCTTTAAGATATTCAGGCAAGTCGGTCTTTCTATGGTTTGAGGAACAGATAAGGAGACCGCCATTAACAAGAAGCGGCAGAGAAGCAGCTACAAGATCAGTTGTCCCTCCGCGAGTTGTAAAACGGCCTTTTCCGCTGGTGGAAAAGGATGGTGGATCCATAAGGATTATATCAAACCTTTCCCTTACGTTTGAAAGTTCTGACAGTTTTTCCATGCAGTTGCCAACAAGAAAGCGGTGTCTGTCTGTATTCAGCCCGTTTATCTTAAAGTTATCACGATTCCATTCGGTGTAAGCCTGAGAGATATCAACTGAAGTCACACTTTTTGCATTCGCAGCAGCAGCCGTTACCGAAAATGCGCCGGTATAGGCGAAGAGATTAAGAAACCGCTTGCCAGCAAAACGATGCGACAGGTTGCTCCGGTTCTCTCTCTGATCAAGAAAAAGCCCTGTATCAAGTCCCTCTTCAAGTGAGACAAGAAAGCTGAGTCCGTTTTCCTTTACCTCAACTCTTCTCGGGGCAGCTCTGCCGGACAACAATTTCCCGTATTTCTTTGTATCGCTTACAGCCTCGAGTTCCCGCGTGTTTCTTGGTCGCCTCTTTTCATATATCCCGACCGGGGAGAGCAGCTCTTGCAGAACAGCGGTGATAAGTTTAAGGTATGGTCGCCAGCCCTCAGAGTATAACTGAAGCATAATAAAGCTGTCATAACGGTCAATCGTAATACCTGGCAGGCTGTCTCCTTCAGCATTAACCAGCCTGTAGGCAGTGCTGTTTACGAGATTGGCATGATTTTTACGAAGTTCTATTGCGGATTTCAGCCTTGAAGCAAGCCAGGCATGATCCATCTTCATCAACTTGAAGGATAGAACCCTTGCGACAATATGGTCTGCAGGATCTAGCATTGCAACAGCCAACGGATTGCCACCCTCATCGGTCAGTTGCACAAGGTCACCCGCCTTGCCAACCGGCCAGCGCCTGGTAAAACTGTCCGCTATCACCCAGGGATGTCCCAACCTGAGCATCCTGACAGTATCCGAACCTACTACCCTTTTTTCCATGAATCTCTCCAGAAGGCTCAGTATCATTACTTGATTAATACAAGCTTTATCTGATAGGGATGATTACCTAATTCCAACTTCATTTCAAGGCGAGATATTCTTTGGTTCCTCTTTTAGAGCATTAACCGTTTTCTGTAGAATATGTTACATAATTTACTTCCAGAAATCTGACACCAGTTTTTAAATAATCCTGCTAAAAGGAAAGGTTTGTCATGAAAAGTTCCATTATCAAATCCGTACTCTGCTCCTTCTTTCTCCTCATTTCGGCTATCTCTATTCAGGCCGCTGAACAGCCGATAGCGCCGACTTCTACCCCGACCACCCCCAAACCTTCTTTACTAAAGACAGATCCGGCTCTTGCTCCGCAACAGCCAGCTGCCAAAGAACTGCTTAAGCCTCTAGTAATTTCCAGGATTGGTCTGGTCGATCTTAATAAGATTTCAGGCGAATCGATAATGGGAAAGGCGGCTCAGAAGCAGATTAAAGGATTACAGGCCAAACTCCAGAAGCAGGTAGAGACTAAAAAAAGCCAGATTGAAAAATTCAAGGCAGATGTTGAGCGCCAGATGCCAAACCTTACGCCAGAACAAAAACAGGCCAAGTCAAAACAGTTCCAGAAAAAAGTTGAAGATTTTCAGAAGTTTGGAATGAACGCGGAAAAAGAGCTTATGGCTACCCAGGAAAAACTGACTAAAGGGATGTTTGAAGCTATAGGAAAGTCAGCTGAGGAGTTGGGCAAGGCCAAAGGCTTGACCGCAATTGTAGTAAACAGGGAGTTACTTTTCATTGGAGCCGGTGTTGAGCCTGTTGATATCAGCGCTGAACTTTTAAAGATTATGGATGAGAAAACGACGAATAAAAAATAGCCAAACTGCTGCCGTCTGATTAAACCGGTATTTTGATTCCAGATCAAGGTCACACATTGAGCTGGAATCAGAATTACTCATCCCCCAGATGCCGGTTTATCACAAGATAGTTGCGAATATAGTCGCTAACCGCATCCTCCAGCGACACAGGTGACTCAGAATAGCCTGCCATCCTGATTTTGCCGGTTTCTGCGCAGGTATGGTACTGATAGGTGTTGCGGATTGATTCCGGCATATCTATATAATCGATTGCAACAGGCAGTTCCATTGCAGCAAAGACTGCGGCAGCCAGCCGGTTCCAGCTTGCAGCGCTTCCACCGCCAACGTTAAAGATGCCGGATGCCTCCCGATTAAAAAGAAAGTGGAGAGTCATGGCAGCGGCATCCTTGACATAGACAAAATCCCTTACCTGTTCACCATCAGCGTAATCAGGACGATGGGATTTGAAAAGCTTCAGTCTGCCTGTGTCTGATATCTGCTGATATGCCTTATGCACCAGAGAACGCATCTCCCCCTTATGCTGTTCATTAGGGCCAAAGACGTTGTAATATTTAAGCCCGACAATACCGCGTAGCAGTCCATGTTTCTGCGCCCAGATGTCGAACATCTGCTTTGAGTAACCGTACATGTTCATCGGACGCAAACGGCTCAACATCTCCTCATCATCAGAAAAACCAAGCTTTCCATCACCGTAGGTGGCTGCGCTGGAGGCATAGATAAAGCGGGCTTGCTGCTTCAGGGCAAAGAGGGCAGTCTTGCGGGAATATTCAAAATTGTTACGAACAAGGTAGGATGCATCAAGTTCAGTAGTTGCGGAACAGGCTCCCAGATGAATGATCGCCTCTAACGATTCAGAGAGACGTGACGGTAGATTCTCATTATCCAGCAGCTTCTCGAAAGCATCTTTTTCAAGGTAATCTTTGAATTTAAGCGATGAAAGGTTCCGCCATTTTTCAGAGAGTCCAAGATGATCCACAACCAGAATATTCTCAATTCCTCTGATATTAAGCGCGTTTATGACTGCACTACCTATCAGTCCCGCCCCTCCGGTTACAATTATCATCTCATACCCCCTCTGCCGAATACCGTTCGAGAACCTTCTCTATTATGTTTGTTGTTGATTTTCCATCTACAAACGGGATCAGCTCAACCCTGCCTCCAAATGATTCTACCAGATCCTTGCCAACCACCCCGTCAGGCGAATAATCTCCCCCCTTCACAAGTATCTGAGGTTTTATGGCAGTAATCAGCTCCAGAGGAGTGTCTTCGTCAAAAAGGGCTATATAGTCAATGCAATCGAGGGCAGCCATGATATGAGCGCGTTCCTCTTCCGCTATCAAGGGGCGCTTTGATCCTTTAAGACGTCTTACAGAGGCATCGCTGTTAAGGCCAAGAATAAGCAGATCTCCCAACTGTCGTGCAGCCTGGAGGTATTTTACATGACCTGCATGAAGCAGATCAAAACAGCCGTTGGTAAAGACTACCTTTTTCCCTTTTGCCCGCTCTGTCGCAGAGATCTCCGCAAGCAGATCCCTGTTTTTGATCTTGGTGTCACTGTCTCGGTGTGAAAGGGAGATAACATCAATAATCTCGCTTGGTAACACGGTTGAAGTGCCTAGTTTTGCGACTGCAATCCCGGCAGCCACATTTGCCAGACGGGCAGAGTCGGGCAGAGTCAATCCACCTGCCAGCCCAAAGGCAAGAAGAGCCAGCACGGTATCCCCTGCTCCCGTTACATCAAAGACCTCACGGGCTACAGTGGGGATATGTACAATCTCACCATTCCTGCAGAACAGAGACATCCCTTCTTCACTACGGGTTATGAGCAGATTGTCCAGATTTATCTGTCTCATAATGGTTGCTGCTGCCAGATTAAGGGATGTTTCGTCCTTAATTGCAATGCCTGAGGCTGCCTCTGCTTCCTTGCGATTCGGGGTCAGGCATGTCGCGCCAAGATATTTAAGGTAATCTGTTCCTTTGGGATCCACCAAAACTGGAATGTTACAACTACTTGCTCTGCTTGTTATAGTTGATAGTATGGCAGGAGTAAGAACCCCTTTCAGATAATCCGATATCAATATCACATCGAAATCAGGGATATTTTTTTCCAACCACCCTGCAAGCTGAAATTCAGATTGCCCGGAAAGAGACTCACGAGATTCCCTGTCAATCCTTACTATCTGCTGATTTGAGGCGATAACCCGAGTCTTGCGGCCTGTCCTGCGTCCTGATTCCTGGTGGATTGCGCTTGTATCAATCCCCTGACGATTAAAGGTTTTAAGCAGTGCCCAACCGTTTTCATCCTCGCCGATTACCGAAGCCACTGTCACCTTACAACCAAGGGCAAGCAGATTGTTAGCCACGTTTCCTGCGCCTCCCAAACGGAGATCCTCGCGCATTACATCCACTACCTGTACCGGCGCTTCCGGCGAGATCCTATCGGTTTTGCCCCAAAGGTATTCGTCAAGCATCAGATCGCCAACTACCAGACATTTCAGTCTGTATGCATTATGAAAGAGAGACTCGATGTTCCTCCTGTCCATAAACTAGACCCTTTCCTTTGCAAATCTGCCGAACAGCCCCAGCTCGATAAGGTCACACAGTATATGGATTACAGTTATATGCCCTTCCTGTACCCTGGGAGTGTCATTTGAAGGGATGATAAGAGATATATCGCAGACAGCCTTTATGGTTCCTCCATCCTTGCCAAGAAGTCCTATGGTGCTGCATCCTGCCTGACGGGCAACTTCCAGTCCTTTTTGGATGTTAGGCGAGTTTCCGCTGGTAGATATACCTATCACAGCATCGCCAGGCGCTGCCAATGCCTCAATCTGACGTGAGAATATCCGGTCAAAACCGTAATCATTGCCAATTGCGGTTATTATTGATGTATCAGTAGAGAGTGCGATTGCCGGAAGCGCAGGACGCTCCATCCTGAAACGGCTGACAATTTCTGCGGCAAAGTGCTGTGCATCGGCGGCTGACCCTCCGTTTCCCATAATCAGCAGCTTGTTTCCTATATTGAAAGTTTCGATCAGGCGTTCTGCAAGGCTTGCAATCTGAGAGGTCATTTCAGATTCAATTCTTTGAAACAGCATTGTATGTTCACTCAATTGGGCTGAAACAAACTGCTGCATTGAAAACCTCCTTAATCTCTGGCCATTCTGGCAAGCAGATCAGTTGATATGGTTGAGCTGAAGCCAGGAAACGGAATGCCGTCTATGGCAGATACGGTCTGAATCTCGGGATTGGCAGCCTTTAGTTTCTCCATGCTGCGCGCCAGAGCCCTGAGCGGAGTCAGTACGGAGAGCTGATGCAGCCTGATTCCGGTATGAAGGCACGTTGCTCGTTTTTCCTTTGCAAGGAGATACTGCTTCCGGTGAAGAAAAAAGTCAAACCTGTGTCCTCGACGTGCGGCATCAAGTAAAACAGAAAGAGTCCCGGATAGATTCTCTTCCGCTGCCTCTTTAGGGAGATAAACTGCAACATGGCTCTTTACTCCCCAGCGATTTGTAAAGGTTTTCAATGCTGCCTCAGTCATTTTGTGTCGTCGTTCAAAAGAACCAAACTGGGTGAATGGAAAACCTTTAATCTTTACACCAGGAAGCAGATAAGCCCGAAAATTATCTGCATTAGCCCGTTGGCAGTAATCGGAAAGACAAAACTGCCCGCCATCCATCTCTTCGTCAAAAACAGAAATTTTCTCTCTCATTTTTTTCGATAGAGCAATAGTGGAAAATCCTAAATCCGAAGTTTCTATGTATGAACAGCTTTCTTTCAGGATATTTTGCGCTAAAGAATGTTCAGATTGGGATAACGGTATTATTATTCCTGCCTGTTCATTTTTTGTCATAGCAAGGATCTGTTGCACGCACGAGTTGGTGAGTGTTTCAGTTGGGCGTAAAAGCAACGCCCAGTCCGCATCAGAGCGGTTAAGCGCCATATTTGCCGCAGGCACAAATCCTATATTACGTTTCATTGTCATATATATTGCCCGGTCTCCAAGAAGATCTGAAAATTCTTCCAGCATCAGCTCTGTAGAACGATCACAGCCATTGTTTACAATAATCAGCCTGGCGATCTTTATACTGTCCAAAACCGAAACAATACATGATCTTGTTTCGGCTGGACTGTTCCATACCGGAATTATTATATCAAGCGAGGGATTTGACATGATTTATAGAGATTATAACCTGACGACGCAGTAAGATTCAGGACAAGGGGAGAGCCATTCATCCTGGATGAATGGCATGCTATCCTGACTATAGAATGCAATGTTATCTCAAGATGTTATTGCAACGCGCCGCAGCAGGTTCAGCTCGTCCAGCACCTTGCCGGAACCGAGAACTACGCAATCAAGGGGGTTTTCTGCAATCAGCACAGGTACCTTGGTTATTTCGCGAAGCAGCATGTCAAGGTTGCGAAGTCCTGCTCCCCCTCCCGCCAGAAAAATCCCCTTGTCTACGATATCTGCTGCCAGTTCAGGAGGGGTTCTCTCAAGGCACTGTCTTACAGTGTCAACAATCGCATTAACCGCTTCTTTCAGCGAATCACGGATTTCGTCAGAGTTAATCTCTATGGTTTTGGGAATACCTGATACAAGGTCACGCCCTTTTACCTCCATGGTGAGGACTTCCGGGCCAGGATAGGCTTCACCTATCTCTATCTTGATAGCTTCCGCCATCCTTTCGCCTATCTGAAGATTATACTTGCGCTTGATATACTGCACAATAGCTTCATCCATCTTGTCACCACCCATTCGTGTCGACTGGGAGTAGACTATGCCAGCAAGCGAGATAACGGCGACTTCGGTTGTTCCTCCACCTATATCTACTATCATGTTACCACTTGCTTCAGTAATAGGAAGGCCGGCGCCTATAGCTGCCGCCATCGGCTCCTCAATCAGATAAACCTCACGGGCGCCCGCAGATTCGGCTGATTCCTTGACTGCACGCTTTTCCACCTGGGTGATGCCGGAGGGGACACAGATAACTATACGTGGGCGTACAAGTGTCTTGCGGTTATGAACCTTGTGAATAAAGTAACGGAGCATCTCTTCGGTAATGTCGAAATCAGCGATGACTCCGTCCTTCATAGGCCTTATTGCTGTAATGGAACCAGGGGTACGACCAAGCATCTGCTTGGCCTCCATTCCAACCTTAAGAACCTTCTGCTGGCCAGAAGGTGTTTTTTGCACGGCAACAACAGATGGCTCCCTGACGACTATCCCTTTGCCTTTGAGATATACAAGGGTATTGGCCGTACCTAGATCTATTGCCAGGTCATTTGAAAACATTCCAAAAATAGAATCAAATATTTTAAACATATAAAGATATCCTTTCAGCAAAAATAGACCTGAAAAATTAACAGAATGGAAGTATGAATGCAAGGGAGAAAACCAGCTCTCAGGTTGCCTGAAAATTGCTATCTCCTTGACATTGCCGTGATATGCCGTTAGCTTACACAAGTTTAACAGATAAAATGTGGAGAAAACAGATATGGATTACAAAGCAACCCTGAACCTTCCCCAAACAGATTTCCCGATGAAGGCCAACCTGTATCAACGTGAGCCGGAACTGCTCAAGCGGTGGCAGGAGATCGATCTCTATCGGAAAATCGAAGAAAACTCAGCAGATAAACCACTTTATATGCTGCATGATGGCCCTCCATATGCCAACGGCCATATTCATATTGGCCATGCCCTGAACAAAACCCTTAAGGATATAGTTTTAAAGGTAAAGCGGATGGAGGGTTTCAACGCTCCATATATTCCGGGATGGGACTGCCACGGCCTTCCGATTGAGCTTCAGGTTGAAAAAAACCTTGGAACCAGAAAAAACCAGATGACAAAGGCTGAAATGCGTAAGGAATGCCGTGTTTACGCAAAGAAATTCATTGATATCCAAAAAGAGGAGTTCAGACGGCTGGGGGTTCTGGGTGACTGGGATAACCCATATATGACGATGACAAACGAATATGAAGGTCTTACAGCCGCAGAACTGGCCAAGTTTGCTCACAATGGCGGACTTTATCGGGGCAGAAAGCCTGTACACTGGTGCTCTTCCTGTGTCACTGCCCTGGCTGAGGCTGAAGTGGAGTATGCCGACCACACTTCCCCTTCCATTTATGTCAAGTTTCCGCTTAAGGACGATATCAGTTCTGTTCTTCCGGCTCTCTCCGGCAAGCCGGTCTTTGTGGTGATCTGGACAACTACCCCATGGACTATTCCTGCCAACCTTGCCATAGCGATGCATCCTGAATATGACTACTCTGCCCTGGATGTAGACGGTCAGATACTTATAGTTGCTGAAGGGCTTAAAGAACAGTTTCTTACAGCTAACGGACTGGAAGGCAACTCAATAGCAACTTTCAAGGCAGATATTCTGGAAAGGAAGAACTGCAAACATCCTTTTTATGATCGCAACTCTGTAATACTTCTTGGAGAGCATATCACCCTGGATGCTGGCACCGGCTGTGTTCATACTGCTCCAGGACATGGACAGGACGACTATGAGATTGGTCTGCGGGAAGGACTTGAGATCTACAATCCAGTAGACAATCATGGTCGCTATATAGGTAATCTTGAACTTTTTGGCGGTGAAAAGGTATTTGATGCCAACCCTAAGGTGATTGAAAAATTACAGGAGGTTGGAGCTCTTGTTGGTGTCAGTAAGATATCACACTCCTATCCGCACTGCTGGCGCTGCAAGAAACCGATTATATTTAGAGCCACAGAGCAGTGGTTTATCTCCATGGAAGCCAATGAGCTTCGCAAAAAATCTCTTGAGGCTATTGACAAAGTTCAGTGGATTCCAAATTGGGGCCGTGATCGGATTTACGGAATGGTTGAGAACCGTCCGGACTGGTGTATATCTCGCCAGCGTTCCTGGGGCGTTCCAATCACAGCCTTCTCTTGCACAGATTGCGGTGAATACCAGGCTGATGGCGCCACCATGGATCATATAGCTGAACTTTTCAAGCAGCACAGCTCGGATATCTGGTTTGAATGGGATACAGACAAGCTTCTGCCTGCCGGAACAAAATGTTCCAAATGCGGTTCCAGCTCCTTTACAAAAGAAAATGATATTCTTGATGTCTGGTTTGATTCAGGCGTTTCACATGCTGCTGTGCTGGAACCCAACCCCAAACTGTCGTCTCCTGCGGATCTCTATCTGGAGGGCAGCGACCAGCACAGGGGATGGTTTCACTCATCTCTGCTTGAGAGCGTTGGAACCCGTGGAGTTGCTCCATACAAGTCTGTGCTGACACATGGTTTTGTGCTTGACGGCCAAGGACGCAAGATGAGTAAATCCATGGGCAATGTTGTCGCACCTGAGGATGTTATAAAAAAATTCGGAGCGGATGTGCTGCGTCTCTGGTGTTCGGCTCAGGATTACCGTGCTGACAACAGGATTTCGGATGAAATTCTTAATCGTGTTGCAGAAGCATATCGCAGAATCCGCAACACCTGCCGTTTTATGCTCGGCAATCTTTATGATTTCGAACCTGACAAGGACAGTCTGCCTTTCAGCAATATGATGCCTATTGACAGGCTGGCGCTCCATAACCTTGAAGTGCTGAAAGAGAAGGTTCTATCCGCCTACAAGGATTTTGAATTTCATAACATCTATCAGGCTGTAAATGCTTTCTGCACCGTTGAATTGAGCGGTCAATATCTGGATGTCCTAAAGGATCGCCTTTATACCAGCCGAAAGGATGCAAAAGAACGGCGGAGCAGCCAGACAGCTATGTTTATTATAACAGACTCCCTTACCCGGCTCCTGGCTCCCCTGCTCTCTTTTACTTCTGACGAGATCTGGCAGTATATGCCTGGGAAACGGGAGACAAGTGTTCATCTGGCGTTCTTCCCTGAACTTGCTCCCGAACATCGAAATGATGAACTGGCCTCCATTTGGGGGCGCCTGTTTGATCTGAGGGGTGATATCCTTAAAGCTCTTGAGCTGAAGCGGGTTGAAAAGGTTATAGGTCATCCTCTTGATGCTGCCGTAAAGCTGGCTGCTCCGGCTGAGACATCTGCTTTTGTCCGCCAGCATCTGGACAGCCTCAGAACCATCTCGATTGTTTCAAGGCTTGACCTTGAGGATGAACTTACGGGCGAAGAACTATATGCAGGAACTGTTATTGAGGGTTTAAAGATCTCGGTAGGAAAGGCTCCCGGCGAAAAATGTGAACGTTGCTGGTGCTACAGTGAAGAGCTGAGTTCGGATCCGGATTTTCCTGCCATTTGCCCTAAATGTATGGCTGCGGTGAAATAGTGATGAATCGCTGGATTCTTTTTTCGTTAATTACCGTTTTAGGTCTGATAGCTGATCAGGCAACAAAGATCTACGTTGACAAGGTTATGTCTCTCCATCAGTCAATTGGGATCATTGACGGTCTGTTCAGTTTTACATACATGAGGAACAGAGGAGCCGCCTTCAGTTTTCTTTCTAATGTCTCATGGCGGCTTCCTTTTTTTATCATTATCTCCCTTGTTGCCGGATTAATCATCCTGATTGCACTTAAGAAGATGAAGGAAGAACAAAAAATGGCTCAGGTCGCCCTGGCAATGATCTTTTCCGGTGCTACGGGTAACCTGATTGATCGTGTTCGAATGGGAGAAGTCATTGATTTCCTTGATGTTTACTGGAAATCTCACCACTGGCCGGCATTTAACATAGCAGACTCCCTTATCTGTGTCGGAGTAGCATTGGTTGCCATTGATATGTTCAGAGAGGAAACTCGACAGCGCAAGACAGTTGCAAATACATAATTTGTTCTGTTGCAAAAAGCCTGATTGGAAAGTTAACCGGAACTGTGATATGATTGAAGCACAATCTTTAAAAAAGGAGGGGATATGCCGGTATTTCTAGAAGCTATTATGGTTGTGGCAATCATGCTGGCCAGCTTCTTCGGGGTCTTTCTCCTCCTGTTCCTCGTGGCTTTGGCACTTTTCCCTGTAGAGAAGTCTCTATCCAAGATAGTATGGGATATGACCGCTCCGCCAAAGACAAAACAGATTCCACAGACTGGCGGATTCAAGGGGTTCAGCGAAAAGCACCATTAAGTTCAACTATATATTGGAATGCAAAAAAGGGGATACCTGCCAAAGGCTCCCCTTTTTTGCATTAAATCTCCTGCTTACAACACTGGATACAATGTCTGTAAATAGGACTTCATGGCCGGGCTTAGCTGTTTGAACAACTGGGCATTATATGACGCATTGTACGGAATACCTTGTGCGGTTAAATCGACAAACTGGATTGACGGATCAGTATAGGCATCTCCTGAATGTGCTACAAACCCATCACCACCTTGTGGTCGGGTTGGATCAGTAGGTCCTAAATCATGGCCATTATATGTCGCATAATTTGGTGCATTCGCTTTTAACGGATTTTGAAGGATCTGCTGCGTTGCAATGGCGTACTTCCTTGATGTTGCCGCAGGCGTACCCTCTTTCACCGCAATATCAACGTTCACCGCCTCAATGGAAATACTGTAATCACTGTTAATAAAGATCTCAAAGGTGCGGAACTGCTGCGGGAAGTCCCGCAGTGATGAGGTTTCAACCTGCCAGAACCCTTTTTCAGGATTAGTATTCTTGTTAGGCGAGACAAAGGCCTTAACGGTATTGTAATGGCGATGCCCGGAGATCCACATCAGCAGGTTCGTTGAGTTCTGCAGGGTATTCACCAACTGCGTAATCGTACAGGCATTCGTGATTGTGGCGTTAGAATCGCCAAGCCACCACTCCAGTTCAGTGCCAACATTGGTAACGCAAATCGGGATATGACAGGCAATGATCATCAGCTGGTTGGCTGTCTGACCATCGGCAAGTTCAGCCTGAAGCCATGCCCACCGTGATGCATCAAGAAAACCGTGGCCATGGATATCAAAAGAACCGTCGTCTTCCCGCTGGGTATCATCCAGCACAATCACCTTCAGCGGCACATTTGCCTTGGGCACAAAGCTGTAGCAGGCAAAACCGGCTCTGTCAGCAACTGCTACCAAACCAAAATTAGGATTAGAAGTAACCAGGTTAAATCCATGGCCGACCGGACTGGTAGTGGTGTTAAAAAACTCCTGAATCCATTCTGTTCTATGCAAAGAGCGTCGATTGGTATCGGCAACTACCTTGGGTGCAGTTGCGAGCGCCCCTACATATTTAATGGTGCCTGACGGAGTTGTGCCATCAATCACGCCCTGGTAAAATGTGGGAGTTTGCGTACTTTTACGTATGTCGATATTAGCCGGAAAGTTGGTCAGATCAGGAGTAAGCAGCGCATTCGACACTGCCCAGACCGTATCACTGATATATGACTGCTCAAGGCCGTTCTGGTAGATAGGGAATGAACCGATGTAATGATGATCATGGTTGCCCATGGCCTGGTAGAACGGGATTGTCTTGTCCAGACCTGCTGCCTTGAATGGCATCTGGTAGTCAATGCTGTCAGCACCGGCATGGGCACCAGAACTGGGGGTAATTACCTTGCCCTCAATGATATCAAGATACCATCTGAGTTCTTTGTACATGCTCGTATTGCAGACATCCCCCAATGAAATGAAGAAATCAAAGGGATCTCTACTGTGAAGGACGTTTGCGGTCTGAATGGCAGCATTAAAAACCTGGGGGGTGTACAGCATAACACCTGAGTAGATAGAACTGTTTTGCCCGGCAAATCCCGGATTACTTTGCTGGAGATAGATCAGCTGATTGGGAGCTTCCTTGTCAGTCAGGTGGATATCAGTCATGGCAAAAAAATTCAGCAGGCGTGTTTTTTTGGTTACTGATGCGGCACTAAAAGCGGTTGGCATGATATCTGTACGCTGAACTATTGGCAGGGGCCAATTTACATAGCTCCAGTTACCATACCCCAAAGAGTCATAGTCTGGAATCTGAGACAATTGATTCCATTTAAGCGCAGTATTCCCATTAGGACTATATGTAGGGTCAGCCGGGTCAGGCATTGTACCAAACACAATAGGGTTAGAAGCTGGTGTGTACGGAAAGGCAATCATCCGCTCGGTTGTTTTTACCACGGTAGAATCAATCGGGTAACTTGCAGCTAATAAACCACCACCGCTGCCACACCCATATGTCAACGTACCCAGAGAAATGCAGGCCGCTGTTCCGGCAGTGTATTTGATAAAATCCCGCCGTGACACATTGAAGTTTAGGCTTGCCCCATTATTCTCTTCTTTTTCTTCGTTGTTCATGAGTATCTCCTTTTATTACTGTATCGGCGTTCTGACACACCCATGTTACCGGTGGGCATGCAAAAGTCTCAGTAAAGGTCACCGGTAATCCGCTGCAGCTCATACAACTTGACATTTACCTCGCTGACAGATGAAATTATATTCCTTAAGGTAGCTTCATCAACACCGCACTCTTCCTCGATACCCTGAAAAAAGGGATACCCTTTGGGGAGCGGGGTCAGCTCCCCATCCTTAAAAAGCGTTACATCCACCATATCATTTACACGACCGCCGACCTCCCAGGGGTCGCGATAGTTAAATTGACGGGCAATAATATGCAACGACATGCCGTTTGGAAATATCGCCTTGGCCTCAAAAGAGAACTCCCGTGGGGCGCTGTAATATTCTGACCTGCCGGAACGGGTCATAACCTCGGCACCGGCGGCTTCCAGTAGTTCCTGGACAGAGTCGGCTGTCATATGCTGTAAAACGTTCTCCATAGTACCCTCTTTTATAAAATTACTCGCACCCTACCTGAAAGAAAGGTACAACTGCAATAGTCAGATTGATTTCATCCGTTTTCAGATGATAAATTTGATCCGTTATTATCTTAAGGGGGTGAGCGATGAACCTTCTAATAGCCATAACCGGGGCATCTGGCAGTATCTATGGACTAAGGCTTGTTGAGGAGCTCCTTCGCTCTGGAGAACGGGTTACTCTGACAGCCAGTGACAGTGGTATTGGAGTATGCAATTTTGAGACAGGGATCAATATATCCACTGATTTGCCAGGACTTCTTAAAAGCCGTTGGAATCTTCCTGAAGCTGAGTTGACAATCAGGAAACATACCGATTTCTGGGCGCCTGAGGCAAGCGGTTCATCCATAACAGATGCCATGGTTGTTTCACCATGCAGCATGGGAACCCTTGGAAGAATAGCTTCAGGCATATCCGGCAACCTGATTGAACGGGCGGCAGATGTAATGCTCAAGGAAGGGAGGCCACTTTTGCTGTTACCGAGAGAAAGCCCGCTTTCCTCTATCCATCTGGAAAACATGCTTAGACTTTCCAGAGCAGGGGCGCGGATTATTCCTGCAATGCCTGCCTTTTACCATCTACCTGAATCTGTCAACGAAATGGTGGACTTTATTGTTGGAAAGGTTCTTGATCAACTGGGAGTCAAACATAATCTTTTCAAACGATGGGGTGAATAGAAGGGGATGCCGGTTTTGACATCCCCTTTCAGTTCAGTTCTTATTAGCTACCTCTTCCGATAATCTCCTGCCAAGTACACGACACTGTTCCAGCAACTCAGGAGTGGGTGTAAACATGCCGCGCACAGGGTCACTGACAAGTTTAAAGCCAAGACCTTTAAGGCGTTCCTCAATCATCTTGCATGCCTCTCCGCTCCACCCGTAACTTCCGAATACAGCGGCAAGATTTGTTTTAAGTGTGACTGTACTAAGATTGGCCAGCAGCTCCCATACCGGTTTGGGAGCATCCCTGTTGATGGTTGGCACTCCAAACGCCATCGCATCTGCATCTTCCATAAGATCCCGCAATCTGTTTTCATCCATCCCTACAATATGATAATTTTCTACTGTCAGATTCTCTCTTGCTGCCCCCTCTGCAACTGCTACAGCCATCTTTTCAGTGCTGCCATGAGGAGAAAGGTAGAAAACAACTATCTTTTTACCTGTAGACTTAGGTTTACTCCATTCTTCGTACTGCTGGATTATCCTCCAGGGATCCTTGCGGATAATCGGCCCATGACTTGGACAGATCATATCAATCACATCATGGCGTATCTTCTCGACTGCCGCCAACACCTTTCCTTTGAAAGGGCGTATCAGACAGTCAAAGTAAAACTCCCTATCCGGTGTAAAGTCATCAATCTCATCATTAAAGATGCTGTCCGGATTAAAGTAGTGCGCACCGAAGGCATCACAACTAAAGAGAATATTTTCTTCTTCAAGGCGGGTTAGCATGGTGTCCGGCCAGTGCAGAAACGGAGCAGGTATAAAACGGAGTGTCCGCCCACCCAGATCAATGGTATCTCCATCCTTAATTGTCTTCGACTGAAATGGTTTATGTATCATGTTGGTTAGAAAATTCTTGGCTGCCTGTGTGGAGACCACTACAGCGTTGGGACAATAATCAAGGAGTATTCCAAGCGAACCGGAGTGATCACCCTCGGAATGGTTGACAACAATGTAATCAATCGTTGATGGATCAACCAGTGACTTGATATTCTCAATAAACTGATCTGCAAACTTGTATTTTACAGTGTCTATAATAGCTGTCTTATCACTCCCCTGGATAAGATAACTGTTGTACGTAGTGCCATGTTCAGTTGGAAAAAGGTCATCGAAGATCCGTAAATCGGGATGAGTCACACCGATCCAATGTATACCTTGTTTTATTTCTACTGTGCTTTTCATGGATAAAAATCTCCTTGTAGGATAAACTAAAAAGACTATTTATGTCGTTTGCAACGATTGACTATAACAAACAGCTCTGATGTACACAAGATGCAATTCGTCCTTTGTCTAGTAGACTCTGATCGGTTTGAGCCAAACAGAAACCGTATTGATAAGAAGGTGAAATAATGAGACAGAAAACGTACTTTAGCTGTACAGAGTGTGGTTGCCAATCTCCTAAATGGCTGGGCAAATGCCCTGACTGCGGGGCATGGAACAGTATGCTTGAAGAGCAGAAGTCTCTTTCATCGGCACACGGAGGGAAAATTTTATCTGCCAAAAGCGTTGCAATACCGATAGGTGAGGTACCTCCACAGGCGGAAACAAGGATGAGTTGCGGAATATCTGAGCTTGACCGCGTTCTCGGTGGCGGGCTGGTTCCGGGCTCTCTGGTTCTAATAGGAGGCGATCCTGGAATAGGAAAATCAACCTTGTTATTGCAGGCTATGCACCATCTGGCTTTGGATGGAGCCGTTCTATATGTCTCAGGTGAGGAGTCAGCCTCTCAGACCCGTTTGCGCGGCGAGCGATTGGGAGTTTATGGCCGTCAGCTTCTGGTGTTAGCAGAAAACAGCCTTGAGGAGATCATAAACCAACTGGATCGTTTGAAGCCGAGGGCGGTTGTAGTGGATTCGATCCAGACAGTATGGACAGAGTCCCTCGAATCGGCGCCAGGCAGTGTGACACAGGTTCGGGAATCGGCCGGACGTTTGATGATGTTTGCTAAAGGCAGTGGAATACCTGTCTTTATTGTCGGACACGTTACAAAGGATGGCGCTATCGCTGGCCCAAGGGTACTGGAGCATATTGTAGATACAGTGCTCTATTTTGAGGGTGACAGGGGACATCCGTACAGGATTCTGAGAGCTGTGAAGAACCGTTTTGGCTCAACCAATGAAATTGGGGTCTTTGAGATGAAATCTGGAGGACTTGACGAAGTTTCTAACCCTTCGGAACTGTTTCTTTCGGAGCGTCCTATTGATGCACCAGGTTCTGTTGTCACCGCTTCGCTTGAAGGAACCCGGACATTATTGGTGGAGATTCAAGCGCTGGTAACTGCAAGCACATATGGAACTCCACGCCGTACAAGCATAGGTGTTGACAGTAACAGGCTTGCGCTGCTTGTTGCAGTGTTGGAGAAGAAAGCAGGGCTGCACCTTGGAGGGCAGGATATTTTTTTGAATGTAGCTGGTGGTGCAAGGCTTAATGAACCGGCAACTGATCTTGCCATGATGCTTGCCGTTGCCTCGAGCCATCTGGATCGGCCTGTTCCAAATCAGACTATAGTCTTTGGCGAGGTTGGTCTTGCCGGTGAAGTAAGGGCAGTCACCCAGCCTGAGCCAAGAATTGGAGAAGCTCTAAAATTGGGCTTTAAACGATGCCTGCTTCCTTCAGGCAATATGAAACGTCTTGCGCCTGTAGATATGGAGCTAGAAGGTGTCTCAACGGTACAGGAAGCGTTGGAGCTTTTACTGTAACCTGTTTTTTACGCACTTTTTACTGGACTTGATTAATTAAAGCTTTTAGTATTCATAAAATTATCGATGATGCCTGTGAGGAGAAATATGGACGCCGTGAAACTCGAACAATTCCGGCAGTTGCTCCTGGAAGAGATGAAAGCTCTGCAGTCTGAAGCTGACAAGACCGTTCACGAGATGGGGGATGATGCTTCAAATTTTCCTGATCCCACGGACAGGGCTACCCAGGAATCGGATAGAACATTTGAGTTACGTATCCGTGATCGTGAGCGGAAACTGGTTAACAAAATACGTGAAGCACTGGAACGGATTGAAGACGGAACCTACGGGATTTGTGAAGACTGCGGGGGCGATATTAGTGAGGCACGTCTTAAGGCACGTCCTGTAACAACTCAGTGTATTGATTGCAAGATGGAAGCAGAAAAGAAGGAAAAGAGGCCATAACAAAACTTGTCTGACCAACAGCCAGACTGTTAATCATTCTTATTCAGGATTTCCGCATGCCACAAACAACAGAACAGGAATCCTCCAAAGCGTTAAACAGTTCCTTTGAATCTCTAAAGGAACTGCAACTGCTTTATCTCTTCAGTTCAACACTCCTTTCAACAATGCAGCTTAACAAGTTGCTGCACCTGATACTTTCATCCCTTGTTTATGAGGATAACAGCCTGTTTTGTCGATCACTGCTGTTCCTTTACAATAAAAAAACCAATGCACTCCAGGGAATGCTGGGCGTCTGCAGAACAAATGCAGATGGATTGCATCTGGTTTCCAAAGAACCGGATAATCCGCTGTCAGGTCATTGGGAGCTTGATGAAGCGGAGATGAAGAAACAGTGGAACTCAGACTTCTGCGCCAAAGTCAGAAAAATAAGAGTTGATCTGAACGATGACTGCAATTTTATCGAAAAACTTGTTGAAGACCGACGTTTGTGCGACTTTCATACAAAAGATTTACCAGCTAATAGCGGATGTGATTTTCTAACTGATCTGGGTATCAATTCTTTTGCAGTTGTGCCGCTTTTGACGAGAAATAACCTGATTGGCCTTATCATTGTAGATAACCCGTTTAAACATCAGCCTTTTACAGATAAACAACTACAGCTTTTACAGCTTTTTGCAAATCAATCCGGCATGGCGATTGAAAATACAAGGCTTTACAGAAATCTTGAAGAAGCACACGAAGAGCTCCAGACCACGCGTCAACGCCTGATTCATGGCGCACATCTGGCTGCAATAGGAGAAATGGCGGCTTCAATCTCTCATGAATTAAAGACACCGCTTATTACAATTGGCGGTTTTGCAGCGCGTCTCGGAAAAATGATCCCTGAAGGGGACAATAAACGCCACTATCTTGACACAATAATCAATGAATCGCACCGCCTTGAACAGCTTCTAGGGGATATTCTCGCGTTTTCCCGAAAACCAACCATCTGCTATCAGTGCTGCGACCTGAAGGCTCTCCTTGAAGAGTGTATAGATGATTATGATGCTTCACTTGTTGATCAGAATATTGCTGTCTCAACTGACTTCAAAGATGCCGACTGGGTAGTGCTTGGCGACCCTAATCAGTTGAAGCAGATCTGCATAAACCTGATGGGTAATGCTCAGGATGCAATGCCTGGCGGTGGTGAACTACATCTAGCCCTTAACGAGATCGAAGAAGGCGGATGCAAGAAGATAGTCGTTTCAATTGCTGACACAGGCGGTGGCATTACCGAAGATATAATGGACAAGATATTTACCCCGTTTTTTACTACAAAGCGTCATGGAACAGGACTTGGACTGGCGATAGTCAACCGGATAGTCCAGAACCATGGAGGGGTCTTGATGGTTAGGAATATGGGGAAAGGCGCTGAGTTTCGTATTATATTGCCTAAGTCATCCTCCTCTCCTTGTGGCAGGTAAACAATAACCGGAAAGTTCTTCCGTGCGGGGCTGTAGCTCAGTTGGGAGAGCGACGCGTTCGCAACGCGTAGGTCGAGAGTTCGATCCTCTTCAGCTCCACCAAGCCTCTATATTTATTAAAATTTGTTTGATATCGGCAGGGTAATTGTCACAAGCAGACCTCCCCCTGGATGATTTGTTGCCTTGACTTTGCCACCATGCTGTTTAATTGTACCGGCAGTAATTGCCAGACCAAGACCTGCCCCCCCGCTTTGTCGATCGCGAGCTTCCTCTATCCGGAAAAATGGTTTAAAGATTGCGTCAAGCGATTCATCAGGCACACCCAAACCATGATCCCTTATAGATATGCTTGCATTTGCGCCCCCTTCAGATTCATAAAGAGCAACCTCAACAACAGTTCCTTCAGCTGTATATCTAACTGCGTTACGTACGACATTTTCAAGCGAACGCCTAATCAGCTCCTGGCTGCCTGATACATTTAATTTACAGCTCTCTGTCAACCGGACGGATCGACCGATATTTGCTGCTTCAAAATCTGCATCTTCCACAACCTCCTGCAAAAGTTCATCAAGTTCGACCTCTTCAGTTTCCTTAAGAGAGGAGTCGTTTTCAAGCAGACTCAAAGTCAGTAACTCTGAAATCATCTCATTAAGCCGTGAAGCTTCCTGTTCTATCCTGTCAAGTGCCTTTACAGCTTCAGGTGGCGCAGCTCTGCGAGCCAGCCCCAAAGCCACACCAAGCCTGGCCAACGGCGATCTGAGCTCGTGAGAGATATCACGAACCAACTGTTTCTGGGATAGAAGCAGCAGTTGAATCCTTTCAGCCATTCGGTTAAAATCCCTGCCTAAATCGGATATTTCATCCCCTTTCCCTCGCTCTCCAATTCCAACTCTGGCCGTTAGATCCCCATTTGCAAGACGTTGGGTCGCAGTGCGAAGTCTTCGTATTGGTGCAGTCAGACGCCAGGCCAAAAGATAACAGACCAGTCCGCCTACAACAAAATATATAAGGAGTTGCAGTATCAGAGGGAATCCGCGCGGTTTAGGTGGCTGATGCCAATCTGGATGTTTCGGAATTGCACCATCAGGAAGAGGTGGCCTGGGCTCAAAACCTAAATGGTGTTTTTGAAGCGGATGCGGTCTGTTTTTAATGGCAACAATGAAAAAAATGCCTCCAGACAAAGCTACTGTAAGCCAAAACCAGAGAAACAATCTTATGAACAGGGAGTTCATCTGGCCTTATCCTCCAATGACGGACGGAGAAAGATATAACCGATTCCACGAACACTCTTTATTCTTTCTTTGCCGTCTGGAGCCGTTCCCAGTTTTCTGCGGAGGCTGCTTACATGTACATCAATACTTCTGTCAAAAGAGTTTAGTTGACGTCCCAGAGCCTGCTGGCAGAGTTCTTCACGGCTGGTGACAATCCCGACTTTTAAGAGCAGCATCTCTAAAACCGAAAATTCCAATGAGGTAAGCGATATGCTTTTCCCTCCACACATTACGGTTCTTCTTCCTGGATCAAGCGTCATATCACCAACAATAACTGTTCGATCATCTGTCATTCCGGCCTTATCTGTTCTGCCCTGACGACGCTGTATTGCCCTGATTCTTGCTACAAGCTCCCGAGGGTTAAACGGTTTGGGCAGGTAATCATCTGCTCCCAACTCAAGCCCGACAATTCGATCCACCTCTTCACCGCGTGCCGTCAACATGACGACCGGCACGCTGGAAGAAGTTCTAATCCTTCTAAGAACCTCAAACCCATTTATACCCGGCAACATAACATCAAGTACGACAAGATCAAATCCCCCGCTGATTGCCTTGCCAGAAGCTTGCATCCCTTCATTTACGGTTTCAACCTCAAATCCTTCATCTTTAAGATATTCACCCAGTAATTTGCAAAGTTCATGATCATCATCTATTACAAGAATCCTTTTGGACACTTTGTCGCCTCCATATTGCTGAATCAATAGATTATAAAGTGCTTGTGCAACTTAGTCTGTAAAGAATTGTAATATTTTGAACTATACAAAACTTTACAGAAACAATGTCAGACTTAACGAAACTCCGTGGAGATAAACCCGATAAGGTAAGTAACGACTCCATTTTAGTAAATCCCCGATTAAGGAGGTTCCAGATGAGCAGTATAAGTGGTATTGGCGCTAGTATGGATTATGGAATGGCTCAGATGCGTCAGGAAATGTTCAAAAAAGTGGACAGCGATGGGAGTAGCACAGTATCGCGGGCTGAATTACTCGCACTTACCGACAAGATCTCGGAAGATAGCGGAGAGAGTTTTGACGCTACAGAGCTGCTTTCACAGTATGACAACGATAGCGATGGTGTTCTGAGCGAAGACGAAATGAACAGCCTGATGGAAAGTATCAAGCCAAAGCATGAACGTGATGCAATGATGAACAATGAAGAACAGACCGGCAGTCAATCCAGCGGACTTGATACTGCATCACTTGCCTCCTACCTCTCTAATTCAGGACAGGATCTTGTTTCAAGTCTCATCTCAATGCTTGAGCAGCTGCAAAGCTCTATCTCTGAGGAGGAAGATGACTCAAACGCTCCGGCTTCGCAGGTAAAAGGGATGCAAGGGGCACCACCACCGCCTCCACCTAACCCTGAGGAAATGTTCAGCGAACTTGACAGCGACAGCAGCGGGACGCTCTCTTCGGATGAACTGCAGACCCTGCTTGACAAAATGGCAGAGGTAACCGGAGAGTCACAAGAGGCATCAGAACTTCTCACAATGTATGACAATGACAGTGACGGGACGCTAAGCAGTGATGAAATGGATACGATGATGAAGGCTATGGGGCCACCCCCTCCTCCGCCTCAGGAGGCCATGAGCAATAGCAGCACGGAAAGTTCAGGTAGCAGTACATTGCAGGACGCACTTGCCTCATTGCTTCAAAACAGTGATCAGAATAGCATTTCCAGTTTGTTGAAAATGCTGAAGAACAGTTCTTCAAACAATTCATCTAACCAGTCGATAAATCTCCTATCCTGAAAATCTTTAACAGTTACTGTTTGCGCGGGTGGTTTGATTGACTCTGCCACCCGCCTCTACCCTCTTTTTTCAATCCATCTGTTGCTATCTCCATGAAGAACTAAAACATCTGAGGTGATTAAATATTGCAAAATCTGTTTATTACAGATAGTTACTTTCTGGTCTATCTGAATGATTAACAAAACCGGGAAGGAACGATATGCCAAAACAATTTGTTGCAGAATTAAAGGACAGAGACAGTATTAATTCAGTTTTCATGGTTAAGGAGAAGACACTGGCAATGGCCAAAAACGGCAAGCCTTACATGAATCTGAAGTTTATGGATAAGAGCGGTGAGATAGACGGCAAGATATGGGACAATGTTGATGAGCTGGACAAACTGTTCCAGAAAGGGGATTTTGTCCAGATACATGGAACAGCCTCTGTATATATGGGCAAGATGCAACTGGTGGCAAAAAAGATAAGTCGGCTTGAAGAAGATGAGATTGATCTGGCTGATTTTGTCCCGGTATCGCCAGTGCCTATGGCAGAGATGAAGGCTGAACTCCTTGATATTGTAGCCTCATTAACAAATCGTCACCTTAAATCCCTTATGAATGCTTTTTTGGAGGATTCCGCTTTTATTGCTGCATACAGCAAGGCTCCTGCCGCAAAAGGAATGCACCATGTATATCTTGGCGGTCTTCTGGAACACTCACTTTCAGTGGCAAGACTGGTAGATGCGATTATACAGCTATACAAAGGTATTAATCGGGATCTGCTTATAGTCGGAGCCCTTTTGCACGATATAGGCAAGGTTGCCGAACTCTCTTACGAGCGTGCCTTTGAATATACCGATGAAGGGCGACTGATAGGACATATCAGCATAGGAGTTGAGATGCTGACAGAGCGGATTTCAACTGTTCCTGATTTTCCGAAGGATCTGGGAATGTTGTTAAAACATCTCCTGCTTTCTCACCATGGTCAGTATGAATATGGCTCTCCCAAAAGACCAAAGACTGTAGAGGCTACAATCCTTCATTATCTTGATGATATGGATTCGAAGATAAACGGAATATCTTCGCATATCGCTAAAGAGCAGATTCAGGGGAGCAGATGGACCAGCCATCACCGCCTGTATAATCTTTATTTCTTTACCGACAATGGGATGGATAATGAGGAGGAAGCAGAACAACCTGATGAACCAGCTGCGGATATTATGCAAAAGCCATTGTCTGAATCTCAAGAATCCAAACCTTTAAAAAACAGCTTTGGCAACCAGCCATTCAGCGCACTTCAGAATCTCAATCTTTTTGGAGAGAAGGAGTAGCCCGGTTCTTTTTAAAGTACGGATCGTTTTTGGCTTTCCCGATTACTGAGCTGGCCAGTAAAACTGCCAGTAAAAAGGCGATAAAGGAGGCAATCCTGCGCTTTGTGTCACCAAATGCCAGTGGAATTACCGCTGCTGTGACAGACAGAAAAGAGAGGAAAAATACCGCAGTAGGGTTAGGTATAAGCAAGGCTGTTGCAAAAAACAGCCAGGCTAACCAGAATCCACCTGTTACCGAGGCGTCTTTAAAGCTGCCGGTTTTCATTTGAATAACAGCCTTTTTCATGCCCTTCGCACCGTACAACCCTGTTACGACCGGACTGCTTTGCCTGATACAAAGCCCTGTCAGCCCGCTCAAGCATATCAAAAGGGGTATCATTTTTGTCAAGACATGAACAGCCTATGCTGACGGTAATCCTGAGTTCCTGCAGCTTCTCTTCTACAGTAATCATAAGCGGAGTATGCTCAACATTCCTGCGAATCCGATCGGCAAGCTTGTAGGCTTCAGGCTCTGCAGTGTGAGGTAGAAGTATCACAAACTCTTCTCCACCAAAGCGTGCGATAATATCGGTCTGCCTAACAGTTCCTTCCAGTATTTCAACAAGATTCTTAAGTACAAGATCCCCTATCTGATGTCCCCAAGTGTCGTTAACCTTCTTAAAGTAATCAACATCAATCAGCAACAGCGAAAAAGAGAGGTTATGACGATTTGAGCGAAGCACCTCATCATGCAGGCGCCTGTCGAGGCATCTTCTGTTGAAGATACCCAAAAGTGGATCCGTAAGTGTCTCATGTTCAAGCACTACAACACGTTTTAACTCTTTAGTTGTTCTGTAGGCAAGAAAGCAGACCATTAACACAAAGATCGCTCCAAAGAAAAAAATCAAAGGAACAAGCATTTCCGGTTTGCTGTAATGGGTGCCCTTTTTCATTATATAAAAACCAAGATATCCGGCTATAAACAGCAGGATAAGGACTCCCAGCAAATGCCAGCTCTTCCTGTTTACCCCTATAGGAAGTTCGTTGCTCAGTTTTCTGACAAAGTATAAAGATACCAGGTGAATTGCAGCACCAAAGAGCAAAAGCCAGGTCATTATATTACAGACGCAAAAAGGTAGTGTTAAAGTTGCCTTAAGCAGATGATCGTTCATATATAGATTATCGCTCCAGAATAAAAGTTACAGGCCCCTGATTTACCAAAGCCACCCGCATATCAGCTTGAAATATGCCGGTTTCTGTAAGTATTTCCTTGCTCCGCAGAGCTTCCACAAAATAGTTGTAAAGCCGTTTAGCATCTTCAGGTGGGGCAGCGGTGTCAAATGATGGTCTTCGACCCTTGTTGCAATTACCTGCCAGAGTAAACTGTGATACAGCCAGGATTTTACCACCTGTCTCTTTTATAGAAAGGTTCATCTTGCCTGAGTCATCCTCAAAAATCCTGAGCATGGATATCTTTTCAGCCAGCCATTCTGCTGTTTTCTCACTGTCTCCCTTTTCTACACCCAAAAACAGCAACAGACCTTCTCCGATCTGCCCGACAACCTCTCCTCCAACCGTTACAGAGGATGAACTGACCCTTTGGATGACAGCTTTCAAGCTTTTTTCCTGAAATCACTGAGTTTGGAAAGTTCATCCGGCATCAGCGCTGGAGAGTAGAGGAATCCCTGTCCTTCCTTACACCCCCAGCTTCGTAATATTTCTGCATGATGTTTTAATTCAACACCTTCTCCTATAACAGAGAGCCCTAGCGTAGAGCCCAGGTTGACCATTGCCTGAGCAACCTGGGCAGCTCTGGATGTTGTCCCTATCTCATGGACAAAAGATTTGTCTATTTTAAGTCTGTCAATCGGTAACCTATGGAGGTATGAGAGTGAGGAGAATCCTGTCCCAAAATCATCAATAGCAATAGAAACTCCGAGATCTCTCAATTGTTGCAAGACCTTGACAGCTCTGTCAGCATCTTGAAGGATATACCCTTCGGTTATCTCAAGTTCAAGACAGCAGGGAGGCAACCCTGTGCTGTCAAGGGCTTTGCTTACCATAGCCGCAATATCGCTTCTTTGTATCTGCAACGCCGAAAGATTAACCGCAACACGGGGGATTTTATTGCCCGCTTTACGCCATTGCTGCATCTGACGGCATGCATCGTCCAGAATCCACGCGCCCATATCCAGAATCAACCCGCTTTCCTCTGCAATAGGGATAAATTTTTCAGGTGAAACAAGTCCAAATTCAGGGCTTGACCATCTGGCAAGCGCTTCAACACCAACAATATTTCCTGTTTCGAGGCAGACTTGAGGCTGATAATTCAGTCGCAATTCCCCCCTGTCTATCGCCTTTCGAAGACGATTTTCCATAGATGTCCGTTCACGAACCGAGGAGGTAAGCTCCTTGGAGTAAAAGCGGTAAGTTCCTTTACCAGAGGCTTTTGCCCAGTACATTGCCGTGTCGGCATTACGGAGGAGTCTTACTTCATCCTCTCCATCGCGGGGATAAAGGCAGATGCCTATACTGGCAGAAAGAAAAAACTCATGTTGTTCACACTCAATAGGAACTGCAAGATTATCAAGGATTGACTGTGCTGTTTTTTCTGCATCATCATCCTTTTCAAGTTTCTCGATAAGCATACAGAATTCATCACCACCCAGATGCGCAACAAGATTTTTATCTTTAAACAGCATGGTTAATCTCGCTGCAATTATACGCAAGACCGAGTCACCCATCTGATGACCGTAGCTATCGTTTATATTTTTGAAATTATCCAGATCAAAAAACAGAAGTGCAAGGCGGTGATTTTTATTTTTAGCGTTTGCTATTGCCTGACAGCAGTGGAGATCAAAAAGCAGCCTGTTTGGTAGTCCGGTCAGTAAATCATGCTGAGCCTGAAAGACCAGCTCATGTTGAGCCTGTTCCAGTTCATTAAACTGATTACGAAGGTTTGCTGACATCTCGTTGAAAACCACGGCTAGCCTTGAGATTTCATCATGACCAGGAACGTAGACAGACACCTCCATATTTCCTTCCCCCATCTCTCTGGTGGCACGTTCAAGCACCTGGAGACGGCGGGTTAGCAAAGAACCTACACCAACACCTACAATCGCACTTATAAATACTCCGGCTACGATGATAGCAAGACCTTTCATCTGGAGAGCTTCAAGACGCTTTTCCAGATCGACCCTTGAAAAATGTATAACTACCGAGCCCAACTGTTCAGTAGCGTTATTGATGTCTTGCCTTTTCCATACTGTATGTTTTTCAAACTCCACTGTTTTATATGCAGAACCAAGCTCCAAAGGATTTATGCTGGCTACAATAATCTCGTTATGATTAAGAAGAATCAGGTTTTTTATATGAAGATCTTTACCAAAAGGGGCAATAAAGAGTTGAAAATCTGATGAATCATCTGTCAGCAGTGCTTTCCGGCCAAACTGGGCGATCAATTCCAGAAAAATATCCTCCCTTGCTTCCATCTGTTTCATCTCGGCATTCCTGTAGGAAGAGAATGTGAACCAGAGTAAAGGAGAAATAATCGACAGCTGCAATATAAATAAGACCAGAGCAATACGGTATTTAAGGGAGATAATTGTCAAGGCCGCTCCAAGCCCTTGAGGATTTTTCGGACAGAATTGTAATCCTTGTCATCTACTGCCTTAAAGTAATGGCCGGTGGTTATGTTGGCAGATTCCATAAACAGTTCGCGAAGCTTCGGATCAACAGGCAAGAGGTCGCATGAGAACATAAAACTTCTTATAATTTTCTGCTCCTGGGCAGGAACCCTTTTATGCACAGCAAACATTGTATGAGATATTGAAACTGATTGTCCTATCCGCTTCAATCTGAGTCCAAACTGGCTTTCAAAGGTCTTAAGTGTAGACGAGCTTGTAGCGCACGCATCAACGGTGCCGATCTGTAACTGCTGGAGGCAGGAGAGGTGATTTGAGAAGTTTCTGACCGTAATGTTTCTGTTTGCTGACAAACCGGCCTTGCGAAGTGCATCAAGAGCAAGATACGTTACAGTTCCGGTAACAGGCGGCAATCCGACCGTTTTACCTTTCAGGTCAACTATCCTGTTGATATTGGAAGAACTTTTTACAGAGAACAGAGCGTATAGATTGTCTGATTTAGCAGCTAGAGGGCGGTATCCAAATCTGTGTCCAAACCGAACATAGTCAAAAGGATGAATATAAATGATATCAAAGGTTTCCTCTCTGATTGCAGAGATAAACGAATCATATGTAGTGGTAAAGCGCAATTTTACGGGTCTGTCTATTTCTTTGGATATCTCGGAGGCAATAGGTGCAAAGATCCCTTCCAGGTTTGAAACCGGAAGAAATGGAAAAACCCCCATTACATATTCTTTTTTAGGACTTTGCGCTGCCTGTGAGCAATATGGATTTAAAACCAGGCAGAGGGCAAAGGTAAGAAACCATAAATATATACGATGCAGTGTCATGGCTTGATTGTCACATTCTCTTAGAGATTTCAAATATATAACATTATTCAAATGATGTTTCCATTGTAAAAAAGATTAAACTGGATAATTCAACCAGGTTTTATTCTGCCATCTGTCTGATATTTTTGAGTAAGATCCCTGTTTCTTTTTCAAGATCCGATACAACAACCTTAAGCAGATCAATTGATTTTGCCTCAGCATGGTTTTCAAGCTGTTTTGCCATTACACTCAGCCGGACAGCTCCGATATTTGCCGCAATACCTTTTATTGTGTGTGCTTCCAGCCGGATCTTCCATCTATCATTATCGAGAAGTGCCTTTTGCATATTTTCCAGTCTGACCGGGAGATCCTGACAGGCCATTCCGAGTATCTCCCGAAGCAGCTCCCTGTTTTCACCAAGCCTGTCAAATACCTCCTGTTCATCAAAAACAGCCAGTCTCTCTGATAAATCTATCTCTTCTGTTTCAGAGACAACAATAATTTCTTTTTCAGCGCTGCTTTTATCCAACCACTTTTCAAGCATCTTTTCCAATTCTTTTGGTTTTACCGGCTTAGAAAGGTAATCATCCATACCTGCTCTTATGCAACGCTCCCGATCTCCACTCATAGCGTTTGCTGTCATGGCAATTACCTTTACAGAATGGTCAAGAACCGGTGATGAGTTGCTCCGTATCATCTCTGTGGCCTCAAATCCATCAAGTTCCGGCATCTGGCAATCCATGAAAACCAGTTCATAATTTATACGTGATAGAGCCTCGACCGCCTCTTTTCCGTCAGCGACAACATCCGCATGGTAGCCAAGCTTTTTCAGCATGGATAGGGCAACGGCCTGATTTACCTGATTGTCCTCTGCCAGCAGTATCCGGTTGTTTTTATTTTTTGATTCCGGGGACGCACTGATATTTCCCGGCTTGATGGTCTGCACTTCTGAACCTGTCTTGTGCCCCAGTATAAACAAGAGGCATTCATATAGCTGTTGTTTACGTATAGGCTTTGTCAGACAGGCTGAAAAAAGCGTGTCATCTGTTTTAAGTAATTCTCCTCTACTGGCAATTGGTGTGAGCAACACAAGAAGCAAATCGGCATAATCTGGGTTTTTACGGATAAGACGTGCCAAAGCCAGACCGTCCATTTCTGTCATGCTGTAATCAATCAGCGCAACCTTGAAGGGAGTTCCTGCCTGATGATATTCCTTTAGCATACCCAAGGCAGTTGATGGTTCTCCTGCCGTATCATACTGGCAGCCCCATCCTGAAAGCAGGGTTATAAGAAGTTGGCGATTGCTGTCATTGTCATCAACAACCAACAGATTCAGATCCTTAATCTCTGTTAAAGCCGTCTCCGGTTTTTCTTTCTGATCAACCGACTTAAAAGATCCAGTAAAGCTGAAGCAGGAACCCTTTCCTTCCTGGCTGCTTACACTGATTGTCCCTCCCATCATCTCAACCAGCTGCCTGGAAATGGCCAAACCTAGTCCGGTACCACCATATTTGCGGGTTGTGGAGCCGTCAACCTGTGTAAATGGATCAAATATCGCCTCAATCCTGTTTGCCGGTATTCCTATCCCTGTATCTTCAACAGCAAAACGGACTTTAACACAGGTATCAGTTGCAGAATCAAGTTCTGCACGTATAACTATCTCTCCGTGGCTTGTAAATTTAATCGCATTTCCGGCAAGATTAAGGAGAATCTGGCGTAAACGCCCGGGATCCCCTTCCAGTTCGCGGGGGATATCAGAAGCAACAAAACAGATAAGTTCAAGCCCTTTGTCAAAGCAACGTTGAGCCAATATTTCAGCTGTATCTTCAAGGATTGTTCTCAGCTCAAAAGACATTTCCTCCAGTTCAAGCCTGCCTGCTTCTATTTTTGAAAAATCAAGGATGTCGTTAATAATATCAAGCAGATTTTCACCGCTGTTTCGAACAATCTGGGCATATCTGCGCTGCTCGTCCGTCAGGTTGGTATCCAGCAGAAGACCGGTCATTCCTATGACACCATTCATCGGTGTCCGGATCTCGTGGCTCATTGTAGCAAGAAATGAACTTTTGGCTCTTGTTGCATCTTCTGACACGCTCAAAGCCATCCCAAGCTCTACGTTCTTCTGTTCCATGGTTACGGAAAAATCGATCAGCTTCTGTTCTCTCTTCGCAACAGCCTCTAGGAGCTCATTGAAGGAATTAGCCAGAAGATTCAATTCGTCATTGCCATTAAGGGCAACTTTAGCTGATGAAGTTGAACTGTTTTGAAGCTGATGCACCTGCTCTACAAGACTGCTTATTCTCTTTGTAATAGTCTGTCCAAGAAACCATGCAACAGCAATTCCAATCAACACAGCTATGCTCATGCCCCAGAGATAGGCAATTCTGAAACGGGCGATAGGGCTATAAGCCTCTTCAATGGGGTAATTTGCGGCAAGAATCCAATTAGTTGACTTAAGTTGCTTGAAGGTGGCAAGGAAACGCCTGCCCCTGCTGTTTACAGTCTCTCCTGTTCCCTCAAATCCTTCAATGGCGCGATCAAAGAGCAGGTTAGCTCCTTTTGGAACATCCTGCTTCATTATCCTGCTCTTGTCAGGGTGGAGCAAGATAGTGCGATCTTTGCCATAGATATAGAGATAACCGGATTTGCCTATTTTTATCCTGGTAATATCTTTGAATATGGTATTTTCGGCATATAGATCAATGGCTCCAACCAGTATCGCAACAAGTTTTCCCTGCTTGTCGAATATTGGCGATGTCATTGCAATAACCGGATTGCCGTTTACGTTTGAAATATGAGGCGCTGCTATGTATGGCCGGTTGGATTTAACCGTCTCTTTGTAATAAGGGCGATATGCAAATGATCTACCGGTAATTTTGGGATTGTCAGGATTGCAGGTCAGTAGAGTCCCATCTGCGTCATATAAGAAGATACCATGATCAAATATGGAGCGAATACCTGTACGATTATCAAGCCAGGCCTTGATTTTTTTCTTGTTTGATATCTCGTTTACCGGAGCCACTTTTGAAACAGCTATTAAGGCGTTGTGAGTTGAAGCTATTTTATCGTCAAGGCTTCTTGCCAGGGAAGAAACCATTGAAAACTGTTCTCTACAGATCATCTTCTGGGTTTGCGACTTGAACCAGAAGTATGTGCCAAACGCGATCCCGGCTAGAAGAAGTGTAATGAAAATGCTGAAGTAGAGGATCAGTTTTTGTCTGAAACTTCCAGGCATCATAATTGATTGTTCCCTCTCTAATTAACGAGCCAACTGTATTGAATCTGCAACCGTTTAAAGCATATTTTTTGCCGCATATTTATTCATATTTTTCATTAATGGCAAGATTAAAGAGAAAAATTAGATTCAACGCCTTTACATCTGTCCATTTGAACCGTATCATTATGAAAAATTAGATTACAGTGGAGGATAAAAGTATGGCAGCCAGGATTATTGATGGCAAGGCAATTGCTGCAAAGGTTAGGGAGAGGATTGGAAGCACAGTTGCTCTTCTTAAAGAAAAAGGGATTACGCCTGGACTCGCCGTTGTGCTTGTCGGTAATGACCCGGCCAGCCGTGTTTATGTTGGAATGAAAAAGAAAATGTGCATTGAGCTTGGGATGTATTCAGCTGACTATGAATTGCCGGATTCCACTTCAGAGTCCGAGCTTCTGGCTCTGATTGAAAAACTGAATGCAGATGAGCGTGTTCACGGGATACTGGTTCAGCTGCCGCTGCCGGCTCATATTGATACTGACAAGGTTCTCGAAGCTATTTCACCAATGAAGGATGCTGATGGTTTTCATCCATATAACGTGGGACGGCTAGCTATTGGCAAACCGATTCTGCAGCCTTGCACACCATATGGCGTTATGGTTATGCTGGATGAGATAGGCTATGATCTGAAGGGAAAAGAGGTTGTAGTGGTAGGGCGTTCAAATATTGTCGGCAAGCCTGTCGCCCTTATGTGCCTATCCCGTCATGCAACTGTTACTATCTGTCACTCACGCACAAAAGATCTTCCAGCTGTTGTAAGCAGGGCAGATGTTGTTATTGCCGCCGTAGGCAAACCTGAAATGGTAAAAGGCAGCTGGATAAAGCCTGGAGCAGTTGTAATTGATGTGGGTATAAATCGTGTAGGAGAGAAAAAGCTTGTTGGCGATGTCGAATATTCAGCTGCTGCGGAACGTGCAATCGCTATTACGCCTGTTCCGGGAGGAGTTGGGCCGATGACCATAGCGATGCTGCTTCAAAATACTCTGGAATCCGCACAGCGGAGAATAGGGAGCAAATGATGAAGGTACGTAAAGCGATATTTCCTGTAGCAGGTCTTGGAACCCGCTTTTTACCGGCAACCAAGTCCTCTCCGAAAGAGATGCTGCCATTGATTGACAAACCTCTTGTTCAGTACGTTGTAGAAGAAGCTGTGGCGGCAGGTATAGAACAGATTATCTTTGTGACAGGCAGAACAAAACGTTCCATAGAGGATCATTTTGACAGTTCCCCTGAACTGGAAAACCACCTTGAAGAAAAAGGCAAGGATAAGAGCTTGCAGGCTGTTCGTGATATTGCCGATTTGGTTGATATATTCTATGTCCGCCAGAAAAAGGCTCTTGGTTTGGGTCACGCGATCCTCTGTGCCAGAGATTTTATAGGTAACGAACCTTTTGCTGTCCTGCTTGGCGATGACATAATTGATGGAACTGTTCCCTGTCTCAAACAGCTGCTGGATCTTTACGAACATTACAAGGGCAGCGTGCTTGCGCTTGAGCGGGTGCCGATTGAGCAGATATCTTCATATGGCTGTGTCGCTGTCAACAGGATTACTGACAGGACTATGGAAATAACCGATATGGTTGAGAAACCAAAGAGAGAAGAGGCGCCTTCGGATATGGCTATTATAGGCCGATACGTGCTTACTCCCGCCATCTTCCAGATTCTTGAGAAACAGGAACCTGGCAGAGGTGGGGAGATCCAGTTGACAGATGCCATAAAGCGGCTCTCAGCCGATGAAGCGGTGTATGGCTGCCTTTTCGAGGGACAACGTTATGATTGTGGAGATAAGCTTGGATTTTTAAAGGCAACCGTAGATCTGGCGCTGAAACGAGAGGAGTTCAAGCAGGAGTTTGGAGATTACCTGCGGAACAAGATGTGCTGTTTGTAAAGAAAAAACCGGTAAAGTTTGTTATTCAAGCAGAAGTTTTTTGATTAGATTTTCTATATACTTACCATGAGCAGGTGAAAAACCGAGGAGTTGTTTAACGACAACTCCTTGTTTGTTAAGTAAAAATATCACAGGCAGAGCACTCACGCCATAGTCATCCTGCAATTTGCGAGGAGCCATTACAATGGTATAGCTCAGCTGCTTTTCAGCGACGAAAGACTTTATCTGACGCTCTCCCCCTTCATCAACATTCATACCTATTATCTGAAGCCCCTGCTTTCCATATTTACGATGGAGTTCATTCATAAACGGCAATGACTCCCTGCATGGCGGACACCAGGTAGCCCAGAAATCAATCAGAACCACTGAGCCTTTAAGTCCGGTAGTTGAGACAGGCTCTCCATTAATTGAAAACTGCTTGAAGTTTGGAGCCGGTTGACCAGGTATCGCAGCAGCTTCTGATTTAGCGCATATTGTAAAAAAAAGCAGGGCTGCGAAAAGTATTGTCACAGTCCTGCTTAAGATTCCTGGGTTCTTTATCACCTAGAGAGCCTTTGCTATAAGGGCATCCAGTTGTGACTTGGGAACAGCACCTACAACCTGATCAAGCACTTTACCACCCTTGAAGAGTATAAGAGTCGGGATTCCACGAACACCATACCGGCCGGGAGTGGCGGGATTGTCATCCACGTTAACCTTGCCCACCTTAACCTTACCGGCATAGTCTGCAGCGATAGAGTCAATCAGCGGTCCAATAGCCTTGCATGGAGCACACCATGTCGCCCAGAAATCAACCAATACGGGCAGGTCTGATTGTAGAACATCACGGTCAAAAGTTGCATCGGTCAGAGTGAGAACAGCATCGCTGGCCATTATAGCCTCCTTGTGTTTGGGGATACATTAAACTTTTTGAATAATACCTCTGGCTGGAAAAAATGCAAGCATAGAATTAAATCGCAAAATGAAAAAAACGATAACTCTTATCTATAGCAAAACCGGAACACCAAAAAATACCATCAGGATTTTAGATTGACTCTTAATTTCTATTAACGTATTTTGTTCACAACAACCTGCTTATCAAGAGTGGTGGAGGGACAAGGCCCGATGAAACCACAGCAACCGGTCTCTTTGATTGAGGCGCCAGGTGCTAAATCCTGCCGAAAGGCGAAGATGAGCGAGGCGCTTATGAGAAATCCCAAAGCCCCTGCTCATTATGAACAGGGGCTTTCATGTCTGTAGGAGTGGTACAGGAACAGACAATAACATTCAATTCGGGAATAAGGCTTGACAGCGGACGGATACTTGCGCCTGTAACCCTTGTCTATGAGACTTACGGCAAGCTGAATGCTGACAAGTCGAACGCCATAATGGTTGAACATGCCTGGACAGGTGATGCCCACCTTGCCGGCAAGAGACGGGAGGATGAGGGCAAACCCGGTTGGTGGGATGCTATTGTCGGCTCTGGTCGTCTGCTTGATACCGACCGTTATTTTGTGATCTGTTCCAATGTTATTGGCTCCTGTTATGGCTCAACAGGTCCTGCGTCCGTAAATCCCAAGACCGGCAAAAGATATAATCTCACATTTCCTGTAATAACAGTCCGGGATATGGTAAGGGCTCAGGCTCTCCTTCTTGACAACCTTGGAATAAACAGACTCCTTTCTGTAATGGGCGGCAGCATGGGCGGGATGCAGGCTCTGGAATGGGCCACTCAGTATCCTGAAAGGGTTGCCTCTTTAATTGCCCTTGCAACAACGCCGCGTCCTTCTCCGCAGGCTATTTCTCTGAATGCCGTCGCCCGTTGGGCTATCTACAACGATCCGACCTGGAAAAAGGGGGAATACAAGCATAATCCGAAAGATGGCCTTGCTCTGGCACGTGGCATCGGTCACATAACCTTTCTCTCCGATGAATCGATGTGGCAGAAGTTTGACCGCCGTTTCTCGGCAAAGGACGGCCTCTTTGACTTCTTCGGGCAGTTTGAGGTTGAGCGATATTTGAATTATAACGGCTATAACTTTGTGGATCGCTTTGATGCAAACTCATTTCTTTATCTGGCAAAAGCCCTTGACCTGTACGATGTTTCAACAGGTTTTGAATCAATGTCCGATGCCTTCAGCAATGTTAAAGTGCCAATTCAGTTTTTTGCCTTCAGCTCTGACTGGCTTTACCCCCCTTATCAGACTGAAGCTATGGTTGACTGCCTGAACAAACTTGGCAAGGATGTTGAGTATCACCTGATTCACTCAGCATATGGCCATGATGCCTTTCTTCTTGAACATGAAACCTTCAGCCCGATGATTAAAAATCTGCTGGAACGGGTACAGAACTGACAGATGCTGTCACCTGAAGGGGTTGATCCCAAACTTTGGCGGAAACTTAGAAACGGAACAGGGAGGGCAATAGGGGATTTTTCTCTTATCAATGATCGGGATCGGATCTGTGTCGGGATTTCAGGAGGCAAAGATTCACTAATAATGCTTCTCCTGCTTACTGAACTTCAAAGACGGGCGCCTGTTAGTTATGAACTTATTCCTGTAACTATTGATAACGGACTTGCCGGATTTGATTCGGCTATAATCCGTCTTTTTGTTGAGAAACTGGGGCTTAAGCTGATTGTTGAAGAGACAGCTCATGCAGAGTTGATAACCAGCAAGCTTCGCCACGGCTCATCGTACTGTTCTTTCTGCGCAAGACTGAAGCGGGGCGCATTGTACGGAGCAGCCCGTCGCCTGGGTTGTAATCTGCTCGCATTGGGTCACCACCGTGATGACTTTATCGAAACACTGCTGATGAACCAGTTCTTTATCGGCACCATAAAAGCAATGGCTGCAAAAACGATCTGTGACGATGGAGACATAACTGTAATCCGACCACTTGTCTATATTCCTGAAGAGGATATAATCAGCGCGGCAGAACAGGCCGGAATAGCCACTGTTGCCACAAAATGTCCAATTGCCGATAAGGAACAGAGCAGGTTCAGGATTAAGCAGCTTCTTAAAGAGCTGGAACGAGAGATTCCGCAGATAAGGAACAGTCTTCTTGCATCGCTGGGAAATGTCCAGCCGAGACATCTGCTAGACTCCAATATAATAAGGAAAAGCAAAATATGAGAATAGGGCATGGCTATGATGTCCACCGTCTGGTGGATGACAGAAAACTTATCATTGGAGGGGTGGAAATCCCCTGGGAAAAGGGACTGCTTGGACATTCCGATGCTGACGTACTGCTGCATGCCATTGCAGATGCGCTTCTTGGGGCAATGGCAATGGGGGATATCGGCAAGCACTTCCCTGATACTGATCCTGCCTTCAAGGGGGCGGATTCAATGAAGCTGCTGGCGCATGTAGTTCGCCTTGTCAAAGAAAAGGGGTATCAGGTTGGCAACCTAGATGCCACCATCATCGCCCAGCGGCCTAAAATGGCTCCACATATTCAGAGTATGCGTGAAAACATAGCCAGGGTCTGCTCTGTTGAAGTTGACAGCATTAATGTAAAAGCGACAACGGAGGAAGGACTCGGTTTCACCGGCAGACAGGAAGGGATCTCTGCACATGCCGTTGTTTTGTTAAGCAGGATATAAAAACAGGTTGACTTAAACATGGCTCTTTGTTATAAAGTTTCTCCTTTAACGCGGGGTGGAGCAGTCTGGTAGCTCGTCGGGCTCATAACCCGAAGGTCACAGGTTCAAATCCTGTCCCCGC
>CAZZMP010000016.1:0-95196 GCA_964655435.1 uncultured Geobacter sp.
ATAATCTTTGTAATCAGAAACTGATGTTATGCAATCGGGGGGGCAAAAGCCCCCCCGATTTTTTGTTTAAACCGAGAATAAGAAAAGTCATCCGTCATAAATCTAATGATACAGCTGCCTACCCTACCCGACCTCAAAAAATCTTAAAATAATTCTGACACTATCGCACCATATATCAATAACTACATTATAGATTTAATGACACTTTGTTGCATGATTGTAACATTTGTGTAGAATAAAAAAGCAGTATAACAATTAGGAGGTTTATATGTATGACCGCTGCACGTAAACTTGTAAAAACCAAGGGGAAACAGATGACCGAATCTCAGGATGGCAAATCTGCAAAAGTTGCTGGCAGCATATTATTATCAAAACGTCGCACAGGTAAAAAGGTTACAGCAAAAATCACAACAGATAATAACCTAACAGAAAATCCAATATTGGATCTTGATGATTCAGAATGGTATTTGAACAGGGAATTGACTTGGCTGGCATTCAATAGAAGGGTTATGAGTGAAGCTGCGGATACCCGTGTGCCACTTTTGGAGAGAGTCAAATTTTTAGCAATTGTAAGCTCCAATCTTGATGAATTTTTTATGAAGCGGATTGGTGGTCTTAAGCAACAGCTTGCTGCAGGTGTGCAGGAACTTACCATTGATGGACGGACTCCACGCCAGCAGCTTAAGGAATGCCATACACAGGTTCGCATTTTTGTAAAGGACAAGGCGGAACTTTTCAGACATATTATGAATCTTCTGGATGAAAAAGGGATTGAGATAGTTGGTTGGAAAGGACTTAACAGTCGTGAACAAAAGGTTCTGAGAGAAATATATGCTCAAGATATATATCCATTGCTTACCCCTCAATCCATAGACCCTGCACACCCATTTCCATTTGTTTCAAACCTTTCACTGAATCTTCTTGTAACCGTAAGATATCCAAGAGAGAAAGAAGTATCAATGGCAAGGGTCAAGGTTCCCCTGGGATTAGGCGTTCCAAGATTTATGAGGGTCGGCAAGGGGGACAGATTTGTGCCCCTTGAAGAGGTGATGGCTGCAAACCTTGATATGCTTTTCCCTGGAATGAAGCTTGTTTCATGTGAGTTTTTCAGAGTTACTCGCAACTCCAACACAGAAAAAGATGAAGACAAGGCTGATGACCTTGTCTCAATGATTGAATCAGAGCTGCAGGAAAGAAGGTTTGCCCCTATTGTAAGGTTAGAGGTTGTAACAGGAATGGATCCTGTTCACAAAGGTCGTCTTGCTGCCGAACTTGATCTTGATGAAGACAGTGATGTTTTTGAGGTTTCTGAGATGCTGGGCATGAGGGATCTTTTTGAGATTTCCAAGCTTAATCACCCAAAACTTCATGATGTACCACATCACCCTGAAGATCATCCACAGCTGATATCATCCCAGAATATTTTTCATATAATAAGAAAAAATGGAGATCTTCTCGTTAAACATCCATACCAATCTTTTGCGAGTTCTGTAGAACGATTTATAAATGAAGCTGCTGATGATCCAAAGGTTTGCGCCATAAAGATGACACTTTACCGTACATCAAAAGAGGGGCGACTGATTGAATCTCTGGTAAGAGCGGCAGAAAATGGCAAACAGGTTGCAGTTGTTGTCGAGCTTAAGGCTCGTTTTGATGAGGCGGCCAATCTAAGGATAGCAGAGAGGATGGAAGAGGCAGGAATTCATGTAACATATGGAGTGGTAGGCCTTAAAACCCACTGCAAGGTAATCCTTGTAGTTCGTCGTGACTATAACGGTATACGTCGCTACGTTCATATAGGCACTGGTAATTATCATGCTGATACTGCAAGAATATACAGTGATATCGGGTTCTTCACCAGTGACGACCTTATTGGACAGGATGTCACCGAACTTTTCAATTATCTTACCACCGGTCTCTCTCCCAAACGAAAATACCTTAAATTGTTGCCAGCCCCCAAACTTTTGAAACGTGCACTTCTTGAAAAGATAGAGAGGGAGATTATTGTTCATAAAGAAAATGGAGGTGGTCTGATTCAGTTTAAGATGAACGCACTTGAGGATGGAGATATTGTTAAAAAGCTTTACAGCGCTTGTCAGGCCGGAGTTAAAGTAGATCTCTTCATACGTGATTCATGCCGGTTCAGACCAGGAATACCGGGGCTTTCCGATACAGCCAGGGTCGTAAGTATTGTTGGACGTTTTCTGGAGCACAGTCGTTTGTACTATTTCAGAAACGGCGGATTAGAGGAGTATTTCATAGGTTCTTCAGATGCCATGAAGCGTAACCTTGAATCAAGGGTTGAAATTCTGGCGCCGATTGAATCTTTGCTGCTCCGTGAAGAGCTTAGAAACATATTGAACACTCATGATGCTGACCATCGTAATGCCTGGGATATGCAGTCTGATGGCAGCTATCTGCAACGCAAACCGGAAAATGAACAAGAACAGAACCAGGGGCTGCAGCAAATACTTATTTCTCAGGCAAATAATGCGGCTCGAGAAGTGCAACGTCTTAAACGTCGAGTTGCAAAGCTTTTATTCAATAACTGAGTAATTACAATGTAACAAGAGCTCTACATTAAGACAGGTTTGGCGTTATATCGTCATCTATGTAAAAGCAAGAAAAATCCAAACCGTTGATTAATCTGAATCAGAACAATGGAGATTTTGTATGCGAATTCCGACATTTTTGATGAAGCCAGCAGTTTTCCTTGTATCTTTTTTGCTCTTTCCTCTAACAGCCCACCCTGCAACCAATCAGAACCAGCCAAGTATTCAAACAGAGCCTTCAATAATAAAGTACAACATAACTGTTCCGATCTCTGCAATGCATGGGCGTTCAGATAACGACCTCGTGGAATTTGCAAGCGGGAAAAGGGTTAGACTTGGTGAACTTCGCAAGCTAGATGCCCTTTCAAAAAAACTGAAGTCTACTCCAGACAAACATATAATTACCGGGCTTAGACAACAACCTTCAGACCGCCCCAAGCTTACAATCCGTTCTGCGGCAGAGCTTACCGCAGCGCTTAAATTTAATAATACCGATACAATTCAGCTCCCTTCCGGAAAGCGTTACACTGTTGCCCAACTCCGTCTAGCTGAAGAGATGGTAAAGAAAAATCTGGGAATAGAACCAAAGAAACGGATGATGAAACCAGGAAAGATTATCCAGATTACTCCTGAAACCAACTGGAAGACTGTTCTTAAAGCTGATGATAACACCATTCTGCAATCGCCTAATGGCACAAGAATCACGGTCTTGGAACTTAAAAAAGCTCTGGCAGTATGGAAGCCCCTCTCCAAAAAATCAGAAAAAACCATTGGGGAGAGGAAACAGCCATGAGAAACTTTTTTAAACTTAAAAATCTAACAGCTACACTCTCACTTTCATTATTTTTTCTATTTTTATTGTCATTACCTGCCAGAGCAGGCAGTTCAATTGATGATTTTATTAGTGACTACCAATCAATAGAGAGTCATCTGCCAAACGGGACATCTCTGCCTATATCTTCTGCAACATTGATTAGTGTTAAATCCTTATTTGTTTGCGTGGATAACGGAGGAGATATCGGTGTTTGCATCGATGATTTTTCCCAAACTTCCACCGGTAGCCAGATGGTTACAGAAAGCGGGCTGCCTTTCTCAGTTATGTCAGTTTTACATGCATATGCCGAATATAAGGATGGTGATATATGGGGTGTTGTCTACTATCTTGGTGAGGCTGTGGTCTGCGCTGTTGTCCAGGTACTTGCCGGTGGAACAGATATTTGCGGTCTTGTAAAAGAGCTTATCGAAATGGGTAAGGCAATATGGAATGCTGCCATAGCCGCAGTTGAGTGGTTTAAGGATGTAGGAGAGGCTATTCTTAATGGGCTTGAAGATGCCGGTTGCGCTCTACATGTCTGCTGTTGCGATGAACCGCCACCACCACCGCCTGAATGGCAGGTTTTGTATTCAGGTTATTTTGCTCCCAGGCTATCCGAGGGGCTAAATGCAATAAAAGACAGCTCTTACAATAAATTGCCCAATTTTATAACCGCAATTAAAAACAGCGTTATATCTAAATACAGCCCTGGAGCTATTAACACTGCTTCAGATTATTTTTCAACCCAGGTAGATGGAGCCTGGACCGCTGAAATTGTTACTCCTGATGGAATTCTGAACCAGCTAAATAACAAAAGGACTGAATACAATAAACCGGAGAAGATAGTAGAGGTTGCGGCAATAGCAGTTACACAAGAAAAACCTTCCGAAAAAATTATATCTGTATGTAGCAAATATTACAGCGACTTGGGATACAACCATGTTGACCGTTGGAAGGATGCACACAGCGACCTGGCAAACAAATTTGCGCAGGAAAAGAATTTTGTCTGGTGCAGCAGCAGATTTTTCCATGAAAACATTAACTTATTCACACAGCAGTTTCGTCAATATATTTCATCTCATGGTTGTCCCTTACTTGGTAACGCACTATCCTGCCAATCTATATCTTCATATAAATCATGTCTTAATATTATGAAAAGTGTAAACAGAGAGGGAGATTGTATTGCTAACACTTCCCTGATGGGGCCTGAGGCAGCAAAAAATATAAAAGATGAGATGATAGCCAAAGGCTCCAATCAACAGCTTTATCCATGTGCTATTATCAATCCCTCAGGGCCGATAAGCAATCAGCCATCACAGATGATCTGGACACGACCGGCACAGGAGTATAACTGCAACCTTATAAAGCAAAAACTTTTTGGAGAACTACCTCAAAACCTTGTTAACTGTTATCTGCAGGAATCAGCTTCATATAAAAATCTGAGCAACAATGTGCAGCAGGCTCGTCTTAAACTGTCATTCAAACATCCGGGAATAGCGATAAAACCTGGTCTATATGACCCTCTTATTGCATTTGTACACTCTTCTGAAGAAATTGAAATATTGAAAACCGATCCGATAAACCAGACCTTTGATTTTCCCCCGCCAAGCACCAGGCGTGACTTTTTATATGCCACTGCCTTCGGCTCAGGAAGCATGGATGGCACTGATACTCCCCAGATTATTCTTCAGCTTGATAAACCGGATTTTCAGAACAATCCGATGCAAACCCCTAAAGACAGGGTTATAAAATACTCAGATCCAAGAGATAATCCGGATCTGACACAAAACCTCAAGCAAAACCTGGCGGTTAATCCCATATCTCAAGGAATGCCTGCGCAGTCCGCTTTTAATGCACCGATAAATCAGAAAATGCCAGGAGCAGAGAATCAGGGGCAACAGCAGGTAATGAGCGGTTCTTTACCACCTGGTTCCCAACCTCCCGCAGCCAGTAGTCCGCCCAAAGTTTCATTCAACCAGAACAGACCGATAAAATCAGAACTATATCCTGTTCTTGACAGACCGGATCTAGCAGCTGATAACAAAGTTACTATTGCAGGTGTTTCTTACCAATGGGGCGGTATTGTCCAGCTTTTCGGCCAAAAGCTGCAGAACGCAGGCAACGGTCTTTGCTGGGCATCTGTCAGTTACACGATAAAAAATATTAGTACAAAACCGGCTAAAGCCTTCAATAGCACCTTGATTACAAGCACAAACAATAATCCCCAACCCCAGCAATGGAATGGCATTCCGGCAAATGGAAAAGAACTGCGAACGGAGAATATACTGATTAAACCTGGACAAAACAGCCTTAAGCTCTTCATTGATCAGTCAGGCAAGATGGATGAGCAGAACGAATCAAATAATCAGTACAGCTTAATGCTCATTCTTAATGGCACCTGCCAGCCACAACAACAGTTGCAACAACATCTAAAACAATCGCCACAAAAAGGGACGCCACCAGCTCCATCCCCTGTAAAAAGGCTATTACGTTGACTTTAAATCAAGTTATGCTAAATAACTTTAATAATAATTTAATTCAATATGGAGGGCAAAGGATGAAAAGAGTTGTATCAATCACCTGTATGTTGTTCTTACTTACCGTAGTGGCCGTATTTGCAGCAGGGTCTGGGAAGGTTGATTTTGAAAAATGGGGCAAAGGGGCAAAGATATCTGGCTACACCTTCGGGGGAGTTGACGAAACAGATCCAGGTGTATACATGGCTGGCTGGATGAGCGCCAAGGGTGACATTCTGGGTGTACATCTGCATCCGCTTTCAGCTTTTAAGAGCTTCCAGCAGGTTGTTAACAAGAAAAAACCCGAGTCATTCATTTATAAAGGAATGCCCGCGCTTTACAGTGATGCAATATCAGGCCAGATTGCTATTAAATATGAAAAGTCCGGCAAAGTACTTTCTATTTCACAGATGTCTCAATCCGGCAAAGGTAAAGGGCTGTCAAAGGCTGAACTTATTAAACTTCTGGATACAATGAAACCGGAACTGTTTCTCAAATAGATAATGTTTCAATACAAAAGGAGAATATTAACATGAAGAAGATCTACAACATAATTCTGGCGGCAGTTGTTACTGCAGCTATCACTTCAACCGCATTTGCCGGTTCAGTTGAAAAGGTTATTATCACAATTGACAAGACAGTTGAAAATGCGACAGACAACCCTAAACCTTCAAGAAAATCAGGCAAGTCTATTCAGGCGCCAAGCGGTGATATGGATGCCCAGTTTATCAAATCGGATGAATATTTCACATCAATCAAACCTCTAAAAGGGGTTAACTCTGATGTGCAGATTGCTAAAATGATAACCCCTCCATCCGATAAAACAAAAGGTGAAGCCCAGTTTATGGACAGTTACAAAGGCACCGAGTTCTGGACTAAAAATTTCTGGAAGACACGTATCGCTTCAGAGGAAGATCTTAAAGTAGGCAAGACTATTATATACTGGGGGCGTTATGCCAAAAACCATATCTATTTTGCCCCGCGTGACCAGAAAGAGGCTCGCAATATTTCCTGGAGACTTGCAAAAATAACCGATACAGGCGACCTATTTAAGGGAGAGGTTACTGTTGCCGGAAACAAAAGGGTTGCTATTGATTCAATAAGAGTTATTGAGTAATAAAGGCAAGAACCGCTCTTTATGCTATTACTGCAAGAGCCAGGCTTTTAAAGCTGGCTCTTTATTATTTTAAAAGGACAAAATCAAATGACGAGCAACAATCTTACCTGGAACACCACCCTGCTCTATCCTGCCCCTGATTCAAAGGAATTAGAGTCTGATCTTTCCTCTTTTGAACAGACAGCTCAAGATTTTCGCAACAAATATTTTGAGAAGATTGCAGCCCTGGAACCCGCCTCAATTCTTACAGCCATTAACGAGTATGAAACGATTCAGACAGATCTGGCAAAACCGTTCTGCTATGCCCATCTTCTGTTTGCAGCTGATTCTTCAAATGAAACAAACAGGTCTCTTGCCCAGAGATGTTCCGAACTTGGAAGTATTATCTCTCAACAGCTGCTCTTTTTTGACCTTGAACTTATGGAACTCTCAGACAAGCAATTTGAACAACTGTGCAACCTTCCTGATGCCTCAAAATATACTCACTTTCTTAAAGGTCTCCGAAAATTCAAACCATATACATTAAAGGAAAATGAGGAACGCCTTTTAACAAGAAAAGACCTTACAGGCAGCCATGCCTTTACCAAACTCTTTGATGAACTATCCGCATCACTTAAATACAACATGGAATTTGAAGGTGAGTTCCAGGAATTTACCGGAGAGGAGCTCCTCTCACTGCTACATCATCCATCTGCTGATGTAAGATTCAATGCTCAAACCTGTTTTCTTGAAAAACATGCCGAAAGCGGAAACTCACTGGTTTTTGGCACTGTTTTTAATAACATGGCGCTTGATCATGCTCAGGAAATGGAACTGAGAGGCTACAAATCTCCTATCCAACCTACCAATATTGGAAATGAACTGACTGATGAGGCGGTTGAGCACCTGATGCAGAGCACTGAAGCCAATTATTCAGTGGCACAGGACTACTTCAGGCTTAAGGCAAAAATGCTTGGAATGGACAAGATAAGAAACTGCGACGTATATGCCCCGGTTGCTCAGACACAGAAGAAGTACAGTTTTGAAGAAGCTTCTGAACTTACTGTTGCGGCTTACAGAAACTATGAGCCTGAATTTGGTGAGATAGTTCAGGCATTCTTTGATGAACGCAGGGTTGATGTAATGCCAAGACCGGGCAAGTCGGGCGGAGCCTTTGCAATGGGAATATCACCGGTCGTTCCTCCGTTTCTGTTATTAAACTTCACCAGTAACCTGCGTGACATTGCAACCATTGCACATGAAGCCGGTCACGGCCTGCACTTCGTTTTATCTCAGAAACAGAACAGCCTGAACTACCATGCACCGCTGCCACTTGCAGAAACCGCTTCGGTCTTCGGCGAGATGCTATTGACCAGAATGCTGCTGGATAACGAAAAGGATGCCGAGGTACGCAAAGCACTTCTATCTGCAAAGATTGAGGATATCATTGCCACAACATTCCGGCAGACAGTTCTGACAAGATTTGAGCTCCGCCTTCATAATGAAAGAAAACAGGGACTTCTCTCAAACGAACGTATTTGTGAAATATGGCTTGAAGAAAACGGCAAACTTTTTGGCGATTCCGTAGAGATGATTCCGGCTTACAAATGGGGCTGGTCGTACATATCCCATTTCATACACAGCCGTTTCTACTGTTATTCCTATACCTTTGCAGAGCTTCTGGTGCTTGCTCTATATCAGCAGTATCGTGAACAGGGAGAATCCTTCAAACCTGGTTACCGCGCACTCCTGGAATCTGGTGGCTCACTATCTCCTGCTGACACAGCGAAACTTGCTGGAATTGATATTGAATCTTCCGGCTTCTGGCAGAAGGGATATGATTTTTTAAGCGGGTTGATTGAAGAGTTGAAGACAATGCTACAATAAATAAAGAAAATAGCACTCGTTCTCAAGGAAGTTGTCGCTGATGTATAAATTCAAGTGTGAATACTTATTATAACTTAAACCATGCAACCATCAGTTGTAGTTCATGTGCCAACCGGTCGAATCCTTCAGATGTCTGTTTGATTTTTATGATTGATGCGGAAAGTTGAACTGTTATCTCGTTTATTGCATACATTGAACGGTTAACATCCTCAGCTGTTGCAGATTGCTCTTCTGTTGCAGTTGCAATAGTTTCAACCATCTCAAAAACATGCTCTACATTTTCAACTATTTGAGTCATGCTTTTTTGAGTTTCATTAACTGTAGCTACTATCTGTTCGATTGCCTCATGCTCTTTTTGCATACTTGAAACGGAAGATGTAACTTCTTGCTGCATTCCTTTAATAGTTGTTGCTATTTCATCGGCAGATTCTGTAGTACGACGTGAAAGCTGGCGAACACTATCTGCAACAACTGCGAAGCCTGCTCCCATTTCTCCAGCTCTGGCTGCTTCTATTGCCGCATTTAATGCAAGAAGGTTTGTTTGTTCTGCTATATCTTTAATGATGATTACTATTTCATTTACAGAGGTTGAACGGATTCCGAGAGCTTCAACTTTTTTAACTGATTCCTTTACAATCTCTGTAAAACTCAATAGCTCTTTTGATGTTTTATCCAGTGAGTTTTTACCCTCAACTGCCAATCTCTTCATCTTCCCGGCTGCATCTGAAGTTGCCAGTGCATTTTGTGATACATCCTGAATAGTCTGAACCATCTCGGTCATCGCAGTAACAGATTGATCTATCTGACTTGATTGATTTTGTGAGCTTACCTCCAGTTCGCGAGCAGTTTCAGCAAGCTCATCAGCGTTAATGGTTATAGTATTGGTAGATCTTGATATTCTCCCTGCCATATCCCTCAAGTTGTTTACCATTGTTCCCATTGCGCCGAGCACTTTACCATATTCGTCTTTACTTATTTTTATATCAACATTTCCAAGGCCACCATTAGCTACATTTTGTGATGTTGAGATAAGCATTCCCAACGGCATAGAAACAGATCTGAAAACCCATACACCTATAAAAATACCTAATATTGCTGCAATTATACTTGTTATTGTCAATACTGTAATACTGGTATTTACTATTTTATTAACAGATTTAATTGCTTTTTCCTGCTCTCCCTGAGCCGATGTTACTGACTGTTTTCCTTTTTCACCCTGTTTTTGAACAATGCCACAAAGCTTATCAGATATTTGAACAGCTTTTTTCTCCATTTCAAATTTTTTGTTTATGGTTGCAACTATTCCATCATTACCAAAAAGCATCCCCTGAACACCTGAAAGTGATGCAGACGCAGAGCGCAACATCTGCTGCTCTTCTTTAACTCCCAAAGCTGCAAGGTTTTTGTTAAGAAAAGCAATGGTTTTGGATGCCCTGTTAAAAGATACCTGTATAGCCGGAACAGAAGCATCAATCTCAGTCTTTGATTTTAAGATAAAAAGTCTGGTTGCTGCTGACTGTATGCCGAGCCCCAGACCCATAAGTTCTGAGTTGGCAACCAGTACACTGTTTGCCTGGTTTGAATTGCCAAACATAGTTGATTGACTGCTTGCCTCTGTAGCATAACGTTCACTAGCTGTTACGGCATCTTGTTCTACAATAAGAATAAGGGAGTTTATTCTATCATTTAGCTCCCTGCTAACAGATTGAAGTTTTGTTTTTGTTACTTCTTCATGTTTAGACAACCATAACCCTTGCAAATTTATTAATTCATTTAATTGTTCAGATATTTTCAAGAGTTCTTTTGAGGAACTTTTTGAATTTTTAAGATGCTCGCTCTGGTTGAGCTTGTTAATAACCATATTGGCTTTGCCCCTTGCAATAAGCAGTGATGGGCGTCTTTCAGCGTGCTGTACTTCATAAACTGCAACTTGTAAATCTTTTACAAAAAGCCTGGCCTGTTCAACTCCACGCAGATAGCCTGAAATACGATTTGACTCATTAAGGGCATTGCTGAATGCCCCCGAATTTCTGGTTTGTAAGGCTCTTATTTTAGTATCAAGATTACGCAGTTTTGCAGTCATTTCGTTTAGGCGTGCATCAAGATTTACAGCTGCTTTCTCTGCATTATCTTTAGCCTTCAGCTTGTTTTCTGAAACTTCCGAAAGCTCTTTGAATATTCCATGCAGTTCGGAATAAACATCCTGATTATTATTTCCTCCGTCAAGCTCATTTAATCTGTTTTGTTCTGATTTTACCTGATTCAGAGCTGTTTCAGCTTCTGAGGTTGTTATCTTAAACTGTTTATCGTCTGATGAATTAGTAAGTTTAAAGAGGGCAGATGTGGCAATCTGCATCTCACGCTGAAGCTCAAGCGTTTTCATCTGATATGGCGTACTCTTCTGGGTTAAATATGAAAGTTTGCCGCTAATAAAACGCATGCCAAATATGCTGGTTGTAACTACAACGGCCAATATCAACAAGATAATCAGTATATTAGCTGTTAACTTTGCTTTTATTGTCATATTCTTTATTACCTATGAAAAAATGATATTGGTGTGGATACGATAAATCCTGTTGGGAGTTAAAAGCATTAATTCCCAACAGGATTGAGGATGAGAACCAGAAACAAATTACTTCTTCTTGGCTATTTCAGCCTTGATAAAATCAATAAATGACTTGGCAGCAGAATTTGGCTCACCCTTTGTAACAATTACTGTTGCTCGTGTAATCTTGGGAATTTCAGGATAAAATAAAGTTGGAACCTTTGATTTAGAAGGATAAATTGTAATTGCCTCAGGAGTTGAAATAACAGCAGCATTAGCATCAGTCTGACCTTTAACAGGAAGAATATCTTTTGTTAATTTGGCGCCCTCCATCACCTGTTTGAGAAATGCGGAGTTTGGACCCTGCAAAAACTCGTTCCAGACAACAATAACATCACTTGCTGTTCCTCCAACATCTTTCCAATTAGTGATGGTTCCAGTGAACAGACCTTTTAATTGTTCCTTGCTAAGTTTTGAAACTGTATTTGCTTTATTCAGCGCAACGAAAATTTCATCTGTAGCAATCTGCTCGATTTTGAAGGCAGCAGGATCCTTGACGGTAACCCCTTCTTTTTTAAGCATTGCTACAAATTCATTTGGGAAAAAACCACCTCCGCTAATATCCAGTTCTCCATTCTCAAGTGCTTGAGTAGCGTGTTTAAAACCTCTTTCCGTGATTATGATTGTATTCCCTGAAGCCTTTTCGTAACTGGCTTTATATGGTTTTATAAAGTTATCAATAAAGGCTCCACCTGATGCAATTCTAACATCTGCACCCCATGAAAGGGTGTTTATACACAGTAAAGACACCATTGAAAAAATTAATGAAATTGATTTCATTTCCTTTTACCCCCATTACAAAGAATAATTTTCTTATAATTAGCTAAATATCATAGAAAATATAAATTTCAAGCATCGAATCAATGTTTTTTAATAATATCTACAAATTACGGTAGGTTATATGTTGTGATAAACAGATTAATAATTCCTTCTGAATATTATTTAATTAGAATCACCTTAAATCACTTCATCCGTTTTCAAACATCAAAAATCATCTGTAAATTCACGCATCACTGTTGACAGTAGTTACTGCCTTGTATTAAGCTTCCTCTTCTCTTTTTAAGCTAAATCATATATTTGGCTTTATGAAACTAAATTTTACATTATTAGGAGTAGTTAAATTATGCGCAGCGATCTTATCAAAAAAGGATTTGAAAGAACTCCTCACAGGGCTTTGATGAAGGCAACCGGATTACCCCAAAACCAAATGGATCGTCCATTTATTGGAGTTGCCACAAGCTTTAGTGATTTAATCCCAGGTCATGTCGGGATGCGTGATCTTGAGAGATTTATAGAAAAGGGTATCCATACAGGCGGTGGCTATGCCCAGTTTTTCGGGATTCCTGGTGTATGCGACGGTATTGCCATGGGACACAGGGGGATGCACTACAGCCTTCCTACCAGAGAGCTTATTGCTGATATGGTTGAGTCAGTTGCAGAAGCTCATCGTCTTGACGGCCTTGTTCTTTTAACCAACTGCGACAAGATTACTCCCGGAATGCTGATGGCGGCAGCCCGTCTGAATATACCATGTATAGTTGTAACTGCAGGTCCTATGTTAAGCGGAAGGGGTCAGGATTCACGCAAATACTCTTTTGTTACTGATACATTTGAAGCAATGGCTCGATACAAAGCAGGAATCATTGATGAAAAAGAACTACAGTTCTGTGAAGACAATGCCTGTCCTGGTATGGGTTCCTGTCAGGGGCTTTTTACCGCTAATACCATGGCAATACTGACGGAAACGCTCGGTATGTCATTGCCATTGTGTGGCACGGTACCTGCTGTAGCAGCCCTTAAACGTAGAATTGCATTTGCATCAGGTGAAAAAATAGTAGATCTGGTTAAAAACGATATAAAGCCGCGCGATATAATGACCCGGGCAGCATTTGAAAATGCAATCCGTGTTGATCTGGCTTTGGGAGGTTCTTCCAATACCGTTCTACATCTTCTTGCAATTGCCCATGAAGCCGGAGTTAAACTCCCTTTGGAAACATTTGATCTCTTGGGCAAGGAAACTCCTCAACTAGCCTCCATGAACCCTGCAGGGCCTCATTTTGTTGAAGATCTGGATGTAGCCGGTGGTGTAAGTGCTGTTCTGAAACAACTGGGGAACAAAATTAATGACACCCCTACCCTCTCTGGCCTATCAACTCATCAGCTGGCTGCAAGCGTTAATAGGATAGATGAAGATGTAATAAGACCCCTGTCAGCCCCTTATCGAAACGAAGGAGGGCTTGCTGTTCTGTTTGGTTCTATTGCCCCTAAAGGCTCAGTAGTTAAACAGTCAGGCGTATCAGAAAAGATGATGGTCTTTGAAGGTATTGCCCGTTGTTATGATTCAGAGGAACTGGCAATGGCAGCCCTGATGGATGGGGTTGTAAAAGCCGGAGATGTTGTTGTTATACGTTACGAAGGACCAAAAGGCGGACCAGGAATGCGCGAGATGTTGGCTCCAACTTCAGCATTGATGGGATTGGGATTGGGCGACTCAGTTGCACTCATTACAGACGGTCGTTTTTCAGGAGGCACTCGTGGTCCATGTGTAGGTCACATATCCCCTGAGGCAGCCGAAGGCGGACCAATAGCACTTATTAAGGATGGTGACAGAATCCTGCTTGATATTACAAATCGCAAACTTGAACTTCTTGTAGATGAAACAACGCTGGCAGAAAGACGCAACCAGTGGAGACCACCTGAACCAAAGATAAAGACCGGTTGGCTTGCACGTTATGCAAAAGTTGTAACTTCAGCCTATACCGGCGCAGTAATGACAGCTTAATTTATTAATATGGGCTTTAGAAGCCCTAACCACGGCCAATGGCCAGATATAAAAAAGGAGGAACCTGCCATGAAAAAGCTTGTCGCCCTGTTTCTAGCTTCTATTCTGGCATTATCCGTAGCCGCTTGTAAAACTGATGAGTCGGCTCTTCGTGATTCCAGCTCCACACTACTTGGTGCCAATGAGGTTAAAGCTCTGTTATTGGGCAATACTGTCACTGCATCCAATGGAGATACCTACTATTTTGACCGTAGTGGCCTTCTAATTGGCAAAGGTTCTTTTGGAGAAAAAAATAAGGGAAACTGGAATATCACCCCAGAAGGGCAACTCTGTTTCAGTAACTGGAATGCCAACTATGCTCCAAGCGCCTGTTATAAAGTGTTTTTTGACAATGTTTCACAACAGCGCAAAATGGTTGATTCAAATGGTGATGTAAAGTATACGGTCATCAATATAGTGACCGGAAATCCTAATAATTTTTAATATACTGCGAGGTTTTGCATGAAAATGAATGGAGCACGTCTTCTGATTGAGAGCCTGAAACGTGAAGGCGTTGATCTTGTGTTCGGCTATCCGGGTGGCACAGTGATTAATCTTTACGACGAACTTATGAGTACACCTGAAATACACCATATACTTCCAAGGCATGAACAGGGTGGAACACATGCTGCTGACGGTTATGCACGCGCAACAGGCAAGGTAGGTGTATGTATTGCAACTTCTGGTCCCGGCGCAACAAACACCATTACAGGTATTGCTACTGCGTATATGGATTCAATTCCTATGGTGATTATTACCGGTCAGGTACCTACCCCTCTGATAGGCAACGATGCCTTTCAGGAAGTTGACATGATTGGCATTACACGTCCGATAACAAAACACAGCTTTCTCATAAGAAACGCCAAGGATATACCTGATATCATCAGAAAGGCATTTTTTATTGCTTCCTCTGGTCGCCCTGGTCCGGTTCTTATTGACTTCCCTAAGGATGTTCAAATAAGCCAGGCTGAATTCAAGTGGCCTGATCCTGTTGAGATCCGTGGTTTCAAGCCGAATCTTGAGGGACACCCAAAACAGATTGCAAAAGCAGTTGATATGATGCTTTCTGCAAGAAGACCTGTAATGTATGTTGGTGGTGGAGTAATACTTGCAAATGCAGCTGCTGAATTAACCGAACTGGCAAGGACTCTTAAGTTTCCCGTTACTACCACCCTAATGGGGCTTGGCTCTTTTCCTGAAGACGATCCACTTGCGCTTCAAATGCTTGGCATGCACGGAGTTTATGCTGCCAATATGTCAATAACTCACTCAGATCTCATACTCACAGTCGGAGCTCGTTTTGATGATCGTGTAACTGGGAAGATTGCAACCTTTGCCCCGCATGCAAAGATAATTCATGTTGATGTTGATCCAACCTCAATCAGAAAAAATGTAAGGGTTGATCTTCCAATAGTGGGAGATACCAGGGATGTATTGCTTAAAATGCTGGATTTTTTAAAGGGTAAAGATGCCAAGATCAAGGCATTGCATACTGCAATGGAGCCATGGCATGAAGATATAAGCGGTTGGAAAAGCAAGCATCCAATTTCATACAAACAAAGCAATACTGTTATAAAACCTCAGTATGTAATTCAGAAGCTACGCGCCCTGTCTTCCGAGGATGCAATAATGGTAACGGATGTAGGTCAGCACCAGATGTGGGCTGCTCAATTCTTTGGCTTTCAACTGCCACGCACCATGATTACTTCTGGTGGACTCGGCACAATGGGTTATGGCATGCCTGCCGCAATGGGCGCTCAGGCCGGCTTCCCTGATCGCCAGGTTCTTTGCGTATGCGGTGATGGCGGAGTACAGATGAATATGCAGGAATTGGCAACCATGGTTCAGAACAGGCTGCCCGTTAAAATCATTATCCTTAATAACAACTATCTTGGCATGGTTCGTCAATGGCAAGAGCTATTCTTTGACAAACGCTATTCCCAGACAGTTATGGAGCACCCCATTGATTTTATCAAGCTGGCTGAAGCATATGGAGCAAAAGGGCTTAAGGCCACAAAGACTTCCGAGGTTGAGCAGGTAATCAAGGATGGTCTAGCTTATAATGGTCCTGTAATCATGGAGTTTATGATTGCAAGGGAAGAAAAGGTGCTGCCAATGGTCCCTGCAGGGGCTTCGCTTAATGAAATGGTTTTGAATGCCTAGCTTTCTGGAGGAAATAAAATAATGCAACATACCATATCGGTTGTGGTTGAAAATGAATTTGGAGTGCTTTCAAGGGTTGTTGGACTTTTTTCAGGCAGGGGATTCAATATTGATTCTCTCTCTGTTGCTCCAACAAATGATGAGACTTTATCCCGTATAACACTTTCAACACGCGGTGATGACGCCATACTTGAACAAATTACAAAACAGCTTAATAAGCTTGTTGATGTAATCAAGGTAATGGATTTTTCAGATGAAGGAGCCATTGAACGGGAGATGGCACTGATAAAAGTTGCAGCAGAGGATGAATGCAGAGCAGAAGTCCTTAGAATAGTAGATATATTCCGTGCTAAAATCATTGATGTTACTGCCAAATCTTACACGATTGAGGCTACCGGAGCGCCTGCAAAGATAAATGCAATTCTTGAACTGCTCCGTCCTCTTGGATTAAAAGAGCTGGTTAGAACCGGCGCTGTTGCCATAGGTCGTGGCGCGAAAGGTTGGAAGGGTTAAACGTATTCTGTTTTTAACAGGGAAGGCTGCCTGTAAAGTTTTTTCAGGCAGCCTTTTTCATACTTAGAGTGATTGACAGTGATGAGGTAATAGATTATTTTCACACTTTGTTTTTATCAGGTATCTATACCGGTTTTCCGGATATTTTAGGGAGGATGCAACGGATGAAGGTTTATTATGATAAAGATTGTGACCACGGGATATTGAAGAAAAAGACAGTTGCCGTTATCGGATATGGTTCACAAGGGCATGCACACTCTTTGAACCTTAACGATTCAGGTGTTAAAGTTGTAGTTGGACTGCCAAAGGACTCTGCATCTGTAAAAAAAGCCAAGGATGCCGGCCTGACTGTAAAGACAACTGCCGAAGCAGTAAAAGGAGCTGATGTTGTAATGATCCTCCTTCCTGATGAAATTCAGGGGGATGTTTACCGTGAAGATATTGCTCCAAATATGAAAAAAGGTGCTTTTCTGGCTTTTGGTCATGGATTCAATATTCATTTTGGACAGATAATTCCGCGTGAAGATATCAACGTATTTATGGTCGCTCCCAAAGGTCCGGGACATATGGTACGACACGAGTATACAAAAGGCGGCGGCGTTCCTTGTCTTATAGCCATTCAACAGGATCCATCCGGTAAGACAAAGGAAATTGCACTTGCGTACGCATCTGCTGTAGGCGGAGGACGTTCCGGAATTATTGAAACAAGTTTCAAGGAAGAGACGGAAACCGATCTGTTTGGCGAACAGGCTGTTCTATGCGGAGGAATTTCCGCCCTGATTCAAGCAGGTTTTGAGACACTGGTTGAAGCAGGTTATGCTCCTGAGATGGCCTATTTTGAGTGTCTGCATGAAACCAAGCTTATTGTTGATCTGATTTATGAAGGCGGAATTGCCAATATGCGTTATTCAGTCTCCAATACAGCAGAGTATGGAGACCTTACACGTGGACCTCGAGTTATTAACGAAGATACTAAAAAAGAGATGAAGAAGATACTTGACGAAATCCAGAATGGTCAATTCTGCAAGGAGTGGATGCTGGAAAACAAGGCAAACAAGCCCAGCTTTAACGCCTTGCGTCGTCGTGGCGCAGAACACCAGATTGAAGAAGTCGGAGCAAAACTGCGTGGCATGATGCCCTGGATTGGTAAAAACAAGATCGTCGATAAAGCTAAAAACTAAAAAATCTTATACTATGCTGGAACCCTGCTTCATTAGGAAGCAGGGTTTTGTCTATAATACGACCGGAATTTATGAAACCATCCAGTAACATTATAACATCAGAAGGATATCCTTACATTGCCTACAGCATCGGACTATTTCTGTTTCTTGCTGCAGGCGCATACTATCTCTCTTCAATAGCACTGGCCTTCCCCGCTTTTATAACATTACTTTTATCGATTTTTATTGTTTCTTTCTTCCGTAATCCTGAAAGGAATACACCTGATGATGAAAATCTTGTCATATCTCCGGCTGATGGAGTTATTGTCTATACAGGTTCTTCTACTCAGGAATATCTTGGAGGCGACTGCATAAAGATCAGTATATTCATGTCCGTCTTTAATGTACATGTAAACAGAGTCCCTTTTTCAGGTACAGTTATTGAAAAATTTTACAAACAAGGTAAGTTTTACGATGTCCGTAATCCAAAATCATCCATTGAGAATGAACAGTCAGGATTGGTAATTGAGACAAAAACCGGCATTCGTTTAGTATGCGTGCAGATTGCCGGTCTTATTGCACGTCGTATTCACTGCTATGTTGAACCCTCCGATCAGCTTGTATGTGGTAAAAGATACGGGATGATCCGTTTTGGTTCAAGACTTGATGTTTATCTTCCGTTAGATATCAATTTACTTGTTAAACCTGGTCAGCCAACCGTTGCGGGAGAGACACCAATAGCCAGTTTTGGGCAGTCAGCTATAAGGGCACAATGATAAAAGAACCTTCAGAAAAAGAGGATTGCCGCTGTCCAAAGTCTGAGAACATCAGACGTGGTATATACATACTTCCTAATCTTGTTACAGCTGGCAGTCTCTTTGCCGGTTTTTACAGTATGGTGGCAACACTTAACGGAAATTATGGCACGGCCGCTGTCTGGATCTTTATTTCTGCCATTTGTGACGGTCTAGACGGGAAGGTTGCAAGACTCACCAACACAACAAGTCAATTTGGGGTTGAATTCGATTCATTGGCAGATCTTGTGGCTTTCGGGGTTACTCCCGGGCTAATGATGTATGCCTGGGCTTTAAAGCCTTTTGGCAGATTGGGTTGGCTTGCTGCATTTTTATTTGTTGTCTGCGGGGCGCTAAGGCTTGCCCGTTTCAATGTTCAGGTTACAACGGTTGAAAGCAAGCGGTTTGTTGGGCTGCCTATCCCTGCTGCTGCAAGCATGGTTGCTTCAACTGTACTTTTGTTCAATCACTTTGGATGGCCCAGTTCCTATAAAAAATTTGCCATAATTTTGCTAATCTATTTATTGGCATTTTTAATGGTATCAAGTATCAAATATTATTCTTTCAAGGATCCTGAGCTTATCAAAAGACAACCATTTGGTTTTCTTGTCCTTGCCGTAGTGCTTTTGATAATTATTGCAACAGAACCGGCTATTATGGTGTTTGTACTTATGCTGTTATATGTTATGTCAGGTCCTGTAGGTTTTATCCTGACCTTGCCAAGACGCAGAAGACTGGAAAAGGCTATTCACAAGGGACATGAAGAGTTTTTGAATGAACCTGCTGCTAAAAAAGCTGATAAATAGTTGCGTTCAGGCATCCTGAATCAATTTCTATTATTGCAAATGAGTGAAATTCAGCCTGAGAGCTTAATGTACCTGGATTTATCAGCCAGAGACCTTCATGCTTTTCAGCCTGTGCTAAATGTGTGTGGCCATATAAAACTGCATCTGCGCCATACTCAACAGCACGCTTAATCAAACGTGACAAACCTTTTTTAACACCATATATATCTCCGTGGCACAACATCAGATGCAAGCCTTCCAATTCAAAGAAAAGTTCTCTGGGAGCTGTTGAACCGATATCACAATTACCTGCTACCTGAAATAAAGGGATCTCTTCTGCTAAAGATAGTATCTGGGCATCTGTTTCACCGTCACCAAGATGAATTATTGCATCTACAGTGCCAGCTGTTTCAAATGCATTAAATAAAGCAGCCTGATTGTTGTGAGTATCTGATACAACCATAATACGCATTTTGAATTACCTCTAAATACGGAGTTTATATGTCTGTCAAAAAAATATTATTAATTACAGGCGGTTCATTTTTAGGACTTGTACTGCTTTTTATCGGTAGCATGCTCTTGGCCGGCCTGCTTTTCAGTAACAGGCAAAAAGGGTTCAGAGAAGGTCCTGGCATTGGACTGGTTGAGGTCAAGGGAATGATTACCGATTCAAAAGAACCTATCAGACAATTACGGCACTTTATGAAAAAAGATTCAGTTAAGGCTGTAGTTTTACGTATTGATTCACCTGGTGGCGTAGTTGGTCCATCTCAGGAAATATATGAAGAAGTACGCAAACTGACAACAAAAAAGAAGGTAGTGGTATCAATGGGCAGTCTGGCAGCTTCTGGCGGATATTACATTGCAGCTCCAGCATCCGTCATTTATGCAAATCCCGGAACTATAACCGCCAGCATAGGTGTGCTGATAAAATTTTCAAACCTTGAAGGACTGTTTGGCAAGCTTGGAGTAAACTCAACAACAATAAAAACCGGTAAATACAAAGATGCAGGCTCACCTGACAGGCCGCTTTCAGCTGAAGATAAAGCGATGTTCCAGTCTCTGATTGATAATACTCACGAACAATTTGTCAAGGCTGTAGCAGAGGGAAGAAAACTGCCTATTGAAGAAGTACGTAAAATAGCTGATGGCAGGGTACTCTCCGGTGAGCAGGCCAAAGCTGCCAAGCTTGTAGACAAGCTTGGCAATATGCAGGATGCCATTGATGAGGCTGGTCGACTGGCTGGCATCACAGGAGAACCTGAAATTATTCTACCCCCAAAGAAAAAGGTTAACTACATTGACCTGCTTGCCGGTGGCGCAGAAGAAAGGTTTAACGGGGTTTTAAACAAGGCTGCAGGGCGCGGACTTCAGGTGATATACGAATAGGGTGTGAAATATCCCTACTTCCTTTTTCTAAGCCTTTTGTGGGCGTCCAGCAGTATGTCTTCTGTTGTTTTCCAGTCAATACAGGCATCTGTTATGGAAACACCATATTTTAACTGTGAATGATCGACAGGAATCTTCTGATTTCCCTCTTCCAGATTACTTTCGACCATCAGGCCGGAGATTGACTGATTACCGTCAATAACCTGATTAATAACATGTTCAAGTACTTCCGGCTGTCTCCGAAAATCCTTGTTGGAGTTGCCATGGCTGCAATCCACCATAATTGTGGGAAACTGTCCGCTCTTTTTTAAACTTTCCTCGGTATGAATAATATCCTCAGGCAAGTAGTTAGGTTTACGTGAACCACCACGCAAGACTATATGAACATCCGGATTTCCTGTTGTCTGTATTATTGAGGTTCTACCCTCACGATTTATGCCAAGAAAACTATGTGTGGCTCTGGCTGATATCATTGCGTCAATAGCTATCTGCAGATTGCCATCCGTACCATTTTTAAAACCTATAGGAAAAGATAGTCCACTTGCCAATTCACGGTGGGTTTGTGATTCTGTTGTACGTGCGCCAATGGCACCCCAGGATATAAGATCAGCCAGATATTCAGGTGTAATCGGATCGAGCATCTCATTTGCAACAGGAACCTCAAGTTCTGTCAATCTGCATAAAAGCGCGCGGGCTATTCCGAGACCTTTAGATATGTTATGAGAACCATCCATTCCAGGATCGTTGATAAGCCCTTTCCAACCGACTGTAGTTCTGGGCTTTTCAAAATATACCCGCATTACCAGCATTAACTGATCATCTACCTTGCGTGAAAGGTTTGACAGTCTTTTTGCATATTCAACAGCTGCATCAGGATCATGAATTGAGCAGGGACCAACTACAATCATAAGTCTGCGATCTCTCCTCAGGAGAATTTCTTTGATCTTTTCACGACTACGGAATACAAATTCCCTGCTACTTTCAGACATAGGGAAAACCTGGCGAAGGTCAGCCGGCGCAATGATCGGGGTGATGCCAGACACCTTAAGGTTATTGGTTTTAATCATGAAGACACCTCTTTCATTAATAAAAACTTTTTCTTTTTACTGGATTGGAGATGCTCTTGTCAAATTCAAACCTGTTTGGTGCTACCAAACAAGCTGTTTTTTTGGATCGTGACGGTACGATAAACGTCGAAAAGGAATATCTGTTCAGACCTGAAGATTTTGAATTCACCCCCGGAGCAGTTGAGGCGATCAAAATTCTTAATCATGCTGGATATCTGGTAATAGTAGTTACAAACCAATCAGGTGTTGCCCGAGGTTACTATAAAGAATCAGATGTTCTGCATTTACATAAATATATAGATAACCTGCTTAATGCACGAGGGGCAAGGGTGGACAGCTGGTATTACTGTCCCCACCATCCCAATGGTATAGATCCATATAACGAAATTTGCAATTGCCGCAAACCTATGCCAGGTATGTTGCTGCAGGCTGCTGCAGAACATTCGATTCAACTGTCAAAATCCTGGATGGTTGGAGACAAAATTGCTGACATTGAAGCAGGTATGGCTGCTGGATGCAGACCACTACTGGTTTTAACAGGTTACGGATCAGAGATTGTAAATGAACTTCCTTCTGATATACCAGTCTGCCAGAATCTAATGACTGCAGCAATGCTGATTACCTCTGTTTGACAGGTAGTTTACCCCTGTGTTATTTTCACAAATTCATTTATCTAATCAATATGGAGCAAGAAATGTCATCAATAACAAAAGGTATTGTTCTGGCTGGCGGAGCAGGTAGCCGACTCTATCCGCTTACTCTTGTAGCAAGCAAACAGTTGCAACCGGTTTATGACAAACCGATGATATATTATCCACTCTCAACGCTTATGGCTGCAGGAATCAGAGATATACTCCTTATTTCAACTCCTCATGATACACCACGCTTTCAGGCTCTGCTTGGTGATGGAAAAAGGTGGGGAATAAATCTGGCCTATAAAGTTCAGCCTGAGCCAAAGGGAATTGCCCAGGCATTTATTATTGGAGAAGAGTTTATAAACAATCAGCCGGTCTGCTTGATACTTGGTGACAACATATTCTACGGCAAGATGCATCTGGACAAAATTGTAAATGAATTTTCAGGCGGAGCTCGTGTATTCGGATATTACGTTAACGATCCGGAAAGATACGGAGTTGTAGAATTTGATACCGATGGAAATGTAATTTCAATAGAAGAAAAACCCAAAAAACCAAAATCAAACTATGCAGTGCCTGGACTCTATCTTTATGATCAACAGGTGTCTGAGGTGGCTCGTTCAATAACCCCTTCAGCCAGAGGAGAACTTGAAATTACCGATCTGAATCTGAACTATCTGCACAGAGGGAAGCTGCAGGTCGAGCGACTTGGACGTGGAATTGCCTGGCTTGATACCGGAACTCACAAATCACTGCTTGAAGCAAGCAATTTCATTGAAACCCTGGAGGCTCGTCAAGGACTAAAAATAGCTTGTCTTGAAGAGATAGCTCTGCGTCGTGGCTTTATCGACTGTCCCCATATGGAGAAGATAATTGATGATACTCCTTCATCATCCTACCGTGATTATCTTCAACGGGTTCTTAAGGAGGCACACTGTGGCCTGCTTTAGCATAATCTGCAGGTAACAAGATATTTCATGCTTAATCTATTTAAAAAACATTTTTTACCAATTCTGGCAGCAGTCGGCATTCTTGCTGCGCTTATAACGTTTTCACTAAATCTGACCCATTCACGAGAAGCCAACCTTGTTGAACGTGGCATAAACAGTTCACTGGCTCCAGTTCAGGAAAAGGGAACAATCGGTGGAGGTTTCTTTGCTAAAATATGGGAAAACTATATATTTCTTGTTAATACCAATAAAGAGAACATTCATCTTAAAGATGAAGTAAAAAGGCTTAACAGCTCTCTTGTAACAGCTGCGGAGTCTATGATTGAAAACGAGAGACTGACAAGGTTGCTTAATCTGAGAAAGAGCATTAAAGAATCTACTGTTTCAGCAATGGTGATTGGCGAAGATGTCACCCCCTGGTTCAGAACCTTGACTATTGATCGTGGTTCTGCAGACGGGATAAAGGATGGAATGCCGGTTCTGGCTGCAGATGGTATTGTCGGACAAACAATTAAAGTAACCTCAAATTCCAGCAGGGTACTTCTGCTTACTGATCACGCCAGTGGCATTGCTGCCATGATACAACGCTCACGCGCCAGAGGAGTTGTAAAAGGACGTGGAAACAACCTCTGCTCTCTTGAATTTGCAATGCGCGGTGAAGATCTGCAGGTGGGAGACATTGTTATAACTTCAGGAATTGGCGGAGTTTTTGCCAAAGGTCTGCCTATTGGTGAAATAACAATGGTAAAAAAAGGAGAGTATGGCATTTTCCAGACAGTAACCATAAGGCCTGCAGTCAATATCGCACATATTGAAGAGGTTCTGGTTGTTTTGCATTCCATGCATGATTGAGGCTTTTATATAATGATCTCATTTTTAAAATGGATGGCGCTTATCCTTTTTATTGCCGTTCTGCAAACCTCTGTATTACCACAATATTTCTTCCCTTATTATAAACCGGATCTCTTTCTGATTTTTATGGTAATGCTTGCGTTACGTGCGCCATTTACCGCAAGCCTTCCGGCTTCATATAGCCTTGGGCTTTTAAAGGATTGTCTGGGCGGAATCTATTTTGGCTTAAATGCATTCTCATTTTTGATAGTTTATCTGATAATTAAATTACTTTCTGATCGTCTCTACGTCCAGAACACGTTTTTGCTGGTTCTGACTGTATCAGCATCAACAGTTTCTGTTATGGCAATCAACCTTCTGCTTTTAACCGTTTTTTCTGAATCTCCTGGACTTTTTTCCTCAATTTTTCATTCAATTATACCTCATCTCCTAATGAACGCCTTTGCTGTTTCCCTTACCGCTCTTTTCCCTGAAATCAATCGAAACGGTACGGCAAGATGATTAATGAAAAACGCTATGTAAGAGAGCTTGCCCAGTCAAAGCAGAGAACAATACCTCTGGCTTTTGTTGTGACACTAATATTTATTCTCCTCTTAATGAGACTTTTATACCTTCAGATAATCAAAACTGATGATTATCTGGCAAGATCTGAAAACAATCGCCTCAGATTTCTTCCTGTTGCTGCATCACGCGGCGCTCTGATGGATAGAAATGGAACTATACTGGTTAATAATCGCCCATCCTTTAGCCTGACCATAATTCCACAGGAAGTCAAAGATATTGAATTGATGATTGATAGACTTTCTGTATTGCTTAAACTGGATCGTGCAGAGCTTGCTGAAAGATGGAAAAAATCAAAGGGTCGTGCACGTTATTATCCTGTTGTAATCGCAGTCAATTTAGATCGGGATCAAGTTGAAATAGTTGAAGAAAACAAGCTTAGTCTGCCTGGAGTTGAAGTCAGTATAAAACCGGTACGTGAATACACATTTAAAACTTCTGCTGCACACCTGTTGGGATATATTGGCGAAATATCAGACAAGGAACTGGAAGACAAATCGTACAGTAATTACAATCTTGGTGATTATATAGGCAAAAACGGTATTGAAAAGGCATGGGAAAATGAACTTCACGGTAATGATGGCGGCCGTCAGCTTGAGGTTGATTCAAGAGGAAGGGTTCTTCGTGTACTTGCTGAGACACCCCCGACTGTCGGTAACAGCATTGTACTGACAATTGACAGTCGCCTGCAACGTGTAGCAGAGAATACCTTTGGTGAAAAAGCAGGTGCCGCAGTTGTTATGGATGTAACAAATGGGGAAATTCTGGCATTTGTAAGCAGCCCGACTTTTGATCCTGCATTGTTTGCCGGTAGAATTCCAAAAGATATCTGGAGTAAATATCTTGATGACAAACGCCATCCACTTGAAAATAAAGCGCTTACGGGACAGTACCCGCCAGGCTCAACCTTTAAGATAATAACTGCATTGGCAGGTCTTGAAGCAGGTATAATAAATGAGAATACCAGCATTGTGGATCCTGGTTATTATGAATTAGGTAACAGGAAGTTTAGAGACTGGAAACCTGGTGGACATGGAGTTGTAAATCTTAAGAAATCATTAAAGGAATCCTGTGACACCTACTATTATCAGCTTGGAGAAAAACTTGGAGTTGACAGGATAGCCAAGATGGCTGAACAGTTTCATCTTGGAAAAGAGATGGGAATTGGACTTCAACATGAAAAGAAGGGGTTGATTCCGACTTCAAATTGGAAAATGGAACGTTTTGGTAAAAAATGGTTTCTTGGTGAAACCCTGCCAGTCGCCATAGGTCAGGGATACGTTTTGATGACACCGATTCAGTTAGCTTCTATGGTTGCTACAGTTGCCAACGAAGGAACCATATACCGCCCAAAACTTATTAAGAAGATAGTTGATCCGGATGGCAAATTGATCAAGGAAATCTCTCCCGAATTAATCGGCACCACAAACATATCGCATGCTTCTTTTAAAAAGGTTAAACAAGGTATGTATGCTGTGGTTAATGAACCTGGAGGCACCGGTTCAAATGCCCGTTTATGGGATGTCAAGGTTGCAGGCAAGACAGGAACATCTCAGGTAATAAAGCTTGGTGAGGACAGAAAGAGAGCAGTTGCCTATCAGCACAAGGATCATGGCCTTTTTGTGGCATTTGCACCGTTTGACAAGCCTGAAATAGCTGTAGCAGTTGTTGTGGAACATGGCGGTGGCGGCGGAGCTGTGGCCGCGCCAATTGCAGGAAGAATAATCCAAACGTATTTTGAACTTAAAAGACCAGTATCAACAAAAATTAAAGATGAAAAATCGGTAAAGGATGATGAAGAAGATACTGATGCCGAAACCAAGACAGACGAAGCTGAAAAAAGAAGTTCATCTCAAGAAGGAGATGAACAGTGATAGATCGCCGTCTTGTAACTAACTTTGACTGGACTCTTGTGGCTCTGATTATTGGAATCTGTCTGATTGGAGTTCTTAATATATATAGTGCTTCTGCTGTCTACTCAATGTCAGGAACACCATATTACATAAAACAGCTAAACTGGATGGTCTTTGGATTAATACTTTCTCTTATTGTTTCAAGCCTTGATTACCACATACTTGAAGACTTTTCATACTGGTTTTATGCCATTCTGATTATCCTGCTGATTGCTGTTTTTTTTATAGGCAAACGTTCGCTTGGAGCTACCCGCTGGCTTCATCTAGGTTTTTTCAGTATTCAGCCATCTGAATTGCTTAAAATTGTAATAATTATCACTTTTGCAAGATATTTTAACAATTATCATACGGTTGGAGGGCTATCATTCAAAGATATGCTGTTTCCTTTAGCTCTTTTGGGGTTGCCAACCATTCTTATTATGAAACAGCCTGATTTGGGAACAGCCACTCTTGTAATTTTAATTGCCATTTCCATGTCTTTTTACATCGGCTTCCGCTGGTCTACAATCTTGAGCTTTGCCTTGATAACGGTACCACTCGCCTGGTTTACGTGGGCTGTATATATGAAGCCATACCAGAAAAACAGGGTGCTTGATTTTATAAATCCTGAACGTTCACGACTTGGAAGTGGATATCATATAATTCAAAGCAAGATAGCTGTTGGCTCAGGAGGATTATGGGGAAAAGGGTATGTAAAAGGAACCCAGTCCCAACTCCGTTTTCTACCGGAACAACATACAGATTTTGCATTTTCGGTCTTTGCCGAGGAGTGGGGTTTTATTGGAACACTAATTCTTATTACACTATATCTCTTTTTGATTCTTTGGGGATTAAATATTGCAAGACGCTGTAACGACCGCCTCGGGGGCTTACTTGCTGTCGGGGTTACTGCCATGCTCTTCTGGCATATTGTTATCAATATCGGAATGGTTATAGGTCTCTTTCCAGTGGTCGGAGTTCCCCTCCCCTTTTTTTCATATGGTGGAACATCGATGATAACATCTATGATTGGAATAGGTATTTTACAAAGTATAAGCATGCGACGCTTCATGTTTTAGTTTTTTTGTGCTATAGTTCCACGATTTTTCATTCATTAAAATAGATATAGAATCTGGAGATAAAAAATGATTAGTAGCCTTATTCGCAAGGTTGTCGGAAGTAAAAATGAGCGTGAGCTTAAACGAATGTGGCCTGTGGTTGCAAAGATTAACGCTCTTGAACCTAACTTACAAACGCTCTCTGATTCAGAACTGCAGTCAAAAACAACTGAATTTAAAGAACGCTATGCCAAGGGTGAATCTCTGGACAGTTTACTTCCAGAAGCTTTTGCAGTGTGTCGTGAAGGTGGTCGCCGTGCACTTGGAATGCGCCACTTTGATGTACAGTTGATTGGTGGTATGACACTTCATTCCGGCAAGATAGCCGAGATGAAGACTGGAGAAGGAAAGACTCTGGTTGCCACATTGGCAGCCTACCTGAACGCTATCTCAGGTAAAGGTGTTCATGTCGTTACTGTAAACGACTACCTTGCCAAACGTGACTCTGATTGGATGGGTCACCTGTATGGATTCCTGGGATTGAAGGTTGGGGTTATTGTTCATGGACTTGATGATGAACAACGTCGTGATAACTATGCGGCAGATATTACCTACGGAACCAATAATGAGTTCGGTTTCGACTATCTGCGGGATAACATGAAGTTTTCCCTGGATGACTATGTCCAGCGTGGTTTCAACTTTGCTGTTGTTGACGAGGTTGACTCGATACTTATTGATGAGGCTAGAACCCCCTTAATCATCTCCGGGCCTACCGAGGAATCAACAGACAAATATTACAATATAAACCGGATAATACCACTTCTTGAAAAGGGTGAAGTTAAAGAGGTTGAGGCTAACACGCTTTCAGGCAAGAAAAAAGAATACACTGGCGACTTCACAATTGATGAAAAGGCTAAAAGCGCAACACTGACAGAACAGGGGGTCGAAAAGGTAGAAAAACTGCTTAAGGTCGAAAACCTGTATGATCCACGGAACATTGAAACTCTTCATCATGTAAACCAGGCCTTGCGCGCCCATGCAATGTACCGTCGTGATGTAGATTATGTTGTTAAGGATGGTGAGGTTCTTATTGTTGATGAATTTACTGGCCGTCTGATGCCTGGACGCCGCTGGTCAGATGGCCTGCATCAGGCTGTTGAAGCCAAGGAGGGGGTGCGTATAGAGAGCGAGAATCAGACTCTTGCAACGATTACCTTCCAGAACTACTTCAGAATGTACAGTAAACTATCAGGAATGACAGGAACTGCAGATACAGAGGCTGAAGAATTTCACAAGATCTACAAGCTTGACGTAACTGTGATACCAACCAACCGCCCGTTACTCCGTCCTGACTATCCTGATGTTATTTATAAAACAGAAAAAGAGAAATTTGATGCGGTTATAAAAGATATAAAGGAGCATTACGAAAAAGGGCAGCCATGCCTGGTAGGAACAATTTCCATTGAAAAATCAGAAGTACTCTCAGAAATCTTACGTAAGCATGCCATACCACACTATGTTCTTAATGCCAAACAGCATGAAAAAGAAGCGGAAATAGTTGCGCAGGCCGGCAGATTAAAAACCATCACTATTGCCACAAATATGGCAGGTCGTGGAACAGATATCGTGCTGGGAGGAAATCCTGACGGTCTTTTAAAACAGTGGGTAAATGAGAATCCGGATGCCACTGACGAGCAACGTTCTGTTATGCTTGAAAAATTCAGGCAACAATGCACTCATGAGCATGATCAGATTGTAGCCCTGGGTGGTTTACATATCATAGGAACAGAGCGGCACGAATCACGTCGTATTGATAATCAGTTGCGTGGGCGCTCCGGTCGTCAGGGAGATCCAGGTTCCTCTCGTTTCTATCTTTCGTTGCAGGATGACCTCCTGCGTATCTTCGGTTCAGAACGTGTAGCCAAGATTATGGACTTCCTCAAGATTGAAGAAGGAGAAGCCATAACCCATACGATGATCAACAAATCAATTGAGAATGCTCAGAAAAAGGTTGAAGCTCATAACTTTGAAATAAGGAAACATCTTATTGATTATGACGATGTAATGAATAAACAGCGAGAGGTGATATATACACAACGCCGCGAAATTCTGGCCGGTGAAGAGATCCGCGAAAGCTTTATGGAGATGCTTGATGAAACCATCAACGATATTGTCAAGGCATATGCATATGAAAAGGATGCTCCGCTGGAGTGGGACTGGGAAGCGCTCTCTGAAACCGTTTACCGTTGCTTTTCATTGCAGCTGGAGCTTTCAAGAGAGATGATTGCCCGTCTTAACGCTGATGGTCTGCAGAATCTTTTACAAGAGCAGACCCAGTCCGTCTTTAACAATAAATCTCAAGACCTTGGCAATGAGTTGATGGATCACCTTATCAAGGTCGTCATGTTACAGTCAATTGACCTTCATTGGAAAGACCACCTTCTTAATATTGACCACCTGAAAGAAGGTATTGGCCTCAGAGGCTATGGTCAGAAGGATCCTAAACAGGAATACAAGAAAGAAGCTTACCAGCTGTTTATGGAAATGATTATCAGGATTCGCGAGGAAACAGTGGAAAAGGTTTTCTGGGTTCAGATAGAGCATGAGGAAGATATTGAAGAACTTGAAATTGAACAGGCAGAAAAAAGTCGTAATATGTTTAAAGCGATTACAGATAATGATGAACGCCATACAGCAGAACCGGCAAAAAGCTCCAGAACTGTCGGGAGAAACGAACCATGCCCCTGTGGAAGTGGCAAGAAATACAAGAAATGTTGCGGTAAATAGCCTGTAGCCAAGAAGGTTCTCTATGATAATTAAAGGATTCACTTTTTCAGCTGTAGAAGCTGCCATAAAAAAACCGGGACGTAAAGATCTTGCCCTTATCTATTCAGATGTTCCGGCAACTGCTGCCGCAGTATTTACAACAAACAAGGTCAAAGCTGCTCCGGTATTGCTATCAGCCCAAAATATAGCTTCAGGACAGTGCCAGGCTCTTGTGGTCAACAGCGGAAATGCAAACGCATGTACTGGTGAAATAGGTTTGCAGGATGCCACAGAAACAGCCCGTATTCTGGCTGAAAAACTGCAAATACAGGAAAATCTGATTCAGGTATGCTCTACCGGGGTTATAGGTGTTCCTCTGCCTATGGAACGCATTAGAAACGCCCTCCCCTCTCTTGTTTCAGAGCTAGGAAATGCATCACTGTATGATATAGCAGCGGCAATCATGACTACTGATACATTTGCCAAAACTTCCGCTTCAACAGGAACGATTGAAGGTAAATCATATACTGTTGCCGGTATAGCCAAAGGAGCAGGCATGATAATGCCCAATATGGCTACGATGCTCTCATTTATAATAACTGATGCTGCTGTTGAACCTGCCCTGATTAACCAGATATTCATTTCTTCTGTTGAACGTTCATTTAATGCAATTACTGTTGATGGTGATACATCAACTAATGACACATGCCTGTTTATGGCAAACGGCGCTTCAGGAGCGCCACTTATAAAACCTGGCACTACAGAGGCTTCAGAATTCATATCTTTGCTCGATTCTGTACTTCTTGACCTTGCAAAACAGATCGTAAAAGATGCTGAAGGAGCCACAAAATTTGTTGAAATAAGAATTAAAGGTGCAACCAGTGACAGTGATGCAAAGAAAGCTGCAATTTCCGTCGCAAATTCATCTCTGGTAAAAACTGCATTTTATGGTCAGGATGCCAACTGGGGTAGAATATTTGCCGCTATAGGTTATTCAGGAATTGAAGTTAATCCTGATCTGCTTGCATTATGGTTTGATGATGTTTGTATGGCAAAAAAAGGTGTTTTTGCAGGCGGTAATGCAGAAGAACGTGGTACAAAAGTTCTGCATCAAAAAGAATTTACAGTGACAGTTGATCTTGGTCTCGGAAATGGAACAGCAACGGTTTATACATCAGATCTATCCCACGAATATGTCAGTATAAATGCAGATTATCGTACTTGAACCGACAACAGGAGCTACAGAATGATAAAGCTCATTTGGCTGCTTCTTATTTTGACAATCACATTTACAGAACAGCTCTATGCAGAATCGCTAAAAATTTCCGAATTGGCAGTTACTACAAAAATATCTAAAAATAAACCTATTGATTCGGTTCATCGTATTTCACACCGTACAGTCAAAGTATTATACTGTTTCACACGGACAATTAATGAAGATGGGGATGAAACGCATATAAACCATCTATGGCTGAAAGATGGAAAAATAGTTAAAGAAACCAGACTGCCGGTAAAAGGAAAACGTTGGCGAACATACAGCAGTATACCGATTGATTCATTAAAGATCGGAAACTGGAAAGTTGAAATAAGAGATCCTGCCGGTAAAATCATCAAGGAAATCAATTTTAGGATACATTAATGTCAAAGACTGAATCTGTTTTTTCAAGCCGTCCTTCTGACGGCTTTTTTCTGCCTGTAAGGTTAGATATTTCCATCAATATTTTTTTACTGTTTATTGTTTTGACATTAATGTTTGGCGCCAAGGCAAACGCTGAAACAGATCCTATTGAAGAGGCGGGACGAACAGCAGTTCTGGATTCTATTTTACAAAATGCCGTAAGAAAACAACTTATAAGTGGAGCTGTTGTACTGATAGGAAATCGTACCAAAACAGTTTACGTCCAGGCTATAGGTAAGGCAGGCTTTAACAAAAGCTCAAAACCACTTGAAGTGAATACAGTTTTTGACATTGCATCCCTGACAAAGGTGTTCGCAACAACACCGGCTATAATAAAATTAATGGATCAGGGGCAGCTTTCATTACTTGATCCTATTTCAAAATGGTTTCCTGAATTTGAAGGCAAAGAGATAACAGTTCTCAATCTTCTGACACATACATCTGGACTGTATGACACTCAGCTAAATCCTGAGGCTCCGCTTGAAAGCGCCATAAGAAGAACTTCCCAAAATACCGGGTCAATAAATTCCGGAAACCGTTTTTTTTATGCTGACAGCAACTTTATACTTCTTGGCAATCTTGTGCGACGTATAACCTCCATGGGTTTGGATCAGTACTGTTCTGAATCATTCTATGCACCGCTTAAAATGAAAAACACCGCATTCAAGCCTGATTCGAGTCACTCTATAGCGGCAACACTTGGAGGCAAAAACGGGGTAAACACCGGAGAGGTGCAGGATCCCAATGCAAGATTGCTAGGTGGAGTTGCCGGACATGCCGGTCTGTTCAGTACAGCTGAAGATCTTGGGATCTTTATTAGAATGCTGCTTAATAATGGTAAACTTAACAATCGTATTTTTTTGTCATCCAGTGCTGTTTCACAGATGACAGCTCCATATTATTTCCGCAACGGCAGAATCGTACGTGGGCTTGGATGGGACAGGGAATCCCCCTATTCCTCACCCAAAGGCACCCTTTTTTCAGAGTATTCATTTGGACATACAGGCTATAGCGGAACATCGGTCTGGATTGATCCGGATACAGATCTGTTTGTAGTTTTACTGACTACTCGTCTTGATTATAAAAACAGACGTAGTTTTAATAAATTAAGGAGCGATATTTCAACTGTTGCCGCATCTTTATTTAAACCAAATAAACAACCTTAATAGTTACAACCACTTCAAAATCCAGATCCTTGACACTGAACAGGCTGTATGCTAGTGTTTTCCAAGTTTTACAAAATTCTACTGTTTTATCAGCAATCATTACAGGGAGGGACTGATGGGCGGTATCTCAATACTTCTGGCAGACGACAGTATTACCATCCAGAAAGTAGTCGGTATTATTTTTGGATCAGACGATTATTCCCTCACTGTTGTTGATAACGGTAAATCTGCTGTTCAAAAAGCACTGGAAATCAAACCAGATATTCTTCTTATTGATACCCTTATGCCTGGAATGAATGGATATGAAGTATGCGAAGCAATTCGAAAAGATCCTGTTCTGGCAAAAACCCCTGTTTTACTTCTTACCGGTTCATTTGAACCTTTTGATGAGGAGAAGGCACGTCAATCAGGCGCTGATGACTACATAATCAAACCATTCGAGTCTCAACAGATAGTTGGAAAAGTTCAGGAACTCTATCAAATCGGTAAAAATCGTGCCGGTGTTATGCAGTCTGATTTAGAACCGGAAGCTGTCTCCGCCCCTATAGCACCAAAGCCTGAAGAAAATACTGCAACTGACGAAACTTTTGTTTTTGAGCAGAACACCTTTGAACCACCAACAGAGCCGGTTGCAGTTGAACCTGAACCTGCAAGACTGCCTGATGACCCATGGGGAGCTTTTACAGTAGAGCCTGTTCAGGCTTCTGCTCCGACTGTTCCAGAACAGATTGCACCACCTTCTTCCATTGAATCCCAAAAAACCATTTTCTTTGAACCTACTTCCATTATTGAAGAATCTCAAGATAAACTTCCTGACCTTCCAACAGAAAATGATCATATCGGAGCATCATGGGTTCCAGATGGAGAACAGACTTTTGAGTTTCAGGATGAAGCAGCTACAACAACTGAACTAACTCTTGACAATTCTGAGGAAAATATTGTTCCAAACCTACCTGAGATTGATTTTAACGAAGTACCGATTGAGTCTGCACCCTTTCCTCTGGAACCGGCAGTTGAACAGATAGCAGTTCTTCCTGAAATGGTTATGGCTTCTGAATCTCACGAATATACAACTCTACCTGTAGCAACTGAATCTGCCATACAACCACCTTTGTCATTGACTGAAGAGCAATTAAAGGTTGCAATTCTTTCTGCATCAAAAGAAACTATTGAGCGCATAGTATGGGAAGTAGTTCCAGATCTTGCAGAGACAATGATCAAGGAAGCGATAAAGCGAATTACAGAAGGCAAATAGAGTTATATCTTAATATAGTCTTGAGAATGGGGATGGAAACATCCCTATTCCTGTTTCAAGAGGAGGCTTTATGATAAGACAGGCTATTGCAAAAGTCGTTGAAAATCATAGTCTTACAGAAGGAGAGATGATTGAGGTTATGAATCAGATAATGTCTGGTGAATCGACTCCTTCTCAGATAGGTTCTTTTATAACCGCTTTAAGGATGAAGGGTGAAACTGTAGAAGAAATAACTGGCGCGGCAAGGGTAATGCGTGAACATGCTACACCTATACGTGTAGGGCGTAATGTCCTTGATATTGACAGGGACGACATCAATCTGGATCAGGAAACTATTCTTGATGTTGTAGGTACCGGAGGAGATGGCACAAACACCTTCAATGTGTCCACGACCGTTTCTTTTGTTGTTTCAGCCTGCGGAGTAAAGGTAGCCAAACATGGCAACCGTTCTGTATCTTCAGCCTGCGGAAGCGCCGATGTACTGGAAAAACTTGGAGTAAATCTAGATGTGACACCAACCCAGGTAGAACGAAGCATTAAAGAAATAGGTATTGGCTTTCTCTTTGCACCTGCACTTCATGGCGCCATGAAATATGCAATCGGTCCCCGTCGTGAAATTGGGATAAGAACCATATTTAACATACTTGGTCCCCTTACTAACCCTGCCAACGCAGATTGTCAGGTAATGGGTGTATATCGTGAAAATCTAGTGGAAAAACTTGCCGGCGTTCTTCACCGTTTAGGCTGCAGACATGGTTTTGTAGTATATGGCAAGGATGGAATGGATGAGATTACACTTACACAAGAAACCAGTGCAGCTGAAGTAACTTCTGAAGGAGTCCGGACTTTTACTATTTATCCTGAAGAGTTTGGTTTTAAAAGATGCACAATAGATGATTTAAGGGGTGGTGACGCAACCGCCAATGCAAGAATTGTAAAAAATATTCTAAATGCTGAGCCTGGCTCAAAAAGAGAAATCGTTTTGTTGAATGCTGCATATGCGCTGCTTGCCGCTGAAAGAGTTGAAACAGTAGTTGATGGAATTGCCCTTGCAGCAGAGGCGATTGACAGTCGTAAAGCTTTAAGTCAGCTTGATAAACTTGTACAGCTAACCAATCAGGTTTGAAATTATAGGAGGAACTATGATTAAAGATTTAAAAGAACAATATTCTCCACTCTATTTCCTCTCATCACTAGGAGCTGGAGGACTATCGGTCGCCTTTTATCTTTACCTGTTTTTTATGGTGGAACACCCAAAAACACCGCTAGCTACTGCAGATCAGATCTTTCCTCTCATAGCGCAAAAAAACTTTGTTTCTCTGCTTGTCCTTATCTGCTTTGGAATTATTATATATCTTGCATATTTGCATTTCAGACTGCTTATCTGGAACATAAGAGAATACGGGCTGTATAAAAAAACTGACGCCTTTGAGGAACTTAAAAATTCCAATAATGAAGTTTCTCTGATGGCAATTCCACTTACTTACGCCATGACCATTAATGTATGCTTTGTACTCGGGGCTACATTTGTACCCAAATTATGGACTGTTGTTGAATATCTTTTCCCTTTTGCTTTGGCGGGATTCTTTGCGGTAGGTATTTATGCAATGCGCCTTTTTCTTGAATATGCCGTAAGGTTAATCGTTGATAAAGGATTTGACTTTGTAAACAACAATAATCTCAGCCAGATGATAGCTATTTTTGCTTTTGGCATGATTGCGGTTGGTCTGGCTGCTCCTGGAGCAATGAGTCATCACAAGGAAATCTCAGCCATAGGTCTGTTCCTTTCTGTCTTTTTCAGTTCCATCTCAATATCACTTATTATTCTTAAAATAACATTGGGGTTTAAATCAATTTTGGAACTTGGAATTTCACGAGAGGCCAGTGTCAGCCTCTGGATTATGATACCTATACTTACACTGCTAGGGATCACATTTGTCAGATATACATTTGGGTTTGCCCATAACTTTGACTATGCAAAGGATGTATCCGGCTCCTGGATGTTCCTTTTAACCTCTGGAATACTATCATTACAGCTGATGTTTGGCCTTTTGGGATATTACACTATGAAAAAGCTGGATTACTTTAACGAATTTATATACAGCGAGAAAAAAAGCGTAATAAGCTACGCAATAATCTGTCCCGGTGTCGCCTTTATGGTATTTGGATTCTTTTTCATCCATATGGGACTTGTGCTAAACCAGGTGATTCAACAGTTTTCAATAGCATATTTTGTTATTATGACTCCTTTTACATTCATACAATTCAGGACACTTTTAATAATGTTCCGATTAAACAGAAAAATGCTTCAAATCTAATAAATTGAATCAAGGTTTATTTTAATGATCCATACACCGGATATTCTTAAAACTATTATTACAAACAAACATGAAGAGGTTGCAAAGGCCAAGCTTCTAACCTCTATTGATGAACTAAAGGCACGTATTTCGGATCTTGAAGATACCCCGCGTGGATTTGAACGTCATTTGAGAGAAGCCATTTCATCCGGCTGGACAGCCATCATTGCTGAAGTGAAAAAAGGTTCTCCTAGCAAAGGGGTAATCAGAGAGGATTTTGATCCTCTTCATATTGCCGAAATATATCAGGATAATGGGGCAACCTGCCTTTCTGTTCTTACAGAAGAGAAGTTTTTTATGGGGCATATTCGTTTTCTGGCTTTAATACGTGAACAAATTGCTTTGCCTCTTTTACGCAAGGACTTTATTACAGATCCGTGGCAGGTATACGAATCCAGAGCTGCTGGAGCAGATGCCATCCTGTTGATTACCTCTCTTCTTGAGAAAGAGGAGATTAAAGATTTGTCCGCTCTTGCTAAAGAACTACAACTTGATATCTTGCTTGAAGTACATGATGAAGCAGAAATGGAAACAGCCTGTGATACCAATATAGCTCTCATAGGGGTAAACAACCGTAATCTGAAAACATTCTCAACGGATCTTGATACAACAGAGCGTCTCTCTATAATGCTCCCGAAAGACCGCATACTGGTTTCAGAAAGTGGCATAAACTATCGCGCTGATATCGAACGACTCAAAGCTTCTGGTGCAGGGGCATTTCTTATAGGAGAGTCCCTTATGAGAGACCCCGATATTGGAAGGAAGCTACAGGAACTTCTTTAACCTTATTTCTTCTTAACACCTTCCTCAACTAGATTGAATTGCTATCCTTATAACAGTTTTGCATTAATCATTTTATTGAAAATGACATTCAAAGTTTCTTGACCGATTATTGTTTTTTCTGCTATTTATTTTAAAAAAAGATGGGGGATGCCATGATTGCAGAAAAGAAAAAAGCTTTTAATGCATTTGCAGCAAAAAAAGGGCTTAGATCAACCCGTCAACGGGAAGTTATTCTGGATATATTCCTTTCTACACACGAGCATTTGAGCATTGAAGAACTTTATTTAAAAGTAAGGGGATCTAATCCAGGAATAGGACAGGCTACTGTTTACCGAACATTAAAACTTTTTGTAGAAGCAGGGTTGGCTCGAGAATTAACCCTTTCCGATGGTCATACAAGGTATGAACACCAGATGGCCGGAGAACACCATGATCATCTTGTATGCCTTAAATGCAATGCTATCATAGAATTTGAGGATGAAACCATTGAACGTTTACAAAAAGAGATTGCAGAGCGTCACGGATTCAAGCTTATAACCCATAAAATGCAACTTTGCGGGATCTGTCCAAACTGCAGAAAAGCTGCAATTGAAGAGATCGCTTAAAAAACGGATAGTTACATTCAATTTAAAATAAGGACTAATTGATGTCATCGCTTGAAGATTCACCAGAAGAAGAACATCTCATAAGACGAGTTGCCCTGGTTGGGAATCCTAATGTTGGCAAAAGTGTACTTTTTAACGCACTTACAGGCAGTTATGTAACAGTTTCTAACTATCCTGGCACCTCTGTTGAAGTTTCAAGAGGCCATGTAAATATTACAGGAAAAAACTGGCAGGTTATTGATACTCCTGGCATGTACGCTGTCCATACAATTACTGAGGAGGAAAGGGTTGCACGTGAAATTCTGCTGAATGAACAGCCTGATGTTGTTCTGCACGTTCTTGATGCCAGAAATCTTGAGCGAATGCTTTCAATGACAATACAGTTGATTGAAGCCGGTCTGCCTGTGGTTCTTGTAGTCAACATAATGGATGAAGCAGAACGTATGGGGCTCTCTTTTGATCTGGCACTATTACAAAAACGGCTCGGAATTCCGGTAATTGCCGCAGCAACTGCACATAAAAGAGGTATAGAAGAGATCAAAACTGCCATATCTGAATTTGGGCAGAGCTGTGGCCTCCCAATAAAATACAGCAGACTTCTTGAATCTGACATAAACAAGATATCCCGTTTGATACAAAAAGAGTACGTCCTTTCACGCCGTAGCTTATCCCTGTTACTTCTGCAAGGGGATGAAGAAGTCTCTGAAATCATATCAAAAGAAGAGGATGAAGATGTTTACAGGATAATTGAGCAAAATGTCCGTGAAATTGCCTTTGAGAGACGTGAATCCTTTCATTTAAACCTTTCAATGGAACGAAAGGAAATGGTAAGCCAACTTATAAAAGGAGTCATAACACTTCCAGAAAAGCACAGAAAAACCTGGGGAGAACGTCTTTCCAATCTGACAATGAAGCCTTTGACAGGGATTCCTATTCTTTTGATAACTCTCTACTTTGGATTATATAAATTTGTAGGCAGTTTTGGTGCAGGTACTCTGGTTGATTTTCTTGAAGGGAAACTGTTTGAAGAACTATTTAATCCGTGGATCAGCAAACTTGTAACCGGCTTTATCCCCTGGTGGTGGCTTCAGGAATTGCTGGTGGGTGAATATGGAGTTATTACGTTAGGAATTCGGTATGCGGTTGGCATTATACTGCCAATTGTAACCACATTTTTTATTTTCTTCTCCATACTGGAAGATGGTGGTTATTTGCCACGACTTGCAATGATGGTAGACAGGTTTTTCAAGTGGTTTGGCCTTTCTGGACGCGCTGTCATACCTATGGTGCTTGGTTTTGGCTGCACAACAATGGCAACAATGGTTACCCGCACTCTTGAAACTGTAAGAGAGAGAACTATTGCAACACTGCTACTTGCGCTAGCAATTCCTTGTTCGGCTCAGCTTGGAGTTATTCTGGCTCTTTTAACGCCTACTCCAGGTGCACTTTTCGTTTGGATAGGCTGTATGACCTTTATTTTTATACTGGTCGGAATACTGACCGGACGGCTGATGCCCGGAGAAGCACCAATGTTTTACATGGAATTGCCACCTATGCGAATGCCACAGCTTTCAAATGTAATTACCAAAACATATACTCGCCTTTTATGGTATTTTCTTGAGATACTGCCACTGTTTATACTTGCATCAGTGCTGCTATGGCTTGGTAAAATTACAAACAGCTTTGAAAAGATAGTTAATGGAATGGTGCCTCTGATGCACAGTATAGGCCTTCCCAAGGAGGTGGCACCTGCATTTATTCTCGGTTTCTTCCGTAGGGATTACGGCGCTGCCGGTCTCTATGACATGCAATCCAAAGGCATTCTGGATGCTCGTCAGCTTACTGTGGCTGCAGTCACATTGACCCTGTTTGTACCTTGCGTGGCTCAGTTTTTGATGATGCAAAAGGAACGTGGCTGGAAAATTGCATTTTCAATTTTCTTTTTTGTAACAACCATTGCTTTTAGTGCCGGTTATCTTCTTAACAGAATACTTATTGCAACAAATTTACTGGCATGATGCGCTGCGTTTTTTGCGGACATGAATTTGAAGAATCGGATGGAGTCACCGGATGTGGAACCTGTCCTGGTGGTTGTCATGGTATACATTGTCCTAAATGCGGCTATAAAAATATACAGGAACCTGTTTTTTTAAAACGCCTGAAAAACATGATAACAAAGAGGAACAAGGAGTAAACATCATGAAATTATCTGAACAGGCTGAAGATATTATTGAAAGACTCTGGATTGAGGTTGAGGAAGAAGGAGGTCCATTTCTCGATCCTGAAACCATGTTTATAAAACCTGATGCTGAATCGATAAAAGAGCTTACCAGAAACGCACTGGCAGAGTTAAAGAACGGAATGTTATACCTTCGCGCAGAGGGGCGTGAAGTTGGCCGCATGACAGTAAGGCGGCACAGGCTTGCCGAACGCCTTATGATGGATGTTCTTAATCTGCGTGGAGAGACAGGACAGATGAAGGTCTGCCAGTTTGAGCATCTTTTAACCGAGGGAGTAGACACAAAGATCTGCACAATGTTGAATCATCCAACCACCTGTCCTCATGGCAAACCGATTCCTCCCGGCGAATGCTGCATTGAGGCAAGACGTAGCGGCGATCTGGGTGTAGTACCTCTGACGGAATTCAAGTCCGGACAGGAAGGTGAAATAGCCTACATCCAGACTGAAGATAATAAGAAGATGCAGAAACTGATGGCAATGGGGGTTCTGCCTGGCAACAGGATAATTCTTGTACAATCATTTCCATCATATATCTTTCGTGTCGGTTTCTCAGAATTTGCAATTGATACAGCACTGGCAAAGGAGATCTTTGTAAGAAGGATTCAGTCGTAATTGACAAACAGTTGATTGAACAGCTACTATTAATAAAATTTTATAGATGAAAGGTAGTTATGAAGATCATAGTACTTCTCGGTGATGGAATGTCAGATGAACCCTGTGCAGAATTGGACGGCAAGACCCCTCTGCAGGCTGCTAACACCCCGAATATGGACAGGATGGCAAAATCAGGGCTTGTAGGTCTGGCTCAAACTGTGCCTGAAGGAATGCCCCCTGGAAGCGATGTCGCCAATTTATCGGTTTTCGGTTATGATCCTCATTTATGCTACACAGGCAGATCCCCGTTGGAAGCTATCAGCATGGGAGTTGAGCTCGGATCCGACGATATAGCCTTCAGAATGAATTTTGTGGCTCTTAAACCACATAATGGCAGGATATATATGGAGGACTTTTCTGCAGGTCATATTGGCAGCAAAGAGTCGCATAAGCTGATTGAAACCCTGCAGTCAGAACTGGGCGATCACCGTTTTCAGTTTTATCCCGGTGTTGGCTATCGCCATCTTCTGGTCTGGCGTAACGGAAAAGATGGAATGACTGCCACCCCGCCACATGACATAAGCGGAAAACATATACTTGATTTTTTGCCTAAAGGTGAAGGTGCTGATGAGCTTATATATCTTATGAACTCATCACAGATGATATTGCACAACCATCCTGTCAATAAAATGCGTCTTGACAGGGATGACCTTGCTGCAAACTCCATCTGGCTGTGGGGGCATGGCAAAAGCCCTGTTCTTCAGCCTTATCAGGAAAAATTTGGTCTCTCCGGAGCTGTAATATCAGCGGTTGACCTTTTAAAGGGTATCGGACTATCTGCAGGTCTTGAGATAATAAACGTCCCAGGTGCCACCGGATATATTGACACCAATTATAAGGGCAAGGCTGATGCAGCCCTTGCAGCTCTTGAACGGCTGGATTTTGTTTATCTGCATCTGGAAGCCCCTGATGAAGCTTCTCACAGCGGTAACCTTGAACATAAGATAAAAGCAATTGAAGATTTTGATAATCTAGTGGTAGGGACAGTTCTGAACGGAGCTGAAAGGTTTAGCGATCTACGGATTCTCTGTTGCCCTGACCATCCTACACCTGTGATGAAGATGACTCACACAAGCGATCCTGTACCTTTCATAATATATCGTCCAGGAGATAACAACAGCAACGGTGCAAAATCATATGATGAAATACAGGCTAAATCAACAGGCCTGCTCCTAAATGATGGTTTCATGTTGATGCAACATCTTATTTCCTGACCCTTATCAATAGATCTGCTCTCCAGTTACAAAACCCCGCATTAACATAATTGTTAGTACGGGGTTTTGTTTTAATAATATCAAAAGACTATCAGCTACTCCCTTACTTTTCCGCAATATTTGCAGGCACTCAGCTTCCAGGGATAGATACCTCCACACTCAGAACATTTTCTGAAGTATCCAGGGAGTTCCTCTTTCGGTCTTTGAAGCCATAGCACAAAAACAAAAAAGGGAAACGGAGCAGAGAGCAGACCCCACAACAGAGGATTTTTACCACATCTGCGAGCCAGCAAAGCACCGGCTATACCCGGAATACCAAAAAATGCAGCAATAAAAAGATATTCTTTAACGCCCATCTATGCTTCCTCCTGCCGTAATCTTTTGTATAAACCTTTTATCATATATCTTGCACAAATGATATGAGGAGTGAAGAGCAGATGTTTCTAACAGTGCTGAACTTAAAAAATCTACCAATTCGTACTTTTAATTTCAATATCTTGTGCTATAAGAATAGAGTTTTGATTTAATTCCATGAGGGAGGTAGTTATGAGTGAAATTGTTGATATCTATGCAAGGGAGATCCTTGATTCCCGTGGTAATCCAACTCTTGAGTGCGAGGTATTTCTTGAGTCCGGCGCATTTGGACGCGCAGCTGTTCCATCAGGTGCTTCTACAGGTGAGCGCGAGGCTTTAGAGCTTAGGGATGGTGACAAGAGCCGCTATCTTGGCAAAGGAGTTTTACAGGCTGTTGATAATATTAACAACAAGATAGCTGATGAGCTGATTGGTATGGAAGCAAGCGATCAGATTGCTATAGATCAACAGATGCTTGAGATGGATGGCACCGAGTTCAAGAGCAACCTGGGTGCAAACGCCATTCTAGGGGTTTCCCTGGCTGTTGCAAAGGCAGCGGCAGAAGAGGCAGGCCAGCCACTTTACAAATATATCGGTGGCACAAACGCCCGTGAACTGCCATTACCGATGATGAATATAATCAACGGCGGAGCACATGCAGACAATAACGTAGATATTCAGGAGTTTATGATAATGCCTGCAGGAGCCTGCTGTTTTGCAGAGGCCTTGCGGATGGGAGCCGAGATATTCCATGCACTTAAAGGCGTTCTTAAGTCTAAGGGATACAATACGGCTGTTGGTGACGAAGGTGGTTTTGCACCTAACCTTAAGTCAAATGAAGAGGCACTGGAAGTTATAATGGAGGCAATTGTCAAGGCTGGCTATAAACCAGAAGAAGATGTTCTTCTAGCTCTCGATGTAGCATCATCTGAACTTTATGACAAAGAAAAGAACCTCTATACCCTTGAAAACGAAACACAGAAAGAAAAAACACCTGCTCAGATGGTTGATTTTTATGAAAATCTTGTCAACAAATATCCAATTATCTCAATAGAAGACGGCATGGCTGAAAATGACTGGGACGGCTGGAAACTGATGACAGATCGCCTCGGCAAGAAGATCCAGATTGTAGGTGACGACCTTTTTGTTACAAATCCCTCAATTCTGAAGGAAGGTATCCAAAAAGGGATTGCAAATTCAATACTTATAAAACTCAACCAGATCGGCACACTAACTGAAACCCTTGAAGCAATTGAAATGGCCAAGAGAGCCGGTTACACCACAGTTATCTCCCACCGTTCAGGTGAGACAGAGGACACCACACTGGCCGATCTTGCTGTGGCAGTAAATGCCGGACAGATCAAGACCGGTTCACTCTGCCGTACTGACCGGGTGGCAAAATACAACCAGTTGCTTAGAATTGAAGATGAACTGGACACAACTGCCATCTTTAACGGGCATAACGTGTTTTACAATATTAAGAAGTAACCGATTAACTAACGGATTAACTTTCAAGAGGACGGTGAATATTTTTCCCGTCCTCTGTTTATATAGACAGTTGAATACAGCAAAAAGCAAGGAGAATAGCAAATGACCTGGAACCGTTTTCAAAAGCATCTATGCCAATGCCCTGAAATTGGACTTTGGCTGGATATCAGCAAGATAAACTTTTCTGACGATTTTTTTAACTGCATGGAACCCTCAATACAAAGGGCATTTATAGCTATGCAGGCTCTTGAAAACGGAAGTATCGCCAATCCTGATGAAGGCAGAATGGTTGGCCATTACTGGCTGCGCACCCCTACCCTCTCACCAACAGAGAAAATTGCTCAGGAAATAGAGACAACAATTACAAGAATCAAAAAATTTACTAACGAAATACATACTGGAAAGATAACTGCCCCTGGCAACAGAATTTTTTCCAAACTACTCATAATAGGGATTGGTGGCTCTGCCCTCGGTCCTCAGTTTATAGCTGATGCACTGGGAAATCCTGATGATAAAATGACCCCTTATTTTTTAGATAACACTGATCCGGACGGTATGGATCGGGTGTTCAAACAGATTGGCGAGCTCTCAGACTGTCTTGTTATAGTAATTTCAAAAAGCGGTTCCACCAAAGAAACCAGAAATGGAATGCTTGAAGCAGAGGCAGCATGGAACAGAGCCGGACTTCAATTCAATCGTCAGGCTGTTGCAATAACCGGTGATGGAAGTGAACTTGACAAACTGGCAAAATTCGAAGAATGGATTACCTGTTTCCCTATGTGGGATTGGGTTGGTGGACGAACATCCGTTACATCAGCGGTTGGTTTACTGCCTGCAGCTTTGCAAGGTTTGGATATTGATGCCTTGTTGGAAGGAGCAAGATGCTGCGACAAACTTACCAGAAGAACGGAAACCAGCTCCAATCCAGCCGCCCTTATGGCTCTGATCTGGTACCAGGCCACCGGTGGCAATGGCAAAAAAGATATGGTGATGCTGCCTTATAAAGACAGATTGCTGCTGTTTTCTCGCTACCTCCAACAATTGATTATGGAGTCTATTGGAAAGAAACTGGATCTTGACGGTAAAATTGTTGAGCAGGGTCTGACGGTTTATGGAAACAAAGGATCCACGGATCAACATGCTTATGTGCAACAGTTGAGAGAAGGTGTAGCCAATTTTTTTGTTACATTCATAGAAGTGCTTAAGGAACGTAATGAGCCAATACTGGAGGTTGAAGAAGGGGTTACAAGTGGCGACTACCTTTTTGGTTTTTTGTACGGTACAAGGAAGGCTCTGGCAGAAAACGGCAGAGAATCAATAACAATCAGTATCAAAAGGATTGACGCTCATACAATTGGAGCCTTGATAGCCCTCTTCGAGAGAACTGTTGGATTGTACGCCTCACTTGTAAATATAAATGCCTATCACCAGCCAGGCGTTGAAGCAGGTAAAAAAGCTGCAGGAAAGATAATCGAGATATTGAAAAAGGTGCGTGAGTATCTTGTTGAACATCCTTCAGAGACTGATGCTGAAAAAATTGCAAAAGCGCTTAAAGTAGAGGATGAAACGGAAACGATTTATGCAATAATAAGAAAAAATGGAATATGAAATTAATAAAATTTATGGTATATTTTTAACATTAAAAACAAATAATACTTAACAGAATATTTAGCTATTATAACCTACAATACTTACAACTCTATGAACTGACTTTAAGCAACAGTTTTATAACAGGTACCTGATTTATTAATATGGGCAAGATGACGGCAACCAGATATAAAACCGGTATAGATATTGGCTCCACAACCGCTAAAATTGCGATTGTTGACTCCAGTCAGAATATTGTCTTCTCGGATTATCAGCGTCATAATCTAAAAATCACTCATACTATTATACATCTCCTTAACAAGGCAAAAGAGCAGTCAGGGAATTTATATTCAGGTATTTCAATCACCGGTTCTGCAGGTATGGGTCTATCCGAGCGGGTTGGAATACCGTTCATTCAGGAAATAATAGCCTCTATAGAGGTTGTAAGAACCCAATTTCCTGAAGTTAAAGCGTTAGTAGATATTGGCGGGGAAGATTCAAAAATGATCTTTTTCGCACAGGGCAAACAACCAGATATAAGGATGAATGGCCATTGTGCGGGCGGAACAGGCGCTTTTATAGATCAGATGAGTCAACTGCTTAATGTCTCGCTTGCCGAACTTAATCAGCTTGCCGAAAAACATACAAATATTTACCCAATAGCATCAAGATGCGGGGTTTTCGCAAAAACTGATATTCAGAACTTGCTGGCTCGAAAGATACCAAAAGAAGATATTGCTGCTTCCATCTTTCATGCTGTTTCAATTCAGACCATTAACACCCTTGCAAGAGGCACCAACATAGTTCCCAAACTCCTGTTTTCAGGCGGTCCTTTTACGTTTTTGCCGGAATTAGGCAAAATATTTAAGGCAAATCTTAAACTTACGGATGATGATGTTATTATGACAAAACATCCTGAGCTTATTTCAGCCATTGGGGCAACTCTGGAACCTTCTGTTAAAAGGCTTGAAATTTCAATTTTAGATCTGATTGATTTGATCTCCAGGCGTTCAGAATTTATCAACCTTAAATCAGATCGTCTTGTTCCCCTATTTTCCGATCAAACATTAATGGATCTATGGATACACGACAAAAAGAAGGTAAAGGTAAAACGTACACCAATTGAAGAATATGAAGGGGAAAACTGTTTTATCGGTATTGATTCAGGCTCTACAACAACCAAAATCTGTGTAATCGGTTCAGATAAGGAACTCTTGTTCAGTTATTATGTACATAACAACGGAAATCCAATAGAAACGGTAAAAGATGGATTGGAATCATTCAGGAATGAACTGCAACGTACAGACAAGAAATTAAAAGCTTCAAGAACTGCAGTCACCGGATATGGAGAAGATTTAATTAAAGCAGCTTTCGGTATTGACGATGGAATAGTTGAAACATTGGCGCACTGCAAGGCAGCCCAGCATTTTAACGAAAACGTAACATTTGTAATAGACATAGGCGGTCAGGATATGAAGGCCATTTTTATAGATGATGGCATAGTTAATAGAATAGAGCTTAATGAATCATGTTCTTCAGGCTGTGGATCTTTTATTGAAACCTTCGGCAATTCACTTGGATATAAGGTTGCAGATTTTGCATCTTTAGCTTGCAGAGCTGAATCGCCATGTGATCTGGGAACACGCTGCACTGTTTTTATGAACTCCAAAGTAAAACAGTCTCTTAGAGAAAATGCCACAACCGAGGATATTGCAGCCGGATTGTCGTATTCGGTTATAAAAAATGCATTGTATAAAGTTCTTAAACTTAAAGATGCTTCCGAGTTGGGAGAACATATTGTAGTACAGGGGGGAACCTTTAAAAATATTTCAGTTCTTAAAGCTTTAGAAGAACTTACTGGCCAAAAGGTAACCTGCTCCGATATCCCTGAACAGATGGGGGCTTTTGGGGCAGCACTAATAGCATTCGAAGAGTTTTTATTAACCCAAAACAACGTAACTAATTCTTCTCATTAGGTTATATTTTGATATGCATCTTTCTACATTAAGAAATCATTTAACATGCCCTTAGATTTAGCAAATCTCAATTCTACAACTACATACAAAACAAAACAGATTACCTGCAAAGGATGTGAAAATCTCTGTCTGGTGACAGTATACACATTTCCAAACGGAAATGTTTTTCATTCCGGAAACAAATGCGAAAAGGTTTTCTATAATAAGGGCACACAAGAAAAAAAGGGATTTAACCTTTATGACTATAAACTGAAACTGCTTTTCAATCGTGAAACCAGAGCCACAGGAAATAGACGTTTCAGCATCGGAATCCCAAAGGCATTAGGTGTCTTTGAAAATTTTCCGTTTTGGAACACACTGCTAACCAATTGCGGAATAGAGGTACTGCTTTCATCCTTTTCAACAATGAAACTGTTTGAAAAGGGGTTGGGCACAATTATGTCCGACAGTATCTGCTTCCCTGCAAAGTTGATTCACGGCCATATTTTTGATCTTGCTGAGAAAAAAGTAGACAGAATTTTTTATCCTTTAGTTGTTTTTGAGAAAAACAGCTTCAAAGAAGCCGAGAGTTCATATAATTGTCCGATTGTAAGCAGTTATTCTGATGTATTAAAAAGCGCTATAAATACGGAAGAAAGATTTAACATTCCGTTTGATTCGCCTGTTATAAATTTTAATGACGAGAAACTGTTGATTAAGGCTTGCTATAACTATCTGAAACCGTTTGGAGTTTCCAGATCTCTTTTTCTTGAAGCAATTGGGAAAGCCATTGAAGAGCAGCAGAGGTTTAAGGAACTGCTTGTACATAAAGCTTCAGAGATTATAGATACTGCAAGACTGGAAAACCGTTTTGTTGTTGTATTAGCAGGCAGACCTTATCATATAGACAGTCTTATAAATCATAAGACACCTGAGGTTCTAGCTGATCTGGGTGTTGATGTTTTAACTGAAGACTCTCTACCACCGCCACACAAATCCAGACTTGATAATCTCCATGTAATACCGCAATGGAACTACCCTAACCGGATATTTAACGCCGCTCAGTGGGTAAGTGAACAGCCAAATAACTTCCAGTTTGTACAGTTCAACTCTTTTGGCTGTGGCCCTGATGCTATTGTTGTTGATGAATGCATTGATATTCTTAAAGATGGCGGGAAAATTCATACTCTTATCCGTATAGATGAAATCACAAGCACAGGCTCTGTACGTTTACGTCTGCGCTCAATGATAGAATCCATAAAGCTTCGAAATCATGATCTTGAAGCATACAAAAAGAGGCGTATTACAACACCACCATTTGAAATTAAAGATAGACAAAGAGTGATTATTGGCCCTTATTTTGCGGATATCTACTCGGATTTATTACCTGCGCTTTTCGCAAATGCAGGTTACAAGTATATCAACCTGCCAAAGCCTGATAAAGATTCTGTTCAATATGGTCTTAAATACTCAAACAACGAAATTTGTTATCCTGCAACCATCATCGTCGGGGATTTTATCAAGTTTCTTAAATCTGGAAATTACAAGAGAGATGAAATAGCTGTTGCTATAACCCAAACCGGTGGTCAGTGCCGCGCCTCGACATATCTACAACTTATAAAAAAGGCGATGATAGCTGCCGGTTTTGATGATATTCCTCTTTTGGCAATAGGAACAGCCGGCAAAACAATCAATCCCCAACCAGGGTTTTCTATAGACTGGAAGAAACTGCTGCCAATAACTTTCACAACCATGTTGTATGCAGATTCTCTTGCAATGATGTATTACGCTACAGTTGTAAGAGAAGCGAATAAAGGCGAAACACAGTTAATACTTGATAAATTTATTAATTTATCTTTTGAACCAATTAAAAATAATGAAACAAAAAGAATATTCGAATTACTCAAGCAGGCTGTAAAATCATTTAACGACATTCCAATTATTGATAAAAATTACCCGCAAATTGGTGTAGTTGGCGAAATTTATGTAAAATACAACTCTTTCGGTCATCATAATGTTGTAAATTGGCTTATTGAACAGGGAATTGAAACAGTAGTTCCACCTATTGTAGATTTTTTTATTCAGGAATTAATCAATATCAGGGTTAATGATAAGGCATATCTTTCTGAAACCGGTTTTATGACCAGCCTCTTTCTTGCATATACAGAAATAATGGCAAACCGGATGATTATGAAATTTGACAATATCAACAAGAAATTCAGATATTACAGGCCGTTTCACAAGATTAGGCATGCAGCAGACAAAGCTTCAAAAATTCTGAACCTTGTTAATCAATTTGGTGAAGGATGGCTTATACCCGCTGAGATAGCCATGTTTGCGGATAGTAGGATTAACAATGTGATCAGTTTACAACCGTTTGGATGTATTGCTAATCATGTTATATCAAAAGGTGTTGAAAAACGAATTAAGGATATTTATCCTGATATGAATCTGTTGTTTCTGGATTTTGATGACGGGACAAGTGAGGTAAACATTTTAAATCGTTTACATTTTATGGTCAAAAATGTAAAAAACAGCTGATAATTCTTGCCGATTCACAATTATTCGGTTGAGCAGGCTGTATGTAATAACCACCTGCTCAACCGTTTTTTATCTTATTTTACAGCCTTTACCATAAGTTCACTTACAAGCTTTGTAAACTTGAGTGGATCCTTTATTGGAGTACCTTCAGTCAATAGAGCCTGATCATAGAGAAGATCTGCATAGTCCAGGAGACGTGCATCATCTGCACTCTGTTTGTGCATCTCACTCATTACCTTAACTATAGGATGGTCTGGGTTTAGTTCAAGTACCCGCTTTGAATCAGGCACTGCCTGATTCATCGCCTTCATGATACGTTCCATATTTGCATTCATGCCATATTCATCGGCCACAAGACAGCAGGCGCTGTCTGTAAGACGGTTACTGAAGCGAACCTCTTTAATTTTACTTTCCAGGCGTGTTTTTATCAACTCCAGAAGAGTGCCAAACTCTTTCTGCGCCTCTTCCTGCTTCTTTTCTTTTTCTTTTTTCTCATCTTCGCTGTCCAGGTCAACATCACCACGGTCAACAGCCTTAAGCTTTTTCTCCTGATATTCAAAAAGTGATTGCACTACCCACTCATCAACAGGGTCTGTCAGAAAGAGAACCTCAACTCCCTTTGCACGGAATGCCTCCAGAAGGGGTGACTGTTCAAGAGCCTCACGGTCTTCACCAGTGATATAATAGATCTCTTTCTGTGCCTCGGGCATTTGTTCAACATACTGCTTGAGAGAAACAAATTTCCCAGCTTCGGTTTTTGTACTCTGGAAGAGGATAAGATCCTGAAGTTTTTCCTTATTTGCATAATCGAAGTGCAGACCTTCCTTAAGAACAGAGCCAAACTCTTTCCAGAAGGTTAAATATTCTTCATATTCCTTTTCCTTAAGGTCTGAAAGGGTAGAAAGAACCTTGTTTACAAGACTCTTCTGAATCCGCTTTATCTGCACATCCTCCTGCAGAATCTCGCGAGAAACATTCAACGGCAGATCAGAAGAATCAACAACACCACGAACAAACCTCAGATAATCCGGAAGGAGGGTGTCACACTTCTCAGTAATAAAAACCCGCTTTACATAAAGCTGTATTCCACGCTTACGCTCCGCCATAAAGAGATCAAATGGCTTCTTGGCCGGAAGATAAAGCAGAGCCTTAAACTCACTCGTACCCTCTGCTGCAAAATGTATAGTTCTGAAAGGATCCTCAAAGTCATGGGAGACATGCTTGTAAAATTCCTTATACTCCTCTTCTGTAACATCACTCTTTGGACGTGCCCAGATTGCCTTCATTGAATTTAAGGTCTGTTCCTCAACCTTTTCTATAGTACCAGCCCCTTCAATTTCCTCTCCATCTACACCTTTGGGAGTCTCGGTACGGGTAATATCCATACAAACCGGATACTGGATGAAATCAGAGTATTTCTTGACTATATTCCGGATCTTCCACTCATCCAGATACTCTTTGAACTCATCCTTAAGGTGCAGGACTATCTCCGTACCCCTGCTATCCTTTGTGCAATCCTCAATGGTGTATGAACCATCTCCGATTGACTCCCAACGAGTACCATGAGCAGAATCACCCGATCTACGGGTTGTGAGTATAACCTTATCTGCAACCATAAAAGATGCATAAAAACCGACTCCAAACTGACCTATCAATTCTGGCTGTTCAGCTGCGGCTGCATCTTTCATTGCCTGAACAAATGATTTGGTGCCTGATTTTGCTATTGTTCCAATATTCTCTTCAACCTCAGCCATTGACATCCCGATACCGTTATCACGAATAGTCAACGTTCCGGCATCCTTATCCGGAATGAGTTTAATCTTCCAATCACTGTTTCCTTCAAGAACAGATTCATTCGACTGGGCTTCAAAACGAACCTTGTCAATAGCGTCAGAGCTGTTTGAAATGAGTTCTCTCAGAAATATGTCACGGTTTGAATAGAGTGAATGAATTACAAGATCCAGCAGTTGTTTTACTTCAGTTTGAAACTGTTTTGTTGCTTTTGACATATTTACAAGTCTCCTTGAGTAGAATGGAATTAATTCAGAAGATAAACATCAATAGTAAAAAATCAAGGGGTATGCTGAAAGTTATAAGAGATAAGGATAGAAATATGAAGAACCTCTATTGGGGGGCAGGAAGCTGTTTGAGCATCTCTCTTGCCTGTTGCGCAAGAGCACTTGTCTGATCGTGTTTTAAAAGGGACTCAAATACTTCACGTGCTTTTTCAGTTTTTTTCAGATCAACTGCATAGAGAATACCTATATTGTAAAGGGATTGAAAATGATTTGGATCAACCTTGTTTGCTTTTTCAAAGTTTGCCAGTGCACGATCAAAAAAACCGAGGGCACGTAACATAACACCCTGATCAGTAAGCACATTAGCATTATTTGGATCAATAGCCAAAGCCTTGCTGTAGGTTTGTACTGCTTTTTGTGCCTGATTAGAATCAAAGTACCTGTTTCCAAGTTCAATCAAGGCTTTAAGGTTTTTGGGCTCTTTATCAACAATCAGTTCAAGCTCTTTTATGCGTGCGGTTATTTCAGCAGGTTCTAAACCTGAAGCTGAAACCTGTTCTTTCGGTTTTTTAGTTACAGATGCTGTAGCAGTGTCAAAAATAAACCTGGCACCTACAAGCAGACCAAGTAAAAAACCAATAATCAGAGTAACTACTGCAATAATTGCAGACTCTTTTTTCACGGTTCTATGCCTTTGCCGGCTGCGTATTTCCGGTCTTGGCCGGTTCCTTGTCCAATGCACGTTGCTCAAGCAGTAGAACTACAGGGCTCGCAACAAATACTGAAGAATATACCCCGACTATAATCCCTATCAGCAGAGCAAAAGAAAAGTCGTGGATAACCTCCCCACCCCAGACAAAGAGAGCGATTGCTGCAAGAAAGGTTGTAAGTGATGTGATTATGCTTCGAGAAAGAACTTCATTAATACTGGTATTGAAAATCTTGTGAAGAGAACCTTTTAAATCCTTGTGCAGATTTTCCCTTATACGGTCAAAAACAACAACCGTATCAGTAAGTGAATATCCTGCGATGGTTAATACCGCAGTTATAAACAAAAGGTTGAACTCTCTGCCTGTAAGATAATAGACTGCAAACATTGCCAGAACATCATGGAGAGTAGCTATTACTGCGCCGATTCCGAATTTAAAATCAAATCTCCAAGCAATGTAACAGATAATGCCCAGCATAGAGATAGCAACAGCTATGATTGTATCTTTTCGAAGTTTAGCACCTATTGAAGGGCCAATCTCTGTTGTACTTTCAACCTCTACCTTCATATCAGGGTAGGCCTTGATAAAAGTAGCCGGAACGATCTCAGCCGCCTTTCCTACAGCTAAAGCGCTTTTCCTGGGAAGTTTTACAAGAAGCTTGTTCCCATCCTTGACCTCCTGCAGTTCAAACTCGGCAATTCCACCATTATGAAGAACTTTACGTGCATCAGCAATTGGAACAGCTTTATCAAATTTAAGCTGTATTGATGTACCACCTGTGAAGTCAATCCCCATATTGGCAACTCCTCTTGCCATCTGGAGAATGGCAAAAAGTCCAATAATTGAAATTATACTTGAAATTACAAAAGAAATATTACGTTTTCCTATAAAATCAAAACTGGTTTTTCCTAGAAATTCCATCATAGCTGAATACCCCTTATATACTCATCTTTTTGACGTTCCCTTTATGCATGAACAGGTCAAAGATCATCTTGGTACCCATTAGCGAGGTAAAGAGGTTGATCATTATACCAAGACTTAAAGAAACAGCAAAACCCTTGACCGGACCGGTACCAAACTGAAAAAGTACCGCTGCAGTAATAAGAGCGGTAACATGGGAGTCCATGATAGTCAGAAAAGCCTTGTCATAACCTGCCTCAAGAGCAGATTTTGGCGCCTTGCCCAGTCGAAGTTCCTCTCTTATACGTTCAAAAATAATAACGTTAGAGTCAACCGACATCCCCACCAAAAGAACTATAGCGGCAATACCTGGCAGTGTGAGAGTTGCGCCCAGGGCTGACATAGCTCCCATCAGATACAAGATATTAAGAACCATCCCCAGGTTAGCCACCATGCCTGACAATTTGTAATAAATCGCCATAAAGCAGATAACCAGCAAAACACCAATAGCCCCTGCCATTAACCCTTTATCGATGGAGTCCTTGCCAAGTGATGCACCTACTGTAACGTTCTGAATAATTTTAACAGGAGCTGGAAGAGCACCGGCACGAAGTACTATTGCAAGATCTGAAGCGGTCTTCTCAGTAAAGTTGCCAGAAATCTGTGCGGAACCACCGGATATTCGCTCACGAATAACCGGTGCCGAATATACTGTGCTATCAAGAACAATGGCAAAACGTTTATTTACATTGGCAGCAGTAATCTGATCAAACAGACGAGCGCCCAATGAGTTAAATTCTATACCAACATATGGCTGGTTAAATTGTGAATCTATACGAACCTGTGCATCTGTAAGGAGATCACCTGTTATAAGAGCCTTTTTCTGAACCACAATAGGGAGTTCTGTTGTAGCACCGGTAGTCGGATCCGTATGTTTTTCATAAAGCACCTCAGAATCATCAGGTACAGCCCCACCTGTTGGGGATACCCCTTCTTTTACCATTTTAAACTCAAGCCTTGCTGTACGACCAATCAAGGCTATCGCTCTCTGTGGATCCTTGATTCCTGGAAGCTGAACAACAATCTGGTTAACTCCCTGGCGGGCAATGATCGGTTCTGAAACACCAAACTGGTCAATCCTGTTACGGATAGTCTCCAAAGCCTGGGCAACGGCCTTATCTTTCCTGTCCTGAATATCCTGTTCCTTCATCCGTAGGGCAAGACCGACAAGTCCACCCTCTTCAACTGTCGGAACTATCTCATAATCCCTGTATTTATCCTTGAGCAGCTTCTGTACCTCGGTAGAGGTATCCTTTTCATACATCAGGATTGTTACCTTGTCGCTTCCAGTACGACTAACTCGCTTGAAGCGGAGGCTTTTGCTGTTAAGGGTGTCCTCAAGATCCGTTGCCACAAGATCAAGAGTACCCTCTACCGCCTTAACCGTTTCTACTTCAAGAACAAGGTGGGTGCCTCCCTGAAGGTCAAGACCAAGATGAATCTTGTCTTTAGGCAGGATCCCTTTCCACCAGTCAGGCAAATTTGGTGACAGTGTCGGCACCAGATATACACAGGACAGAAAAACAAAGGTTGCAATCAGGGCGATGCGCCATCCGGCTCCCTTAGGCATTGGCACGGCTCCTTACTTTATAATTTTTATCTTTCAATTACTATTTTACAACAGTGGTTACAAATGGTTTGTCAATCTTAATCTTTACGCCTGTAGCTATTTCAAGTGTTACCACTTGATCCTCAAGAGCCGATACCTTGCCATGTATGCCTGCAGCGGTCTTTACAGTATCTCCAACCTTCAGGGCATCAAGCATGGCTTTGTGCTCTTTTGCTTTTTTCTGTTGTGGACGGATTAAGAGAAAATAAAAAATAGCAAACATAAAAATTAGCGGAACAAAATTCATAAAAGCTGCAGCCCCACCCTGCGGCGCCGCTCCACCAGCCGGAGCCCCCATTGCAAATGCAATACCTGAAAAGTTCATACCTTTATTCCTCCTTGTTATTTTCAGCTTCAGTATTCTGCTGTTGATAAAATTCTTTGCGAAATAATTCAAAACGATTATTGGTTATGGCGTTACGCATTCTTTCCATAAAATTCAGATACCAGGCTATATTGTGATGACTGTTCAGCATTGATGACAGAATTTCACCTGAACGGAAAAGGTGTCGCAGATACGCCCTGCTGTAATTTTGACACACATAGCATCTGCATTCTGAATCAATAGGCTGATCATCATATTCAAACTGCTTCCGTTTTATATTCAGCCGACCATTATTTGTAAAGAGCATCCCGTTACGGGCATTGCGTGTAGGCATAACGCAGTCAAACATATCATATCCACGCCAGACAGCCTCAATCAAATCTTCAGGAGTACCAATCCCCATAATATAGCGAGGATATTCATAAGGCAACAGCTCACCACATCCATCCATTACCTCATGCATAACATTTTTTTCTTCACCTACCGAAAGCCCTCCAAGCGCATAACCATCAAAATTTATTTCCATAAGTTCTTCAATACTGCGACGGCGCAGTTCGTTAAAACGCCCTCCCTGAACAATTCCAAAGAGCAATTGTTCCTGCCTTTTATGAGACTTTTTACATCTGGCCGCCCATCTGGTGGTCATTGCAAGAGAGCGTTCAAGATATCCATAATTGGCATCTGCCGGAGGGCATTCATCAAAGCACATTATGATATCGGCTCCCAAAGACTCCTGGATAGCAATTGAAAGTTCAGGAGTCAAAAAATGCATAGAGCCGTCAATATGGGAACGAAACTTGACCCCGTCTTCAGAAATCTTGCGTAATTCCGAGAGACTATAGACCTGGAACCCACCAGAATCAGTAAGAATAGGGGCATTCCATGACATAAAACGATGCAGGCCGCCAAGCTTCTCAATAAGTTGGTGACCAGGACGCAAATAAAGATGATAGGTATTTGAGAGTATTATCTGTGTGCCGGCATCCTTTAGATTTTCAGGACGCATCGCCTTTACAGTTGCATTAGTACCTACAGGCATGAAGATAGGAGTTTCAATCACACCATGAGCTGTAGAAAGCATTCCAATGCGCGCCCGGCAGCCCGGTTCCTGATGCAAAACCTTAAAATGATTAGGCACTGCCTCTCCTATATAATCAGCATGGCATCACCATAACTGTAAAATCTGAACTGTCTTTTAACCGCCTCTTTATAAGCTGACAGCACAAAATCTGTACCTGCAAAGGCTGATACCAGCATTAATAAGGTTGATTCAGGCAGATGAAAATTTGTGAGAAGAGCATCCACTTCTTTAAACTTATAGCCAGGATAAATAAAGATGTCAGCCTCACCATTACCTGCTTTCAGTTTTCCAGCTGCGCTGGATGAGTGTTCAAGAGTCCTGCAGGAGGTAGTGCCAACAGCAATAACCCTGCCTCCGGATTTCCTTGTATCTTCTATTGCCTTAACTGTTTCTTGAGGAATCAAGTAACGCTCTTTATGTATCAAATGCTCCTGAACTTTTTTAACCCGCACCGGCTGAAAAGTACCCAATCCTATATGAAGAACTACCTTAGCCAGACGGACACCCTTTTTCTGCAACAGTTCCATAAGTTCTGGAGTAAAATGAAGACCTGCCGTTGGAGCTGCAACAGCACCTGGTTCATCGGCATAAACAGTCTGGTATCTTCTCCTGTCAAGCTCTTCACTCTCCCTGTTCAGATAAGGAGGTATCGGCATCTGTCCTGCACTCTGCAGCCAGGTATCAAAGTCTTTTGTGCCTGTAAAACGAACATGCCAGTCCTGATCTCCATGTCGGTCAATAACCTCAGCATCAACCCCTTCAGGAAGTGCGATCCTCTGGCCTTTACGGCAAGTTTTTGAAGAACGTAGCAGACACCTCCAGCCTTCTTTCAGAGGTTCCACAAGGAATATCTCTACTCTGCCACCTGTCTCTTTATTGCCAAAAAGACGTGCAGGAATAACTTTTGTTGTATTCAGAACAAGAAGATCGTTTGGTCTTAACCAATCAACTATATTCCCAAAATTTGTTTCATTCAAAGCACTACTGTTACGCTGAAGAATCATTAAACGCGAGCTGTCACGTTCTTTTGCCGGATATCTCGCAATAAGTTTATCCGGTAGTATATAAGAAAAATCAGTAACAAGCATAAGCAGAGCAGGCAGCTATAATTCAGACAGCTTGCTTAGTTTTGTACCTGGATAGTAATAAGAAAGTATCTCCTTATAATTAAAGCCATCCAGGGCTCTCTGTTTGGCTCCGTATTGACAAAGCCCAACTCCGTGGCCATAACCCATTCCATTAAAGATAGCGGACTGACCTTCTACACGAAGATTAAAATTAGTGCTTTTTATGACTGTTGATCCGACTGCCATACGGAATTTTGTAGCAAGAATGGTTAAATTACCACGACTTGTAACAAGAACAACCGTTTTAAGACGTCCTCTGTTATTCCGGGATCCCTCTTTAATATCTAGAAGATCGCCAATTTTTTGACCGGCAGCTCTTAATGCAGACTCTATTCTGGAAAGTTGTATATTTAATTCCCAACTTCTGGTTGATGATGTCAAACCGTATTGACACTCAACCCCCCTGAGATACGGCAAGTCAAGTCCCCAAACATTTTCTGAAGACTCTGTACGACCACCGCTGTTGGCATGATAGAATGCCTGTATAACCTTGCCATCATTTGTGAGTATTTCACCTTCTGTTTCACTTACACCACGGCTGGCCCTGGCATCTTCCTGATCCGTGCCAAAATAGGCCTGATCCATCGTTGTTGATTCAAGATGGTATAAAGCCCTTGAGCGCTCTTTTTTCTTTGCAACAGCATATGTTCTGGCAATTACAGCCTGAGTTTTGATCGCCTCCATAGGCCAGGTTGATGATATTTCACTGTTTATAACTCCTACCAGATACTGTTCTAACTGCAATTCGTTAACAACAAGCAACTTTCCGTTCTGCGCAGAGAGCTCAATTATGCCACGGTAAGACTTGCCATTTACCTTTACTAGATCAAAAGCAGCAATTCTCAGTACACGATTTGAGCTGTTCCCGTAAACTACCCTTCCATTGATATTTGAAAAATTTGCAGGAAATTCGAGAGCTACAGCCTGTTCAGCATCGTTTGTCGCAAGGAGACCAGCGCCACTTATTGTAACGTTTTCAGCCCCTTTAAGTATGGCCACCCTAATCTTTTCACCATATAAAGACAGATCAAAGGCAAAAGTAGTACCTGATGAAATAAAGGTGGTAAACAGAAAACATAATATAAAAAAGAAGAGATGAGTATATTTCATAATTAATCCGAAAGAGAGAGATAAAACCATAAAGCAGTAACAGTGTCAAACAGTTTCCATCTTGTCAATAAAGCTGTCAGATCAGTAATTTCAATACCTCTGTTCTTTTTTAGGCACATGCCACTTTATAAGATTATAGCCGATACCGGCCGGAGCCGGCTCTATTCCTCTAATCCTTGATGATACAACAGGGAGTGCATCAGGAACGTATAGAAACGTATAAGGCTGTTCCTCCGCAAGTATCTCCTGAATCCGAAAATAGGCCTTCTTACGCTTTTCTATATCAAAGGTGTTACGCCCCTCTTCAAGAAGATGATCAACCTCCGAATTATTATAACCTATAAAATTAAGTTCCCCTGGCTTGGTTTTACTGGAATGCCAAATATCATACATATCAGGGTCTTGCGATGTAAGCCAGGCAAGCAGTACAACCTCAAAATTCCCCTTATCAATAAATTCCTTTAAAAAGGCAGCCCACTCCACAATCCTTATCCGAACATCAATCCCAACCTGCTTTAACCTTTGTTGAATAATCTGAGCTGTCAGAAGACGCTGTTGATTGCCTTGATTGGTAAGGATGGTAAAACGCAGAATTTTCCCATCCTTCTCTAAAAAGCCACTCATCCCCATTTTCCAGCCTGCCTCAGAAAGCAGTTTTTGCGCATACACCGGATCAAACGGTATATCGTTGACCTTTGAATTATGAGCCCATCTACCAGGTATCATGGGGCCATTTGCCTTCTGACCCATCCCGAAAAGTACCCCTTGAATTAATTCATCCTTGTTTATAGCAGCAGTTATGGCACGGCGTACACGAACATCCTTGAAAAGATGATGCCTGAGATTATAACCGAGATAGAGATAACCGTTTGAAGGATAACGATATTTTTTGAATGCTGCATTGAAAAGCCTGGTATCTGTCTGACGGGCATACTGCACCGGGGTTAGATTCATCTGGTCAATACCGCCCGCCTTAAGTTCCATATACATTGTTGATGTATCAGGGATAAATCTAAATATATAACGATTCAGATAAGGTCGCCCCTCAAAGTAATCCTTGTTTGCCTCAAGTTCAATCTTCTGACCTGCGACCCATTCCTTGAAACGGAATGGACCGGTTCCAACAGGTTTCCGCGCCAGCTGGCTTTTGGTTATATCATGCCCCTCCAGAAGATGTGCTGGTAAAATGTTTACCCCCCAAGAAGACAAAGCGGGGGCATATGGGCTGGCATAACGGACAACAACAGTATGGCTGTCTGGAACAGTCACAGACGCAACCTGCTTAAAATCTTCAGAATAGGCGGTAGGGGTTTTGGGATCTATTATAACCCGATATGTATAGAGAACATCTCTGGATGTAAATGGCTTGCCATCGTGCCATGTAACGTTTTGCCGCAATTTAAAGGTAATGGTTAAACCATCTTTGGAAACGATATAGGAGTCGGCCAAATCACCTACTATTTTCAAATCCTTATCATACTTTACAAGACCATTATAAATAAGACCGGCAACAGCAAAGGAGGCGCTGTCTGAAGCAAGAACAGGAATAAGGGTAGAGGCTTCTCCTATACTTCCTTCAACAACCGCATCACCATAATCAGCGTTGATATTCGAGGGAGCCGTTCGAACAGCTTGAGGAACATCAGAAGGATTACATGCAGAAAAGAACAAACCAACTAAAAACAGGGCTGTAAACTTCAGAAAACGATAGCCCCCTGCCGTGACAATCATTTTTCTTCCAGTTCTCCTTGAAGAATCCGTTTAATCTTATCGTCCAGCAACTTTTTTTTAGGTTCTATGGCACGAGCCTTCTTATAATATTTAAGGGCGTGTTTTTTTTCCTTAATGGCAAAATAAGCATCTCCCAGATGTTCAAGAATAGTGGCATCATCAGGGACAAGAGCAGCAGATTTTTCAAGATAACGGATAGCGTCATGATAACGCTTCATCTGATAGTAGACCCATCCAAGACTATCAATAAAAAAACCATCGTCAGGTCGTAGCTCGAGCGCACGTTTTACATGACGAAGCGCCTCTTCAAGATTAATCCCCATTTCTGCATATGTATAACCGAGATAATTGTGAGCCTGAGCATCAGCAGGGTTCAGATCCAGAACCCTTTTCATACGTTCTATCGATTGGGGGCGTTTGCCCAACTTGTCATACAAGACACCAATTCTGAAGTGGAATCTGTAATCATTGGAAAAACGGGATTCAACTGCAACCAAAAAATCAAGAGCCTTTGCTGTGTGTCCCATTGAATCTTCAAGTGTTGCAAGAGAGAGGTACAGCTCAAGTTTATTCTGATTGTCAGCAATAGTCTTTTCAAGCAGATTAATTGCCTCTTCAGTCTTACCCAGTTCCTTATAAATAAAAGCCAGATGTCCTACAGCTTCTGGATAAATCGGAGAATCAGATGGTATTTTCCTAAATTCTTCTGCAGCTGCAGAAAGTTCTCCTTTCTCTTCATATGCAGTGCCAAGGTATAATCTTAGCTGATAAGCATCAGAATCTGACTGAAGCATATCGCAAAAAGTATCTATTGCATCATCATAACGCTCAAGCTCAAGGTATATAAGACCTTTCTTACGCTTGCTATCAGTGGTGGAAAGACCCATATTATCAAGTCTTTTTAGATAAGTCAGGGCATCTTCATAACGCTGGTTCTGTATAAAAAGCTGAATAAGGTGCTGAATCAGAGGGGCTCTATTTTCAGCTTCATCAAGCACCTTTATGTATGTAGCAATAGCCTTGTCATAATCATCAAGAGCCTCAAATGAAATAGCCATATCAATTGCAGCCTGGGCAAGATCCGGCCTAAGTTCAAGAGCCCTCTGGTAATATGACACTGCCTCTCGATACAATTTCATTTGACTGTAAACTTTGCCAAGATAGTAATTTCCAACTGCAGATTCCGGCTTAACTTTTATCAGGGTTTTCAACACATTAACAGACTCTTCATATTCAAAAAACTGCATAAGTGCAGTTACAAGTTGAAGAACCGCATCCTCCTTGCCTGGTTCAATCCTTACAGCATGACGGAGATAAACTGCCGCCTCTTTGGGCTTACCCGTAGAGAACTTTATGTTGCCACCCAGCAGATATGGCGGACGATAATCAGGCGCGACCTTTATAGCACGGTCAATTGCAGCAAGTGATTCATCAATTCGGCCAGACTTTACCAGAATCTCAGCCTCAAGCATTATCGGATACGGAGAAGAAGGATCAGATGTCTGTGCTTTACGGGAGAGCAGAAGAGCCCGCTCAGCATCTCCATCATTCCAGGAAAGTCGTGCTTTGGCATACAAACCCAATCCACTGCTAAAACCTGACATGGAATCTTCATAATCAGTAGAATCAACAGGATGAACAGAACTGCATGCGGTAAGAATACAAAAACCGACACAGCTGAATATATATTTTAACATGGGACACCATCCTGAATACGGCAGGTTACAGGCAGTTTTATCAATTTGGAAGGCTATCATACTACCAAAGGTGCGTCAAACGATTCCGTTAACTTCCAATATATGAATTAACTTCAAAGTTATTACTATAAAGCATTTTATTTGACCTCTAACTGCCTTACTGTTACTCTTGAGAAAGATTAAAAGCTGTTTCAACAATAATGCTTACAGCGTTCTTTAGCCCCGGGAAGAGTTCGGGGCTTTTTCTTTCTACAGAAAATAGCTGCCAAAATTATCCTCTTAAATATGAAAATTCAACAATAATATATAAGGAGCTGGAGCATGATCCACCTTTCAAATATAACCAAACAATATGGTTCACAGATATTGTTTCGTGATGCAAGTTTTCAGATTCTTCCAGGTTCACGTTCCGGTCTGGTTGGACCAAACGGTGCTGGCAAGACCACAATATTCCGAATCATCAATGGAGATGAGGAACCTGATAGTGGTGAGATCTCCTGTTCAAAAAGAACTACCATTGGCTATTTTTCTCAGGATGTAGGCAATATGGCAGGCAGAACTGCACTTGAGGAGGTAATGGCAGCTTCATCAGAGACCATGAGACTTGCTGTCGAACTTAAAGAGATGGAAACAACCATGTCTGAACCTCAATCTGATGAAGAGATGACCGCCCTTCTTGATCGTTATGGTGCAGCCCAGGAAGAGTTTGAACATCGTGGCGGCTACGACCTTGAGAGTAGAGCACAAACAGTTCTCACAGGACTCGGTATTGGGTCTGAACGATTTAACCATCCTGTGGAATCTTTCAGCGGCGGCTGGAAGATGAGAATCGCCCTGGCCGGTATACTGACCATAAAGCCTGATGTTCTTTTACTTGACGAACCTACTAACCATCTTGATGTTGAATCGATAGTCTGGCTTGAAGATTGGCTTGCCAACGAATATAAAGGCGCCTTGTTAATGACCAGCCACGACAGGGACTTTATGAACCGGATCGTTAGTAGGATTATTGAAGTAACCAATAAGACGGTTACAACATACACCGGTAACTATGATTTTTATGAGAGAGAGCGGAATGTAAGGAATGAACAACTACTTGCAAGCCATAAACGTCAGCAGGAGATGCTGGCAAAAGAGGAAGAGTTTATTACTCGCTTTGCAGCTAGAGCTTCTCATGCTGCACAGGTTCAATCAAGAGTCAAAAAGATTGACAAGATCGAGCGAATCGAGATACCTGCTGAAGAACGGGTCATATCCTTTGAATTTAATGAACCTCCGCGTACTGGTAATGACGTAATTGTTATGGAGAACCTTTCAAAAGAATGGGAATTACCGGAAGGAGGTATAAAACCGGTCTTTTCCGGAGTAAGCGGGATTATTCGCCGTCAAAATAAAATAGCTGTTGTAGGGGTAAACGGAGCAGGTAAGTCCACATTTTTAAAGATATTGGCCGGCCAGACAAAACCCACCTGTGGCACTATAAATATGGGAGCAAATGTAGAATCTGGATATTTCTGCCAGCATGCTATGGAAATACTTGACCCCCAAAAGACTGTGTTTGAAACTGTTCAGGCTTCAATGCCTCTTGCAAACATAGGTGTAATAAGAAATCTTTTAGGTGCCTTTCTATTTCAAGGCGATTCAGTTGACAAAAAGATTGAAAATCTCTCAGGAGGGGAAAAAAGCAGAGTTGTACTTTCAACACTACTGGCTCGTCCTGTAAACCTTCTTATACTTGATGAACCTACCAACCATCTGGATATACGTTCAAGAGAGATTCTGCTTGAAGCTTTAAAAAAATTTACAGGCACTGTCATACTGGTTAGTCACGATCGTCACTTTCTACGCCTGTTGGTTGACAGGGTTATTGAAATAGATCATGGAGAAATGAGGGTTTATGAAGGTAAATACGACTATTATCTTGAAAAATCACAACATTTTGCTTCTGTACAGGTTTAAAAATAACAGAACAACACCATGTTTTTATTGTTTTTTAAATATTCTACCAATGTAACGTATCAACTTGATTAATCAAAAGCCCTCAAGGAATATTCCTTGAGGGCTTTTGATTAGAATTTACTCTTTCCAAGATGAAATGATTATAACAAATTACGAATAGATTGTAGCTCTTCTCTGACTGTTCCAAGCAGTTTCTGAAGATTGATGTCAGTTGAGTCAATATCCTTTTTTATCTTTTTTGATGCAAAATTCTTTCGGACACCTTCAATCGTATATTTTTCATGGTAAAGCAGCTGTTTTATCTGCAGCACCAGATCAATATCTTTTTTTGTATAAAGGCGTTGTCCCGAAGAACTCTTTTCAGGAATCAAAAACGGAAATTCTGTTTCCCAATATCTTAGAACTGATGTTTTGATATCAGCCAATGAGGCTACTTCACCTATCTTATAATAAGTTTTATCCGGGATTCCTGGGTACATATACCCTACCCGTCAACCTTATTATTCTTCGTTATTAATGCCGCTCTTAAGAACCTGACTTGGCTTGAATGTCAGAATACGGCGGGCAGTTATGGTGATTGACTCTCCGGTCTGCGGATTTCGGCCACGGCGATCAGACTTTTGTTTAACAACAAAATTGCCAAACCCTGCAATCTTAATCTTTTCTCCGGCCTCAAGGGTATTTTTCATGATACCGAAGACCATCTCCACCATTTCGGCAGACTCCTTTTTGGAGAGACCGATCTTCTGATGAATGCGTTCAACAATATCAGCTTTCGTCATAAAAAACCCCACTTATATAGAACAGTTATAGTAGAAAAAACAATATAGGCAACGAGTTTTGGTTTATATCATAGGGTGTTGGTGGCTGCAACTCTTTTTTAATGATTTTTGGAGGTTCCAACACCAGATACAACTACCCATCTGAAGTATAAATAAACCCTCAGACAGGTAGTTGTAAACAGATTAAATCCTACTGCTCATCAAACTGAAGATACTGATAGATCTTGTCCTTGTTTGGCTCTACACGCTCATTGTAAATGGCAAAGAATTCGGAAGGGGTAGGCAGTTTGCCCAACCTGGCCGCAACAGCACCCAACTCTGCAGAGCCCAGGAATACTTTTGCACCGTTGCCAATCCTGTCATCAAAGTTACGTGTAGAGGTTGAAAACATATTCACACCATCCGGTACTCTTGCCTGATTACCCATGCAGAGTGAACATCCGGCAATCTCAATCCTTGCACCAAAGGCACTGTAGACAGAGAAATATGCCTCATCCTTCAGTTTAGCCTGATCCATCCTTGTAGGGGGAGCAATCCATGTACGGACATTAGGATTAAACTTCTCACCACGCCAGATTTCAGCGGCAGCACGGTAATGACCAATATTTGTCATACATGAGCCGATGAATACATCCTGAATAGAAGTACCGGCAACTTCAGACAGAAGCTTTACATCATCAGGATCATTCGGACAAGCAAGGATCGGTTCCGTGATCTCGGAGAGGTCAATCTCGATAACCGCTGCATATTCTGCGTTTTTATCAGCTTCAAGCAGTTTCGGATTTTTCAGCCACTCATTTACGGCATCAATACGATTCTGCAAGGTTTGGGCATCCTGATAGCCATCAGCAATCATCTGCTTCATCAGAGCCACGTTTGAACGAAGGTACTTTGCCACTGACTCTTTTGAAAGCTGGATACAACCAGCTGCAGCAGAACGCTCAGCAGCTGCATCGGTAAGCTCAAAGCCCTGCTCTACTGTCAGCTCAGGCAGACCTTCCATTTCAAGAATACGACCATTAAATATGTTTATTTTGTTCTTCTTTGGAACTGTCAGCAGACCCTGTTTGATTGCCCAGTAAGGAATAGCATTTACAGCGTCACGCAGTGTGATGCCTGGGTTGAACTTGCCTTTAAAACGAACCAGAACTGACTCAGGCATATCAAGAGGCATGAATCCCATAGCGCCGGCAAAAGCTACAAGGCCGGAACCTGCAGGGAAAGATATGCCAATAGGGAAACGGGTATGTGAATCGCCGCCGGTACCAACAGTGTCAGGCAAAAGCAGGCGGTTCAACCAGGAGTGTATAACGCCATCACCCGGCTTGAGAGGCACCCCGCCACGCTCAATGATAAACTGTGGTAGTGTTTTGTGCATTTTTACGTCAGCCACTTTCGGATAGGCTGCAGTATGACAGAAGGATTGCATAAACATTGGAGAGAGGAACTTCAGGCAGGCCAGCTCTTTCAGTTCGTCTGCAGTCATAGGACCTGTTGTATCTTGCGAACCGACAGTTGTCATTGCAGGCTCACAAGCAGTACCTGGAAGAATACCTTTAACTCCACATGCCTTGCCAACCATCTTCTGAGCAAGCGAGTAACCCTGATCAGCCTTTGGCACAGGATTTACAGGCAGTGTGAATACATCCGTTGCTCCCATCCCGAGAGCCTTGCGAGCCTTGTCAGTAACAGCACGGCCTATTATCAGAGGAATACGGCCACCAGCGCGGAATTCGTCAGCAAGTGTATTGGGGCTTATCTTGAAGGTGGAGATAACCTCCCCTTTTTCATTGCTGATTTCACCTTTAACAGTGTTGATAGTAACAACATCGCCATCATTCATCTTTGTCACATCCGCCTTAAGAGGAAGTGCGCCGGAATCCTGAGCGGTATTGAAGAAGATAGGAGCAATAACTCCACCGATGATTACACCTGCTGTCTTTTTGTTAGGCACAGCAGGAATATCCTGACCAATGTGCCATAATACGCTGTTACAAGCAGATTTCCGTGAAGAACCGGTTCCAACAACATCTCCAATAAAAGCAACCTGGTTTCCTGCTGCACGCCAGTCGGCTATATCTTTGAGACGATTAGGGAATCGGGTCTTCCCCATTGCAAGAGCATGGAGCGGAATATCCGGACGGCTCCATGCATCACCAGCAGGGGAGAAGTCGTCGGTATTGATCTCGCCCTCAACCTTGAAAACCTTGACCTTGATAGTTTCAGCTAATGCTGGCTTGGTAGTGAACCATTCAGCATTTGCCCATGAAGTAAGGACTTTTTTTGCAGGCTCGTTTGATTTGGATAGTTCAACCACTTGATCAAATGCATCATAGACAAGAGTCATGCCGGAAAGGGCTTTAGCAGCCTCTTCAGCAAGGTCAGCAACCTTTAGTGAGTCAACCAATGGTGCAACGTTATAGCCCCCCATCATTGTTCCAAGAATACGAACAGCCTCAATCTTGGAAACCAGAGGAGAGGTTTTGCTGCCATTAAGAATCGCTGCCAGGAACTCTGCCTTTACCTTCGCAGCAGGGTCAACCCCGGGTGATACCCGCTCTTTCAGTAGGTTCATCAGAAATGCCTCTTTACCTGCAGGCGGATTTACCAACAGTTCACAAAGACCTGCGGTTTGTTCGGGATTCAAGGGCAGAGCAGGGATACCCTGAGCTGCGCGCTCGGCTTCATGTGCCAGATATGCTTCAATCATTTGTACATCCTCCTTGTGGTGATAACTACTTATCGTAGAGAGGGAACTGAAAAATCAGGATAGTGTATACAATTTATAATAATAGATGTCAACGGTTCGACAGCCAACCAGATAAAATTTTAGAACCATTTTGAAAAAAACTTAAATTTTCTGTAAAACTTCAGATAAAGCAATATATTTTCATACTCTTCCATACAATTTAAGTAACTTTGAATATTGTTGTTCAATCCCTTCTTTAATCTGCTCTTTCCTGTAACGCCAGCTCCAGTTACCCATTGCAACACCAGGTCTGTTCATCCTTGCATCAGTCGTAAGCCCCAGTAAATCCTGCATAGGGACAATAGCAAATACCGAAACAGACATAAGGGCTGTTCTAATAAGATCCTTAACCGGATCTACTCCGTTAAGACCCAGATAATTGTACATTTTTTTCTGTATTTTGGGATTCAAGGTCTCAAACCAGCCTCTGGTGGTATCATTATCATGTGTGCCGGTATAAACAACACTGTTAGGTATATGATTATGCGGAAGATATGGATTGGATGCATCAGAATCAAAAGCAAACTGCAGAATCTTCATTCCAGGCATATTAAACCGGTCACGCAATTTTTCCACATCTGGAGTAATTACACCCAAATCTTCAGCGATAAATGGAAGATTACCAAGATTTGCCTTTATTGCCTCAAAAAAATGGGCGCCAGGACCTGTAACCCATGAACCTTTAATCGCTGTCTTTGCAGTTCCTGGAATCTGCCAGGCAGCCTCAAATCCTCTGAAATGGTCTATTCTTACCTTATCAAACAGATCAAGCATTTGTCGAAAACGTGCAACCCACCAGGAATATCCATTATCAGCCATAACTTCCCAATTATACAGAGGATTACCCCAAAGCTGCCCTGTAGCGCTAAAATAATCCGGCGGCACCCCTGCAACTACATTTGGTTTCCCGGAACTCTCCAGAAGAAACTGTTCCCTGTTACACCAGACATCTGCGGAATCATGAGCCACAAAGATCGGCAGATCCCCTACAATAGCTATTTCCCGCTTCTGAGCGGCAGATTTTATACGATTCCATTGACGAAAAAACTGCCACTGCTTATATTTTTCAACACCTATTGCAGCTCCCAACTGTACAGAGGCCTTTTCTACCGCTACAGGATTACGCATAGCAATATCAGACGGCCAGCGATGCCACGGTTTATTCTTGTAATGTGACTTTAATGCCCTAAAGAGTGCGTAATCATGCAGCCAATATCTGGTATCGCAAAAATGCCAGAACTCTTCAAGCCTTTCAGTATGCCCCTGATTGAAAAAACTTTCAGCCGCTTGGTCAAGCAATGCTTCTTTCCATGGAATAAGAAGCTCAAACCCAACATAATCCAAAGGTAATTCATTATAAATGTTATCTTTATGCAGATCTCCTTCATGAACCAACTGTTCAAGATCTATAAGGAGATGATTACCGGCAAAGGCAGAGTAGGCTGAATATGGAGAATTACCAGCTGCGGGAGGTGTCAAAGGTAGCACCTGCCAGAGAGAAAAACCTGATTTTGATAGAAAATCCAGGAATTGATGAAGGTCATTACCTAAAACACCTATACCACCAGTTCCTGGAAGTGATGTAGGATGCAGCAGCACTCCAGCCCTTCTTCCATTAGTCATATCTCACCTCATAGCAGGGTTTTTGTTTGAATTACCGGATTTGTAAGTTATAGTCAAAGCATTCTACAGTTGGGGAATTTTGTGGCTGAATCCAATTCAAACGATATCTTCTCCCAGATTAACAAGCTAAAGGCTGTTGTTGCTATTGCTACAGATCTTAATGTTTCAAGACGCAACTACAACGCCTATCCTTCAGGTCATCCTCTTATTGAGTCTTCAATCACTAAACTTATCAACTCTTTCAAACTGTTATACAACGAAACCTCGGAACTGCAGTTAGGCATAACCCGTGACGGACTCTTTTTTGAAAATGATTTTGTAGAAAAAAACAACCAGATTTGCAGGAATATTGCTTCCATAATGTTTGAACGGGGCATTGGAACCCTGCTGATAACCGGAATTCCTTCCCGTGAAGAACTATTGGAACTTTTGAGGCTCCTTGCTCTTAAACGTGAAGAGATCTTTTCTCTTGGAGGAATTGAAAAGCTATGGCAGGAAGCCAAAATTAAAGCTATCAGGATTCTTGCAGTTAGATATGACTGTTTTATCGGAACAGAAGAAGATCATTTACTTCAGGATACTGATTCGAAGAATACAGAAAAATCTGTATGGGAGAAACTTCTAAAATTGTTGATGCAGGGAACGGTAGGAGCTTTCAATTCCGAAAACGAAGAAGATATCAAACCGGAAAGACTTGCTGCGGCAATGAATGCCTATTTTGTACAGAATATAAGCACAGGCATGGCCTTTTCCTCTAACACAATTAAAAATGCAGCAGGTTTGATAAACAGGATTTTTAGTGATTTATTTGAACAGACTGATGGCAACGACACCGACGATACAGAAAAAAGTACAGGAAAAACATTTTACAACTCAAATGATTCTGCAGACTGGTCAGATATTCTGATTGCCAATGCTTTACCGATAAAAGCGGAAATTGCTTCATTTATCTCTGCTCTTAATCCTGAACTGCGACGTCAAATCCTGAACGGATTCTTTGAAACAGGACAAGATGATAATTCAGCCGGTTCAGAGCTTTTTAGATATATTAGTCCGACAACTATACAAAAAACTTACGCAACAGCTCAAGAATACTCATCAGCCCCGAAACTTCTTCAGGAAATTCTTAGAAAATTGCTACCACATATTAGTGATGGAAATGAATCATTCAGCTCAGACTATGAAATTCGAACCAAGATGCATACCCTGCTTCGTGAACATCAGCTTGAAACCTTTATGCCTGATGAATATCTGCAGGGTATTCAAAGCTTGTTTGATTATGGCCAAACAAGTGAGTTTGATGATGCTGTACGTGCCGAACTGCTGAGCACCCTCAATTCAGGATTTATTGACAACCGTAGCAGCGAAATAATTCTGGAACTGGTATTTGCAGACCCGACAGGAGAAACTGCTTCAGAACTTATCCAAAATCTTGCGGATATGTGTGGCCACTTCCTTGAACTGGGAGAATACGAGCAGGTCTTGAAACTGCTAAGTCAGGCAGCTGATCCACGTTTACCACAAGCCTTACGGATTGCAATGCGTGACGCCTTCTGCAAACGGGAGTTTATGGATGAGATCCTCAGCGGCCTAAAAATTTGGGGCAAACCCAAATATGATCAGGTGACACTTCTTATTCAGGTTATTGGACGTGCCTTTATTGATCCTTTACTGGATCAGATGGCAGAAGAAGAGAACATGTCTTTGAGGCGTTTCATGATGGATCGGATACAATCATTTGGAGTAGCAGCGCAACCAAATCTCCTAGCAAGACTTTCAGACACAAGATGGTATGTTCTACGTAATATAATTATAATGTTACGCGCTTTAGAACCAATTGAAGATATTGAAAGGCTTCGCCCGCTATTAAAAAATTCTAATCAGAAGGTTCGCTCTGAGGTTCTCAAATCCTTGCTTCAATTGGGAGATCCTGTTGCACAACGTCAGTTGCTGCGTGAGCTTGAATCCACAGACAAAGAAACCCAGCTTGGGGCTATAAGCATGATTGATCGAAAAAGTTCTTCTGAAATAGTCCGTAAACTTACCACTATAGTCAATACAGGCGGTTATACGGCAGTTGAATGCGAGTTAAAATCAGCCGCTATTCATGCCTTGGGCGAGATTGGAAGAGCAGAGGCACTACCGGAACTGGCAAAGCTTCTGACAACAAGAAGTCTGCTGGCATTCAAGGCACTTAATCGTTTGAAATTTGATCTTATTCAGTCACTTGAACATTATCCGCCCGCAGCTTCCATACCTATTCTGGAAAGACTTTCAATTGGAAGCGACGAAAACTCTAGATATGCAGCCAATCTGCTTAAAACTATACGGAGCAAGAGGAGATGATTAACAGTACCGTTTCCAAGGAAATTCATGAATTTATACGACATCTTCTTTCTGCTGTAGCTGCTGCCTCACTTTATACCTTAAACCATCCTCAGGTAAGACGTCTTTCAGATGCTGCAGATAAAAGCCTCTCATTTGCATTGAACGAACGAGCTGATATTACTCTCTTTGCAGTAGAGGGGGAGCTTGTAATTGATGCTGAACCTCAGCCGTTCTCTCTGGTAGTTGATCGTTTTATTGAGGTACTTAAGCAGCATTCAATCGGACATCTTCGCTTTCTTTCAGGAGCTGCTAAAACGGAGATTGACCAACTGATTGCATTACTGGCAGGTCAGTCAGACCCTTCTGAGTCTGGCTCGTCAGAGCATATTAGACTTGGCAAACTTGAAATATCCGGACAGGATAACAGCACTGATATATTTTCTGGAGAAGGCATTATTGAAGCTGGACATCATCAAAAGGCCGACAGTCTTAAAGATATACCTGCTTTAGAACTTAAAAGGCTTTCAGATGTATACGAGGCTATAAAACGTAAGGAACGTCTTAAAATAAGTGCTATTGCATCAACCGTCTCAGATCTTGTAGAAGCATTCAAAAAAGAAGGAGAAGGACTGCTCCTTATGGCAGCTCTTAGAGAAAAGGATGAATACACCTTCACTCATGCCGCAAATGTATCCATACTAACTCTGGCTCAGGCTATTTCTCTTGGAATATCAGGAACTATGCTCAACGATATTGGTGTTGCAGCTATGCTTCATGATGTAGGCAAAATGTTTATCCCTGAAGAGATACTCTCAAAACCTGAACGCTTGAATGATGAAGAATTTGAACAGATGAAACTTCACTCGGTTCTCGGTGCTCGCTATCTCATGGAATCGCCTGGAGTTCCTAAACTTGCAGCTATTGTGGCCTTTGAACATCATTTAAGATACAATCAATCCGGTTATCCCAAGGTAAAAAGCGGCTGGAAGCAGAACATAGCCAGCCAGATGGTAGCAATTTCCGACTGTTTTGATGCAATGCGGACACGTCGAACATATCAGGAACCACGAGAAACCAGTGTAATAATGAATGCAATCATTATGGGCTCCGGTAAAGAATTCAATCCACTGTTGGTTAAAAATATCCTGCAGATCTTATCACGATTAAAAAAGATTTAATGATTGACATCATATACTTCAATGCGTTACTGAATTCAATCTAACATTGTTATAGAATTGATTTTAAAGAAAGGGGAGACAGACTGATGAGCCTTGTAAAACTTTATGATACTACGCTGCGTGATGGCACGCAGGCTGAGGATATTTCGTTTTTGCTTGAGGACAAGATCCGTATTGCAAGGAAACTTGATGAACTTGGAATACATTATATTGAAGGCGGATGGCCAGGCAGCAACCCCAAAGATGTATCTTTCTTCAAAGATATCAAAAAAGAGAAACTCCAGCAGGCAAAGATAGCGGCATTCGGTTCAACCAGACGCGCTAAGACCACACCGGACAAAGATCATAACATAAAAACGCTGATAGCGTCAGAACCTGATGTTATTACAATCTTCGGCAAAACATGGGATTTTCATGTCTTTGAGGCACTGCGGATATCTCTTGAGGAAAATCTGGATCTTATCAACGATTCCCTTGTATTCCTTAAGCAGAATGTTGCTGAAGTTATTTACGATGCCGAACATTTCTTTGATGGTTACAAGGCTAATCCTGATTATGCCATAAAGACCTTAAAGGCGGCAGAAGATGCTAAAGTGGATTGCATAGTTCTTTGCGATACAAACGGCGGTTCTATGCCAGGCGAAGTTTCAGAGATAATTACCAAAGTAAAAAAACATATAAAAACCCCCCTTGGAATACATACTCATAATGACGGTGAATGCGCTGTTGCAAACTCAATTATTGCCGTTGAGCATGGAATTGTTCAGGTACAGGGGACAATAAACGGATTTGGCGAACGTTGTGGAAATGCAAACCTTTGCTCCATCATTCCAGCTATAAAGTTAAAATTGAAGAAACAGAGTATAACAGATGAACAATTAAAGAGTTTATCTGACATCTCACGTTTTATATTTGAATTGGCAAACCTTTCACCAAACAAGCATCAGGCATATGTGGGAAAAGCAGCGTTTGCCCATAAAGGAGGCGTGCATGTTAGTGCCATCCAACGTCATCCTGAAACATATGAACATATCCGCCCTGAGCTGGTTGGAAACGCAACACGTGTATTGATATCAGACCTTTCTGGCAAATCAAATATCATGGCCAAAGCTGAAGAGTTCAAGATCAATCTTGATAGCAAGGATCCGGTGACACAGGAAATTCTTGAAGACATTAAAGAGATGGAGAACAGAGGATTCCAGTTTGAAGGAGCCGAGGCATCGTTTGAGCTGATGATGAAAAAAGCATTGGGAACTCATAAAAAGTTCTTCCAGGTCATGGGATTCAGGGTTATTGATGAAAAAAGGGCAGATGATGACAAGCCCACATCAGAAGCAACTGTAATGATTAAGGTTGGCGGCAAAATTGAGCATACCGCAGCTGAAGGTCATGGTCCTGTTAATGCCCTGGATAATGCACTGCGCAAAGCATTGGAAAAATTCTATCCCAAACTTAAAGAGGTTAAGCTGCATGACTATAAAGTACGGGTTCTCCCTGCCGGTCAGGGTACTGCATCATCCATCAGAGTTCTTATAGAACTTGGCGACAAGGGTGGACGCTGGGGAACTGTAGGGGTGTCTGATAATATTATTGACGCATCATATCATGCACTGATTGATGGAATAGATTACAAGCTACACCACGAGGAGTCGGTATAACTGTCTGATGAACAGACAGATTGCATTACTTTTAATTACATTATCAATGTTCTCTTTTTTGTATTTAAAGAGCCGTAGTAACGGGAACAGTTCCGTAACTGCGGCTCTTTTTCTTTCTCAACCAACAACCAAAGTCGTCCAGATAACCGGCGATCTTATTCATCCAGGCACCTACGAAATTAGCGACAATAATTTGACGATAAACGTCATTAAAATGGCTATACCTCTTTGTTCCGATCAGCTTGAAAACAAAGATCCAACTCTTCTGCTTCCGCTAAAAGAAGGATACAGATATCATTTTGCATGTAAACCTACAAAAAACAGGCAGTTAGTCAATATAACCAAGATACCCGCAGCCCAAGCACTTACTCTCGAAATTCCACTTGATTTGAACCAGATGACAGGGGCAGACCTTGAGTTATTACCAGGAATAGGCCCTCAAATTGCAAAAAGAATTGTTGAATATCGTCAATATTATGGCGATTTTAAAACCAAAAAAGAGCTCTTGCTGATAGAAGGAATTGGTGAAAAGAAATTCAAAAATATTTCTTTATTCTTTAACCTACCGGAATAAAAGCCTAAAATTATAATTTTAATGTTAAAAATCATTTTTAATTAACGGTAAAAAATATTGGCACAAATACTGTATTAGAGAGTGACTATGGAACTTTTTTTATATCATCAGTCTCTGAAGGAGGGTATGTTATGAAATGTCCGCGTTGCCAAGGTCGCATGTTTGCTGAAAAGTACTATGATTTTGTTCGTTCTTTTGATGCCTGGAAATGCAGCTGTTGCGGAGAAATGCTTGATTCAACCATACTTCAGAACCGCGTTAGGAGCAGCAGCTCCTTTCTTGGATAAATTCAGCTGATTTAGAACTATAAATTGTTTTAAGGGGGGAATCCGTTGAACGGATTCCCCCCTTTTTGTTTGACATCAGATGGCACTATCCGTACATTTTCATAAACCTGAGTAAACAAGGAGTCTGCATGCAACGAGAAGGAAGAAGCCTCAGTGAACTAAGAAATATTACTATAACGAGGCATTTTATCAAGCATCCTGAAGGAGCTGTTTTGATTGAATTCGGTGACACAAGAGTTATTTGCACCGCATCAGTTGAAGAAACCGTTCCGCCATTTTTACGCGGAAAAGGCACCGGATGGGTAACTGCAGAATATTCAATGCTGCCAAGAGCTACCCATACCCGTTCCCCACGTGAAGCTGCAAAAGGTAAACAAAGTGGACGTACTCTTGAGATTCAAAGACTTATCGGACGCTCTCTGCGTGCCGTTACAGATATGACAAAACTTGGCGAGAGAACTGTTTACCTGGATTGCGATGTTATTCAGGCAGATGGCGGGACACGCACTGCTTCTATCACTGGAGCTTACATAGCACTGAATGACGCAGTTGAATCATTACTGCTATCAGGAAAGATCACGCAAAATCCTATGAAGGAAGCAGTGGCAGCTGTAAGTGTTGGAATACTGGATGGCCAACCTGCTCTTGACCTTGACTATCATGAGGACTCATCTGCAGAAGTAGACATGAATTTTGTAATGACAGCTTCGGGACGTTTTGTCGAGATACAGGGAACAGCCGAAACAGAGCCTTTTACTATCGAACAGATGGATAATATGAGGGATCTTGCTATATCTGGAATAAACCGTTTATTTGAATATCAGAAGCAGGCTATTGAAAAATGAAAAAGCTGCTGGTTGCAACAAGAAACAAAGGTAAAATGAAGGAAATTGAAGCCTTGCTGGATGGTCTTGTAGACAAGGTTTTTTCTGTATCTGATTTTTCAAAACTTCCTGAAACAGTTGAAGACGGGGTTACATTCAGCGAAAATGCCATAAAAAAGGCGCGTGACGCATTCAATGCAACCGGACTTCCTGTAATTGCTGATGATTCAGGGCTGGTTGTTGAATCTTTAAACGGAAGACCAGGAGTATTTTCTGCGAGATTTGCAGGAACTAATGCTGATGATTTTTTAAACAACAAAAAGCTGCTTGATGAACTTAAACTTGTTCCTCAAACAAGTCGCAAAGCAGCTTTTATATGCTCTCTGGCCTATATCTCAGAGGAAGGTAGAGAAATAATATTTGAAGGTATGCTATCTGGTAACATTACTGACCATCCCAAAGGAGAAAACGGTTTCGGGTATGACCCGCTCTTTCTGGTTGATGGCTACCAACAGACAATGGCAGAACTTTCAATTGAAGAAAAAAACCGAATCAGCCACCGTGCTCAGGCACTGAATGCATTTCGTGAGTATCTTGCAGGCAAATAGATGACAATATATCTTCTAAAACGTATATCAATGCTGTTTCCATTAATGTTGGGGATTACTCTAATTACATTCACAGTCATACATCTGGCGCCAGGTGAACCGGTGGATATGCAGATGGCAATGAATCCAAAAGTCGGCAAAGAAGCCAGGGAACGCCTCACCAAATTCTATGGGCTCGACAAACCTCTGCATGAGCAGTATCTAACCTGGCTTGGTAAACTTGCACGCCTGGATCTTGGGCGTTCATTTTCAAGTGACAACCGACCGGTTCTTGACAAGATAAAAGAACGACTCCCGATAACTCTATCCCTGAATATTATAGCTATTGTGCTTGAATTTGGCCTCGCAATACCGATTGGAGTCATGGCGGCGGTACATCGTGACAGCTGGCTTGACAAAGGGATTACTGTTTTTGTCTTTCTAGGATTTGCAGTTCCTACCTTCTGGCTTGCTCTTCTTCTGATGTACTTCTTTGGTGTAAAGTTAAACTGCCTGCCGATCTCAGGTCTTCACACCCTTGGCTATGAAGCCTATAGCTGGTCTGCCCGTTTATGGGATTTATCCAAGCATCTTATTTTGCCTGTAGCTGTTGCCTCATTCGGTTCTCTTGCCGGTGTTTCCAGATACATGCGTTCTGCAATGCTTGGTGTGATTGAGCAGGACTACATAACTACAGCAAGGGCAAAAGGATTATCAGAAAGGGTGGTAATCTGGAAACATGCGCTTCGTAATGCTCTGCTGCCTCTGATTACACTTGCCGGTTTTTCTATTCCAGGGCTTATTGGTGGAAGTGTAATATTTGAGACCATCTTTGCCATCCCTGGCATGGGACAGCTATTCTATCAGGGCGTAATGTCCAGAGATTATCCGCTTGTAATGGGAATTCTTGTTATTGGGGCTTTTCTGACTCTTCTTGGCAACCTTATTGCCGACCTAGGTTACGCCCTTGCAGATCCACGGATAAGGCATCAGTAATGTCGTTTCGCACCTCATTCACAGCAACAGTATTCTGGCCAAGGCTAAGGGCAAATCGTCTGGCGCTTGCTGGTCTGCTTGTTGTGCTACTGCTTTTTATTGCTTCTCTACTGGCTCCTTTCATAGCACCTTACAATCCATCCGAAATCAACGCCTGGCAGGTACTTTCCCCTCCATCGTTTTCACATCTGTTTGGAACTGATGAACTTGGCCGCGATGTATTCAGCAGGGTTCTGTTTGGAGCCAGAATATCCCTTAAGGTAGGTTTTGCAGCCATAGGAATTGCAGTTGTGCTGGGCTCTGCTGTTGGTCTTGCCGCAGGTTATTATGGAGGCTGGGTTGATACAGTACTTATGAGAACTGTTGACATAATGCTCTGTTTCCCCGCTTTTTTTCTTATACTTGCGATAATCACATTTCTTGAACCATCAATCTGGTACATTATGGCTGTGATAGGTCTTACCGGCTGGATGGGAGTAGCCCGTCTTGTGCGGGCAGAGGTGCTATCCATAAGAGAGATGGACTATATACTTGCAGCACGCTGTATCGGCTGTTCAGACATCCGTATCATCGTGCGCCATATCCTTCCAAATGCTCTTTCACCTGTTCTAGTTGCAGCTACTCTGGGAGTTGCAGGAGCCATACTTACAGAATCTGCCCTTTCATTTTTAGGTATAGGAGTGCAGCCACCAACCCCAAGTTGGGGTAATATCCTTACATCAGGAAAGGATTATATAGAATTTGCCTGGTGGCTCTCACTTTATCCCGGTCTTGCCATTTTGATAACTGTTCTTGCATACAACCTTCTTGGAGAGGGCATCCGAGATGCCCTTGATCCTAGAACAAAAAACTAACAACGGTTCAATATGAAAAACGTGACAGATAAATACAGCTTTTCTCCTGAAGATTTTATTTTTGAAACCATCGAAGAGGAGATAATAGCAGATCAAAATTGCCAGAAACTGCTGCATCAGTTTTACATCTGGCTGCAGCAATCCGGCACAACTCCGGAAAGAGCTTCTGACATGGCTTACAGTGCGGATTATTATCTGAGGGATTACATTCTGGACTTTCTCCAACAAAATCCATTATATCCAGAAACAGGTCAGGTCAGGTATTTTGCAGGCAACTGGCATATTTCCAATACACTTGAGCCTGAAATTTCACTTCTTGAACAGCATCTGGACAGCATTACAAAACTTTATGAATTCATTCATGAAACTACTCCGGTAAATGAGGATATAATTATAAAACTAAAGGAAGAAGCAGCTGACCGCAAATTTTACAAAGAGAGGATTGACAGTTTCCTGGCTATTAGCGGAGATGGATATGACAGATGGAATAAAAAATGCCAATTAATAAAATAAAAAATGGAGCTTTTGTAATGAAGAATAAGCGGCCTGACTTTGATAGCCGTGCAGCTGAATGGGATAACCTTCCACGCAGAGTTGCTCTGGCAAATGCTGTAGTTGAACTGGTAAAGCAGGAGATTGATCCTAAACCATGGATGCGTGCGCTCGATTATGGTTCCGGAACTGGACTGGTAACAATGGGTCTTCAACCACTTGTTAAAGAGATTATTGCAGTTGACAGCTCATCCGGAATGTTGGAGCAGCTTCAGAAAAAGGCCTTTGAAAACGGCACAGACAATCTCTCGACATTTTTCATAGATCTGGACAAAGAGTGGAAATTGCCTGATGGAATTGACCTGATTATCAGTAGCATGACCATGCATCATGTACCTGATGTAGCAGCCTTGCTTGTTAAGTTCAAAACAGTTATGAACCATGGCGGATATCTCTGTATTTCAGATCTTGAAAAGGAAGACGGCAGTTTTCATGATGACCAGAATTCGCACATTCCTCACTATGGATTTGAGATTGAAGAGATGGAATCATTTTTTAAGAAGACAGGATTCTGTGAAATAAGAACCATACATGTTATGAATGTGAAAAAAGAACGGAACGGAGGTTTACATCTCTATCCTGTCAACCTGACAATCGGAAAAAGCTTTAATTAGGCACAGCCTGCCTGCTTATCATCCAGGAACATTGACAATTAACTTAATATGCCGTAATTAAATTTATTCTGATTATAACTTTAATCAAATTGCCTTCCGGAGGGCTGTATGTCCCAGGTAGCACTCCCTGAAACCGTAAGAAAACTGCTGGCCTCACAGCCAATAGAACTCCCTATATTCCATCCGGTTGCACTTAAATTGCAACGGATGCTTTCTGATTATGACTTTACTGTTGATGAAGTCTCGCAGGTTGCCAATGAAGATCAGTCTCTTGCCAGCCAGATGCTGAAGATGGCAAACTCCCCGATGTATCTGGGGCGCACTAAAGTAGCTACAATCAAGGAAGCAGTGATACGTCTTGGCGCACAGCAGGTAATAAACATTGCTATAGCAGCATCACAATCAGCTGCCCACGCCTCTGATAATCCGGCATTAAATGCATATATGAATGAACTCTGGCTGCACAGTCACGGCTCTGCTCTTGGCGCAAGATGGCTGGCTCACAACTGCGGTATGAGAGGGATTGCTGATGAGATCTATCTGGCAGCTCTGCTGCATGATGTTGGTAAACTCTATCTGATTAAAGCTATAGAACGTCTGGTAAAAGCGGGTGTAATCAGCTCCATGTTTGATGACGAACTTATCAGGGAAATCCTTGACGCAATGCATGTTGAACAGGGATATCGTCTTATGCAGCATTGGAACTTCCCATCAATGTATTGTGATGTGATAAGAGATCACCATCTTGAACAATGGGATCCGGTCAACAAGATGCTTGCTATTGTACGTTTCGTCAATCTTGCCTGCCACAAGGTTGGATTGGGTCTGAACAAGGAACCTGATTTAAACCTTCAGCTTACATTAGAGGCTGAGATTCTTGATATTGGAGAACTGCAAATCTCTGAACTGGAATCTATGCTGCTCGATACTGTAAATTTTGGCAATAGCGACAATGAATAAATAAAGGGAAGGAAAATTAGACTTTCCTTCCCTTTATTACTTAAACCCTGGCTCCAAACAGACCCCACAAAAGTGAACAGATAGTTAAAATAACACTAAAAATTGCCAGTACATAATGCAAAACCCCTTCTTTTTTTCTTACATTAAACCCCATTAACCAACCTAATATTACACCACCCAATATCCCACCACCATGTGCCCAGTTGTTTATTCCCGGGAATATAAACCCAAATATAAAAAGGCTAACGACCCAAGAACTTACCTCTTTATAAACAGAGCTTCCATAAACCCCGCCTCTGCTTTTACCAAAATAGAGAAGTGCACCTATAAGACTGCAGATAGCAGATGAAGCGCCGACAGTAAACGGTACTTTTGCAAGATAAGATATAAAATACCCTGTAATTCCTCCAAATGTATAAATAATAGCGGTTCGGCTGTTGCCATATTCAGTAATAACCCAAGGTACCAGCTGACGTAATGCCATTAAGTTAAAAAGCAGATGCAGTATACCTGCATGCAGGTAATTTGCAGTTAGCAGAGACCAGAACCTTCCGTATTTATCAACAGGTATTGTGCCGGAAGCTCCTAACATGAAAAGGCTGTTCTGTCCCGGGGTAAAAAAACCGGACAACCTGTCAACCTTTGTACTTAGCAAAAGAGAAATAGCAAAATAAATAATATTCAACAAAATAACGGCTATCAGGAACCATCCGATTCCTGATGAGGCTCTCGATAGACCTGTAAGATTCCACCACCAATAGTTCGAACGTGATCTGCCGCACCATGAACATCTGGATTCTTCACTGCCTATTATCTGCCTGCAACCTGGACAGAGCACTGCTCGGTTTCCCATCAGTTTTACCTCGGCAATTAATTGCATAATTTTAGAAAACTAGCTTGACCTTTGACAAACGTATTGATATCAAAATCTATACATTTTTTTGTATTCAAATATCTGATGAACGGCAATAAAAATCTGCAGCTAGCAGTTTACACGGGGAAAAAAGTAAAAATGGCATCTTACGAACAGACATTTCTTGAACAGTTGACTAATATCCACGGAGTTGACTTTTCAACCTGGCAGGGCTGGGAACAGTTAATGGGATGGATTAAACGTCAACCCTGGCGTGAAGAATTTTTTGGAGGCGAAAAAATACCGGCTCGCCTTCTCTATCCTCAAACTCTTTCTGAAGAGCTTACCAGATATCTGGGTGGATAACCTATTTAACAATATTCCCCCAGTTTTTATTGTTTTTATTCCAGCACAATCCGTCAGAAAGGATTATCTGATGAAGATGTTTATACGTTTCAGTCTCTTATTGTTAGCTCTCTTGATTTCAGTTTCCTCTATAATAGCATCTGAAGCCGATCTCTTTAACAGAATTGATACTGATAAAAGTGGTCATATCAGCAAGGAGGAACTTTTAAAATCAGACCTTGTAGTAACCAGCTCTCCTGACGGACAAAAAATTGTTGTACATCGCGACATGATTAAGGATGGAGAGGCAGCAGCATTAACAGAGGAACAAAAGCACAATCTTTTTAAGAAGATAAATTCAGACAAGGATAATTATCTAAACCGCAAGGAATGGAGCCGCGCCTCACCGGACGGTTTTATACTCTTTAAATTCTGAAAACCTTTCGTTCTATTACTGAGGAGATATTTTAAATATGCAGATAACAGCAACTAAAATGGAAGATGCCACAGTTGTTGAACTTGCAGGCAGAATGGATGCAATGACAACAGTAGAATTTGATCGCTGGCTTTCTGAACAGATGAATGCAGATGGATTTCAGATTATCTTGAATCTGAGAGAACTGGAATATATAAGCAGCGCAGGATTACGTTCATTACTGGCAGCAGCAAAACAGTTAAAGGCAAAGAATGGCACATTACTACTTTGTTGCATATGCGGTACAGTTGAAGAGGTTTTTAGAATATCCGGATTTCTGAGTATCTTGCCTGCATTTCCAAACATTGAAGATGCCTGTGCATCACTAAAAAAGTAGGGAAAAGACATAACAGAATATTTTCTTATAATCCTTCTATTTTATCAATAGCACCATCTCCATCATATCATCATTTCCAATATGTATTGGAAATGAGACACCACGATAGCCATCAGGGACAGGTAATCCGGTAACAGGAGTATGGATGGTGATCGGGGGATTAATCTCAAGATGAATCCCTGTCTGTGATGCCTTTGCCACCACGTTACCACAGACTATATTAATAAACTCCATTACTGTGTCTTCGAGTATTTCAACAGACTCCCCTTCTACATCATCTTCCCTGAGTATTGCCCTGGCTATTGCCTTCTGGGTATCTGAAGAAACAGAGAGCATATATCTGGCTGTAAGATCTCCACTCATATCCATTGCTGCTATCATATAATTGTTAGAAACAGTGGTAATCTCCATAAACCTGCCAGGGCGGAACTGCATACCTATTACTCTGGTTATCATCTTGTATGTCAAATCAACAACAGCTTCCCAGGTAGAAATATGGTCATTCAGCCATTCTGGAAGCTCGACCCGCTCAACAACGAATGGCGCCTGATCCTCCTTGAATTTTGCAAGATAATAATCAAGTTTTTCAGCTGTTAAGGCACCGATCTTTACAAGAGCCTCTCCAATGTATAAATGAGTTGCTTTCTGACGCGAAATAACCTCTTCAAGCTGTATCGGACTTAGAAAACCAAGATTAACAAGCAAATCTCCCAGTTTCATATCTTTAGACAATTGTGCCGAATGGGCGGCTTCGATATCCTTGTTTGAAATAAGTCCCATTGCAACAGCCATTTCACCAAGTTTAAGATTCGTTCTCTCCTGGAGCTCAATAGCATGCAGCAACGATTCACCAGTTACAGCATCCTGCTCCACCAAAAATTGTCCAAAGAATTTTACAGCCATTGTTTTATCCCTCCAACAAATCAGAGCGCACGCAGAATACGGAGCACATTTTCCGCCTCAAACGGCTTAGAAATAACATTTTTAGCCCCTAGCTTGATAGCCTCTGTAAACTTGTCGCCAACACCACCAAGAGATGTAACCATAACAACCTGCACATCCTTATCAAGCATTACAAGACTTCTGAGAGCAGTCAAGCCATCCATTCCAGGCATGTTCATATCCATGCAGATAATATCAGGATTAGCCGAATGATTCATCTTTATCGCCTCAGCTCCGTTATTTGCATGTCCCACACAGATGAAATCACCGGATTCGTTAAGAATTTTTTCAAGCTGACGAACTACGGAGAGGCTATCGTCAACAACGAGCACTTTTTTCATGGACTGTTTCCCTCTCAGTTGGGTTTAATTCTTTACAGTTAAGATATCTCTGCAGAAAACTCTAACCGAAAGAGCATGAAAAGTCAAAAATGATTCTAAAAAAATCGCTTTTTACTCGCCTTTCACCGTGTTATACATCTTCAACAAATTTTTATAAAGGAGAACGTATTGTCATGATGTTTAATCGTAGTATCTCAATTGCGGTACTGATGGCTGCAGTAACAATAGTTGGCAATTATAATGCAGAGGCCGCTGAGAAAAAAAATCCTCCTGCTGCTACAGCTCTTAAGAAAACTGCCTTGCCAGATCCGGTTGCAAAGGTTAACGGTGTGCCTATTCCTGCCTCTGATCTTCAGAAGGCATTGAATGCATTCAATAAGTCACCTTCAGCAGCCCAGGTTCCCCCCGGTAAGGAAAAAGAAGTTCAACTCTTTCTTTTGAACCAGATGCTTGGCGCTGAATTGATGTATCAAGTCTCAAACAAAACTCTGGTTAAGGAACAGTCAAAAAAGATTGATGATGCCTTTGGGAAAATAAGATCACGCTTCAAAACAGATGATGAATTTAAAAAAGGAATTGCCGAGCAGGGACTTACAGAAAAGGATTTACGTGAACTTATTCGTCGCAACATTATCATTGAAAATTATATTGAGCAGGAGATACTACCCAAACATCAGGTTACTGATACCGAAGCCAAGGAGTTCTATGACAAAAACCCTGAAACATTTACCCAACCTGAGCAGATACGTGCAAGCCATATTTTAATCACTGTAGATGCCAAAGCTACTGATGCTGAAAAAAAGAAGGCTAAAGATAAGGCAGATTCACTATTAAAACAGTTGAAGAGCGGAGCTGATTTTGCAAAGCTGGCGCAGGAAAATTCTGGATGCCCAAGCAGCAAACAGGGTGGTGACCTGGGATATTTCGGTAAAGGCCAGATGGTAAAACCTTTTGAGGATGCAGCTATTGCTTTAAAACCCGGCGAGTTGAGTGCTGTAGTTGAAACCCAGTTTGGATATCATATCATCAAGTTGATTGAGAAAAAACCAGCCAGCAAGATAGCTTTTGCAGATGTAAAGGCAAAAATTATTGATAACATCAAGCGTAAAAAGGTAAGCGAAGCAATAAATGCAACGCTTGAAGATGCAAGAAAGAAGGCAAAAATCGAGGTATTTCTGAAGTAATACAGATTTATTCAACTGAGTTAATTCATAAAACAGGGATGCGCATTTAACTTGCGCCTCCCTGTTTTTTTGAAAAAAGCATAAGAAGCGCCGGTAGAAAAATCAGAAAAGCAAGCACTATTGAAACCATTCCCAGAGACATTACAGCGCCTATACTGAATACCCCCTGATGGCTGGCAACCATTAAAACACCAAAACTGAACATTATTGTCAGTGCATTAAGTAGAACCCCTTTTCCGGCGCTACTGGCAACAACTTGAACAGGTGACTCCCCTACCCTTAAATAACGGTTGATTATGTATATGGCAGAATCAATTCCAACGCCCAAAAGCAGGGGCATTACAATGATATTGGCTACGTTGAATTTAAGGCCAAACAACCACATACCTGCAACCATCAGAAGGAGGCCTGCAAGCAGAGGAGCTATACCAAGGACAGTTGTAATAAAACTGCGAAATGCAATCATAACTATTAAAACAACACCTGCCAACGCATACAGAAATGCCTGAAGATATGAATTTTTTAGAATCTTGAACGATTCATAGACGCTTACAGGTTCACCAGTCACATGAGGGTCAACATACTTGACCTGAGTTACAAACTCTTCCAATGGACGTTCATTGAAAATTTCGTTTTTAGGAGCAATTTGCAGTAAAAATCTGCCATCTTTTCCTACAAAACGTTGCCTCAGTTTTTCAGGAATATCAGCCTCTGTAACAGTATGAGCATTAAGTGTTTCTTTAAGTAGTCCAAGCTTTTCAGGTAAGGGGGCGAACATTTTTTCCTGCATATCCCGTAGCATATTAAGGGCATTGCCATCCTTTTCCTTTTCAAGCCCGGCAAAGAATCTGTCAAGTGTAACAAGGAATGCCGAAACAGGCTTTGCACCTGGAAGTTTTTCTGTTTCAAGACGGTTTTTAAGTCTTTCTACCCTCTCACGGAAACCCTCAAAGATAGCTGGCAACTCCATCACATTAAGATTTTCCTGATATGGCAGAGGATTAACATCCGCCATAACAACTCTCATCTTCTTGATTTCTGCCATTTTTTCAGGCTGCTGATCCGGAACCAGGGTATTAAGGCTGACAACATGGTCAACAGATGGCAGTTTCTCAAACTCCCTGGTCAATCTTTCCGCATCTTCCTTATCTTTAGCCATTGAAACAGCAAAATAGCCGGAGTTCTCTTTGCTCTTCATCAACTTATAGGCATAGTTTACAGACTCAAGCCCTTTTGCCTGAAGATTAAGCATATTAAAATCAAACGGGACACGAGTCAGAGCAGTTCCCCCACAAAGCGCAAGTAAAGCGGTGCTCCCTACTATCAAGCCAGGCCTCGAGAACAACCTTTCAAGCTTGCTACCCTTGAGAGTATACAATTCCCGCTTACGCTTTACGGGTTTCCGCTGCTTAAGAATAACCAGCATTGCCGGCAAAACAGTAAAGGTTCCGATAAAACAGACAAAAACCCCGGTTGCGGCTATTAGACCAAGTTCTGCAATCCCACGGAAATCTGTAAGCAGAAAGGTAAGAAAAGCAAGCGATGTGGTAGCACAGGCAAGTAAAATCGGACGGAGGTTAGATATTAAACTTTCCTGCATCGCCTGTTCAAAAGGCAGTCGTTCCAGTTGTTCCTGAAGGTTCAGAACAACCTGAATTCCATATTCAACGCCAAGACCAAGAAGCATAACCGCAAAAGCCATTGAAAGTATATTCAGATGCCCAACAAGAACAGTGGCCATTCCAAAGGCAATGGAAATGGCAGAGAGAAGAGCCGTCATTGCAGCCACGGTATTTCTAAGCCCCCTGAATGCTATAAGCAGTAGAACTACCGTAAGAACCAGTGAAAGCAGAGAGGCAATTTTCATATCATCCATACTTGTTGACATCTCTTCATATTCCAGAACAGGAACGCCCGTTATCCCTGCCGTAACTCCTTTAAACTCTTGTTTTTGCTTAAGTATATTCAGTTCTTCCCGTATCTTTTTTATCGCTTTTTCTGCAGGGACAAAACTGTCCAGTTCTTTTAATGGCCTTATTGCGATTACCTGCTGTTTACCGGCATTTTCCATCATTGACGGTTTTCCATCCTTACCGCCTGACAGAAAAGAATCCATCGAAATAGCGCTGTTTTTACCATCAAAACCTGAAAAACCTTTATCAAGCGTATTTAACATAAAGGTGAGACGATTTAATTTTTCAGGCGATGGTCTAAGCAGATAATCATCAATATTGGAGGTAAGTGAACTAAAAAGAGTCTGAATAGAAGGAGCAGCCGCCAGTTCCTTAAGTATCGGCCCGGAGATTTCAATGGTTCTGCTCATACTCTTCAAATCATCAAGAGGTGTAAAAAGCAGGGCATTCTGACGAAAAAAAGGAAGACCGCCCGGGTATAAAATATCAACAAACAGCCGTTTTTCCTGAGAAAGTCTTTTATACAAAGAATCGCTAAAATGGCTTACAAGCAAAGGGTCATCCCCTTCAATAACAATCGCTATCTCTTCCTGATCCCCGAATGCTGTTCGATATGCCTGATAATCCTGCTGAAATGGAGCATGCCTAGGCATAAGGTCATCACGACCTGTAAGGAACTCCAGATTTTTAACCGTATAACCAATCGAAAGTATTGTAATAAACAGCGCTGTAATAATCACCGTCCAGGGATTTCGGATTACAAAACTGAAGATACGGTTAGATTTAGCTGATTCAGACATCTTTTATACTCCTGTTAGGGACGACCATTATCTCTTCCCTGGTATTTCAAATTCTGTTCCTCTGGTTTGATTTGCAAACCATCAGATATTTGTTAAATTTTTGAAGTAGATAAAGGCAGTTATCGGCGAAAGGAACGAACATAAAAATAGATAATCAGCAGAAACGGCAGTGTGGAAAATGCCGCTGTAAAGTTACCTGTAAAAAATTGCCATGTGCCAAAGCCTATTACAGACAATGTAAAAAAGATGATAAAATAAGCGAGCGGTTTTGACATGTACTGGACTTTACCTGATTTTTGGCAGAAATTGAAGCTACAGATTTCATAAAATCAGAAACAATAAAAATCATTTGATTTTAAAACTGACTTTTGTAAACCTCCCACTCCTTTTACCATTTCTGCTCCCTTTCAAACTTCAGAATCGTTGGCAGGTTCTTCAAAAAGTCCAGCACACTATGTGGAGATTTCCAGATCATCTTTGTATATCCCCAGTGAATGCGTGTGCGGCGATAAAAACGCCTTATAAATTCATTATAAAGATCATCAAGCTGCTGTTTGTTCATACCTGTCGGAATAAAGACAAAGTTCATGCAATTCATTTGGTTCCAATCCTCATGGTATTCACCGAAATCCAAAAGGGTTTTATAAAGTGGAGCCCCCGGAAAAGGAGTAAACTTGGTAACATTTATCTCGTCCAGAGGCAGAGTCAGCGCATAGTCAATAGTACGTCGGATAGTAGTCTCATTCTCTCCGGGCAGTCCCACCATAAACAGACCTTTTACCCTCATTCCGCTATCTTTCACCATCTTAAGCTTACGACCAACCTCATCCAAAGCGTAAAATTTCCTATGCTGTTTCAATATTTCAGGATCGCCTGACTCAATACCGAAATTCACCTGCCAGCAACCTGATCCCTTCAAAAGAGAGAGAAGTTCCGAATCAACATGTTCAAGCCTGGCTATGCAGTTATAGGTTATATCAATACCTTTCTTTCTCTTTAGTTCACAGAATTCAGCCACCCGTTTTCTGTCATAAGTAAAGAGGTCATCATAAAAGAAAACATGTCTGATGCCATAATCGCGCTTAAGCATCGCTATATGTTCAAGAATATACTCCGGTGAGTTAAATCTGAATCCTCGGGAAAATACAGAACGATCACAGTAGGAGCACTGATAGGGGCATCCACGGCTCGATATGATGCTGGAATTTGGAAAACTGGGCGAACTGAATAGAGGCAGCTTGTATTTTTTAGGAAACCCGGGAAGCAGATGATATGCCGGAAATGGTAGTACATCAAGATCAGGTATATGCTCACGTACCGCTGTTACGGTAGCATTTCCGGATGAATCACGAAGAGCCAGCCCGGGAATCAAATCCATATTGTTGAATCCTGATTTGGCAAGCTCAAGCATCGTCTGCTCACCTTCCCCCAGTACAAGAAAATCAATAGCAGGGAAACGTTCCAAAAGCGGAGCCCCCATGGTACAGGCATGTGCGCCACCAAAAACTATTCTGATCCTTTCATCCATATTCTTGACAGCTTCAGCAATCCGGTAAGCCTCAAGAAAAGATGATGTAGTACTCGAAAATGCAACCAGATCAGGATGCCTGCCAATTATCTCTTTTATCAGAAGCTCGTGCTGCATCGGTGTGGCATAACAGTCAATAATCTCCGAAGGAACAGCATGACGCTCAAGCCATGCCATTATTGATAACAAACCTAACGGCGGCATAACATTGAAGATAGTTGTAATGTCAGTAACACCGGTCATGAAGTTGCTGCCGTAAGGATGGATAAACAGAATTTTCAAGTATACCTCTGAGAATAGTTGGTAAATATCTGAGTGATTATTACAGAGTTTTATATTTATTGGAAGCATCTAACCGTTGCTTCATGTTGACGATTACAGGCTAATCAGTATAAAGTCCATCCAAGTTCAGCAAGGGGGCATCTATGGCAGCAGAAAAATTTGAGACATCTCTCAAAAAGCTTGAAGAGGTTGTCAGAAAGCTTGAAGTGGGCAACCTCCCTCTGGATGACTCCATAAAGGCCTTTGAAGAAGGGGTCAGACATGCCGCTTTTTGTGCCAAAAAACTGGATGAAGCGGAACAAAAGGTAGAAATGCTGATTAAACAGAGAGACGGCTCGTTTCGGAAGGAACCTTTTAAAGCTGATGATGAGGATGAATAAATAATGGATCTTAAGTTATATCTTAAAGAAAAGATTGCTCTGGTTGATACTGCCCTTGAAAACTGGCTGCCAAAAGAAAAAGATATGCCATACAGTATTCACAAAGCTATGCGTTATTCCATTTTTGCCGGTGGAAAACGTGTAAGACCAGTGTTGATGCTAGCTGCCTGCGAAGCAGTTGGCGGTATTATTGAAAAGGCAATGCCGGCTGCCTGTGCAATGGAGATGATTCATACCTATTCGTTAATCCACGATGATCTCCCCGCAATGGACAATGACGATTTCAGAAGAGGACGTCCAACAAACCATAAAGTCTTTGGAGAAGCAATAGCCATCCTTGCTGGTGACGGCCTTCTTACTGAGGCATTCAAACTGATAAGCAACCCAAGTTTTGCCGCCGACATTGAATCAGCCACAAGATTGGCTGTAATCCATGAAATTGCAACCTGCGCCGGAACCTACGGGATGGTAGGCGGCCAGGTTGTAGATATGGAGAGCGAAGGCAAACCGGAGATAGATCTACCAACAGTCCAGTACATCCACACTCACAAGACCGGAGCCCTGATTAAGGCATCCGTTGTTGCAGGCGCCCTGTTGGGAGGAGCTGACGAGATACAGCTTGCCGCAATCAGGCGTTACGGAGAGGCGGCAGGGCTGGCCTTTCAGATTGCCGATGACATACTCGATATTGAAGGCACAACCGAAGAGATAGGCAAGGATGCCGGCAGTGATGAGGCGCGCGGCAAGGCTACATATCCTGCCGTAATGGGTCTTGCAGCCGCAAAGCAGGAGGCAAAGGCGATGATGGATGAAGCGATGCTTGCTTTGGAACCGCTTGGCAAACCTGCCGAGCCGCTTCGCGAGATTGCAAGATATATTGTAGAAAGAAAGAACTAAAGCATTATGAATATCCTTAACCAGATAAACTCACCTGATGACTTAAAAAAACTTCCACAATCCAAACTACCAGAACTGGCGCAGGAAATACGTGAACTGATAATTGAAACCTGTGCAAAAAACGGAGGTCATGTAGCCCCCTCGCTTGGCGTTGTTGAATTGACCATTGCCATGCATCGCTCCTTTAACTCCCCAAAAGACAAGCTGATCTGGGATGTAGGGCATCAGACATATGCACATAAGATACTGACTGGTAGAAGGGATTCATTCCATACCCTTCGTACCCTTAACGGTATCAGCGGCTTTCCGAAACGTTGCGAATCAGAGCATGATATATGGGAGGTAGGGCATTCCTCTACTTCGCTCTCCGCTGCCACAGGATTTGCTGTGGCAAGAGATATTGACAAGAAAAATTCAAAGGTGGTTGCAGTTATTGGCGATGGATCTATGACCAGCGGGATCGCATTTGAAGGTCTTAATCATGCAGGGCACTTAAACCGGGACATGATCGTTATACTTAACGATAATGAGATGTCTATTGCAGAGAATGTTGGCGCCTTGTCAGGATTTCTTACCAGAACATCCAGCAGTGAGTTCATCTACAAACTGAAACGGGAAACCGAACAGTTTGTAAAGCAGGCAAAAAGCGAGATGGGACATGGAATTATCCGACTTGCCCGCAAAGTGGAAAACTCCTTCAAGGGGCTTTTTACTCCTGCTATGATGTTTCAGGCCTTTGGTTTTGAATATATAGGACCTATCGACGGACATGACCTTCCGCTTTTGCTTGAGACAATGGAAAGAGTCAAAAAATTTGACAATGCCGTACTGATCCACGTAATCACAACAAAAGGAAAAGGATACAAACCTGCAGAACAGAATCCCTCACTTTTCCACGGAGTTGGCCCTTTTGATATTGAAACAGGCAAGGTTAAAAAAGGAAAGGCAGGCGCGGCATCCTACACTGCCATATTTGGAAACACCATTGCCAGACTGGCAGAAGAAGATGACCGTATAGTCGCAATAACAGCTGCCATGCCGGATGGCACCGGTCTTACAGCATTTGGTAAACAGAATCCTGATCGCTTTGTTGATGTCGGAATTGCGGAACAGCACGGGGTAACCTTTGCCGCCGGACTTGCTTGTGAAGGTAAAAAACCGGTTGTTGCCATCTACTCAACCTTCCTTCAAAGAGCATTTGATCAGGTATTGCACGATGTCTGCCTTCAGAACCTTCCGGTAGTTTTTGCACTTGATCGTGGAGGAGTTGTTGGCAGTGACGGTCCGACACACCACGGAGTCTTTGACCTCTCTTACCTCCGTATAATTCCCAATATGACTCTGATGGCTCCAAAGGATGAGAACGAACTGCAACATATGTTAAAGACAGCGATAGAATTTAACGGACCTATTGCAGTCCGTTATCCACGTGGAAACGGGTATGGAATACCATTGGAGCAGGAACTTAAAACACTGCCTATTGGTAAAGGTGAAATATTACGCAATGGAAATAACGGGGTTCTTATAGCAGTCGGCTCAATGGTCTATCCTGCAGTCGAAGCAGCAGCGTTGCTGGAACAGGAAGGGATTAATCTCACCGTAGTCAACGCCAGATTTATAAAACCATTGGACACAGAATTAATTCTTGATTTGGCAAAAAAGTTCGACAAAATTATAACCCTTGAAGAAAACGCTCTCCAAGGAGGATTTGGAACCGCCATACTTGAAGAGCTTCAACTGCATGGAGTCACAGGAGTATCCGTCATGAGAATCGGATATCCGGACATATATATTGAACAGGGTGAACAACATGAACTAAGGGCAATTCATGGACTTGACAGGGATGGAATTGTAAAATCCGCACGTATTTTTTTTGAAAGAAGCTGATTATGACCTATAGCGACCTGAAAGAGGCTCTATACCTCTTTGGATTCCATGAAAACGACCTTTTGACCATCAAGAGAATCAAACAGCGTCATCGTTCACTTGTAAAAAAAAATCATCCTGACCTTCATGCAAACGCCGATCAGGAAAGGATGCGTAAACTTAACGAATCAGCCAGAATTATAATGGATTACGTCAACTCTTACCGCTTTGCATTTACTGAAGAAGAATTTTACCGTCAGATCCCTGAAGAGCATTTAAGGTATCAGTATTCCTGGGATCCGGTATGGTCAGGGACTCTGGAAGAAAAAAAATAAACATCACTATAGTCAATTAATTCTTGCAATTGACTGACTGATTCTGCTATAAGGTTTGTTCTTTCGGAGCGTAGCGCAGCCTGGTAGCGCACCTGCCTTGGGAGCAGGGGGTCGAACGTTCGAATCGTTTCGCTCCGACCAAATTTCAACGGGTTACAAGATTTTTCTTGTAACCCGTTTCTTTTTTTGTAGCGACATTTAGCGACACAAAAATAACAAAGCCCCCCGGCATGGACGGGAGGCTGTCGAGGCTGGCGGGGCGCCGAAGGATCGGTAGTCAGCCTTGCTGCCACTGATGCAAGGTAGCGCAAATGAATGCTAAATAGCCCGGTTCCCGCACCACCTCCTGATATCCCGGAACGGCTCCCACCCACTTGCCCAGCCGGACGTTGTGTTCCCGGGTAAGATACAGGGTCGGCAACCCCATAAGTGCCGGTCCGTCCATACCGGCGGTGGTCACGCCAATCTGGCCCAGCAGGCCGTGTCGGCATCTCAACTCTTCAAACAGGTGAAGCTGTGCCCGGCGCATCTCCGGTCCCTGGAAGAGCGGTTCTTTCCAGCAGAGGGTCAGGTTGACCGCCCCTGGCGAAACAATCTCGAGAGGGATTTTATCGCCGAAAAAGATGGGGGATAACCCGGCATTCACTACCAGTTCAGAAAGCTGATGCAACTCATCGAAACAGGTATTGCGCTGGACATCGTGGTCACCCGTTCGGACCCACAGCAGCACCTTCTGTCCCGGCGTCCCCCCTACCTTGGCATCAATCCATGCTCGTAAGGGAGCCGAAGGTGACTCGTCACCCAGAAAAGCGGAGCGCAGGGTGCCCTGTGCCTGTTGCGCGTCAGCCCGAAAAGCCTCGGCAATGATATGTGTCAGATGCTTGGGGCTGGCCGGTCGAGACCGATAGGGGCGAAGGGCTCCCTCCAACCCGGCATCTAAAAGAAATCGTCTGGCCTGCAATTCGTGGGCAGCACCGGGTCTGATCTGGATGGAAAGACCGGCAAACAGCGCCGCCGCAGCCAGGTACCAGCCTTCGCCAAACGAAAAGCCGGGATCGGCATGGAACGTAT
>CAZZMP010000017.1:0-83515 GCA_964655435.1 uncultured Geobacter sp.
ACGTGAAGGTGGTCGTACAGTTGGCGCCGGCGTTGTCAGCGCAATTATTGAGTAATCTGAAGTAAGTAAAAATCGGCTGCTGTCTGAATATCTTCGATAATTTAAGATAGTTGACCGCTATATGCCTGAAAAGGAAGAGCGATGAGAGATATAATTACCCTTGCATGCACAGAGTGTAAGCAGAGAAACTACACAACTACAAAGAACAAAAAGACAACTCCACAAAAGCTGGAGTTCAGCAAATATTGTCGCTTCTGTCGCAAGCATACACCCCACAAGGAAACGAAGTAGGGTATACGGGTTGCAGGCCAGTAGCTCTAACGGCTAGAGCGCCGGTCTCCAAAACCGGATGTTGGGGGTTCGAATCCCTCCTGGCCTGCCATTATTAAGTTGAAACAATACAATTCAGGTGCAGTAAAGATGTCAGGAGAGCTTTTGTGCTGAGGGTCAAGACATTTCTAGAGTCTGTAAAGCTCGAACTAAATAAGGTTACCTGGCCAACAAGGAAGGAAACCGTTGCAACAACCGGTGTAGTTTTGCTGATTGTCTTTATAATCTCGATTTATCTTGGTTTGTGCGATCTGATCCTGTCCAAGCTGATACGTTTGGTTTTGGGATAACAGGAATTAAATTATGAGCCAGAAATGGTATGGAGTGCATACATATTCAGGATATGAGAATAAGGTTCGTTTGAATCTTACAGAGCGTATCAAGAATGAAGGTGTTGAGGAGTTTTTTGGCGAGATTCTTATACCGTCAGAAACCGTTGTTGAGCTTAAAAAAGGTGAAAGAAAGACCTCGTCACGCAAATTTTTCCCTGGATATATTCTGGTTAAAATGGAGCTGAATGACGAAACCTGGCATATTGTTAAGGAAACAGCCAAGGTTACAGGTTTTGTTGGTGGAAACACACCTTTTCCGATTCCTGATGAAGAGGTAGGTAAAATTTCCAGAAGGATGGAAGAGGGCGCTGAAAAACCAAGGCCAAAAATTGAGTTTGACATTGGCGAGACAGTTAGGGTTGTAGATGGCCCATTCCTTAATTTTACAGGAGTTGTAGAAGATGTTAAGCCCGACAAAGGAAAATTGCGTGTTGCTGTGACTATATTCGGTCGTTCAACACCTGTTGAACTCGAATTTATGCAGGTTGAAAAATCTTAAAAATAACCGTCATCTTATGTTGATGGTATGTAATAAAAGGAGTGCAATAAAATGGCTAAGAAAATAACCGGATACATTAAACTGCAGATACCTGCAGGAAAAGCAAATCCTTCACCACCTATTGGCCCTGCTCTTGGTCAACATGGTGTTAATATCATGGAATTTTGTAAGGCCTTTAATGCCAAAACACAGGCTGATGAGGGCACTATTACACCGGTTGTTATTACTGTATATGCTGACAGATCTTTTTCTTTTATAACCAAAACGCCTCCTGTCCCGGTGTTGATTAAAAAAACTATTGGTATTGCAAGCGGTTCTAGTGTGCCAAATAAAAACAAGGTTGGTAAGTTGACCAAGGCTCAGGTTGAGGAAATTGCCAGAAAAAAAATGCCTGATTTGAATGCAGCTTCTGTTGAAGCTGCAATGCGAACCGTTGAAGGAACAGCACGTTCAATGGGTGTCGATATTATTGAGTAGTATGGCCTGATACGGCAGATTAAGGAAACAGAGTTAAGCAGGAGAGGACGAACATGCCAAAGAGTGCAAAAAAACATAGCGCAGCAATGACCAAGGTCGACCGTAGCAAATTGTATCCCCTGAAGGCAGCGGTTGAGGTCGTTAAAGATGCGGCATATGCCAAATTTGATGAAACCGTTGATCTTGCTGTGAAGCTTGGAGTTGATCCCCGTCATGCAGATCAAATGGTTCGTGGCGCCGTAGTTCTGCCAAATGGTCTGGGCAAAACAGTGCGTGTTCTTGTTTTCGCTAAGGGTGAAAAAGAGAAGGAAGCACTTGATGCCGGCGCTGATTATGTTGGAGCCGAAGATCTTGTAGCAAAAATACAAGAAGGCTGGTTTGACTTTGACACAGCGATAGCTACTCCTGACATGATGGGTGTAGTTGGTAAAATAGGTAAATTACTTGGACCTCGCGGTTTAATGCCTAACCCTAAGGTGGGAACAGTAACATTTGAGGTTGCAAGAGCCGTCAATGAATCAAAAGCCGGTAAGGTTGAATTTCGTGTTGAAAAGGCCGGTATAGTTCATGCTCCTATTGGTAAAGCTTCATTTGAGCCATTTAAGCTTGAAGGTAACCTTCTGGCAATAGTGGAGGCATTGGTTAAGGCAAAGCCATCTGCGGCAAAAGGAACATATATTAAAAAAATCTCTCTATCATCCACAATGGGTCCTGGAATTAATCTCGATATCAGTGATGTGACAGCCCATATTTAATTTTTAAATAGCCAAAGTCACAGACAGCAGGTGCTCTAAAGCATAAAGATTTATAATTATCTGCCTGCCGAGACTTGGGTTCGCAAGTTATGCTTGTGCTTCCTGACTTTGGCGGGGTTAATACCCCACAAAACCATAAGAAAGGAGGAAGAGGTTTGAAACGTACAGACAAGCAGGAACAAGTAACATTGATGCACGACAAACTTAAACGTGCCAAAGCTGTATTTCTTGCAGATTTTCGCGGCATGAATGTTGACAAGGCTACAATACTACGTAATGAACTCCGTTCTGCTAGTGTTGAGTATAAGGTTTTTAAGAATACCCTGTTTGACATTGCCGCCAAGGAAACCGAGGCAGATTGCCTCGCACCCTATCTCGCAGGTCCCACTGCAGTAGCTATATCATATGATGATCCTGTCAGCGCTGCTAAGGTATTGTCTAAATTTTCCAAGGATTCAAAAGGTGTTTTTGTACTGAAAGCTGGTGTCCTGTCTGGTAAGCTTATAGATGTAAACCAGATACAGGCTCTTGCAGATCTGCCTTCACGTGAAGTACTGATTGCAAAGATGCTTGGCTCAATGCAAGCTCCAGCGACCAACTTTGTTGGTCTATTAGCTGCATTGCCTACTTCACTTGTAAGGGCTCTTGACGCTATAAGAGCAAAAAAAGAAGGCAACTAAACTAAGAGTATTGTTGTCTAAAATCTAACTAGTCTTATTAATTTAAAAAATATGGAGGATATCATGGCTGAAATCACCAAGGCTGATGTTATTGCATTTATTGAAAGTATGACTGTTCTTGAACTGGCTGAACTTGTTAAGGAACTTGAAGAGAAGTTCGGTGTATCTGCTGCAGCGCCTGTTGCTGTTGCAGCAGCAGCTCCTGCCGCTGCTGAAGCTGTTGAAGAGAAGACAGAGTTTGATGTCGTTTTGAAGAGCTCAGGAGCTAACAAGATTAACGTTATAAAGGTTGTACGTACCTTGACCAGTCTCGGTCTTAAGGAAGCAAAAGACTTGGTTGATGGTGCTCCAAGTTCTGTTAAGACCGGCATCTCAAAGGCAGAAGCAGAAGAAGCCAAGAAGCAACTGGTTGAAGCTGGTGCAGAAGTAGAAATCAAATAGTCAAGCAGTTTAATATCTGCGGGAAGCCAAGGTCGCCTGGTGCGGCCTTGGCTTGTCCTGTTTAATATAATCCATCTGAAATTAACCCATTATATTTATTGAATTATATCGGGTTTGATTTCAATTTATCTGTTCTTTTACGCTACTTGCCGAAGGAGAAGGTATGGCCTACTCGATCGCCAACAACCACCTGCTGCGCAAAAATTTTGCAACTATCAAGAATATCATTGATATCCCTAATCTGATTGACATTCAGAAAAACTCTTATCGCCGATTTCTGCAATCTGATGTTCCATTGGATTCCAGAAAGAACATCGGTCTTGAGGCTGTTTTCAGATCAGTTTTTCCTATCAAGGATTTCAGTGAGTCTTCGTCACTTGAGTATGTATCCTATACTTTAAGCAAACCGAAGTACGATGTGGAGGAGTGTCATCAGCGTGGTATGACATATGCTGCTCCCATGAAGGTAAAGGTTCGTCTTGTAATATGGGATTCAGGTAAGGAATCAGGAACCCGTGGTGTCAGAGATATAAAGGAGCAGGAGGTCTACTTCGGTGAAATTCCGTTGATGACTGAAAATGGCACCTTTATCATTAATGGAACAGAACGTGTTATTGTTAGCCAGTTGCACCGTTCACCAGGTGTGTTTTTTGATCATGATAAAGGTAAGACCCACTCAAGCGGTAAGGTTCTATACTCTGCCAGGGTTATTCCATATCGTGGTTCCTGGCTTGATTTTGAATTTGACCATAAAGATATACTTTTTGTCAGAATTGACAGGCGTCGTAAAATGCCTGCTACAGTTCTTTTAAAGGCTCTTGGTTATTCAGTTGAGCAGCTTTTGAACTACTATTACAAGAGTGAACAGATATTTATCAATAACGGCGAACTTAGAAAAGGCATTGATCAGGAGCTACTGACAATGCAAAAGGCTGTAACCGACGTTATTGCTGATAATGGCGAGATAATTGTAAAATCTAATCGCAAGTTTACCAAGGCATCAATTAAAAAGCTTTTAGAACATGGTATAAAAACTATTCCGACATCTGCAGAGACACTTATTGGACGATATTCCTCATCCGATGTGGTTGATCCTGTTACTGGTGAAATTCTACTTGAATGTAATCAGGAGCTTACGCTTGAAAAGCTGGATGAGTTGCGTTTAAAGGGCGTTGTCACATTCAATCTTTTATACATAGATGGACTTAATGTTACTTCATCCTTCCGCGATACACTTCTTGCCGATAAGGTTGCCGGTACTGATGAAGGTTTGATTGAAATTTATCGACGCTTGCGACCGGGCGATCCTCCAACCTTGAAAAGTTCATTAGCTCTTTTTGATAACCTCTTTTTTAACCCTGAGCGTTATGATTTATCTGCTGTTGGGCGACTTAAGCTTAACTTCAAGCTTAATTTAAAGGTATGGCCTGATTGTATGGTTCTAAACGGACCAACAATGATTACGGTTGATGAATTACAGCAGAGCGGTAAACTTGTAGATAATCTTGTTAATGGCAGTCGTTTAATCGATCAGGCGGTTCGTGAACGTCTTTCTCCCGAGTTAATAAAGGCGCTTAAAAAGCTAGATATTAAACAGCCTGTGACAAGAACCCTTTTTGAGCAACTGGTTGATGAGTTGAATAACGTAGTGTCCTCTCAGGAGTTCTTTTCCCGCGATCTGATTGCAGGGCTTGAGTCTAACTTGGCACTTAGCAAACTTACAGATCTTATAGAACTTGGAGGCTACGATGAGAACCGTCGCAGAATCGAAGTTCTCAGGCGAAATCGTATGCTGCTTGAGACAGCATATCCTGAAAGTATTTTTGCCTCTGATAGAAATGATATTCTTGAGATAGTTCGTTATCTGATTGAATTGAAAAACGGTCGCGGCAATATAGATGATATTGATCACCTCGGTAATCGTCGTGTCCGTGCTGTAGGTGAGTTGCTTGAGAATCAGTACAGAATTGGCCTTGTCAGAATGGAGAGGGCAATAAAAGAGAGGATGTCGCTTCAGGAGGTAGAAAACCTGATGCCGCATGACCTTATAAATTCCAAGCCTGTGTCTGCGGTAGTTAAGGAATTTTTCGGTTCATCCCAGCTCTCACAGTTTATGGATCAGACAAACCCGCTTTCAGAAGTAACACACAAGAGACGTCTGTCTGCCCTTGGACCTGGAGGTCTCACCAGAGAACGAGCCGGATTTGAAGTCCGCGACGTTCACCCGACACATTATGGACGTGTTTGCCCTATTGAGACACCTGAAGGTCCCAATATTGGTTTGATAGCTTCGCTTTCTACATATGCCCGCATTAATGAACATGGCTTTGTAGAAACACCTTACCGACTTGTGCACGAAGGACAGGTCAGCACGGATGTGAAATTTTTCTCTGCATTAGAAGAAGAAGGACATGCCATTGCACAGGCCAATGCCCAGATGGACAACAATGACCGCCTGGTTAATGAATATGTAACTGCACGTAAGAGTGGTGAATATGTTCTGGTGAGCAGGGATGAGATAGAGTTGATGGAAGTTGCACCAAAACAGTTGGTTTCTGTTGCTGCGGCTCTCATTCCATTTCTTGAAAATGACGACGCAAACCGTGCTCTAATGGGTTCAAACATGCAGCGTCAGGCAGTGCCTCTTCTGCGAGCAGATTCACCGCTTGTTGGTACAGGCATGGAGAGAATAGTTGCAAAAGACTCTGGAGTTTCTGTGATTGCACGTCATAACGGTGTTGTTGATGCTGTTGACGCAAGCAGGATTGTAGTCAAGATTGATGAAGAGGAATATGACGAGGCCGGAACTGGCGTTGACATCTATAACTTGGTCAAGTTTTCAAGATCCAATCAGAATACATGCATCAATCAAAAACCGGTTGTAAAGGTTGGTGACAAGGTTAATCGCGGAGCGATTATTGCCGATGGTCCTTCAACCGATATGGGGGAGCTGGCTCTTGGTCAAAACGTCGTAGTCGCCTTTATGCCGTGGGGTGGATATAACTTTGAGGACTCAATACTTGTTTCAGAGAGACTTACCAAGGATGATCGATATACCTCTATTCATATTGAAGAGTTCGAATGTGTAGCTCGTGATACAAAGCTGGGGAAAGAGGAAATTACCGCTGATATACCCAACCTCGGTGATGAAGCCCTTAAGGATCTTGATGAATCCGGTATTATAAGGATAGGTGCTGAGGTAAAGCCTGCTGATATTCTTGTAGGAAAGATCACCCCTAAAGGTGAGACCCAGCTTTCTCCTGAAGAAAAACTGCTAAGGGCAATATTCGGAGAAAAAGCTGGTGATGTTCGTGATACATCCTTGACCGTACCGCCTGGAGTTGAAGGTACTGTTATTGGAGCCAAGGTGTTCTCCCGCAAAGGAAATGATAAGGATGCCCGTACAGAACTTATTGAAAAGATGGAAGAGGAGAAACTTCGTAAAGATGAACAGGATGAAGTCCGGATTATCCGTGATTCTGCAAGAGGCAAGCTGAAACGTCTCTTAGTTGGCAAAACATCTGCAGCCAAGGTGGAAGACAGGCATGGTGTGATAGTTTTGGCTAAAGGCAAAAGAATCACAGAAGAACTGCTTGATTCTCTGACTATGGATAGATGGTCAACTATTTCAGTTACTGAGGGTGTGGATGTTGAAGAAAAGGTTGCTGAGGTTCTGTTTAAGCTTAACGAACAGGTAGAACTGATTCATGGTGTATTTGAAGACAAGATACAAAAGCTCCGCCGTGGTGATGATCTTCCACCCGGTGTAATCAAGATGGTGAAGGTTTATGTCGCAATCAAACGCAAATTGCAGGTTGGTGACAAAATGGCCGGACGTCACGGCAACAAGGGGGTTGTCTCCCGTATCCTCCCTGAAGAGGATATGCCTTATATGGAAGACGGACGTCCAGTTGAAATAGTATTAAACCCTCTGGGTGTGCCCTCTCGTATGAACGTTGGACAGATTCTTGAAACACACCTCGGTTGGGCTGCTAAAGGACTTGGCTGGAAGATTCAGAAAATGCTTGAAGAGCATACCTCAGAGGGCAACCTTAAAAAATTCATCTCTGAGATCTATGACAACAAGGATTTTGACAAGATTCTTGACAGGATGGACAGGGATGAACTGCTGCTGGTAGCCAGGCGTCTCTGCCGAGGTATACCAATGGCATCGCCGGTTTTTGAAGGAGCCGGAGAAGCCAGAATAAAAGCTCTCCTTACAAAGGCAGGTTTTGCAACTAATGGCCAGGTTTCCCTGTTTGACGGAAGAACCGGTGAGCCGTTTAAGCATAAAGTAACGGTTGGTGTCATGTATGTACTTAAATTGCACCACCTTGTTGATGACAAGATTCATGCCCGTTCAATTGGTCCATACTCTCTGGTAACCCAGCAACCTCTAGGCGGCAAGGCTCAGTTTGGAGGTCAGCGACTGGGCGAAATGGAGGTCTGGGCAATGGAGGCATATGGTTGCTCATATGCCCTACAGGAATTCCTTACTGTTAAATCGGATGATGTCTCCGGTCGTACACGAATGTACGAGGCAATAGTAAAGGGTAAACATACCCTTGAACCGGGTCTGCCGGAATCCTTTAATGTACTTATCAAGGAACTTCAGTCGCTTTGCCTTGATGTTGAGTTGCTTGAAGGGGATGAATAATACAGTGCGGCATATTTAGCCGCTGTTGTGAACCAGCCCGGTTCGCTATGATGATTGAGACTATACTGGAGGATATACCGTGGAAGATTATTTCACAGGAAGCTTCTTCGATAAACCCAAAGATCCCCTGCACTTTTCTGCCATTCGCATATCTATTTCATCACCGGATAAGATTCGCGAGCGTTCGTTTGGTGAGGTAAAGAAGCCGGAGACTATTAACTACCGCACATTCAAGCCTGAAAGGGATGGACTTTTCTGCGCCAGAATCTTTGGCCCTACAAAGGACTATGAATGTAACTGCGGCAAATACAAACGTATGAAACATCGCGGAATAATCTGCGAAAAATGCGGAGTTGAGGTAATCCCTTCAAAGGTGCGCCGCGAAAGACTGGGACATATTGATCTTGCAACACCAGTTGCACATATCTGGTTCCTTAAGTCATTGCCTTCAAGAATTGGCAATCTGCTTGATATAACTCTCAAGGATCTTGAAAGGGTGCTCTATTTTGAGGCCTTTGTAATAACAGATCCTGGCACTACTCCGATGAAGTTCTGTGAAGTGCTCTCAGAGGACAAGTTTCTGAAGGCCAAAGAGGAATATGGCGTTGATGCGTTTGAAGGTGGAATGGGTGCTGAGGCGATCAGGATCTGCCTTAAAGCACTTGAGCTTGATGAACTTTCCGTTCAGTTGCGTATGGAGATGATGGAATCAACAAGCGAAGCCAAGCGTAAGAAGGTTGCTAAGCGCCTGAAGGTTGTTGAGGCATTCAAAAGTTCCGGTAACAAACCTGAATGGATGATTCTGGAATGTATTCCGGTTCTGCCTCCGGAACTTCGTCCCCTTGTGCCGCTTGATGGAGGTCGTTTTGCAACATCTGACCTTAATGACCTTTATCGAAGAGTAATTAACCGTAATAACAGACTTAAACGGCTTTGCGAACTTCAGGCTCCTGAAGTTATCATCCGTAATGAAAAAAGGATGTTACAGGAGGCGGTTGATGCCCTGTTTGACAACGGTCGTCGCGGTAGAGCTATTGCAGGGCCTAATAAACGTCCTTTAAAGTCACTATCAGATATGCTGAAGGGGAAATCGGGGCGCTTCCGCCAAAACCTGCTTGGAAAGCGTGTAGATTATTCGGGTCGTTCCGTTATTGTTGTTGGCCCCGAATTGAAGCTTCATCAGTGTGGACTTCCTAAAAAGATGGCGTTGGAGTTATTCAAGCCTTTTATCTACAACAAGCTTGAAGAGCGAGGTTATGTCACAACTATAAAAAGCGCCAAAAAGATGGTTGAGAAAGAAAAACCGGAAGTATGGGATGTTTTGGAAGAGGTCATCCGTGAACATCCGGTAATGCTTAACCGTGCGCCTACATTGCACCGTCTCGGTATTCAGGCATTTGAGCCGGTTCTGATCGAGGGCAAGGCTATTCAGCTGCATCCCCTGGTTTGTACAGCCTTCAACGCCGACTTTGACGGTGACCAGATGGCTGTCCACCTGCCGCTTTCAATTGAAAGCCAGGTTGAGACCAGGGTTCTTATGATGTCAACAAACAACATACTCTCTCCTGCTCATGGTAAGCCAATTATAGTTCCTTCACAGGATATGGTTCTCGGTACGTACTATATGACTAGAGAGCGCCTTGGAGCCAAGGGTGAAAAGATGATCTTCGGATCTCCTGAAGAGGTTCGGATTGCTTTTGACCACGGTGAAGTTGATATGCAGGCAAAGGTCAGGGTTCGGATGGTTGACTGTCCAGCCAATAAGAATGAAAAACCACAACTTGTTGATACTACAGTGGGCAGGATTATTCTTAGAGAGGTTTTACCACCACAGGTACCTTTTTCTGCAGTAAACAAAGTGATGAACAAAAAAGAACTCTCTAACCTGATAGATACCTGCTACCGTCTGGCCGGTAACAAAGAGACAGTTATACTTGCAGACCGCCTTAAAGAGACAGGCTTCCGTTATGCAAACCTTGCCGGTATATCTATCTGTATTGATGATATGGTTATTCCTGAAGGAAAACAGGCGATTATCAATAAAGCGGACGAAGAGGTTCAAGAAATACAGAACCAGTATACAGAAGGTTTGATAACTGATGGCGAGCGTTACAACAAGGTTATCGATATCTGGGCAAAAGCTACGGAAGAGATAGCCAAAGAGATGTTGGGTAACCTTTCTAAAGAGATTGTTAAGGACAGTGATGGAAATGAGGTTGAAATTCCATCTTTTAACGCTATCCATATGATGGCTGACTCCGGTGCCAGGGGTTCTGCACAACAGATTCGTCAGTTGGCCGGTATGAGGGGATTGATGGCTAAACCATCAGGTGAAATTATAGAAACTCCAATTACTGCAAACTTCCGTGAAGGTCTTACTGTATTACAGTATTTTATTTCAACACATGGAGCAAGAAAAGGTTTGGCAGATACGGCATTAAAGACAGCTAACTCCGGTTATCTTACGCGGCGTCTGGTAGATGTAGCTCAGGATGCTATTATTACAGAAGATGACTGCGGTACGCTTGACGGTCTTACTGTAACCTCACTTACTGAAGGCGGAGAGGTCATTGAACATATAGGTGACCGCATTCTTGGAAGGGTTGCTCTTGACGACATACTTGACCCGGTTACCGGTGAGATCCTGGTTGAGGCAAATCAGGAGATTGATGAAACGCTGGTTAACAAGATAGAGGATGCTGGTATCGAAAAGGTCAAGATACGTTCAGTTCTGACCTGCCAGAGTAAGCGTGGTATCTGTGCCAAGTGCTATGGTCGAGACCTTGCGCGTGGCCATATTGTAAATATGGGTGAAGCTGTTGGTGTTATTGCAGCCCAGTCAATTGGTGAGCCTGGAACACAGCTTACAATGCGTACCTTCCATATTGGCGGTACTGCCTCCAGAGCTGCAGAACAGACATCGCTTGAAGCGCGGTATGAGGGGCAGGTCAGATATGTTAACCTGCATACTGTTGTAAATGCTGAAGGCTTCCATATTGTTATGAACCGTAACGGTGAAATTGTTGTGGTTGATGAAACCGGTCGTGAGCGTGAGCGTCATGGTGTAATGTACGGTGCTAAACTGAAAATTGGTCCTGAAGGAACGGTAAAGAGCGGAGAAATCCTTGCAGAGTGGGATCCGTATACAATGCCAATCCTGACTGAGTTTTCTGGTAAGGTCAGATTTGGCGATATAATTGAAGGTACAACAATGGAGGAAAAACTGGATGAAGTTACCGGACTTTCCAGAAAAGAGATTGTTGAAACTAAAGATACAGATAAACGCCCACGAATTGCTATAAAAGATACTGGAGAGTCCGGTGGAACTATTGGACGTTACTATCTACCGGTTGGTTCAATAATAAATGTTATCGAAGACACTATGGTTTATGCAGGCGATATTATAGCCAAGATACCTCGCGAAACCACAAAGACTAAGGATATTACCGGTGGTCTGCCAAGAGTCGCAGAGCTTTTTGAAGCGCGTAAGCCTAAGGACTTTGCTGTTATCACCGAAATTGACGGCAAGGTTAATTTTGGCAAGGACTCAAAAGGCAAGAGAAAAGTAATAGTCACGCCAGAGCTTGGTGAACCTAAAGAATATCTGATTCCAAAAGGTAAACATATAAGTGTTCACGAAGGTGATTACGTCAGGGCAGGTGAACCGTTGATGGATGGCTCCTCAAACCCACATGACATACTACGGGTACTTGGTGTTAAAGAGCTTGCTAAATATCTCGTAGACGAAGTACAGGAAGTTTACCGTCTTCAGGGTGTTAAGATAAATGACAAGCATATTGAGGTTATTGTTAGACAGATGTTGAGGCGTGTAAGAATCAAGGATGTTGGAGATACAAATCTCCTTATTGATGATCAGGTTGAGCGTTACATATTTGAAGAGGAAAATGCCAAGGCATTTGATGACGGCAAGAGAGCAGCAACTGCCGAGCCATTACTGCTAGGTATTACTAAAGCTTCATTATCAACCGAATCATTCATTTCAGCTGCATCATTTCAGGAAACAACCAAGGTTCTTACTCAGGCAGCTATTGAAGGGAAGATAGATTACCTGAGAGGCCTTAAAGAAAACGTTATTATGGGACGTCTGATTCCGGCCGGAACCGGTATTGCAAGATACCGCCATCTTAGGCTCCATGCTGAAGAGCAGACTGCAGAGCCTTCCGTTAATCAGAGTAATGAAACAGAATCTCCTTCTGAATTAGAAGCTGCCTAGCAAGATCTTTTTGTGGGGGTTAATTACCCCCACATTTTGTTGAAGAATGAATAAAAAGATTTGACAATGAGAATTACTAAGAGTATAAAACGCAACTCAACTTAGTGAACTGACATGGCGGTGTCGTAACAAGATAAATTGACACCATAGTGGATGGAGATGCCGGTATGATTCCGGCCCTACACCTATTCCATCCCCCGCCGATATATCGTTAATGCCATACAGTTCAAAACCTGTTTTTTTAAAATATAAACAGTATGCCAAAATAAAACTTGACATATCTGCTAAAGTCTTGATATTTTCAGAATTCGCGTTTTTGGCGCGAACAGATATTTAATGCTGGGAGATAGGTAAGCGTTATGCCAACGATCAATCAGTTGATCCGCCAGGGTAGAGAAAAGAAAAGAGACAAATCTACTGCGCCGGCTCTTAAAAGCTGTCCGCAGAAGCGTGGTGTTTGCACCAGGGTTTATACAACAACTCCAAAGAAGCCTAACTCAGCGCTTCGTAAGGTTGCCCGTGTTCGTCTGACAAACGGAATTGAAGTTACTTCGTATATTCCGGGTGTTGGTCATAATCTTCAGGAACACTCTGTTGTACTTATTCGTGGTGGCAGGGTTAAGGATTTGCCTGGTGTGCGTTACCATATTGTTCGTGGCACACTGGATTCTGTTGGTGTAAAAGACCGCAAACAGGGTCGTTCTAAATATGGCGCAAAGCGTCCCAAGTAAACAAGCTTTTAGAGGGGTAAGGTATGCCGAGGAGACGTGAAGTACCAAAGCGGATTATATTGCCGGATCCAAAATATAATGACAAAACAGTTGCCAAGTTGATCAATATATTAATGCTTGGTGGGAAAAAGAGTGTGGCAGAGTCAATTCTTTATCGCGCCTTGTCAATTGTAGAAAATAAGACAGGTGAAGATGCTGTCAAGGCATTGAAAAAATCACTTGACAACATCAAGCCAACTCTTGAAGTTAAGTCTCGCAGGGTTGGTGGTTCTACCTATCAGGTGCCTATTGAGGTTCGTCCAGACCGTCGCCTCTCCTTGGCGATGCGCTGGTTGATTAAATATTCTGCTGCCCGCTCAGAGAAAACTATGACTGAGAAGATGGCGGGAGAGATGTTGGACGCCTATAACAATCGTGGCGCAGCTGTTAAAAAACGGGAAGACACTCATAAGATGGCTGAGGCAAACAGAGCCTTTGCTCATTATCGCTGGTAATCGTCAGTTTTGTTGGAGGAATAGTTCGTGTCACGTTTGTCACCACTTGATAAATATAGAAATATTGGCATTATGGCTCACATTGATGCCGGCAAGACTACTACTACAGAGCGTATTCTTTATTATACCGGTGTTTCCCACAAGATTGGCGAAGTGCATGAGGGTACTGCGACAATGGACTGGATGGAGCAGGAACAGGAGCGAGGAATTACTATTACCTCTGCTGCGACAACCTGCTCATGGAATGACCATCGGATTAATATTATAGACACTCCTGGGCACGTTGACTTTACAATAGAGGTTGAGCGTTCACTCCGTGTTCTTGATGGTGCAGTAGCTGTGTTTTGCTCTGTTGGTGGCGTAGAGCCTCAATCTGAGACTGTATGGCGTCAAGCTGATAAATATGGTGTCCCTCGTATAGCCTTTATCAATAAAATGGATCGTGTTGGCGCTGATTTTTTCCGTGGTGTTCAGATGATAAAGGATCGCCTTAAGGCTAATCCTGTACCGATTCAGCTGCCGGTTGGAAAAGAAGATCAGTATAAGGGAATCATAGATCTGGTTACCATGAAGGCAATTATCTGGGATGAAGAGTCCTTGGGCGCCAAATTCCACGAAGAAGATATTCCTGTTGATCTCATTGATGAAGCTACTGAGTGGCGTGAGAAGCTTGTTGAAGAAATTTCAAGTCATGATGATCTTCTTATGGAAAAGTATCTGGCAGGTGACCCCCTTACGGAAGAAGAGATCAAGGCTTCAATTCGTTCCTGTACCATTAATATTCAGATTATACCTGTAGTATGCGGCTCTGCATTTAAGAACAAGGGTGTTCAGAACCTGTTGGATGCGGTTGTTGATTATATGCCTTCACCACTTGATATACCTGCAATAAAGGGTCTTGATGAGTCGGGTAACGAGGTTGAGCGGAAGGCTGATGATAAAGAGCCGTTTTCAGCTCTTGGTTTTAAAATCATGACCGACCCGTTTGTTGGTCAGCTAACCTTTATCCGTGTTTATTCAGGAGTTTTGCAATCCGGTTCTTATGTTTATAATGCGACAAAAGGTAAGAAGGAGCGAATAGGTCGTCTTCTTAAGATGCATGCTAACAAGAGAGAAGAAATTAAAGAGGTTTATGCTGGAGATATAGCAGCAGCTGTAGGCCTTAAGTATACTACTACCGGAGATACTCTCTGTTCTGAAGACTATCCCGTTGTTCTTGAGTCAATAGAGTTTCCTGAGCCGGTTATTTCTATTGCTATTGAGCCTAAAACCAAGTCAGACCAAGAGAAGCTTGGGCTTTCTTTGCAGAAGCTTGCGAGTGAAGACCCTTCCTTCAGGGTTAAAACTGACGAAGAAACTGGCCAGACAATTATTTCCGGTATGGGTGAGTTGCATCTAGAAATAATTGTTGACCGCATGATGCGTGAATTCAAGGTTGAAGCGAATGTTGGTAAACCCCAGGTTGCCTACCGTGAAACCATTGGCAAGAAGGTTAAGGTTGAAGGAAAGTTCGTTCGTCAATCAGGCGGTCGCGGTCAATACGGGCATGTCTGGCTTGAGGTTGAACCACAGGAGCCTGGTAAGGGCTATTTATTTGTAGATGCCATTAAAGGTGGAGTTGTTCCCCGTGAATATATTCCCGCCGTTGACAAGGGTATTCAAGAAGCAATGGATACAGGTGTAATGGCAGGATTCCCTGTTGTTGATATAAAAGTTACGCTAATCGATGGATCGTATCATGAAGTTGACTCATCCGAAATGGCGTTTAAGATTGCCGGTTCTATGGGATTCAAGGAAGGTTGTCAGAAGGCTGGACCTGTACTTCTTGAACCTATTATGTCCGTTGAAGTTGTTGTCCCTGAAGAGTACATGGGTGATGTAATTGGCGACCTGAACTCACGGCGTGGACGGATTATGGGTATGGATTCACGCGCTGGTGCCCAGATAGTAAGCTCTATGGTTCCTCTGGCCAATATGTTTGGTTATTCTACAGATCTTCGTTCAGCTACTCAGGGACGTGCTACATATGCAATGACATTTGATCATTACGAACCAGTACCAAAATCAGTTTCAGATGAAATAGTAGCAAAAGTTAAAGGTTAATCTTCTTACGAGATTTTAGACAGAGGAGGAGCGAGGCTATGGCCAAGGCTAAATTTGAGCGTACCAAGCCGCACGTAAACATCGGCACTATAGGTCACGTAGACCACGGTAAGACCACACTGACGGCAGCGATAACCAAAGTACTTGCAGGCAAGGGTCAGGCTGAGTTCAAGGCATTTGATCAGATAGACAACGCGCCTGAAGAGCGGGAGCGTGGAATAACCATAGCCACCGCCCACGTAGAATATGAGACAGACAAGCGTCACTATGCACACGTAGACTGTCCTGGTCACGCCGACTATGTCAAGAACATGATAACCGGTGCTGCCCAGATGGATGGAGCCATCCTCGTAGTATCCGCAGCAGACGGTCCCATGCCTCAGACCCGTGAGCACATCCTTCTTGCCCGTCAGGTAGGTGTTCCATTCATAGTAGTATACCTGAACAAGGCAGACATGGTAGATGATGAAGAACTTCTCGAGCTTGTAGAGCTTGAAATACGAGAGCTTCTTTCCAGCTATGACTTCCCTGGCGATGACATTCCAATAATCAAAGGTTCTGCTCTTAAAGCCCTTAACGGTGACAAAGACGAACTTGGTGAAGACTCAGTAAACAAACTCATGGATGCAGTAGACAGTTACATACCGCAGCCAGAGCGTGCCATAGACAAACCCTTCCTGATGCCTGTAGAAGACGTATTCTCCATATCCGGTCGTGGTACAGTAGCCACCGGTCGTGTAGAGCGTGGTATAGTCAAGGTAGGTGAAGAAGTAGAAATAGTAGGAATCAAAGCCACAGCCAAAACCACCGTAACCGGTGTAGAAATGTTCCGTAAACTTCTTGACCAGGGTCAAGCCGGAGACAACATTGGTGCCCTTCTTCGTGGTGTCAAGCGTGAAGATGTAGAGCGTGGTCAGGTACTTGCTAAGCCAGGCAGCATAACGCCCCACACCAAATTCAAAGCTGAAGCCTACATACTCACCAAAGAAGAAGGCGGTCGTCATACCCCATTCTTCAACGGCTACCGTCCTCAGTTTTACTTCCGTACCACAGACGTAACCGGTGTAGCCGAACTTCCTGCCGGTACTGAAATGGTAATGCCTGGAGACAACGTAGCCCTGGTAGTCAACCTTATCACCCCTATTGCAATGGATGAAGGGCTTCGTTTTGCGATACGTGAAGGTGGTCGTACAGTTGGCGCCGGCGTTGTCAGCGCAATTATTGAGTAAGGATTAAGCGAGGAAGCGATGCAGAGCCAGAAGATCAGAATTCGCCTCAAGGCATATGACCATAAATTGTTGGATGTATCAGTGGGTGAGATTGTTGAGACGGCAAAACGCACAGGTGCACGAGTTGCAGGACCTATTCCATTGCCGACTGTAATCAACAAGTACTGCGTTCTTCGTGGTCCTCACGTTGATAAAAAATCTCGTGATCAGTTTGAAATCAGAACTCACAAGAGGCTGATAGATATACTGGATCCAACCCAGCAGACTGTAGATGCGCTTATGAAGCTTGATCTATCTGCTGGCGTTGATGTTGAAATAAAACTTTAGACATTATTGCCAGATAGGATGTCTGTTATGAATAAAGGTATTATTGGTAAAAAGCTAGGAATGACCCAGATCTTTATGGAAGATGGCTCTTGTGTTCCTGTCACAGTAATTCAGGCAGGACCATGTACTGTTATCCAGAAAAAAACAATAAGCGTAGATGGTTATTCATCCTTGCAGGTAGGATTTGAAGCGGTTTCTGCTAATAAGGCCAACTCTGCGGTTCGTGGTCATTGTACCAAAGCTGGTAAAGGTGTATTCCGTTACCTTCGTGAGTTAAAGCTCAAGAATGAAGCTGAACTGAATGTCGGAGATCAACTGACATTAGATCAGTTTGTACCAGGCGATCTCATTGATGTTATTGGTATCAGCATTGGTAAAGGTTTCCAGGGTGTTATAAAAAGACACAACTTTAAAGGTGGCCGTGCATCTCACGGCTCCCGTTTTCACAGGGCTCCTGGTTCAATTGGCTGCTCAGCTACTCCATCCAGAGTTTTTAAAAACAAAAAAATGCCTGGTCAGATGGGTAATGAGCAGGTAACAGTTCAACGCTTGCAGATAGTCAGAATTGATGCAGAACAGAATTTGATGCTGATAAAAGGTGCTATTCCGGGATCAAAGAACAATTTAGTTCTTATCAAGGATAGCGTTAAAGCCACCAAGTAAAAAGACGGAGTAGTTATAAATGTCAACAATAGCTCTGTACAATATGAATCGTGAAAATATTGGTGAAGTCACACTGAATGATGAAATATTTGGTGTGGAGGTCAAAGAATCTCTAATTCATCAGGCTCTTAAGGTTCAGCTTGCCAATCGTCGTGCTGGAACCGTTAAGACCAAAACCCGTGCCGAAGTATCCGGTGGTGGAAAAAAACCTTTCAAGCAGAAAGGTACCGGAAATGCGAGACAAGGTTGTTCCAGAGCGCCACAGTATCCTGGTGGTGGAACTGTTTTCGGCCCTCAGCCTAAAACCTATAATCTTGCGATTAACAAGAAGGCCAGAAAAGCTGCATTAAGAAGCTTACTTTCCTTACACCTTAAGAATGATAAGATTTTAGTGCTTGATCAGCTCTCATTTCCTAAAATATCAACCAAGGATTTTTCAGGTTTTATGAAAAGATTTGATCTTGAGCGCTCACTTATCATAACGGAAGACTCATCAACTAATCTTTATCTTTCCAGCAGGAATGTTCCATATGTCAAGATGCTTAAGGCTGATAGCCTGAATGTTTATGATATTCTTAAATATCATAATATTATAATGACAGAAGGCGCTGTAAGGCTTGTTGAAGGAGTATTACAATAATGAATATTTATTCAATAATCAAAAAGCCTCATGTTACAGAGAAGACTTCACTGGGTAGTTCGGCGGCAAACGCGATTACTGTAGTTGTTGATCGTGATTCCAATAAGATAGAGATAAAGAAGGCGGTTGAGTCTCTCTTTAAAGTTGATGTTGTTTCTGTACGAACAGTCAATGTTGCTGGTAAATTCAAGCGCTTTGGTCGTACATATGGAAAACGTCAAAACTGGAAAAAAGCGTATATAACGCTTAAAGAAGGCCAAACCGTAGACTTCTTTGAAGTGTAACGGACTAATCATTACTGAATTGGGGTTCAGGTATGGCAATAAAGAGCTACAAACCCACATCTGCTGGGCGCAGACATCAAACCTGCTCGACGTTTGAGGAAATCACCTCAACCACGCCGGAGAAGTCCCTGCTGGTGAAGTTGAAAAAAACCGGCGGTCGCAACCATTTCGGTCGTGTAACATCACGTCATCAGGGTGGTGGACATAAGCAAAAATACCGTATCATTGACTTTCGACGTGACAAGCGTGGTATACCAGCCAAGGTTGCAACGATAGAGTATGATCCTTATCGTAGTGCCAGAATTGCACTCCTGCATTATCTTGATGGTGAGAAACGCTATATTCTTGCTCCGCATGACCTTAAGGTTGGTGATACGGTTCTGAGTGGACCGGAAGCCGATATAAAGCCGGGTAACTCTTTACCTCTACGTTCAATACCTTTAGGCACTATTATTCATAATATTGAGCTTAAGATTGGTAAAGGTGCACAGCTTGCACGGAGTGCAGGAACCTTTGCTCAGTTGATGTCCAAAGAAGGTAAGTATTCACAGGTAAAACTCCCTTCCGGTGAAGTTCGTATGATCCTGCAGGATTGCTATGCCACTATTGGCCAGGTTGGCAATCTGGATCATGAGAACATCAACCTTGGTAAGGCAGGTCGCTCTCGCTGGCTGGGTAAACGTCCAAAGGTTCGCGGTGTTGCTATGAACCCTGTTGACCACCCACATGGTGGTGGTGAAGGTAGAACTTCTGGAGGACGGCATCCTGTGACACCATGGGGCATCCCGACCAAAGGTTATAAAACCCGTACTAACAAGACATCAGACAGATTTATTATAAAAAAACGTACTAAATAATCGGATGAGAGGCTAGCTCCACTATGGCACGCTCGATAAAAAAAGGTCCTTTTGTAGATGGTCATCTAATGAAAAAGGTAGAGACCGAGGGCGCAAACGCAAAAAAAATAATCAAGACCTGGTCTCGTCGTTCTACCATTACACCTGAGTTTATTGGTGTTTCGCTTGCTGTGCATAATGGTAAGAAATTTATTCCTGTCTTTGTTACAGAAAACATGGTCGGACACAAGCTGGGAGAATTTTCTCCTACAAGAACTTTCCACGGCCATGCTGCTGATAAAAAGAGTAAGGTTAAGAAGTAATTAAGGAGTGATTCGAATGGAATCCAGTGCAAAATTAACATTGGCACGTTTATCTCCGCGCAAGACTCGTACAATAGTAGATCTTGTTAGGGGAAAAGCAATTCAGGATGCGCTTAATACCCTGAAATTTCTTCCGAACCCTTCAGCACAGATCATTCTTAAATTATTAAAATCGGCAGTTGCTAATGCTGAACAAAAAGGTCTGAATGATGTTGACAGGCTGTTTGTAAAAACGATCTATGTTGACGGCGGTTCTGTACTTAAGCGTTTTGTGCCACGTGCAATGGGGCGTGCTAGCAAGATTCGCAAACCGACAAGCCATATTTCTGTGGTTTTGTCTGACACGAAAACAAGATAGGTTGGAGGTGTAGTCTTGGGACAGAAAGTTAATCCGATAGGTTTCAGACTTGGAGTTATCAAGACTTGGGACTCTAAGTGGTACGCTGAGGCTGATTATGCTAAAAACCTCCACGAGGATCTTAAGATTCGTCAATTTTTGAAGAAGAGGCTCTATTCCGCAGGTATATCAAAAATTGAGATAGAGCGTGCTGCTAATAAGACAAAGATAAATATTCATGCAGCCCGTCCAGGTCTAATAATTGGAAAAAAAGGTGCCGAGGTTGAGCTTCTTAAAAAAGATCTAGCAGCCATAACTTCAAAAGAAGTCTTTATTAACATCAATGAAGTTCGTAAGCCGGAACTTGATGCTCAATTGGTAGCAGAGAATGTTGCTCTTCAGCTTGAACGTCGAATTGCATTCCGTCGTGCAATGAAAAAGAGTGTTACATCTTCTCTAAAATTTGGTGCCAAGGGTATTCGTATAACATGTTCAGGTCGTCTTGGTGGTGCTGAAATGTCTCGTACAGAGTGGTATCGTGAAGGTAGAGTTCCACTGCACACTTTAAGAGCTGATATTGATTACGGATTTGCAGAGGCCAAGACTACCTATGGAATCATTGGTGTAAAGGTTCTTATATTTAAAGGTGAAGTCCTGCCAGGACAATAAGCTTCAGGAGCAGATCAAATGTTAATGCCGAAACGGGTTAAGCATAGAAAACAGATGAAGGGCAGGATGACAGGCGCAGCCTGCAGACGAATTGAGATCTCATATGGTGAGTTCGCTCTTCAGGCAACTGAATGCGGTTGGGTTGATTCCCGTCAGATTGAAGCGGCTCGTATTGCAATGACCCGCTATATAAAAAGGGGTGGAAAGATCTGGATTCGCATGTTCCCTGACAAGCCATTGACCGCAAAGCCTGCAGAAACACGTATGGGTAAGGGTAAAGGTTCTCCTGACTCCTGGGTTTGCGTTGTAAAGCCGGGTATGGTTTTATATGAGATGGAAGGAATTTCTGAGGAAACAGCCCGCGAAGCTTTTAGGCTTGCTGCACACAAACTGCCCATTTCTACCAAATTCATTTCCAGAGGTACGCAAAATGAAGGCTAATGATATACGTAAAATGGCTGAAGATGAATTAAAGCAGAAACGGGATGCATTGAAACAGGAATTCTTTAATCTTAAATTTCAATTGAATACAGGGCGCCTTGAAAATACCGGAAAACTTGGCGCGATTCGTCGCGATATTGCACGAATCAATACCATCCTTACAGAAAGCAGGGGTTAGGACTGTCATGGGTGAGCATGGACACAGACGGACTCAGACCGGCGTTGTTGTTAGTGATAAAATGGAAAAGACGATAGTTGTCAGGGTTGATCGCCTCGTTAAGCACTCTCTTTATAACAAATATATCAAGAGAAGTGTGAAGTACAAGGTACATGACGAACAAAATAGCTGTAAAGCTGGGGACAAGGTTCAGATTGTTGAATGTCGTCCGCTTAGCAAAGACAAGCGCTGGGCATTGCGCCAGATTCTTGAGAGCGCTGTATAGCAGCAGCCCCCCAGAGAGGATACGAGCATGATTCAGATGCAAACCATACTTGACGTTGCTGATAACTCTGGTGCAAAAAAACTTTTTTGTATCAAGGTGCTTGGCGGGTCTAAACGTAAATATGCTGGAGTTGGTGACGTAGTTGTCTGCTCAGTGCGTGAGGCGCTACCAAATTCCAAGGTTAAAAAGGGCGATGTTGTTAAGGCGGTTATTGTACGTACTGCTAAAGAACTTGGCCGTGCAGATGGTTCCTATATCCGTTTTGATAACAATTCTGGTGTTGTTATTAATAATGCAAAAGAGCCTGTTGGTACACGTATATTCGGACCTGTTGCTCGTGAGCTTAGGGCTAAGAAGTATATGAAGATCATCTCCCTTGCCCCTGAAGTACTTTAACGTAAAACTGGAGAAACAGAGATGCAAACGAAAAAATATCACGTAGCCAAAGGCGACACAGTTATGGTGGTTGCTGGCAAGGAAAAGACCAAGACAGGTAAGATTCTCCAGGTTCTTCCTAAAAAGGATGCTGTGATTGTAGAAGGTCTTAATCTTGTAAAGCGTCATGTTAAAGCTCGCGGCAATGAAGCTGGTGGGATTACTGAAAAAGAAGCTGCTTTGCATATTTCTAATGTTCAGCTCTACTGCACCAAGTGTGTTAAACCTGTTCGGACTAGAGTCAAGTTCTTGGAAAATGGTGAAAAGCAACGTATATGTGTCAAATGTGGCAGCTCTCTGGAGAATTGATTGGGAGGATTCTTGGCAATGGCCAGATTGAAAGAAGTATATCAGAATGAAGTAATGCAGAAGCTGAGCACTGAGTTTAATTATAAAAATGTTATGGAAGTTCCCAGACTTGAGAAGATTGTCGTGAATATGGGACTTGGTGAAGCAATTCAGAATATAAAAATACTTGATTCTGCATCTGCCGAGCTTGCCAAGATTACAGGACAGAAGCCTGTAATTACGAAGGCTAAGAAGTCAATAGCCAGTTTTAAACTTCGTGAAGGTATGCCAATTGGATGTATGGTTACTTTGCGTCGGAATCGTATGTATGAATTTCTTGATCGTTTATTAAATATCTCTCTTGCCAGGGTTCGTGACTTTAAAGGTGTCTCTGGAAAGGCGTTTGATGGTCAAGGTAATTATACCCTTGGTATTAAGGAACAACTTATTTTTCCAGAGATTAATTATGATGAAATTGACAAGATCAAAGGCTTGAATATCACCATAGTTACTTCAGCAAAAAATGATGAAGAAGGCAAAGCCCTGTTAAAATATATGGGTATGCCATTTAGAAATTAAGCAGAACGTGAGTTAACGGGAGGATTCAGTGGCAAAAGTCTCGATGATAAATAAATCGCAGCGTACGCCTAAGTTCAAGGTTCGTCAGCATAATCGCTGCCCGGTCTGTGGACGTCCCAAGGCATTTTACAGGAAGTTTCAGATGTGCCGTATCTGTCTGCGTAAATATGCGTCCGCCGGTCAGATCCCCGGTGTTATCAAGTCAAGCTGGTAATACTGTATAATAACAGAGGAGTGCGTCTCGATGTCAATGACTGATCCTATTGCCGATATGTTAACCAGAATTCGTAATGCGAATATGGTTAAACTTCAAAAGGTTGATATTCCATCTTCAAACGTTAAGGTAAATATTGCCCAAGTTTTGAAGCAGGAAGGCTACATTAAAAATTTTAAGGTTATTGCAGATAACCGTCAGGGTATATTAAGGATTTATCTCAAGTTTATTGATGAAAAAGACCCAGTGATAAACGAGATTAAGAGGATTAGCAAACCGGGTAGTCGTACATATGTTGATGCCGAATCTATTCCAACAGTTAAAAACTCACTTGGTATAGCTATTCTGTCCACTTCCAAGGGTATTATGACCGACGCTACTGCTCGTCAAACCGGTATTGGCGGCGAACTGCTCTGTACTGTCTGGTAATTTGGCAGCATCTGTTTATAAGGAGCCATAAAAATGTCACGAATCGGGAAATTGCCGATTGAACTACCTAAAGGGGTCTCAGTGACTCTTATAGATTCAATCCTGACTGTTAAAGGCCCAAAGGGTGAACTTGCCCGTACGATTATGCAAGAAGTTGAGCTTAATGTTACGGATGCCAAGATTAGTGTAAACCGGCCTGATGATACAATTAAAGCACGCTCAGCACACGGACTGACCAGAACTCTTGTTAATAATATGGTTATTGGGGTTACATCAGGTTATCAGACCGACCTTGAGATTAATGGTGTCGGTTACAGAGCTGAAGTGAAGGGTACCGAACTTGTTTTAAGCCTAGGCTATTCACATCCTGTAGTTTTCCCTCTTCCAGACGGTATTACTGTAGATGTTGAAAAAATGACAAAGCTTTCGGTAAAAGGTATTGATAAGGAACTTGTTGGACAGACTGCTGCCAAGATACGTTCCTTCCGTGGCCCTGAACCGTATAAAGGCAAGGGTATTAAATACGCCACTGAAACCATTTTACGCAAAGCCGGTAAAACTGGTAAAAAATAGGAACCTGTAACAAGGTAAGGAGCAATTCCGTGGGAAAGACATCACAAAAAACAATTACGCGTATTAAGCGTCAGGTGAGAGTTCGTAAAAAAGTTAAAGGGACTTCTTCCAGACCCAGATTAAATGTATTTAAAAGCGCAAATCATATTTATGCACAATTGATTGATGATCTCAAAGGGGTAACTCTCTTGGCTACCTCAACATGTACTGAAGGAGTCTGCCCAGCAGGTTCTCATACAGGCAATAAGGTTGCGGCTGCTGCTGTAGGAACAGCCATCGCAAAGATAGCGTTGCAGAAAGATATACGCTCAGTTGTGTTTGATCGTAACGGTTTCCTTTATCATGGCCGTATTCAGGCACTTGCAGACGCGGCTAGAGAAGCCGGTCTTGAATTTTAAGTTTTCACTCTTCCGGGGAGGTTGGTAGTGAGCAGAATTATTGCGAACGATTTGAACCTTATAGACAGGGTTGTACACATTAGCCGTGTTGCCAAGGTTGTTAAAGGTGGCCGTCGCTTCAGCTTTTCAGCTTTAGTGGTTGTTGGTGATTCCAGTGGACATGTTGGTTATGGTCTTGGAAAAGCTAATGAAGTTCCAGAGGCTATCCGTAAAGGGGTTGAACAGGCTAAAAAGAACTTGATTAAAGTCCCTGTCACTCAGAATCAGTCTATTCCATATGAAATTATCGGTCGTTTTGGAGCAGGGAAGATATTGATGAAGCCTGCTTCTCCTGGTACTGGAGTTATTGCCGGAGGTGCTGCAAGAGCTATTTTTGAAGCTGCCGGAATTAGTAATATTCTTTCTAAGTGTCTTGGGACAAACAATCCTCATAACGTAGTTAAGGCTGCTTTTGAAGGTCTTCGTTTGCTGAAAACGCCAGAAGATTTAATTGCACGTCGTGGTCTCACCGAATAATCCTGATACAAGCTATCTCAAAGAAGGAACTTATACCATGTTGGAAATTACCCTAGTAAAAAGCATTATTGGTACAACTCCAAAACAGCGTGCTGTTGTTCGTGGACTAGGTCTTCGTCATTTAAATCATATGGTTGTCTTGCAGGATAATCCTGTAACTCAGGGGATGATTAAAAAGATACGCCATATGTTGAAGGTTAAGTAGAGAATGGAGAGTCAGATGGAATTAAATACCCTGCGACCTGCTATAGGTTCAACAAAAAATAGAAAACGCATTGGACGTGGAATTGGCTCAGGTCACGGTAAGACTTCTACAAAAGGCCACAAAGGGCAAAAGGCTCGTTCTGGCGGCAGTATAAAGCCTGGCTTTGAGGGTGGTCAGATGCCTTTGCAGCGTCGTTTGCCAAAGCGTGGTTTCCGTCCTATAGATCGTAATGAATATGTAGTTATAAATCTTCAGCAGCTAGAAATATTTGAATCTGGTTCAACGGTAGATCGTGAACTCATGGATTCACGTGGTATATTAAAGAAATCTGTACTCCCTGTTAAGGTTCTTGGTAATGGAGAGATTACGAGGTCGCTAATCATAAAAGCAGATAAATTTAGTAAAGCTGCTGTTTTAAAGATTCAGGCTGCTGGTGGTTCTGTAGAGGTTATAACAGAGTGATAGAGGCGTTTAAGAACATCTTCCGTATTCCTGAACTGAAGAATCGGGTCTTGTTCACATTGGCAATGCTGGCTGTTTACAGGATCGGCTGTCATATTCCAACGCCAGGAATCGATTCTATAGCATTATCACACTTCTTTAAACAGGCACAAGGCACTCTATTGGGTCTTTTTGATATGTTTTCCGGTGGTGCATTGGAGAGGATGTCCGTATTTGCCCTCGGGATCATGCCGTATATTTCATCCTCAATTATATTTCAACTATTAACAGTAGTTGTGCCAGCTATTGAGAAACTCTCGAAGGAGGGAGAAGCTGGACGTAAGAAAATCACACAATATACCAGATATGGAACAGTAATCCTCAGCTTTGTCCAAGGTGCAGGCATTGCTATTGGACTTGAAAGCATGCGAGGCCCTGCAGGTGAGCTTGTAGTGCCTACACCTGGATGGTCATTCAGATTACTTACAATAATTACTCTTACAGCTGGTACCGCCTTTATTATGTGGCTCGGTGAGCAGATGACCGAACGTGGTATTGGCAACGGTATATCCTTGATTATATTTGCAGGGATAGTAGTTGGGATTCCTTCTGCAATAGGTAATACATTCAAATTACTTAATAGCGGTAACCTTTCACTCTTTTCTCTTCTTTTTGTATTGGTTCTTATGGCTTTAGTTGTTGCTGCCATAGTTTACGTTGAGAGAGGTCAGAGAAGATTGCCGATTCATTATGCTAAAAGAGTAACGGGACTAAAAACAATAAGTCCGCAGACATCACATTTACCTTTAAAGGTGAATATGGCTGGTGTTATTCCTCCAATATTTGCATCTTCTATTATTATGTTTCCTGCAACAATAGCTAATTTTATAAATGTTCCTGCTATACAGACTTTTGCAAAGATGCTTTCCCCGGGAAATTGGCTCTATAATCTCTTTTATGTTGCCTTTATTGTTTTCTTTTGCTATTTCTATACGGCTGTAACCTTTAACCCATCTGATGTAGCTGAAAATATAAAAAAACATGGTGGATATATACCTGGTATACGTCCAGGAAAAGAAACCTCTGAGTATATGGATAGCATTCTTACCAGATTAACCTTTGCTGGTGCTATTTATATTTCAATTGTCTGCGTATTGCCTTCGATATTGGTTAGTGGTTTTAAGTTGAATCTGCCTTTTTATTTTGGTGGCACATCTCTTTTAATTGTTGTTGGTGTTGGAATGGATACAGTGGCTCAAATTGAATCGCACTTAATTACCAGGAATTATGAAGGCTTCTTAAAAGGCGTAAGGATAAGGGGGCGTAGATAGGGTATGGATATTATCCTTTTTGGTCCTCCAGGAGCCGGTAAAGGCACACAGGCTGAATTTCTTGTACAGAAGCTTGAAATACCTCAGATATCTACTGGTGATATGCTTAGAACAGCTGTAAAGGCAGAAACCCCTTTAGGTCTTAAAGCTAAAGAAATTATGGTTAATGGCGGCCTTGTATCAGATGATATCGTTCTTGGTCTTGTAGCTGAACGTATTAAACAAGATGACTGTAAGTCCGGTTTTATATTGGATGGTTTCCCTCGTACTATACATCAAGCTGAAGCTCTCGATAATATATTAAAAGAAGCAGAACGCTCTATTGAACATGTTGTTTCGCTTGAAGTTGAAAATGAAGAAATTGTAAAGCGCTTGTCAGGTCGTCGCTCTTGTAGCTCTTGTGGCAAGGGGTATCATCTCATATACTCACCTCCTGTAAAAGAGGGGATATGTGATATTTGCGGAGCTCTTTTGATTCAACGGGATGATGATAAAGAAAAAACTGTAAGAAACAGGCTTGAAGTCTACGAGAATCAAACTTCGCCTTTGAAATCATATTATAATTCAAGACAGCTTTTGCGTCCGGTTATTGGGACAGGTACAATAGCAGAGATTCAGCATCGTATTTCATCGGTTTTGGGGATATAGAATGATCGTTCTTAAATCTCCACGTGAGATTGAGAGGATGAAGGTTCCTAATAGGATTGTCGCTGAAACACTCGCTCTTTTAACTGAAAAAATTAAGCCAGGTATCACTACTATGGAATTAGAGGAACTGGCTCTTAAAGAAACAAAAAAAAATAAGGCAATCCCTGCTTTTAAAGGGTATGCAGGTTTTCCATTTGCACTTTGTTGTTCACCTAATGAAGGTGTTGTACATGGAATGCCTAACCATAATCCGTTGAAAGAGGGAGATATACTTAGTCTTGATTTTGGTGTTTTATATGATGATTTTTATGGTGATGCCGCTATAACTGTCCCTGTTGGAAATATTAGTGATGAGGCGGCGCATCTTATAAAAATTACAGAGGAATCATTATACAAGGGCATCGACTATGCGGTTGCTGGTGGTCGATTGTTTGATATATCATTTGCCGTACAATCATATGTTGAGGCATCTGGCTATTCAGTTGTTCGTGATTTTGTTGGTCATGGAATAGGTAAAAAACTTCATGAAGAACCACAAGTCCCAAATTATGGAAAACCAGGTCGTGGTGTTCAGCTGAAGCCAGGCATGTTGCTTGCTATTGAGCCAATGGTCAATAGGGGTGGCTTTGCTGTAAAAATACTGGATGATTCATGGACTGCCGTTACTGCAGACGGATCTCTTTCAGCTCATTTTGAACATACAGTTGCAATCACAGATCATGGTACAGAAATACTTACACGCATTTAAACTTGCGTAGGCTGAAAGGTGGACAAATATGAAAGTTAGGGCATCAGTCAAGAAAATTTGCGATAAGTGCAAGATTATCAAACGTAAAGGTGTAGTCAGGGTTATTTGTGACACGCCTAAACATTCTCAACGTCAAGGTTAATAAACCAAGGGGGGACTAGAAGTGGCACGTATTGCTGGCATAGATTTACCAAAAAACAAGCGAATTGAAATCGCCTTGACATACATTTATGGCATTGGTCGTACAACCGCTAAGAATATCTTGGTTGCTACGAACATAGATTCTGATACTCGCACTGACAAGCTTACTGAAGCTGAAGTTGGCAAGCTTCGTGAAGAGATTGACAAAAATGTTAAGGTTGAAGGTGATCTGCGGCGTGAAATTTCTATGAATATCAAGAGATTGATGGATTTAGGATGTTATCGCGGTTTGCGTCACAGGAAGGGATTGCCTTGTCGTGGACAACGCACCAAAACAAATTCGCGCACACGTAAAGGTCCTGCAAGAACCGTTGCCGGTAAGAAAAAATAGGTTTTAATCATAGAATCTGTCTGGAGGAAGTATGGCTGCTCCGAAAAAGGTTGTAAGGAAGAAAAAAGAAAAAAAGAATATTACTAATGGCGTTGCCCATATTCAGGCAACGTTTAATAATACCATAATTACCATTACGGATCCTGTGGGAAATGTGGTTGCATGGTCAACAGCCGGAGCAAAGGGTTTTAAGGGCTCACGCAAAAGCACTCCTTTTGCTGCACAGGTCGCTGCTGAGGATTGTGCTCGTAAGGCTCAGGAACATGGTCTGCGTAACATAGAAGTTTTTGTTAAGGGTCCTGGTTCTGGCAGGGAGTCAGCTTTGCGTGCTCTTCAGGCAACAGGTCTTAATATAAGTTTTATTCGTGACGTAACTCCTATTCCACATAATGGATGTCGTCCGCCGAAGCGTAGAAGAGTATAAATTAAACAACTAAATTTCCGCACCTGATACATTTAGAGGAGGTTGTCTTGGCTAGGTATACTGGACCATCCTGTCGTTTATGCAGAAGAGAAAATATGGAACTTTTCCTTAAAGGGGATCGTTGCTACACGGATAAATGTGCCCTTAAACGTCGTAATTATCCTCCGGGGCAACATGGCCAGGGTCGCACTAAAACATCCGATTACGGTGTTCAGTTGCGTGAGAAGCAGAAGGTAAAACGACTCTACGGTCTTCTTGAAAAGCAGTTCAGGTGTTATTTTGATCGTGCGGATCGAATGAAGGGTGTAACCGGAGAGAATCTGCTGTCTATCCTGGAGCGCCGTCTTGATAACGTTGTATATAGGTTAGGTTTTGCTTCTTCCCGCGCTGAAGCTCGTCAGCTTGTACGGCATGGTCATTTTGTACTCAATGGTCACAAGGCAACCATACCATCAATGCAGATAAAGTCTGGTGATCAGATTGTTTTGCGTGAAAAAAGCCGTACCGTAGTTTGTATTAATGATTCACTTGATGCGGTTGTTCGTAGAGGAGTTCCTCAGTGGCTGGAACTTGATCGTGAGGCTTTTAAAGGTACAGCTAAGACAGTTCCTGTCCGTGAAGATATTACTACACCAATTCAAGAACAGTTAATAGTCGAACTGTATTCCAAGTAATATTGTTTACTTGTTTTTAATTTATTACTTACCCCTTGAGGGGAGGAATTGAATGTATAAAAACTGGCGTGATCTGATAAAGCCTAAACAGCTTCAGGTGGAAAAAGAAACGCTCACTGCGGTATATGGCAAGTTTGTTGCTGAACCATTTGAACGTGGTTTTGGTACTACACTTGGAAATTCACTTCGTAGAGTTCTGCTTTCATCGTTACAGGGAGCCGCAATTACATCTGTAAGGATTAAAGGAGTTCAGCATGAATTTTCTTCAATACCAGGTGTGACAGAAGATGTTACAGATATAATTCTTAATTTAAAGAGTGTAAGACTTCGTTTGCATGGCAGCGATCAAGCGGTTGTCAGGATTATTCATAAGGGTGATGGTGTTATTAAAGCTGGTGACATTATTGTTCCACATAATGTCGAAGTAATGAATCCTGAAATGCATATTGCTACTTGTGGCAAGGATGCTGTTCTTGAGATTGAGATGTCAGTAAGGATTGGAAAAGGTTATGTTTCTGCTGAGCGGAATCGTGATGAAAAAGCTCCAATTGGAACCATTCCTATTGATGCAATCTTTTCGCCTATAATCAAGGTTAATTTTGTTGTTTCTAATGCTCGTGTTGGTCAGATGACGGATTATGATAAATTAACTCTTGAAGTTTGGACGGATGGTAGCATTGGACCGGATGATGCAATTGCATATGCAGCTAAAATTGTTAAAGAACAGATGACAATATTTATCAATTTTGATGAAGAATCTGAACCTCTGCCCAACGATGAGGTTGTAGATGATGAATCCAAGATTAATGAAAACCTTTACCGTACTGTTGAAGAATTGGAGCTTTCAGTTCGTTCTGCTAATTGTTTGAAAAATGCAGGCATAAAACTTATTGGTGAGCTGGTATCAAAGTCTGAATCAGAAATGTTAAAAACCCAGAACTTTGGTAGAAAATCGCTCAATGAAATTAAAGACATCTTAAATGAAATGGGTTTGACTTTTGGTATGAAACTTGATTTTTTTCCTGATCCTGAAGTAGTTAAACGCTTAAGAGGCGAGCAGAAGGATGAAGAATAATCAAATTTAGTAAACTTGTTGTGTATTGTGTTGATAAGCGGAAAGGAATAACAGATGCGTCACAATAAATCAGGCAGAAGGCTTGGCCGTACTACTAGTCATCGTATAGCTATGTTCAGAAATATGGTTACATCTTTGTTAAATCATGAACGTATTATTACAACGGATTCCAAGGCTAAAGAAATCCGTTCTGTAGCAGAAAAAATGATTACTCTTGGCAAGCGTGGTGATCTTCATGCTCATCGTCAGGCTGCTGCATATATTCGTGAAAAGTCCGTTGTTACGAAGCTTTTTAACACAATTGCTCCACGTTATAAAGAGCGTTCAGGTGGATATACAAGAATAATCAAGATTAGCCAACGACTAGGAGATTCTGCTCAGATGTCAGTAATTGAGCTTGTAGAAGAGTCCTGATTCATCAATATCAATTTTTTATCTTTATACATAAAAACGGCTCTCATACGGGTCGTTTTTATGTATAAACCCTACATTATCAGATCAACTACCAGCCCTTTTATCCCAATTACCGATTCAGTTATTGCCATTCTGTCTTTTTGTTCCTTTAGAACAAGCTCGTAAAGTTTGTCAGCTTCCTTATCTATCACTGTTATAATTTCATAATACCTGGGATTCATCGGAGTACCTCCTACTTTTTCCAGACGGTAAGCCTCATTTGATACCTGTTTTGCCAGTTTGCTTAAAAGTTCCCTAAAACGTCGAAAATTTGACAATGTAGGTTCTTTTTCAAGCAGACTTCCGGCATTATCTAAATCTGTGCGAATCTGATTTATATTCTGGCCATACTGGTCAATTTCTGTCTCCCTAGTTTTTAATTCTGATGAAAACAGAGAAAATAGGCTCTCTCCTGTTTTTTTAGGAGGTTGAGAGACAGAACCTTTGCGAAGCGTTCCTACTGCTGATTTATCAGAAATTATCATTTGTAGCTCCAAACGTACTATAAATAATAGATATTATATCTCACTATAACAGCCTTAATCAGGTTTTCAAGCAGCATTGCATGTGTTACTCTTTGAATGAGGTAACAGTTGGTAATGAGGTGATTAAATATGCTTTCAGTTGAAGAGCGGAAAAAACGGCTACGCGAAACAACAGTTATTATTCTAGCTGTATTGTTAATTGTTCTATTAACAGGTGTTGAAATACGACTTACCCAGATAAGCTCTATTGCACCTTTATCCAGCAATATTGTGATCTTTGGAATGATTAATGTTATTGTATTGCTTGTTGTGTTGCTTGTATATCTTATTACAAGAAATGTTCTGAAACTGCTGGTTGAAAATCGTTCAAAACATTTTGCAACACGTTTGAGAACAAAACTGGTAATTTCATTTGTAGGCCTATCACTTGTACCAACGATGCTTCTTTTCTTTGCAGCTTCCAGCTTTATTACAAACAGTGTTCAGAACTGGTTTAACGTTCAGGTGGAAACATCTCTTAACGAGTCCCTTGAGGTTGCTCAGACGTATTACAAAAACTCAGCCAGCAATGCATTGTTTTATGCTCACAGATTAAGTGAAATAATTAAAAAAGAGCATCTCCTTAACGAAGATAATTTGAATAGGATGAAGGATGTAATAACTACCAAGCAAAAGGAATATAATCTTGGAATAGTTGAGGTCTTTTCTTCTCAACGTGAAGAACTTGTAAGGGCTTCGAATCCGGAAGTACCACCTGGCGATCTAACAAGTCCTAATTCAGAAGATATAAACAAGGCTCTTTCCGGAATGGAGATGACTAAAGTAAATTCGGTAGGTAAGGCTGACCTTATTCAAGGGATTGTACCCGTTTTTTCAACTTACAATAATCGTGATGTAGTAGGTGTGGTAATTGTTAATTATTATGTACCACATTCTCTTGTCAGCAAGATGCGTGAGATATCTGCTTCATATCAAGAATTCAGGCGCCTGAAGGTTCTTAAAAGTCCAATTACCACCGGATATCTTCTTGTTCTTTTTCTGATTGCATCAGTGATTGTATTCCTCTCTTTCTGGATTGGAATTTATCTGGCTAATAGTATGACTAGACCGATTCAGGAGTTGGTTGATGGTACTCATCTTGTTGCTGAAGGAAATTTAAATGTATTGATTGATGCCGAGGGGTCTGATGAAATAGGTATGCTTGTAGGCTCATTCAACAGGATGATTCAGGATCTCAGAACCCAGAGGCTTGCTTTAAATTGTACAAATGAAGAGTTAAGACGTATCAATCAGGAGATAGAGTCACGACGTCGCTATATGGAAATAGTTCTGCGTAATGTAGCTGCCGGTGTTATTTCTGTAGACAAGGATGGAACTATTACAACTATTAACACTTCAGCCGAACGTCTTCTTCAGATTGATACAGGAAAAGTCCTAGGTAAAAACTTCCGTGATGTCATGCGGGAATCATATCTTGAGATTGTACGTGATGCACTCAGGAATATGGCTTTAACAAGGAATGATACAATCAGTCGTCAGATTACGCTGGATATGCGTGGTGAGCGTAGAGTCTTGCATATGAATCTTACAACAATGCTTGATGAACAGGGGGCGTTTGTAGGCTCAGTTCTTGTTCTGGATGATTTGACCCAATTGGTCAAGGGACAGAGGATGGCCGCATGGCGAGAGGTCGCACGAAGGATTGCCCATGAGATTAAAAACCCCCTTACTCCAATACAGTTATCTGCTCAGCGGCTTAGAAAACGTTATATTAATCACTTTAGCAATCCAGAGGATGCAACGATATTTGACGAGTGCACCACCATGATAAGCAGATCTGTTGATGAACTCAAGATACTGGTAAATGAGTTTTCAAACTTTGCAAGGATGCCTGCTGTACAACCTACAGACAATGATCTTAACCAGTTGGTTAAAGAAACGCTTACACTGTACCAGCAGGCTCATAGTGATGTTACTTATAATTTCTCATCAGATGATCAGTTGCCATTGATAAAGATTGATAGGGATCAGATAAAGAGGGTACTAATCAATCTTTTGGAAAATGCAGTGGCTGCTATGGGTGGTAAGGGTACGATACAGATAAACACCAGATATGATCATGAGTTTAAGATTGTCTCCTGCAGTATAGCTGATGATGGACCTGGAATAACTCCTGAAGTCAAGTCTCGTCTTTTTGAGCCGTATTTTTCAACAAAAAAAGGAGGAACAGGGCTTGGTCTTGCAATTGTCACAAGTATTGTCTCTGACCATAACGGTTTTGTCCGTGTGCGTGATAATCATCCTCATGGAGCCTGCTTTGTAATCGAATTTCCTGGAAGCTAGAATTTAACCGGAGGCTGTATGTCAAAACTGATACTTGTTGTTGATGATGAGGAAAGCATAAGGGTCTCTCTCACCGGTATACTTCAGGATGAAGGATATCAGGTTATTATGGCAGAAAACGGTACTGATGCCATTGAGCTGATCCGTGAAGAGGTGCCGGATTTGGTACTTCTTGATATATGGATGCCAGGGATGGACGGTATTCAGACCTTGGAAAGGATAAGGAATATTTATCCTGAAATTACTGTAGTTATGATGTCAGGGCATGGCACAATTGAAACTGCTGTAAAATCAACCAAGTCAGGTGCTTTTGATTTTATAGAAAAGCCATTCTCTCTTGACAAAGTTCTGCTTACTGTATTTAACGCCATTAACTTTAAGGAATTGAAAAAGGAGAATGAAGCGCTAAGGCAAGCAGCTTTCAGGGATTACGAGCTGATTGGTAGCTCAGCTCATATCTCTGGGATAAAAAGTCAGATACAAAGAATCGCTCCGGCATCAACACCTGTTTTAATACAAGGTGAACAGGGCGTAGGGAAGCAGCTGGTCGCTCGAGCAATTCATCATTTCAGCACAAGAAGAGATAAGCCGTTTGTATCAGTCAACTGTAAGTCAATACCGGAAAAGTTACTGGTTGAAGAGCTGTTTGGATACGAACACACTGGAAATACTGATAAATTCAGACAAAAAAGAGGACGCCTTGATCTTGTTGACAGTGGCACACTTTTTCTTGACGATGTTGAGGATCTCTCTTCGCAGGGGCAGTCCGAGTTGCTTCGTATTATAACAGAGCAGCTCTTTGAACGAAGTGGTGGCTCAAGGCCAATAAGGGTGGATGTTCGAATCATAGTGGCAACAGCATCTTCTCTTGAAAACGAGGTAAATCAGGGAAGGTTTCTTGAAGAACTCTATCATCAACTTCAGATAGTGCCTTTTAATCTTCTCCCGTTACGTGAACGTTCTGAAGATATTCAACAACTGATTGCTCATTTTGTAAATCAGTTTTACCGCAGGGAGGGATGGGAACCAAAAACTTTTGATGAATCGGCCGTTAATTGCCTTAAGGGTTATGATTGGCCTGGAAATGTACGTGAATTAAAAAATGTTGTAGAGAGAATCCTGATAATGGCTCCAGGGCCAGTTGTTAAAGGGGAGGAACTCCCAGAGCTTATTCCGGGCAGATGTAGTCAGTCTTTAGAACTTAATGCAAATAAAGCGACTGAAATTACTCCGCTGTCTGTAGCTCGAGAACAGTTTGAACGAAAATATCTGCTTGATGCAATGCAGCATTATGGTTGGGATCTGGATGCAACAGCAGCTATGTTGAGGCTTGAGAGAGTTGTTTTACAACGTAAGCTGATTCAGTATGGACTTACACCTGATATAAAGGAATAGGAAGGAGTTTAAAATGCAGCATATTTTGACCTCGATCAACTCTAACATTGCCACTATAACTTTTAACAATCCTGAGACAAGAAACAGTCTTTCTTGTAAGATGCTTGAAGAAATGCTTCTTGCAATAGATAGTTTTGCACAGAATGAGGAAGTAAGGGTACTCATTATAAGGGCTTTAAGTGGTTCAAAAGTATGGTCATCCGGTTTCAACATTAATGAACTGCCTGTATCAGGACGGGATCCACTCTCGTACAATGATCCGCTTGAGTGTCTTTTGAGGGCTGTTCAGAGGTTTAATTCCCCTGTTATTGCAATGATTGAAGGTTCTGTTTGGGGAGGGGCATGTGACCTTTCATTTGTCTGTGATATTGCTATTGGCTCTCATAAGGCTTCCTTTGCCATAACTCCGGCAAAGCTTGGGGTTCCATACAACATATCAGGGATTATGCATTTCTTTAATATTGTAGGCCCCAGAATTGCCAGAGAGATGTTTTATACTGCTGAGCCGATATCAGCAGAGCGCGCTTTGCAGGTTGGAATTTTAAACCATCTGGTTCCAATAGAGGAATTGGAGGAATTTACTTACAGCATGGCTTTAACAATTGCCGAGAATTCTCCTCTTGCAAACAGGGTTATGAAGGAACAGTTAAGGTTGCTTGCAGATTCTTATCCAATGAGGCCGGAAACATTTGAATATGTTCAGGGATTGCGTCGTATGGTATATGATAGTCACGACTATGATGAGGGTAAAAGAGCCTTTTTAGAAAAGCGTAAGCCTGTTTTTGTCGGTAAATAGCTGATAATTGAAATAGAATAAACAAAAAGGGGATGCGAGTAATCGCATCCCCTTTGGTTTTTTATACTGGTGATTGTTACTTACGACCACCTTCTGCAGCCCACTTCTCAAGCATTGCGGTAGTTACAGACTTAGGACGCTCAATAGCGTAGCCCAAACCACGATCCCAAGTGATGTTAGCCATGCATCCAAGTGCGCGGCCTACACCAAACAGAACGGTGTAGAAGTCCCACTCACGCAGACCGTAGTACCACTGGATAACACCAGACTGTGCGTCAACGTTAGGCCATGGGTTCTTTGCTTTTCCTTGCTCTGTCAGAACGCCAGGAGCAACTTCAAAGATCATGGAAACAACCTTGAAGAGCGCATCGTCTTTCAGACCAGGGGTCTTGAGGCAGAACTCACGTTGTGACATATAACGTGGGTCGGTCTTGCGGAGAACGGCGTGACCATAACCGGGGATGACCTGGCCGGAGTTAAGGGTATCCCAGAGTGCTTCTTTAATAAGCTCTTTGGTAGGCTCTTTATCAGCACAATACTTGGCCTGGAACTTCATTGTCCAGTCCAGAACTTCCTGGTTAGCCAGACCATGCAGAGGACCAGCCAGACCGTTCAGACCTGCAGAGTAAGAATAGTATGGGTCAGACAGTGCGGAGTGTACCAGGTGAGTGGTGTGAGCTGATACGTTGCCGGACTCATGGTCGGAGTGCAGGATGAAGTACATACGGGCAACATCCTTGTACTGCTCACTCTGGCCGATCATATGGGCGAAGTTAGCACCCATATCAAGGGTTGGATCCGGAGCAATCTGGTAGTCGCCGCGATACTTCAGGTTATAGATGAAAGCTGCAACAATAGGAATACGGGCAACCAGATCACTGGCATCTTCATAAACATATTCCCATGCAGTCATCTTGTTAAATTTGCCTGAACCGTAGAAGGCATAGAATTTTGAATCTTTTTGCATGGCCAGGATACCAACGGACAGCATAACCATCGGGTGGATGTCACGTGGCAGGGCGCGGATGGCATCCCATACATATGAAGGAACAACCTGACGCTTTTTCCACTCTGCAACAACTTCGTCAACCTGTGCCTGGGTAGGAACTTCTCCGGTCAACAAGAAGTACCAAAAGGACTCAACGGTAGGATAATCAGAACCTGGAGCTTTTGGCAGTGCTTCAAAGGTTTCGGGGATAGTCTTGCCACGGAAACGGATACCTTCCTGGGGATCCAGGTAGGAAATGTCAGTTACCAGGCTGCGGATGTCACGTGCTCCACCGATGCACTGGTCAATAGTGACCTCATCAATTTTTACCTTACCAAACTCTTTAACCAGCTTGGTGGTGCGGGGGCGGAACTCTTCGATCTTCTGCTTGAGGGTTTCCTTCAGTGCCATGCGTGCTTCTCCTTTCGGTTAAATGGTGCAACTAACTGATTGCACTAAAAAATGTTACATTGCATATACTGTATACAAAAATATATTTTTCTTATATCACCCTGAAGAATCAAATACAACAGGTTTTTTGTATACAAAAAACAACATTATAAAACTACCAGGGCATCGTCTGAACGAGTCAGCTGTTTAATACCTTGCTCACTAAGATAAAAGGTATTTTCAATTCCAACCGCTCCTTCGCCGGGGAATACAACCTTTGGCTCAAAGGCCCAGGTCATCCCGGTCTCCATTAGATTATCCTTGAAACCTCTTGCAATAAATGGATATTCATCTATTTCAATCCCCAGACCATGACCGATAAATGAAACCTGTGAGTTTGCCGATCCCATAAAATTATCCGAATATCCCTGTTTGATAGCCAGTTCGTGGCAGCGTTCATAAATTTCACCCCAGCTGATTCCTGGTCTTACTATCTCTTTCATCAGTTCCTGCACCTGCAGCATGTCATCAAATCCCTTTTTAAGTCTGTCAGAAAGGGAGCCAATACAGTATACGCGAGTCTGATCTGTCAGATATCCGTCAACGCTTCCCGCAAAATCAATAATTACAGGTTCGTTTCTGGCAATTGTCTTATATCCTGGTCCCTGCCCGAAAGAAGGTGATATACCCATGCCACCGAACGGAGTGTCAGTATAGGCCGGCACTGCGCTGTCCACGCCGGAGAATGTATGACCGAAACACATCTCGCCGTTAAATACCCTCATCCTGATTAAGCCTGGATGTCCATTCTTGCGAGCAACAAACTCCAGTTCGGCCGCAAGCTCCAGATCGGTAATTCCTTCACGGATTACCTCTTTAGCTCTTTCATATACCTTGTGAACCTGTTCCGCAGAGTCCATCATCAATTTGATCTCATATTCACTTTTGATCATTCGCACCTGGCGGATCAGAGGGGTTGCGTCAGTAAATTCGGCATTCGGCCATACCTTGCGATAACGCTCAAGAAAAACTATGGGAAGTACATCAAGCTCAAGTCCGATTCTCTGTGGAACCGGATAGCCGAAGCTGCTGATTATAGCAGGAATATCTTTCGGCGAAGTGAGTGACAAAACTTCTTTAATGCCAGATTCCATCCTTGCGCGGGTGAATTCACGTCTTACCAGATAAACAGGCTCCCCATTGGCAGGCAGATAAAAAAGACCATTCTGTGTTGTTCCGGTAAAGTAGAAAAGATCGGCATTCTGTACAATAATAATGGCATCCAGATCAGATGCCTGCATATAATTTTGAAGTTTTTTGCAGCGATAATCTAGCTCAGAGGCAGGTGTGATGCGCATGATAGCGACAGTTTCCTTTCATAATAGATGTTCTGAAATTCTGATAGTGAAACGATAAACTTGACCTTGCAACCTTAATTGGCTAGGGTGCCTCTCCATGTCAGGAAGAATATTCAAACCATTTTCTATTGGGCTTTTTACCATTATCCCTGCCGGTGATCCAGTCCTAAATTCTTGCGGTATTCCAATTATCTTGGGAAAGAAGGGTGCCTTTGGTTCCGGAGAACACGAAACCACAGCATCCTGTCTGGATATTATGCCTACAATTACAGGTATTAACGGGTGCCATGCACTGGATCTTGGCAGTGGCACCGGCATACTGGCTTTGGCTGCCGCAAGACTCGGCGCGGCTTCAGTTCTGGCTGTAGATCTTGAGGAGGCCGCAGCTTTGTCCTGTCAGGAAAATGTCCTGTTAAATGGTTTTGAAGATCATATCAGCACTGTTTGCGGTGAACTTTCTGCAGTTGAAGGAAAAACCTTTGAGCTTGTTCTGGCCAATATCTATGCTGATATTCTCTTGCCATTGGCGGATCAGCTTGTAGGAATGACCCGTTCTGGCGGACATCTGCTACTTTCCGGAATTCCTCTTCAGGACAAGTTTGATATAGTGCAACGCTACACCCGGCTTGGATGTAGCGTTATTGACAGCAGGATAGGAGAGGAGTTTGCCACCTATCTGTTTATTAATCCTTGATTATTTCTTTAATACCAGAGAGATAAGTATAAGCAGTATAATTGCGGCAGCTATTGTCAGTCCTATCTTGGCAACCGACCACGGTCTCTCTCCCTGAACCTCGCCTGTGTCGCCGTTAATCAGAAAACGGTAAGATTTGTCACCGTATTTGTAGGCGCTTATCCAGACCGGAAGCAGAATATGCTTGAAGGTGATGTCGTCAAACTGGGTTCTAACTGTATGAATCTGCTGTTGATCTCCACCGATATCCTTTTTCACGGTTTCTCGTATTGCTTCATCCATCTCATGTTTGCCCCGTTCAAAACCGTCTCCCAGATCGATCTGATAGACCTCTGACTGAAAGCCGCTCATAAACGCATCCTGATAAGGAACAAGATCCTTCAGGTTCCACGGCTCAAGCTCATCTACAATCTCTGGTGGTAATGAACGTCCTGCCTGCACGATTACGTCATCAAAGTTTTGCCATACTGTTCCGCTGGCATGGTACCATCGGGTGTGTCTAACCTGGCGGGTACGGCTTACGCTGTTGCCATCTTTGTCAGTATCGCTGTAATGTTCGGTCTCATAATAGTCCTCGCCCCGTTCACCGTCGTACCAGGTAGTGGATTTGGCATCAAAGGTCCAGTAAGGGATATACATCCCTTTTATGCCGCCATCCTTTATTGCATGTTCTTTAAGACCGCCAGGTGCAAACCAGAGGTTGCCAAGCCAGACTCTGAACTGTTCCAACGCCTTGTTTTTTGTAACCTTGAAAGGAAGAATTGCCCCAGGTTTTATCAGTCGGCTGGCCTTTGGCTTTGCCTGCAGCTGAGCGCCGCAAAAAGGGCAATGGCTCATTGAGATGTTTGGTTGCAGAGTGGATGTTGCTCCGCATGACTGGCATTTTACGGTCTGTACCTCCTGAGAATCACCCTGCTCTGTGGCTCTGGCAAAATACTCGTAGAAATCCAGTTCTTTGATCTCATCTGCAGATTGCGGGATCTTGTTTTCAAAACTGCAGTATGGGCATTTAAGTGTGGCTGCGCCTGGTGAAAACTCAAGCTTTGCTCCGCATGAACCGCAAGGAAACTGTTTGGTTGATGTATTAAGAGTCTGTTCTGGCTGTTCGTTCATAATGCTGTCTCCTGATTTATGCCGGAGGCATTGGGGGTGGAACCGCGCCAAAGAGCTGTGCCAACTCTGATACTGTAGCTGCTGCCGCCCAGCTTGCCATCCCCTGTTTCCAGACCAGAGTATCCCTTGTCAACTGACCTTGCATTGCCATCTGTTGAAGTGCGGGCAGATCAAACGGACCAGACTGTTGTCCGTTTAACGCAACAAAAAGCTGTAATGCTGTTGGCAGTGGAGGAGGACCTGACATTGGTGGCGGTTGATTTTGTGGTTGCGTACCCCCGCCTGAGAATCCAGGACTTATTCCAGGTTGCTGCACCATATTTGTAAATGCTCCACCCATTGCATTTCCCATCTGTCCGCCCATGCCGAATCCCATGCCTATTCCTACCCCAGCCGCAGCCAGTCCTCCCGGGTTGTTTGCAGCATCGTTAATGGAGTTTGCTGTTTCGTACTGGGTGTACATCTGCATATTGCCAATCGCCTTCATGGCGCCCGCCTTGTCAATAGCCCTTTCAACCTCTTCCGGCAGACCGACATCCTGAACCTGAACCTCTGTAAGAGCCAGTCCCAGTCCTTCAAAGGAAGGGGCAATTCTCTCTTTAAGCATCTCTCCCAGGGTGTAGACCTTGCTTTCAAGGTCAATTACCGGAATGTTCAACTCCGGCATAACTTCCTTGATCCTCAGACCTATCTTGCCCTTCAGATTTTCCTGAATCTCCTCTGTGCTGAAATTGCCATCAGTGCCGGCGATTTCACGAATAAATACAGCTGGATCCTTGATTTTTATTGAATAGATACCAAAGGCGGTGACCCGTACCGCTCCAAACTCCGGATCCCTCATGGTACAAGGTCCAGGAGTACCCCATTTAAGATTGGTGAATTGGCGGGTTGATACAAAATAGACCTCGGCCTTGAAGGGAGATTCAAAGCCGTACTTCCAGCCTTTTAGAGTTGCCAGAATTGGCATGTTCTGTGTGGTAAGAGTATAGGTGCCGGGTCCGTAGATATCGGCAAGTTGTCCTTCATTAATAAAGACCGCAGCCTGACCTTCCCTGACTACCAGCTTGGCATTGTACTTGATTTCGTTGTTGTAACGGGGAAAACGGTAAATCAGAGTGTCATTTGTGTCGTCCAGCCATTGAATGATGTCGATAAGTTCAGCTTTTAACTTGTCCCAGAGTGCCATATTCCCTCCTTCTTGCTTTTTATCATTAACAGCGCTTGAGACAGTTTAAACGGTTTTTTTTACAATGCAAGCGGCTCTCTCTAAAACAATTCTGCACGATAAGCAGATCTATTCTGATTCGGTTGTTTTTGATGATCTTCCTACGTTATAACAGTCCTGTTAACTGGTAAATAAGTTGAAACTGGTGTATCTTCTATCAGACAAATAAAAAAGAAGACAGTTCAGGCATAGAATAATGTCCATGACCGCTTATATTGATGAACGTTACGATGAAACATTTGTTTCAGTCTATGAGGAGCTGCTTGATATGGTGGTCAGGGATCCGGAACAGGCAGAAAAACATATCAGAAAGACATTGAAAAGCCTGTACATTAGACAGGGAAATGACTGGACAGGAAGGGGAGCTATTGGAAATGCAGGTTTGGATGCATCTATTGCCGCCTTTGAGGCTGTCCTGGCGGAATTAACGGGTATTGAGAAAGGGGAAAGATAAAATGAAAGAAAAACTGGAGAATCTGTTTTATTTTGGTCTTGGCTCTGTTCTGCTGGCAAAGGAAAAGATTGAGCAGGCCGGTGAATCTGCCAAAGGCTTTAAAGATGAGAATGACCGTAAAGCCAGGGAGTTTTTTGAGCAGGCTGTTGCCAAAGGTAGCGAAGAGCGGGAGCAGATTAAAGGTAATATCAAGGAGTTACTGAAAGAGGCTATGGATGAACTGGGTCTAGCTACCAAATCGGATCTGGATGAATTAAAGGCAGAGGTTGCCAGATTGCGTCAGGGGCAGTCTTGAACCTGTGACAAGTTTTTTGCTGATTGTCCGGCTATATAGTCCGGTCAGAATATACTCTGTTTTTCGAGTGCTGCTTACGGTTTTTCTGCTGATAAGAAGAAAGAGGCAATGGCTCGGTATAGCGCCTTTGCCACCTGAGAAACTGGTATCAGCCATTGAAGGCCTTGGAGCCAGCTTTATCAAGCTGGCTCAAGTGCTTGCAACACGCGCAGATTTCTTTGACAGGAACTACCTTGAGGCGTTGCGGCAGTTACATGATCAACTGCCGCAGATGTCCAATCAGGATTTTAGTCAGGTTTTTGAGAGAGCTTTTGGAAATGGAGCCTGTTTTAAAAGTTTTGAGAGAGAGCCTTTGGCCTGTGCTTCTATCGGGCAGGTTCATTTTGCTCTCTTGATTAGTGGTGAACAGGTAGCTGTAAAGCTTAGACGTAACCGTATTGAAAGGGTAGTAAGGGGAGATATCCGCCTTTTGGGATGGTTTCTATCTCTTCTCCGTCCGCTGTTTTCCGAGTACACCAGAAATTCTATTGAAGCTGTACTGATAGCATTCCGCCGCACGATCCTGCAGGAAGTTGATATGCAGGTAGAACTTTCCAACCTTGAAAGATTCAGGCAGGCCTATCCTGATTCAGGTATCAGGATGCCGTCACCTTACCCCGCCTTCTGCTCCAATGATGCCCTGGTGATGAGTTTTGAAGAGGGAATCCGCTTTGATGATCGAGAAGGTCTTGACCGGTTAAACATATCATTTCCACTGCTTATGGAAAAACTGGTTCTGTTCTATACTGAACAGATGCTGGTCAAAGGCTTCTTTCATGCAGATCCCCATCCAGGGAACCTGCTTGTAACCAGAGAAGGTAATCTGGTGCTCCTTGATTTCGGTATGGTAAGCCGGATCCCCAATGCTACCCGACTGGCAATGATAAATACCGTAAAGGCTGCATATGAAAGGGATTTCGAGTTGCTGGTTCAGGCAACACGCAAGCTGGGCATAATCACAGACAGCGCTCCGCAGGATGAACTGACAGGATTGGCGGAGGAGATCTTCAGGATCTTCGATAATGAGCATTTAAGCGCAACCAGCATGCAGGAACTGGCCTTCGGGATAATGGATGCACTTAAAGATTATCCGTTTAAACTGCCACAGGAGATCATCTATGTTATGCGAGCCAGCTCAATTATTGAAGGTCTTGGCACTACATACATAGAAAACTTCAATGGGGTAAAGGATGTGCTGCCTGTGCTTAAGGCCAACCTGACCCGCGCACTGGGGGAGCGTGACAGCATCTTGGGCGTGGTGGCACACGAACTGGCACAACTACCGCTTACCCTTGTCAAGGCTAGACACCTGGTTGATACCCTGCAGCAGGGTGATCTGGTGGTTCATTTGTCAGAAGAGGATCGCAGGGCACTTCTCAGGCCAGTCCAGAGATGGCTGCAACAGATAAGCTGGATAGCTCTGCTGCTGGCTCTGGCCTTTTATCTGAGAGGTCTCAGTCATCCCGTGGCGCTCTGGCTCTCCATAGCCTGTTTTGGAGTCGGATTTGTCAGGCTTGTCTGGTGGAAAAAACAGTAATTCCGCAACCTACGGTCTAGTGCTCTGGAAGCTAAAACAGAGATACCTAAAATCTGCCTTATTTCTTCAAGCAGTTTGTAATACTTCCTTTCGAATGCTGTCGGTGACACTGTATCTTTTAGGACTCTGGTATATATGGCAGAAAGAGATGGAAGCTGCTTCCTTTGTTGCTCTCGCTTTCAACCGTTATATAGCCACCCACAAGCTTTGCTAATTTCTGGCTGATCGGTAATCCGAGTCCGGCGCCGTAATGTCGGCGTGTAAATGATTCATCGGCCTGGGTAAACAGGTCAAAGATATAGCTCAGCTTCTCCTGTTCAATGCCAATACCGGTATCTGATATCGATATGTCAAGCCATAATACAGAGTTATCCTGTTTCTTGATACTAACCTCAATGTTAATGCTACCCCTATCAGTAAATTTAATTGCGTTTTTAAGTAGGTGTGAAAGGATAAGTTTTATTATTGATGGATCTCCTGCCAGTTTTTCAGGAATTGCCGTTGATATTTTCTGAGCGAATATAAGGTTCTTTTCAGCAATTAATTTTTGCTGGGTCGAAACAACGTCTTTAAGACAGTTGCTGAGTGAAAATGTTACGTTTGTAATTCTGGTTTGTTCTGCCTCTATTCTGGTAATCTCTAGGATATCATTTATCAGGGCATGCAGAGTGTCGGCTGATAGCCGTAGATTTTCCAGATATTCATCTTGTTCTTTGCTCATTCCAGTCATCTCAAGCAGTTGTGCCATACCGATTATACCATTTAGCGGTGTACGAAGTTCGTGATTTATATTGGCAAGAAAAAGTGACTTGGCCTGGTTAGCTGCCTTGGCTTGCTCCTTGGCAAGATGCAGGGACTTATGAATCTTCTTTCGTTCTGTGATCTCTTCCTCCAGCAAGTGAGCCTGGATATCTAATTCCTCTTCGATTTTCTTGCGGACTCGTAATTCATTCTGAAGTTCTTCTTTCTTCTTAAACAGTTGTATGTTTGCAAGCGCAGCTCCAGCAAGCATTTCAATCAAGTCTTTTAGAAACTGCATATTTTTGCGGGCGTAATTGCGTGATAACAACGGAACATGGTCAAGGGCAGTCAGGTAGCCGGAATGATCAAAACCGAACTCATCAGCCTGAGCAAGAAAGAGGTCTTTAGCAGGTGGTTCATCCTCGTAAAAGAACTTGCCGGTTACAAAGGTACCAATATGAACCTCGCCAACCGTAATCGGCATAGCCATATTGATCATACCGTTACTGCAACGAAGTTCAAGATAGTCCTCAGCAGAACCGGTTGTAAATTTTGCAGATTGTGTTAGCGCGGCATTGCTTTCCTGGCAGCGTTTGGCACTGACCGAATCTGCACGATGGAATTGTGTGCAAATCTCAGGAACATCTACTGCAACTAGAATATTTTCAGCTGCATCGAGCAGCATGCAAGTAATGCCCGAAAGCCTGTTATACGACTCGAAAAGTGCCTTTATTTCCGTTAAATTTAGTAATTGATCCAGATGATGGTACATTTAGCAGTCCTTCCATTGGTGAAATTCATGATTCTGTATGAGCTTCCTGTAGTTGTTCTGCGAGTTTGCGATCCATGATGCAGATATGGCGAGTCAGCCATTCCACTGCTATATAGTTGGTTTTTATAGTCAGTTCCCGGCTTTCTCCTTCATTCCGGCATTTTGAAATAAGAGAGTGAACCAAGTCGGCAAAATAATCATGAGCGGCCTTGTGGACAAAATAGTCTGGAGAGCCTATTGAGAGGAGCAGTTTTTCTTCAGTGGCAAAGTGGATCTTGACGTAGTTATCCAGGTAATCAAGTAATCCGGCAACTTTGTGTTGCTCATCATGGTGACGGCAGGCATCGTTTAGGTTGGTAATCTGCCGGAAAAGTTCCTGATGCTGCGTATCTATGACTGGATGAGCTGTAGTCAGGTAGTCACGCCATGCAGAGCTGATGGTTCGTGCCATAGAATCGTCATTTGCGACTTGTGTTGCAGAAAAGTTATTCTGCCATTCATTGAATGCGGAAACCGGCATAGGTTTGCCGTACAGGTAGCCTTGGATGATGTAACAGCCCAACCGGTCAATACAGGCTGCCTGTTCACTGGTTTCTACTCCTTCGGCCACCAGCTCGGCTGTAAGTGAACGGCCTAGTGATATAATTGCTCTTACCAGCTCCTGCTTGCGTTTGTCGGTTGTAATATCGTTGATAAATGTCTTGTCTATTTTTATCGTCTTTATTGGAAACTCGGTCAGGTACGAAAGCGAAGAATAGCCGGTGCCAAAGTCATCCAAGGCAATGCTGATACCAAGTTTATCCAAGGTTTCCAGGCATGCCACTGTTTCTTGTGTGCGGGACATAAGCAGGTTTTCGGTTATTTCCAGTTCCAACCACTCCGGACGGCAACAGGTATTGGTTAGTATTGCATGTACAGAGTCTGCAAAGTCCCTTTGAGATAGCTGGCGTGCAGATAGGTTAACCGCCACTTTGATCGGAAACAGTGATTCCTTGTTCCAGTCGGTTGCAGTGCTACAGGCGGTCTGTAGTACCCAGGCACCGATTTCAACGATCAGGCCGGTATCTTCAGCAATACTGATAAACTTGTCAGGTGGCACCATGCCCCGGTTGGGGTGATGCCAGCGCAGCAATGCCTCTGCACCGGTCATCTGGCCAATGATGGTATGTATCTTCGGTTGGTAATAGACTTCCAACTGTCCATTTGTCAGCGCCTTACGCAGGTCGCTTTCCAGTTCAAGCCTTTCGGTTGCTGTCTGCGTCAGAGACGCAGAATAAAATTTGAAGCTGTTTTTCCCGGAACCCTTTGCATGATTCATAGCTGCATCGGCATAGCGGAGCAGGTCGCTTGCTTCAAGAGTGTCAGAGGGAAAGCTGGCGATACCAATGCTTGCGGTAATATGCAGCTCTCGACCATGTATCGTAACCGGTTCATTCACGGCAGTAAGAAGTTTGCGGACAATAACCGCCAGATCTATTTCCTGGCGAATTTCAGAGGCAAGTATTGCAAACTCATCACCGCCAAAACGGGCTGTGGTATCCCTAGGGCGTAGTGTGTTACTGAGCCGGGTAGCCATCATCTTTAACAGCTCATCTCCAACGTCATGCCCCAAGGTGTCGTTAACCTCTTTGAATCCATCCAGATCCAGAAATATGACGCCCAGGTTGTCGTTGTTCTGAGAGGCTTCCAGTACGGTTTGGTGCAGTCGATCCTGAAATAGCGAACGGTTTGGAAGACCTGTCAGCCCGTCATAATATGCCAGTTGATAAACGTGTTCCTGGGTTTTTATATGGGTTTGGCGGTCTCGAATCGTCTGGATTCCAAAAGCCAGATCTCTGGCCATCTCCTCTAAAAGTGTTACCTCTGTCTCCTGAAAAGCATATGGTTCAGTTGCATAGATAGCCAGAGCGCCGATTACCGTGCCATCAACCTCCAATGGTAGCGCTATGGAGGATTGAAAATTGTATTTACGTGCGTGAATATACAACGGCGCAAGTGTTGGATTATTAAATATATCTTGCCTTATTTGAAGAGTGCCGCTACGTATGGCAGTAGCCATGGCAGTTGTACCAGTTTCGCCTTCGTTCCAACTCATGCAAATTCCATCAAGAAAGTCATCTTCAATGCCGTACCAAGCCAATGGAAGAATGGATTTTTTATCATCATTCAGAGCCAGACCGACCCAGGCTGTGCTGTAATCTCCGACCTCCACTGCAATCCTGCAGATTTGAAACAGCAGTTCATCTTCATTCGTGCTTCGCAGTAAGGTTTGATTGCTGGCAGAGAGCAACCGCATTGACTGGTTGGCAGCTTCTGCAGCTTTCTTTGCATTTTGTAGCTTGCTCTGTTGCAGCTCAAGTTTGCTGAGCGCTATTTTTAGTCTGCGTTTGGCAGATAGTTGATGCAGGTGGCGTTGTATGCCGATGGCTATAGCCAGTGCCAGGCTGATTATCCAGAGCCAGTAGCGCTTCCAGATGTCTTTGATGCTGAATGTCGGCACAGAGTCAAAGGGTGGTAGCCGCAGTTCCCGTAACAGGTTCTCAACCGGCAGATAATCGGCAGGGATAGTAAAACCATTAATACCTGCGGCATTAAGTGCTGGTGAGCCCGGCTCCATCAATAGCAAGGTTGCGGTCACTCTAGCAGCCAGTCGCGAGTCAACGTGTGGTAGAGCCACAAAGGGCCATTCAGGGTACAAACGGGTAGAACTGGCAAATGGGAAATCAGGAATCCTCTGGCGGTTAATAACTGTAAGGCTACCAACTGTAATTTTGCCTTGGCGCTCAAGCTGTTCTATTAAGCCAGTACGTACAAAGCCTACATCGGCCTTGTTTTCCAGCACAGCCTTGATCACAAGATCTTGCGGCATACCGGTTTTCAGAAGTTGCTGCGGCTTAAGAGCAATTCCGGCACGGAGCAGTTCCATCATCTGCATCTGATAGCCGCCAAAAGTACCTGGTTCGCTGCCGATACAGGCGATCCTTTTGTCCGAAATATCTGAAAGTTTTTTGATGTCGTTGCGGCTGCTTTGGGTAAAGATTACACCGCCGAAGCTGCTCAAGGGACGGGAGCCTTCTTTAGGTGTCATGGTGGCCAATGAACCTGAAAAACCAATCTTTTGTCTCAGAATAATGTAGTGGGACGGGTTGGTCAGGACAAAATCAAGCTTCTGCTGTTCCAGGGCAGCCAACATCTCATGGTGGTCAATAAGATGTAACTGGACTTGATACCCGGGTAACTGTTTGCTCAGATAATCGGAGAACGGCTGCCAGGCCTCTTGCATCTGCGGTTTAGGACGTAGCGCAAGGATACCGAGATGAAGAATTTTGTCCGAGGCTCGGGCGGTAGCGCCTGTTTGCAGAAACAAAAAAATGCAAAACAGGATGGCTAAAGAATGCTTTTTTAACGATTCAAGATCAGTTGTTTCGCAGAACCTTCGAGGTTGGTGATAGGTTAAAAGAGTTTCAAAGCTCTGCCTTAAAACAAACTTAAGCATTACGACCGTAATACGAAGCAAAAATTTTAGCATCTGCTTTAACAAATTGTGCAGACGGTATGAGAGATCAGCTTTCATGGTTGGCATTCAAGAGCTGCCCTTGCTCTGTCAAGGAGTGGAAATGAAACTTATTGCTATAACTAAAGTAGCTTTTGTGCTCTTCACTAAGATCTGCCAAAAATGCATTGCGGCGTTCTCTTTTGAGAGCAGTATAACGCTCAAGCGCTTCATCATTCGTCATATTTCCGGTAATATGCACATGAAATCGCGCATGATCAGGATGACAGCAGATAAAGCTGAAGCCTAGCCTTTCTGCGTAGGTACACTCAGGCGTAGCAATAAGGCAACCTGACGTCTCATGCAACAATCTTATGGTGAGACATTTTGACATTGGTGGTCTACCTTTATTGCAATATTTGTTGCATTTATTGCTTAGGATCGTTGCTGATTATATGTATTCAATTCTACTTGATTTATTCCGCTTGACAACCCTGTTTGGGGATAGCTTTTTCGGAAGTTGCCCGGGAGGGTGGGATAGGGATAACCCTATAAATATTTTGTAGGGTTAGGTGAACTCTTGATTTCGGTTTGATGGGTTATGCTGATATAAGTCCGTTTTTTAAGGCATATCTGGTAAGCTGTGCAATGCTGTTAACCCCCAGTTTTTTTCGAATATTCATTCTGTGCGCTTCAATCATCTTGGTGCTTACGGCAAGCTCGTAGGCGATCTCTTTGGTGTTCATCCCTTCAGCTATTAGTTTAAGCACTTCTATTTCCCGCTTACTAAGAATCTGGCTGTTTGTTTCAGCGGTTGGGCTGCCTAGACATCTTTTCAGCATCATTTCCTGACAGTCGGCACAAAAGTAAGGTTTGCCTTGATAAATCAAGCGGATGGCCGTTACCAGTTCTTCTGCTGCGCAGTCTTTGATCAGGTATCCTCTGGCACCAGCTTCTATACTTTCAAAGACGCACTCCTCATCAAGACACATGGTCAGCACCAGTACCTTGATTTCTGGATGCTTTGCCAGGATACGGCGGGTCACCTGTATTCCTCCCATGTCCGGCAGGGTCAGATCCATGACCACTATGTCAGGTGTAGACTGTTTGACCTTAAGCAGTGCCTCCTGACCAGTGCCCGCTTCAGCAACGATACAGATGTTGTCCTCATTACGCAGGATCGCCGAAAGCCCGTTCCGAATAATCGTGTGGTCGTCAACTAGCAGTACGTTAATGTTCATACTGTTCTTACTCGGCTATGTCTGATCTGGATTGTGCTGCCAACGGTACTGTGATGGTTACTTTAGTTCCGACACCCGGTTTTGATCTGATTTCAAAGCAACCGTTCATATGCATGATCCTGCGTCTGATGGTAAAGAGGCCAAAACCGTCAAAGTCTGGATTATGCAAGATGGCATCGGTGTCAAAGCCCAGACCATCATCCTCAACCTCGATTGCCAAGTTGTTTCCATCACGACGGATTGATAAACAGACCGTAGCGGTGTCGGCGTGTTTGGCAACGTTGATCAACAGCTCCCGTACACTGTTGTATATCTCCAATTGGAATTCCCGTACAACCGCTTTATCCTGTAGATCATCGTGAAAGGTTATCTTCAGGGGATAATCAGTTTCCAGCTGGCGAGCAAGCCACTTGAGGGACGCCTCAAGTCCGGCGATTTCCATTATTGGCGGAGAGAGCAGCTTTGTCAATTTGCGCACACGGCTGATTGCGCCTTCAGTCAATATTTTGATTTCACTAATAATTTCCCTCTGTTTTGTGGAGAGCTCGGTTTTGTTCAGGCCACCCAGTTTCATTCGGGTCAATATCAGATCCTGACCAAGGGTGTCATGGAGATCAATGGCGATACGGCGTCGCTCGCGCTCTTCAGATAGTATCAGTTCCAGTGTCATGTTATTCAGTTGTTTTTGTTTTTCGTAGAGTTCTTGTTCTGCTTGTTTGCGTTCGGTTATGTCAATAAACGATACGAGGCATTTGGCCAAAGTCGTTTCGTAGCCTGGACAGACGGAGGCATAAACGGTTACGTGTCGTGGCTCGCCCGCAACGGTTTTGATCACTGTATCCAGAGTCATTTGAGTTTTTCCTTGCCACAGGTTGATCAGTTCCTGGCGGAATGTCTCAAATGCTTCAGGGGTAAAGGTCTCGGTAAGATCGGCAAGCAGCTCATCCTTGTCAGTTGCGTTGTGCAGTCTCAAGGTGGCCTGGTTCAGGTCAAGGACTTTTACCAGTTCTGCGCAATGCTTGACGCCTAGGGGATGTTGGTCGAAATAGGCCTCAATATTGCTGACACCGTCTGCTTTCAGCAGATCAAAAAAAGACTTTACCCCTGAAAAATCCTCTTCCCAGATAGAAACCGGCGAGTTTTCAAAGAGCAGGTGATAACGAGCCTCGCTCTCACGCAGGTTCCAATAGAACAGTAGGCTGGTTATGGCATCCGTCAACCGCCTGCCGATTTCCTGGAGAAGTTCCTCTTCGGTGGCAGTCCAGACACGCGGGAAGGAACACTGATGAACCCCGAATTGCCAAGGCTTATCGGCTTTTGGATACAGGGTCATCGACATGGATGATTTGATGCCGAATCGTTCCGAAACGTCCTGGGGCAAGGGATAGTGGCATCCAGGGCCGAATTGAACCGGTCCCTCCAGGGCGAGCAAGATCCGGAGCGCTTCAGAGTGATCTGGTGTCATCGGTATATCGCGTCCCAAGACACCTAGTCCTGGATATTCGTTTCTGGTGCGTTCCATCGGTACACCCCAGGTGGTTGCCTCAGGATCGCAGGGATACATGAGAAATACCCGGTCACAGTCAAAGAACGTGATTGTGATGTCAAGAACATCGCTCATCATCTGTGCGAGATCATCGGCTCTCTGAATGGCGCGGTTGACCTGATCCATACAGGCAAGCAAATGATGGTGAGCCAGTCGCTCTTGCTCAGCCCGTTTGAGCTCGCTGATGTCGCGTCCGACGGCCAGTGCTCCGGTCACCTTGCCGTCCGGATCATGTTCGGCGATCACGCGTATCTGATGAACAATCGGTTTATCGTCAGTGCCGGGCAGCATGAATTCGATTTCGCAGTCTTCACCTTTGGAGAGAACGTTGTCAACGACTTGCGCGTAGGCTTCGTAACTACCATCGGTATGCCATTCACGTATGCGCATACCGATTTTATCTGCGGCGGTGGCGCCCAGGCTTTTTGCGAGTACCGGATTGACGTAAACGGTTATTCCTTCTCGGTTGTAACGGGCGATGTTGTCCGGCAAACCTTCTGCCAGGGTGCGAAACTCGCACTCGCGCTGGCGCAACATATCCTCCATTTGCTTTCGCTCTGTGATGTCACGGACAAGCGACAGGACATATGTGGAACCGTTGTATTCAAGTACGCTGGAGCTGATCTCGACCGGGAAGATATGGCCGGTTTTTGTGCGATGACGTGACTCAAAGATCAGTGTCCCGTGTCTGAGCAGATCGGTAAAGTATTCCTCTGTTCGTTTTGTTGAAAAGTCCGGGTCAATATTCGGGATAGCCATCTCCAGCAGTTCGTCCCTGCTGTATTCCAGAGAGCGACAGGCTTGCTGATTGACGTAGAGGAACATGGCGTTAGGGTCGATCAGAAAGGCAGCTTCATGTACATGGTCAAGGGCATGGCTCAGGAGTTTGATCTGCTGCTCGGACTGTTTGCGCTCGGTGATGTCACGTGCCATGACGAGACCGAACTTGACACCTTCATACTCAAACGGCGTTCCGCTGATCTCTACTGGGAAGATTCGGCCATCCTTGGTGCGATGCCGTGTTTCAAAAGGTTTGGGAAGACGGTTTCTAGTGGTTTTATTTTGAAACGCCTCAAGTATTTCCAGTGAGATATCGGGATCGATGTCCAGCGTTCCCATGCTCAACAGTTCCTCACGGCTGTATCCCAAGGTACGGCAGGCTACATCGTTGACATAGCGGAAGCGATGCTGACCATCAATCAGGAAAAATGCGTCAATTGCGTTGTTGATGGCGCTAGTGAGGAGCAGCAGTTTCCGTTCAATCTGTCTGCGCTCCTCTACCTCTCGTTCCCTCTGGAGGTTGGCGTGGCCACTCTCTGCCAGCATTTGCACCAACTGGTGCAGGAAGCGTATGGTGTTGTCAACCTGTGTGTGACTGAACAGAGGTGTCTGGCGGATCACTGCAAGGTACGGTTTAACGTCGAAGCCGAGTTCTTCAGCCTGCTTATGTAACCAGGCCAGATCTGGCGGTTGATCATCATAAAAAAACTGGCCTGTGAAAAAGACTCCCAAACGCCTGTCTTCAATAACAATTGGCATGGCGATGTTGAACATTCCGTTCTTGCAGCGGAATTCAAACAGATCGCCGTTAAAGCTGTCCAGAGCTTGCTTGATCTCGGGATCGTTACGCCAGCAACGTGAAAAGGATTTCGGGTTATCCCAATGGTAACAAATACAAATTTCCTGTAGTCCGGCGCCAACAATGATGTTGAGGTCGTTATCCATCAGGCCGCAGGTGATACCGGAAATACGGACGTGAGTCTCTAGCAGCTTTTCTAGCTGCTGAATGTTGACGAGTTGATCAATGGTGTAATTGTTCATGAACTCTTAATGCTTACCTTTGGGGTTCATCGATGGAATCATGACAAACTGTTTAATCAGTTTCTGGTAATCATGGACGCAGTATTGGCAGCCAAGATCTGAATGGTGAATCAATGAGACATGGCGTAGCCGACGATCTCGCAGTTAAAGAGAACTTTTACGCCAGCAAGATAGAACCAACCCTTCTGAGTGGGAAAGTAGATTATATCGGTAACCCAGATCTGACTAGGGATATATGGATTGAAGTTCTGATTCAGCAGATTTTCTTAAACTGGCAACGAATGTTTCGAGTTCGTTGTAGCCTTGAATTTGATTATGCCTTTTTAAAATATCTCGTTCCATGTGGGTTTCTGCAAGTTCTTTTCAAAAATTGGTAATCTCTGCAAGCAAATTTGCTGCTAAACTAGAACCTGGCACCGATGCTGATGCTAATCTGGCAGCAATCTAGCTGTCCATTCCGTGATGTCTAATCGGAGCGCTGGAATTTCTTGGTCTAATACAAGCTTTACCGATTCAGCTCTTGACTCCTGGCTGTAGTGATGTTGTTTGTTCAAAACATCTCCTTATCCTGAAATTTTTCAGGAAGGAGTTTCTACTCTACTAAGGTACAGATGGTTGTCAATAGAAGAAAAGTGAAGGATTTAACAGTATATTGCTGCATGCCGGACGACATCTGTTTGGTAATACTAACTATCAATATTTGTTGCATTTATTGCTTAGGAACGTTGCTAGATTATTTGTATCCATTCTACTTGATTTATTCTGTTTAACAACCTTGTTTGTAGATAGCTTTTTCGGAAGTTGCCGGGGAGGGTGGGATAGGGATAACCCTATAAATATTTTCTAGGGTAAGGTGAACCCAGGTCGCTGTTTAGATTTCCGTCTTTCCTCTGGCTAATGCCCACAACTGACCTGTCTGCCGAAATAGTTCCTATTTGAACTTTTTGTCCACTTTTAACGACTTGGCTTTCTTGTTGTCAAAAACTGCAACCAGTTTCCTCTGCCTGGCATTTCCATTTGCTGATTTGGTTCGGATGCACCTTATATAGTGAAACTTCACTACCTGTCCGAAAAACCGTAAGTATTATATTTTTATGACTCTGTACTTGTAAAACGACGAAGAGCTGGTAAATATATAGAACTCACATTTGTCCGTAATTTTCTGTTCAGGAGGGATTACATGATCCCAGCTACTTTCAGTTTGATAAATTCTGTTGTTTTTTGCGGAGCACGCTTTATTCTGCTGGCTTTGTCTTTATTGGTTGTTTCTGGCTGCAATAAAAAGGAACATTCATCTCAGGTTCCGCCTGTAGTTGAATATGTGACTGTTAAGCAGCAGGATGTGCCGATAATATGCGAATGGGTAGGAGCTGCTGACGGCTCGGTAAATGCTGTAATAAAGCCGCAGGTAACAGGCTATCTTGTAAAGCAGCTGTATAATGAGGGGCAACTTGTTAAAAAGGGGCAGGCTCTCTTTGAGATTGATCCGAGAACCTTTAAGGCTGCACTGGATCAGGCTGTTGCAAGTCTTGAACAGGCAAAAGGGAATCTGGCCAGTCAGGAGGCCACTTATATCTCTGCAAAGGCAGATCTCGAGCGTATCCGACCGCTTGCAAAACGGAATGCAGTTTCAAAAAAGGATCTTGATGATGCGATTGGTAAAGAGGCATCTTCAAAGGCTGCGGTAGAGGCATCAAAGGCTGCAATCGCAGCAGCAGCAGCCAATGTGGAGAAGGCCAGGCTTGATCTCGGATTTACTAAAATCACTTCACCCGTTGATGGCATCGCCGGAATAGCCAAGGCTCAGCTGGGCAACCTGGTCAGTCCCTCCATGTCCACCGAGCTGACCACTGTCTCTACGGTCAACCCGATCAAGGTCTTTATAAATGTAAGCGAACAGGAACATCTTAAGGCTCAGAAGACCGCTGACACTGCAATCGATAAAATTCCACTTGAACTGATACTGGCCGATGGTTCTGTTTATCCACATAAAGGCAGGTTTGCCCTCGCAGATCGCCAGGTGGATCCGGGAACCGGAACACTTAAGGTCGGCGCCCTGTTTCCAAATCCTGATCATTTCCTCCGTCCTGGTCAGTTTGGCAGGTTGAAGGCGGCAATCACTACAAGAAAAGGTGCGCTTCTTATTCCGCAACGAGCTGTTACCGAGATGCAGGGGAAATACCTTGTGGCGGTTATTACTCCGGATAACAAGGCAGATCTTCGCCCTGTGACGGTTGGCGAACGATTTGGTTCTGACTGGATTATTGAAAGCGGGCTTAAGGTTGGAGATAAAGTGGTTGTGGAGGGGATTCAGAAGGCGCGTCCCGGTGCGTTGCTTGATCCGAAACCTTTTGTAAAGGAATCTGAAAAGAATGGCGCTACAGCAGATTCATCTACCAAAGATGCAAAGAGGTAGTGCTATATGTCAAAGTTCTTTATAAACCGGCCTATTGTAGCTATCGTTATAGCCATTCTTATGGTTACTGTCGGGCTTGTTTCAATGTTCAGCCTGCCGATAGCACAGTTTCCCAACATTGTCCCGCCTGCCGTTCAGATAAGCTCAACCTATACAGGAGCTGATGCACTAACTCTTGAACAGTCGGTTGCCACTCCGATTGAACAGCAGATGTCTGGCGTTGACAATATGGATTACATGTATTCCATCAATGCCAACAACGGGACATCAAACCTGTATGTATATTTTGATCTGAAGACGGATCCCAACACGGATCAGGTTCTGGCTCAGATGCGTGAAGGGCAGGCCGAATCCCAGCTTCCTTCAGATGTCAGGAATTTTGGTGTCACTGTTCAGAAATCGACATCCTCTCCGTTACTGCTTTTTGCCCTCTATTCTCCAAACAACTCTTACGACAACATCTTTCTGGCAAATTATGCCTTCATAAACATCAATGACCAGATGACCCGGATCAAGGGTATAGCCAGTGTTACCGTTTTCGGCGCCGGACAGTATGCTCTGCGGATATGGGTTCGTCCGGATCAGCTGGCAAAGCTTAACATAACCATTCCTGAGATTATCAATGCCGTAAACTCGCAGAACACGGTCAATCCTGCCGGACAACTTGGAGGTGAGCCTGTCCCCAAAGGTCAGGAGTTTACCTACGCTGTCAGGGCAAAGGGTCGGTTGCAGAGCGAAAAAGAGTTTGGGGATATAGTGCTTAGAGCCAACGAGGATGGCTCTTTAGTCAGGATTAAGGATGTTGGGAGGATTGAGCTTGGAGCCCAGACTTACAGTATCAAGTCACGGGTTAACGGTAAACCTTCGGCACTTATAGCGATATACCAGATGCCGGGATCAAATGCTCTTGATGCGGCAAATGGCGCCAAAAATCTTATGAAGGAGATTAAGAAAAGTTTCCCGCCTGACCTTGACTACTACGTTGCCCTTGATACGACACTGGCGGTTTCAGAAGGGATGAAGGAGATTGTAATCACCTTGTTTGAGGCACTGGCGCTGGTTATAGTTGTCGTTTTCATCTTCCTGCAGGGCTGGCGAGCAACCCTTATACCTCTACTTGCAGTTCCTGTCTCGCTTATAGGTACATTTGCCTTCTTCCCGATGTTTGGTTTTTCAATCAATACTCTGTCTCTTTTCGGAATGGTTCTGGCCATCGGTCTGGTTGTTGATGATGCCATCGTTGTGGTTGAAGCGGTTGAGCATCATATTGAGCATGGTCTTTCTCCAAAAGAAGCAACAGTCAAGGCTATGCAAGAGGTTACAGGTCCGGTTATAGCCATAGCTATCATTCTGGCCGCAGTCTTCGTTCCTACTGCCTTTATACCTGGTATTACCGGACGCATGTACCAGCAGTTTGCTGTCACAATAGCTATTTCAGTTATCATCTCAGCCTTCAATGCGCTTACACTCAGTCCTGCTCTTTGTGCAATGCTACTTAAACCGAAGGTAAAGGGTAGCGGACAACTGCAGCGTTTCTTTGACTGGTTCAATAAACTGTTTGGCCGAGCTACTGACGGCTATGTCAGTGTATGCAGCAGCGCCATAAGAAAGAGCAAGACCAGTCTGCTGCTTCTGCTGGGTGCGGCAATCCTTGCCGGTATGCTGGGCAAGACCATCCCTTCCAGCTTCCTCCCTGAGGAGGATCAGGGATATCTTTTTGCCGGTGTGCAGTTGCCTGATGCCTCTTCTCTGCAACGTACAGACGAGATCTGCCGGAAGGCGGAGCAGATGATTATGAAGACTCCGGGGGTCAAATACTGTTCAACTGTTGTAGGCTACAGTATGATAAGCCAGGTCTCAAACACATACAGCGCCTTTTTCTTTGTGTCACTTGAAGAGTGGGCAAAGAGGAAAAAAACGGAAGAGAAGTATGATGCTATAATGGCCAGGGTTACTCATGACCTTTCAAGCATCCCGGGAGCCATAGGTTTTGCTTTTCCCCCACCTGCCATTCCAGGTATCGGAACCTCCGGCGGTGTAGCCTTTATACTTCAGGATCGGGCAGGCAAGGATATCTCATATCTCAGCCAGAATCTTGATAAGTTTATTGCGGAAGCAAAAAAACGGAAGGAACTTGCCTCAGTCAGCAGCACTTTCCGGCCAACTGTACCGCAGATGTTCATTGATGTTGACCGTGACAAGGTGCTTAAGCAGGGGGTTAATCTGTCAGATGTCTACAAGACATTGCAGAGCTTTATGGGTAGTGGTTTTGTCAATTATTTCAATCTGTATGGCAGGCAGTGGCAGATCTATGTCCAGGCAGAGGGAGAGTTCAGAAACGAGATACATGAAGTTGGCCAGTTTTATGTAAGGAACAGTCAGGGAAACATGGTGCCGCTTTCGGCTCTTACATCAGTGCGTAATGTTTCCGGTCCTGAATTTACCATGCGCTATAATCTGTACCGTTCAGCCCAGATAAACGCAACTGCAGCCCCAGGCTACAGCTCGGCTCAGGCTATGAAGGCTCTTGAAGATGTCTTTGCCCGAACTATGCCGAATGATATGGGTTATGACTATACCGGAATGTCATTCCAGGAGAAGAAGGCACAGCAGGGGGTTTCTTCCTCGGCAATCTTTGCCTTTTCTCTCTTCTGCGTATTCCTTATACTTGCAGCGCAATACGAGAGCTGGTCATTGCCTTTCAGTGTGCTTCTGGGTACCCCAATAGCCGTTGCAGGCGCGTTTGTTGGCCTTCTTTCCAGGCAGTTTGAAAACAACGTCTATGCCCAGATCGGTCTGGTTATGCTTATTGGACTGGCGGCCAAGAACGCTATTCTGATTGTTGAATTTGCAAAGATGGAGTATGAAAAGGGGAATCCTTTGCTCGAGGCTACCCTTGCCGGTGCAAAGCTTAGGCTAAGGCCTATCCTTATGACATCATTCGCCTTTATCCTTGGCTGTTTGCCTCTTGCAATTGCCAGTGGCGCAGGAGCGGTTTCCAGACAGATTATGGGGACTGCTGTAATCGGCGGAATGCTTGCCGCTTCATTTCTGGCTATATTCATGATTCCGGTTACTTACTATGTTGTTCAGAAGATTGGCAAGGAGAAGGGCTCAGAGGTGCTGAATGAAGGAGTTGTTTCCATATCTGATAAACCTGAAGATGGCTCTAATAGTGGGGAAAAACCTCATGCGTAGACGGATTCTCTTCTGTTCACTGGCATTGCTTTTATCTGCCTGCTCGGTTGGCCCTGATTATGTCAGGCCTGATATAGCTGCTCCTCAAAACTGGCGTATTGAGGAAAAGGAGTCAGCCGATGTTGCCAACCTGGCATGGTGGAACGGATATGGAGACAAGGTTCTTGATGAACTGATAGAAAAGGCGCTTAGGCAGAACAAGGATCTGCTGATTGCTGTTGCCCGTATTGATGAGTATGCAGCACAGTACGGTGTTGCCAGGTCAGAGTTTTTCCCTCAGATAAGCGCAGGAGCAAGTTTTACGCAGCAGCAGTCTCCCCAGACCTTTGGCGCTCCTGTTAAGACTAATCAATTGGCTCTCAACGCCAGCTGGGAACTGGATCTGTGGGGTAAGATACGTCGTGGCACCGAGGCTGCAAGGGCGGAGTTGATCGCTTCAGAAGAGGGGAGGCGTTCAGCAGTCCTATCCCTTGTAAGCTCTGTAGCCTCTTCATACATACTACTGAGAGATCTTGACAAACAGCTTGAAATAGCCCGTGAGACTGCAAAAAGCCGTAAAGAATCTCTGGATCTTTTTAAGATCAGATTTGAAGGGGGTGTTATAACAGAGCTGGAGCTGGCGCAGAGTCGTTCAGAGTATGAACAGGCATTGGCAACCATTCCACAGCTTGAACAGTCAGTTGCCCTTCAGGAACATGCCATCTCCATACTGTTGGGCGAGAATCCAGGCTCTATAGCCAGAGGAAAGAGTATTGACCAATTGCCGGTTCCGCTTCCTCCAAGAGGGCTTCCATCCGAAATTCTTCAGAGGCGGCCTGATATTCTGGAGGCCGAACAGACACTTGTTGCTGCAAATGCAGAGATAGGCGTTGCCCGTTCCGCCTATTTCCCATCAATCTCACTAACCGGCCTTCTGGGGGTTTCAAGCTCGGAGCTGAACAATCTTTTTAAAGGGCCCGCCAGAATGTATAGCTACGGAGCATCTCTTACTGCCCCTATCTTTACCGCAGGCAAGACAGCAAGCCAGGTTAAGGTTGCGGAGGCTCAACAGCAGCAGGCGCTTTTGAAATACCAGCAGGCGATACAGACAGCGTTCCGTGAGGTTGAAGATGGGCTTGTGCAACAGAACAAAACGCGAGAGCAGCTAGCGGCTCAGAATCGTCAGGTTGATGCCCTTCGTAATTACGCATCGCTGGCTCGCCTCCGGTTTGACAACGGTTATTCAAGCTTTTTGGAGGTGCTTGACGCCGAAAGAAGTCTTTTTAACGCAGAGCTGAATTATTCTCAGACTCAGGGCAACCTTCATCAGTACATTATATCCCTTTACAAGGCGATGGGTGGTGGATGGGGATTAAATTAAACTGATTCTGTTGAAGATGCCGGATTTTAGGTGCTGTATTGAGAAGAGAGACCTGCAATCAATAACGTATATTGTTGAATTATCAGTGAGGATACTTTGAAACAGCCATTTCAGAACGATATAGCGGATCTTCTCAAAGAACTTCCTGCATTAACAACCTTGACCCGTTACTGTACGACAGCCGAGATCTCTGAAGCTCTGGAGCAGATAGCGGCAGATCTTGCAAATGTACGTCGCAAGTTTGGTGTATGGGATGCGCAATCTGCATTGCAGCAAGGGCTTATAGAAAAAGCCGATGCCATCCAGATGAAGAAGCTGCATGATGAAATGAACAGAATAGAGCTTGAAAGGTTTATCATATCGGAATCAGTAATAAATCTGCATCGTTCATGTACCCATTACAGAGATCTTCTGGCTGAAAGAGCCTTCAGGCTGGTGCAGCAGGATATGCTTGAAGCAGGTTACGGAGAACCTCCGGTATCATCTGCTCTTATTAGTATGGGTAGTGATGGGAGGCAGGAACAGACGCTTATAACGGATCAGGATTATCTTATAGTATATGATGACGGAGGAGATGAGGCTGCTAACGCCTGGTTTACAGAGTTTGGAAACCGTCTGGTTGATTGTCTTGAAACTTCCGGATTCAAACGTTGCACCGGCGACATTATGACCAGTAATCCGACATGGCGCGGTTCTTACAGCCAGTGGCGCAAAAGGCTTTTTGCCATAGTTCGGTATGAGGTGGAAGATTTTGCAAAAAACATGATGGATCTTATAGTGCTTTCTGATGCCCGCTATGTAGCTGGTGACCGCCCGCTTGGTGAACGTCTGATAGAACTGATTAGAACCATGGAAAAGGAACATTTTCAGGTTATGTGGGGGATGGCCAGGGCTGCTACAGAGATGAAGCTGGCTCTTGGTTTTATGCGCCGTCTCTGGACTGAGCCAACCGGTGAGCATAAAGGTGAGCTAAACGTAAAACTCCTTGCCTGGGCGCCATTGGTTATGAATGTAAGAATACTGGCCATTAATCAGGGGCTCTCTGCTACAAATACAGTAGAACGTATAACCTCACTTGAACAGGAGGGAAGTTTTTCAAAAGAGATGGCTGATGGTCTTATAGATGCATATAATATCCTTACTCACCATAGGATACTGTTACAGATCAAGCAGATAAAAGGTATACAGAAAGACTCCCACTTCCTTGATCCTATGCTGTTGAACAACAATGAAAGGGAAGAACTGCGACAGGCTGTTATCAGGGTAGAAGAGCTGCAGAAGATGATCCACTCAAACTTCAATATAGTCTGAAGCCTTGACACAAAGAAACTTAATCACCTATAAAATCAACGCCCAAGGGCGATTAACTAAAGCGGGAGAGTGCTGCCTTTACCCAGTATTTGACCCCTGTATCGCCTTCCATAATATGCAACTATAGCTTTTCAAATTTTAAAACCTTTCAGGAAAGATAATCAACATGAAAAAGGCATTAATTACCGGAATAACCGGGCAGGATGGCGCCTATCTGGCGGAACTTCTGCTTGAAAAGGGATATGAAGTTCACGGAATAAAAAGAAGAGCCTCCCTGTTTAATACCGACCGGATCGATCATCTCTACCAGGATCCCCATGTTGATAACCGTCGCATGGTGCTGCACTACGGCGATATGACAGACTCAACCAACCTGATCAGAATTATTCAATCTGTGCAACCTGATGAGATCTACAATCTGGCCGCTCAATCGCATGTTGCAGTTTCCTTCGAAACACCTGAATACACCGCCAACGCAGATGCAATAGGTCCGTTACGGATACTTGAAGCGATCCGTATACTTGGGTTGGAGAAGAAGACCCGCTTCTACCAGGCCTCAACCTCTGAGCTGTATGGGTTAGTTCAGGAAATACCCCAAAAGGAAACCACTCCCTTCTATCCCCGCTCTCCATATGCGGTAGCAAAACTTTACGCTTACTGGATCACCGTAAACTATCGCGAAGCATATGGCATCTACGGTTGCAACGGCATACTCTTCAACCACGAGAGTCCACTGCGAGGCGAGACGTTTGTCACCCGCAAGATCACCCGCGCTCTTGCGCGTATAAAGTTGGGGCTACAGGATTGCCTCTATCTTGGCAATCTTTCCAGCTTGCGTGACTGGGGACATGCCAGGGACTACGTAGAGATGCAATGGCTGATGCTACAGCAATCGGAACCGGAAGACTACGTTATAGCCACGGGTCGTCAATATAGCGTGCGTGACTTTGTCAATGCCGCTGCAGAAGAATTGGGGATGAAGATTAACTGGCAAGGCGAGGGAGTTGATGAAATTGGAGTGATTCAAAAAGACTCCTCACCCTTCACTATTCACTCTTCACGGACTATAGTTCGTGTTGATCCTCGCTACTTCCGTCCAACAGAGGTGGAAACTCTGCTGGGCGATCCCACTAAGGCTCATCAGAAACTAGGATGGAAACCACGTATCAGCTTCAAGGAGCTGGTTGCGGAGATGGTAAGGGAAGACCTGAAGGCAGCCGAGCGTGATGAACTGGTTAAGAAGCACGGCTATCAGGCGTTTGATTATAATGAATAACTGATATTGAGGAAGTGACAATAGTTATATAAAATTTACCAATGGAGCCATAAACTGTGCAACAACCTGTAAACATGACAGAAGGTAACCCTCACCCAAAAAACATCGATGACCAGGATGAAATCAACCTGCTTGATCTGCTGCTCGTCCTGGCCAAACGCTGGAAGATGATTATCGGTATTCCTTTTGTGGTCGCAGTTATCACCGCCATCATCACCCTCTTCATGCCCAACATCTACACTGCAAAGACCATGATCATTCCCAGTGATGACAGCTCTGGTGGTATGGGGGCTGCTTTAATGGCTCAACTGGGTGGTTTGGCATCCATTGCAGGAGGTTCACTGGGGGGAAAGACTACCAGCGACCTGTACGTTACCATGCTCAAGAGTGAAACCATCAAAGATCCGATAATTGATAAATTTAAGTTAATGGACAGATATAAAGCCAAGATCCGAACTGATGTCTATAATGCCTTGAACGGAGCTTCCATTATCAGTCTGGGCAAGAAGGATGGCGTAATTACAGTTAGTTTTACAGACAAAGATCCAAAATTCTCTGCTGAAATGGCCAATGCATTTGTTGATGAGCTGGGCAAGCTTGCTGCACGACTTAATATGAGTGGCGCCGCTAACAACCGTAAATTTTATGAAAAACAGATTGCAGAGACCAAGGCAGATCTGAGTAAGGCTGAAGAGGCTCTCAAAGAATTTCAGACCAAACACAAGACCATCTCTGTTACCGAGCAGGCCAAAGCAACGATAGAAGGAGTAGCGCAACTACGGGCTCAGCTTGCTTTAAAAGAGGTTGAGCTTGGCACTATGCAGCGGCAGTTTACCGACAACAGCCAGGAAGTTAAATCTGCAAAATCTGCGGTGTCGCACCTTCGAGGACAAATCGCCAGCCTTGAGGGCAGGGCAGGCAGCAGTAGTAGCTCTATTCCCAACCTGGGGGCGGTTCCGCAATTGGGGCAGGAGTATCTGCGCCTGATGCGTGAATTCAAGATCCAGGAAGCTGTGCTTGAGATGCTTACCAAGCAGTATGAGCTTGCCCAGGTATCAGAAAGTAAAGATACAGCTCCTTTCCAGATATTGGAAAAAGCCAAGGTGCCGGAACGTAAAAGTAAACCCAAGCGTAGTATGATTGTTATTATGTCAGCCTTTTCCAGCGGTTTTCTGATGGTACTGGTTGCCTTTTTGCAGGAATTCAGCGAAAAGATGTCCCCCGAAGATCGGCAGCGCTGGGAGCAGATTCGTGGTTTTTTGCCGCCGCTGCCCAAGCCGCTTGAGCAGCTCTGGAGACGCTTTTCACGATACAGCCATAATTGAGCATTGTTTGGCATTCAGATTTTGCTAAGCAGATGCCGTCATCGCAATTCTGGCTGGTTGAAAGTTTTTTGAGTCTTCACAAAAGCCTGTTTGCCCAGCTATTTAAGACTCAAGGGAAAATTTCTGAAAAGGTTAAGGTAATTTGAGAATTGTATGGGAGTTGCATAAACTATGACCCTCAATTTTGATAATCTTGCTCGCTGCATTCAGACTCTGGATCGCTCCTTACAACATTTGGAACAGAGTGAGCCGGGTAGCGATGATTATGAGGTGTATTGGAATGCCGTTATCAAAGGCTTTGAACTTACCCTGGAGACTTCAGGCAAACTACTTCGCAAGGTATTGCGTGACTACGCAGCAAATCCAAAAACGGTTAATGACCTTGTCTTTAAAGATCTGTTCCGGCAGGCTGCACAGCATAATCTGATGAGCCTTGATGAGGTTGAGCGCTGGTTTGCCTACCGCGACAGTCGTAACGACACTGCCCATGACTATGGCCTTGAGTTTGCTGAAAAAGTACTCAAACTGATTAAGGAATTTCTGCATGATGCCCGCAGGCTTCATGACACATTACGTACCAGAAATATTCATCAGCATGATTGACCTCCAGCAAAGACATCTTGTGGAAGTACAGGCTTTACTCAAGCAATTTCTTCCACCAGGTTGTGAGGTCTGGGCATTTGGCAGTAGAATAGGTGGTACGGCAACAGAAGGCAGTGATCTTGATCTTGTTGTTCGCTCGTCAGATGCTACAGATATCAACCTGGCAGGCCTCAAGGCAGCCTTCCGGGAGAGCAATCTGCCATTCAGGGTTGAGTTGCTTGATTGGGCAGCCATTCCAGACCATTTTAGGCGAGAGATATGTAATAAGTATGTAGTTGTCCAGGCATTTCAATCAACAGATCGGTGAGCTGTCCTGTCAACAGCATGTCAGAAAGTCAGGCCTGACCCCAAAGGTTTTCACATGACCGGACAATTGGACGGCTTGGCCTGGAATCAACAGTGCGGTGAAGAGGAAGGCCATGGGACAAAACGGTAAAGTAGCCCGTCCCCTTTAAGTCTATAATTTCCCCAATAGAGGCATGAGCAAGGAGTCAGTATGAGCACTCAACAAGCAAACATAATGCGATATGACCAGCGAGGGAACCTTCATATTACTGTTCCGCGCGCAGCATTGAAAAGATTTGAAGCAAGTATTCTTTTTCAGGCGGTTCACGATCTTCAAAAGAATACTGTAGTCAAGCGTAAGCCTTCTTGGAAGGGTGATTCCATAGTTGGTATTATCGGTATAAGTGACAGTGGCATTTGCGATGGAGCCGATAATCATGATCTTTATCTCTATGGGGAGCACAGGTGAAAAAGGTTTTTGTTGATACCGGCGCATGGATTGCCCTTGCAGAGCGGAGTGATGTTCATCATCTCCAAGCAAATGCAATTGCAGACGAACTAGGCAAAGAAAACACTCTCTTAATCACCTCTGATTATGTTCTGGATGAAGCGCTAACATTGTTTCGTTATAACGTCGGTCACAAAGTTGCTACTAAATTTGCTGCGCAGGTACTGTCAAGTAATGTTATTGAAGTTCTTTTCATTGACGAGACAATTTTCAACAAAACCATAGAACTCTTTAGAAAGTATGATGACCAAAAATTCAGTTTTACCGATTGCAGTTCATTTGTCCTGATGCGATCACACCGCATCAGACAGGCATTTACTTTTGACGCACATTTTTTAACGGCTGGTTTCGAATTGGTAAATCAAAAATAAGTCTGCCAATTATAAATACGGGGAGTGTCCCTAATTTCCTCCCAAAACTCTGCATGGAAGTGTTATTGAGTATAGTTTAGATGTGGGAAATTGGAAAGAATACGTATTGTGTCCCCGGAATATTTCCCGGCGTATATCCGCCTTTCTCGGCGGTTAAACAAGGCAGTTAAACCTGTTGGAACCGCAGATAAACGCCGATGGACGCAGAGAAAAGCAGAACACGGAATGAACAAAATTAGAGGGTTATAGCCAGTCCCCTTTAAACTTTCATAGGAGTTCAAAAATGGCCACTACTGTTGAAAAAATTTGTAGCGAGGCACTGTTCCTCCCGGCAGATGCGCGTATTAGCCTTATCGAGCGCCTGCTCAGTAGCCTTAACCTCCCGACTCAGGCAGACATTGACCGTTTGTGGGCTGAAGAGGCAGAGCGTCGTATCGTTGAAATAGATTGTGGGGATGTCAAGCTTGTTCCTGGTGAGCAAGTTTTTGCGAACATACGTCAGAAGTACGCAAAATGACATTTCGTTTTCACCCGCGTGCCGAGCTGGAGCTTAACAAGGCGGTCAGCTATTATGAAGAATGTGCTTCCGGGCTTGGACTTGAGTTCGCTGAAGAGGTATATGCAGCCATTGCCCGTATTATTGCATACCCAAAAGCCTGGACGCGACTGTCAAAACATGCGAGACGCTGCCTGGTAAATCGGTTTCCCTTTGGTGTCATATTTCAAGTCAAGGGTTCAGAACTTCGTATAATTGCAGTAGCCAATCTGAACCGAAAGCCAGGGTACTGGGAAAGAAGGGTGACACCATAAAGAACTGGATCCGTAGGTGCCTGTCCCGGCTGTGAGGTCGGCAACAGAAGGCAGTGATCTTGTTGTTCGCTCGGCAGATGGTTAAGTTGCTTGATTGGGCAGCCATTCCAGACCATTTTAGGCGAGAGATATGTAATAAGTATGTAGTTGTCCAGGCATTTCAATCAACTGATCGGTGAACTGTCCTGTCAACAGCATGTCAGAAAGTCAGGCCTGACCTCAGAGGTCACCTTGACAAGGATAACCGCTTTTGATGGCCTGCTTGTACGTTACGTCGCGGCGCCGTTGCGTGAAACCAGATTGTGATGTTATCGTCGTATATCCGCCTTTCTCGGCGGTTAAACAAGGCAGTTAAACCTGTTGGAACCGCAGATAAACGCCGATGGACGCAGAGAAAGCAAAAGTCGATAAGCAGTTTTGGGGGTTTAAACGGTTTACCCCAGAAAACCAGTTTTTTGTTTTTAATCGGCGTGTATCCGCCTTTCTCGGCGGTAAAATGAAGTTTTGCAGCTCTCTGTGTTCTCTGTGTTGCTGCGTGAGATAGGCTGAAAACCTAACAGGCAATATTTGAAATTGGGTTTATGTCATGAAGTCAGGACTGTCCTCAAAGGCTTTTTATATTCTGTTATTTAATAGAAAGGATTGGCTGCAATATGGAACGAATAATCAATCTTCACATTGAAAAATTGCCGGAAGGTTATTATCTTGCGACATCTGATGATATACAGGGTCTCGTTGCCCAAGGGCGAACCGTAGCAGAAACAATGGAGATTGCACGGGACGTCGCACGACGCCTCATCGAATCTCAAAAAGAGCGTAAACATGTTGCCAAGCTACGCCCAGTTGCCAAAAGATTCGATATGCAAATGGTCTTTGCTAACTAGCGATGGGGCGTCTATCAGGATTTCGCTATCGTGAAGTTGTCAAGCGTCTCAGAAAGTTCGGTTTTCTCTTTGATCGGCAAGCTGCTGGAAGTCATGAGATTTGGCATAATCCAACTTCTGACCGGTATACAACGCTACCCAACCATCCCGGCGATATTCCAGAGGGCACGCTACGTGCGATTCTGAAGCAGGCAGGTATAGAAGTAGATAGTTTTCTTGATGTGTGAATATCTTTCTGAGATTGAAAAGCTGCAGTGAGAAGTTTGATGAGAAATGATTGGGCTGAAGACGGAGAATGTTAGAAAGTCAGGCCTGACCCCAAAGGTCACCGTGGAGACGAAGCAGTGAAGAAAACAACCAAGCAGGTCATAGACTTTTTGAGTCGTCACAAAAGCCTGTTTGCCCAGCAATTTTATATAAATAAAATTGGCATATTCGGTTCGTACGCAAAGGGGCTGGCCGGTGAAGAAAGTGACCTGGATATTGTCGTAGAACAGTCAAAACCCGACTTATTTTGTTTGATTGGTGTCAAACAGGTAATTGAAGAAGGGTTGGGGATCAAGGCAGATGTTGTGCGTATCAGAGAAAAAATGAATCCGGTTCTCAAGCGCAGAATAGAGCAGGATGTCATCTATGTATGACAGAGAATTGCTCATTGAGGATTTGAAAAATATCGCTTGGGCACTTGATCAAATAGTGAAGCGGTTCAGTGTTATTAAATCAAGTGATGATTTTTTAAAAGATGACATCGGGCTGGAAAAGCTCGACAGTATTTGTATGCAATTGATAAACATCGGAGAAGTGTTGAAGCAGGTTGACAAACTTACCGGTATGGAACTGCTCGTAAACTACCCGGAAATAGACTGGAAAAAAGCAAAAGGGTTGAGAGATATAATTACACATCACTATTTCGATATAGATGCTGAAACAATTTATGCTGTTTGCACAGAGCATGTACCTTTAATGCGACAAGTTATCGGTAGAATACTTGTCGATCTTGGCTAATTGAGTTTCCGCCCGAGAATGTTGATGAATATGCCTGATGAAGCCTTTGCGGTAGTTGCATCTGCAATCATCGAAATTCTGGCCGGTAGAAAGTTTTCGAGAATATCAGAAAGTCAGGCCTGACCCCAAAGGTCCTATGGGAAAGAAAATAAACCAGCCTGTTATCTTTAAGCTTGTATATGGGAGTACACCATGACCTTGATACGACAGAAAATTGAACATGAGCTCAATGCTCTTGATAACCGCTCAATGGTGGCTATATATGAACAACTCCGTCAGCTAAACAACGTCAGGCGAGTCGCCGTTAAACGTAAGGCTTCCGCTCAAAACATCGAGGACGTATTGAGGCTAACCTCGTCATCAACGGGAAGCTGGTCTGAAGCAGTCTGTGCAGACAGAGAAGAACGGCTGTGAAAAGGTATTTTTTCGATACTTCAGCATTGGTAAAGGTTTATCACCGTGAGGAGGGATCTGATTTTTGCTTGAAGATCTACTCAAGCCAAAGTCCTATCATCATATCTGAGCTTGCTCGTGTAGAGCTGCTTTCTGCTCTCTATCGTAAACATCGTGAGAAACAGCTCAATGCAAAAGCGCTTCAGGCTGTTTTGAGAATATTCAAACTGGATTGCAATGATCGGTATGAAGTGCTTCAGCTTGCCTCCCTCATCTATGACGATGCATGTGGCTTGCTTACGCAGCATTCAAGTATCTATGGGCTCAGAACGCTTGATAGTTTGCAGCTTGCCACATTCCTGAATTATTGCGAAAAAGATCAGGATAGTTTTGTCTGTGCTGACAAAAAGCTTTTTGATGTCGTCAAGAGTGAAGGGGTAGATGCTATTTTTATTTAACCAGCCGGTGTCCTTTGAGTTCCAATTTGATGAGTTGCGTATGCTGTCCCTGGAACTCCCCAACCAGTTTTTTTGTTTTTACTCGGCGTATATCCGCCTTTCTCGGCGGTTAAACAAGGCAGTTAAACCTGTTGGAACCGCAGATGAACGCCGATGGACGCAGAGAAAAGCTGAACACTGAAAGAACAAAATTAGAGGGTTATAGCCAGTCCCTTTTAAACTTTTTTGCGGTAGTTGCGTGTGCAATCATCGAAATTCTGGCCGGTAGAAAGTTTTGGAGAATATCAGAAAGTCAGGCCTGACGCCAAAGGTTGCCTCGGACAAGTGTTAACCGCCAGAGTCCGTTTGGAAGTGCTGAATGGCAATAGCAGACAATTGCACGACTTGGTTTGGACCAACAGTGCGTCGGAGAGACCGACCATGGGACAGCAATTTAAAGTAGCTTGTCCCCTTTGCTAACCACTGTTAAGGAGTTTTTTTGCAAAAAACATTAATACTGGAATTACAGGTCAAAATTGTCACAGTGAAAGTTGAGTATATAGTTTGATGAAAAAAAGCCTTCGAAGTCAGTATACTCGTGGCGTGTCCTGGAATGTTATCGGCGCCATATTCTCGCAGGGGAGTCTTTTTATCTGTAACATTCTGCTTGCTAATATTCTCGGACGTAAAGGATATGGCGAGTTTGGAATGATTCAGAGTACAATTATTACCCTTTCCGGTGTTGCCCAACTTGCTACAGGATTTGCTGCTACAAAATATGTCGCTGAATTTCGCTATACGGACAAGGAAAAAACAGGCCGGATTCTTGGACTGTGTTCAACTGTGTCATTTGTCATGGGATGTATTGTTACCGTTGTGTTGTTAATTTGCGCTCCATGGCTGGCCGCCAATACTTTAAGAGCACCGCATCTTGATACTGGGCTGCTGATCGCGTCATGTACAGTGTTTTTTTCGGTGCTTAACGGCTACCAATTAGGGGCTTTAGCAGGTCTGGAGTGTTATGGAACTATTGCTCGTCTAGGAATAGTGCACGGAGTGCTCCATCTCATTGTATGCAGTGCTGCAGGCTGGTTTTGGGGTCTTAATGGAGCCTTGGTTGGATTTGTTTTTAGTGCGTTACTGCGCTTGCTTATTTTTAGATGGTCATTAATACGGGCAAGTGGTGCGTTGGGCATAACTTTTATCTATCAGGGCATTTGGAGTGAACGTGACATAATCTTCAAATTTGCGGTGCCTGCAGCTCTTAGTGGCCTTTCTACTATGCCGATAGTATGGCTAAATAATACTATGCTGGTGAGACTGCCTGACGGTTACTCACAAATGGGCATTTATAGTGCGACAAACAGTCTGAAATCAATGATTATTTTCCTGCCACAACTCATTAATAATGTAGGTACTTCTCTTATGAACAGTCAAAAAGGGAGAGGAAACTATAATGAATATAAAAAGGTCTTCCAGATCAATTTAGCAATGACAGCTGGCATTGTTCTTACATGTACTTTGTTTGTTGCAATCTTCGGCAGCTGGATTTTGCGTATTTTTGGTAAGGACTTCGTTGAAGGGAATAAAGTCTTGTTAGTCCTTTCTTTGGCAGTTATTCCTGAAGCACTTGGAATCGCATTCTATCAAATAATACAAGTAAAAACTAAAATGTGGCTGTCTTTTTCAACAGTTACATTGCCTAGAGATTTTACTAACCTTATTGCAGCATATTTCTTGATACCTACATTTGGTGCTGTAGGAATGGCATCGGCATATGCACTTTCACAGGTAGTAACTCTCCTTTGTATTATCATCATAGTAAGCCGTATTGGATTTGATTACAGGTCTGATGATGCCGATTTAAAGGCGAAAAGAGAGGTAAATAAAATAACAACATTAGATGGTAATTCGTAGATTAAAGCCATGCAATTTTAGAAGTCGCTACTAGTAGGTAGTTGAAACTTGACACGGCTTGAGGACCTTTCAAAAATATCATGTAAATATAAATAAAAAGGTGTGGGTATGAATTTTTTTATAAAAATTGGTCGTATTATAGGTAAATCTATTCCGCTCAGATTTGTTAGGTCTTTTATTTTACAGCAGTATTACAAGTTTGTCCGTGGACGTCGAGTAGTGAGAAGAGTTGGTGGTATTACCTACGAACTTGATCTCAATGAGCTTATTGATGCTTCAGTTAATCTTGGAATTTTTGAATTGGCTGTAACTAAAGCACTCGCTAGGCACTGTAAAGCTGGTATGCATGTATTAGATATAGGCGCTAATGTAGGAGCACATGCCTTTCCCCTCTGCCAGCTTGTACACCCAAACGGTACTGTTTATGCTTTTGAGCCAACCCAGTATGCATTTAATAAGTTGAGAAAAAATGCTGATTTGAATCCAGAGTTTCCTATTAGAATATTTCGTTTGGCGCTTTCTGATTTTGTGGCTGAAAACGAGAAAATTGATTTTCGAGCAAGTTGGTTGACGTATGGTGGTCGGCAAGACGCATTTTGCCATGTTGATTTTGTTCGTCTTGACGACTGGGCAGATAAAAACCTGCATGACAAGAGAATTTCTTTAGTTAAGATCGATGTAGACGGTAATGAATTTCAGGTGATTAAAGGTGGCTCTCAACTTTTGATTAGAGATTGCCCGGTGCTTGTAATGGAGGCTGTCAGCCAACATTTTATTAATGACAAAGAAAACCCTTTCATGTGGTTATGGGGACATGGGTGGAGAATCTACTCTATTGATGAAAAACATAGGTTTTCTTCAGTCAACGAATTGTCTCTTTTGCTACCCAAAGATGATCCTCAAATGACTAAGTCGATAAATGTAGTTTTAGTACATGAAAAGGCATTTGTATGAATTTGAAGCCAGGTCTTGGTGTAATGCCTATTGATAGAGAAGCCTGGGGAAAACAATTAGGCCTATGCAACTTTATCAATTCTTACTACCAATTTCGCGATCTTACTCTATTTCCAAGTGTCAAACGTATCTTGATCGTTGGTCCTGGTCAGGGGCTTGATCCTGTCATCCTGCGTTGGCGTGGTTTTGATGTTACAACCTTTGACATTGACGAGACCTTTTCTCCAGATGTTATTGGAAGCGTGCACCAAATGGACATGTTCAGTGAGAGTGAATTTGATGTCGTGATTGCATCGCATGTTCTTGAGCACTTACCTCTTGAGTATCTCGATCCCGCATTGTCAGAAATTGCTAGAATTGCCCACCATGCACTGATTTATCTTCCTGTTAACGGGCTTGCTATACAATTACGTTTTTTAACAAATTTCAGAAATCTGTGTTGGTCAAATGTCATCGATGTTCGAAAATGGTGGTCTAAACCAAGTTCAAAGGTACCACGCTATATGTCAGGGCAGCATTACTGGGAAATAGGTGTTAGAGGCTGTTCATTAAAGAAAATAACAGACCGCATGCTTGCTTTTTTTGAAGTTAAAAGTGTGTACCGAAATCAAGACTGGACTCCAAGTATGAATTTTGCTTTAACTTCACGTCTGCATTCACAGTCAATTGTAGCAGGGCAATCGTAATATGAAGTTTTTGTTTGTTGATATATGGTCAAAACACGGCCAACATACAGAGATGTCTGGCCATGAAATTTACTATTTTAATCCTAAAAATTACCTTAACTCAGCTGAATATAAGCAATATTTGACAACAGAGTTTTTAATGAAATTGTATCAAAAGTCAGATCCGTGCCTGATGTCAATGCTCGATGAAAGCTTAAATGCAATATATAAACATAACATTGATGGAATAATTTCGCATCAGAGTGTGTTCCCGCCAGAGTGGTTAGTACGCAATACCCCCGGTTTGGTTCGCGTTCTTGGTTGCTTCGATGACCCCCACAAAACTTATTCAGTGACATTACCTTCAATATGGGCTTATCACGGTGCTTATTATTGTAGTCCAAGTTACTCGAACACACTACGCTTTGCTGATTTTTTAGCAATGGTAGGAGTTAAACATACGCATTGGTTTCCGCTTTCATATACTCTGCCAACGCCAGAGCTCATCACTGCTGTTGAATCTAGTTGGTCTAATAGAATAGCTAGAGCTGTCTATATTGGTAAGTGCTATGGTGACAAAGTTGATAAGCTTGCACAGATTAATCGGAGCATAAGTGGTCAGTTGATGATTTTCGGAAAAGATTGGCCAATGGAAGGATTAGCTGGTTTCGTAGCTCCGCTAAGAGGTCGCCAGTACTTCCCTAGATGTGTAAGACCTATAAGTGAAAAAGACAGACGTTCAGTTTACTTGTCGTCACTAATAGGTCTTAACATGCATATGGGTACTCATGAAGAAACAGGCAATATGCGCATGTATGAGGTGCCAATGCATGGAGCCATGTTATTGTCTGATAGGGCTGGTTGTGATGCCCATGCTAATATCTTCAAACCTGATGTGGAGGCCGTGTACTACGGATGCGTTAATGAGGCTATAGAAAAATGCCGATTCTACTTTTCACACCCTGAGCAAGCCATTGAAATAGCTCGACGTGGGTTTGAGAGAGCACGCCGTGATTACGATCCTCAGAAAACACTCAGAAATCTTCTTGATTGGGCAGCTTCTTTGCCTGTTCATAACGGGCAGATTGAACTTTAATGCGATATCAGTCTAACAGCTTAAGGGCAAATGGTTTGCTAAAATGTGATCTAGTCACGAGCCGGGGAGTGAATGTTAGTTTGGCACTTGTTGTGTCACTTATATATGCCTCTGTGCTTGTGCTAATGCCCTGGGAAGTTATTCGTGGTGAACCGTTTTTTGACCTACAGGTTTATAAAGATAGTTTTGACTTTGGAACCTATGATTATCTAGATCAACTTGAAGGTCTGCCTTATTTGTTCTCTGAGCCTTTATGGCGTTTCATTATTGCTACACTAACTGATTACACTGGCCATATATCTACTACATTGAGTATAGTCTCATTTTTTGTATCAGCAATTTATGTATACGTAACCTTAAGAATCAATAAATATTTGGCCTTTTTTTTGTTAGCTCCTCTTCTTGTAAACTTACTTGTATCCCAAGTGCGCTCTGCAGTTGCCGGCGCTTTATTTCTCTTGTCATTATATTACGCAAATACATTTGTTGCGATATTTTTATTTATATTTTCATTTTTTATACACTCTGCATCATTATTAGTATTTGGATTGTTTATAGTTTCTGTTTTACTTAATAAATTTTCTGTAAGGTATCCTAATATTGTAAAATTGCTTGCTATAACTATATCAATAGTTATTCCACTTGTATTTGCACTTACTTATATAAATATCCTTGATTATATTGGAGACAGAAGAGTAGCAACTGAAATTATAAGACCTAGTGGTGTTTTTATATTGTCGTTTTCTATTTATTATTTACTTATGTTTTTAAATATTAGTGAAATAATCAAATCAAAGTTGATGGTATACTCTTTGATAGTGAGCGGTATGTTCGTAGTATTAGCTATATATGAAATTAATATGACACGCTTGCTTGCTCTTGTTTTTCCGGTTTTAATTGGGGCTGCATTAAAATTGTCGTTTTCTTATCGAGCTATTGCTTTGATCACATTGTTTTTGATGTGTGTATATCACCTAGTTCTATGGCTATAGCCCCCCAACCTACGCGTAGCAGAATAATTTTTGTATTGCCTTCTTTACGTGGTGGTGGGGCCGAACGTGTAATGCTCACGATATTGAGACACCTTGATCGTTCCAAATTTAGCCTTTCACTTGCTGTGTTTACTACGAATGAGGCTGTGTATTTATCAGATTTACCAGATGATGTTGAGCTTATAAATTTAGAATGCAATCGAGTACGCTCAGCATTATTAAAAATAATACATCTGCTATGGAATCGACGTCCACATATCGTATTTTCAACACTTAGCCACCTTAATCTTGCAATTGCTATTGTTAAACATTTACTACCGAATAGAACTCGATACATTGCACGTGAAACATCTCTTGTCAGTTATATTTTGCAGTCATATCGATACCCTCAAATCTGGTCGTTTCTTTACCTCTGGTTTTATAAAAAGCTGGATCTGGTGGTATGCCAATCGTGCGCCATGCAGTCTGATCTGGTTTTAAATTTTAAATTTCCCGAACCTAAATCCATTGTAATCAACAACCCAATTGATTTTGAACGAATTCATCTGCTGGCAACTGAGCCGGTGGCGTATTATGGTGTCAGTGAGGATTCCATCAAGCTGATTGCGGCAGGGCGGTTGAGCGAGGAAAAGGGTTTCGATATGCTTATTGAAGCGGTTTCTTTGTTGGATAATAAGAATATTACGCTAACCTTGTTGGGTGAAGGGCCTTTATCGGCACAATTATTACAACTGGCCGAGCAAAAAGGTATAGTCAATCAAATCAATTTTGTGGGATTTCAATCCAACCCTTATGCCTGGTTTGCTAAAGCTGATGCTTTTATCTTGTCTTCTCGATATGAAGGGTTTCCTAATGCAATGCTTGAGGCTATGGCCTGTGGTACTCCTGTTATTGCGACACCAGCACCAGGCGGAACCAGAGAGATACTTGATGGTGTTGATGGTTGCGTGATTGCCTCTGATGTATCTGCTGGTGCATTGGCTGATGCCATTGCTCAATGGATAGGCGGTAAACGTGAGCGATTAAATCCAGTGGTCGTAGAACCCTATACGCTAAAGCATATTGTTGCAGCATATGAACAGGTGTTTTCCGCGTGAATATCGCCTTTATTATTACCGGCCTCTCTGTTGGCGGCGCAGAAACCATGCTGCTGAAGCTGCTTGAACGTTTAGACCGCAGTAAATTCAGGCCAATGGTAATATCACTTACCACTGAAGGTGATATAGGACAACGTATCGCATCGTTAGGCATTCCGGTAGTGGCCTTCGGCATGCGCTCATCGTTTCCGAATCCTTTCCTCTTTTTACGTTTAGTTGGTCATATCAGGCAATTCAAGCCAGATATTGTTCATACCTGGATGTACCACGCAGACCTTTTGGGGGGGCTGGCTGCACATATTGCTGGTATTAGACGCATTGTCTGGGGTATTCGCCATACAGATCTGTCTGTTGCTGCCAATAAGCGTTCGACACTTGCTGTGGTCAGGGTTTGCGCTTGGTTTTCTGCGTGGTTGCCAATGAGGATATTGGTTAATTCTGAAGTTGCGCGTGCGGTGCATGCAACAGCAGGATATGACGTCTCAAAAATGCAGGTGATACCCAATGGTTTTGATGTAACCCGTTTTCTGCCGGACAAATCAGCCAGGGATAGTGTTCGACAGGAGCTTGCACTGGCGGTTAACACGCCGTTGGTCGGTGTTATTGGACGATTCCATCCACAAAAGAATCAGCTTGGTTTTGTTCAGGCGATGTCGGAGTTGACCGTAAAGAGACCGGATGTTCATTTCCTTTTGGTGGGACACGGTGTTGATGGTGATAACGTTGAACTCATGTCTGCACTAAAAGCCGCTGGCTTAATTGCTCATACACACCTGCTCGGACAGCGTAAAGACATACCGCGTTTAATGGCTGCGCTTGATCTGTTGGCATTGCCCTCGATTGGTGAGGCCTTCCCTAATGTTGTGGGCGAGGCTATGGCGTGTGGAATACCATGTGCAGTATCTGATGTGGGTGATGCGGCCTTGATTGTTGGTGGTACTGGCCGGGTAGTGGCTGCCGGTGATATGCCGGCTTTGGCCCATGCGATTGAAGAACTTTTACGCTTGCCTGCTTGTGAGCGTACTACGCTTGGCGTGCAAGCACGTGAACGAGTGACAGGCATGTTTGAGATAGGTTGCGTTGTCAGCCAATTTGAAGAGTTCTATTACGATGTTTTGATGCAAAAGAGCTAGGTGGCGGAAGATGGGCTTGAAAAGTAAAATTCCTTGGTGGTTGCGTATCACTGCAAAGGTGTTGTTGTCACGCCTTCCTGTCGGGTATGCCGTATGGAAACGCTTGGGGCTGTTCGTGCATGGCGATATGAACCGGCCTGCAAATGCGCTGGATACGTTTCTGATGCACGCTAAAACGGCAGGTTTGAAGTTTCCTCTGTGTGATGATTCTAACTTCACGTTGCTTGAGTTGGGTCCCGGTGATTCTGTATTTACTGCGTTGATTGCCCGTGCGATGGGGGTAAGGCAAACCTGGCTTGTTGATGCCGGCGCCTTTGCCATGACAGATTCTTCCGCATACGCCGGCATGGATCAATACCTTCAGCAACAGGGTTATCCTCTGCCTTTCACAACTGATTTTTCCGGTATTGATGATCTGCTTGCCAAATGCAGTGCGTGTTATTTAACTGATGGTGTTTCTTCACTGGGGCAGATTCCTGATAATTCGGTTGATTTCTGTTTTTCCAATGCTGTTTTGGAGCATATTCAAAAAAGTGACTTCCGTTTTTTGGTTAAGGAGTTTCACCGACTGCTACAACCTGACGGGGTGTGCGTACACAGGGTGGATCTCAAGGATCACCTTGGCGGGGGATTAAACAATTTGCGTTTTTCTGAAAAGTGCTGGGAAGGTGATTTGTTCAGTCATTCCGGTTTCTATACCAACCGGATCCGTTTTTTAGAGATGCTGCGTCTGTTTGAAGAGTCTGGCTTTAGTTGTGAAGTGACGCGAAAAGTACTGTGGGATACACTACCGACACCGCGTTGTGCGCTGAGTGGACCCTTCAGCATGTTACCTGACGATGATTTATTGGTAAGTGGTTTTGATGTGGTTCTGCGACATAAAAAGGTAGAACACTGATGTGCGGCATCGCCGGGTTTTTTGATTTTCGAACGGAATATCCTGAGCAGATCTTGCGTAGCATGACCGACGCAATTATCCACCGCGGACCGGATGATGAAGGCCACTGGCTTGATAAAGAGGCCGGCGTGGCGCTGGGGCATCGCCGTCTTTCCATACTTGATCTTTCTCCGGCTGGGCATCAACCGATGGTCTCTTTTTCTGGTCGGTATGTGATCGTCTTTAACGGAGAAATCTATAACCATCAGGATTTACGTACTAAACTTGATTCTTTATCTGCCTCACCCTTTACGCCTCACGCCTCACGGACGTTACCCCCTAACCCTTCACCCCTCACTCCTCACGTGAATTGGAAAGGTCATTCCGACACCGAAACATTGCTGGCCGGTATTGAAGCTTGGGGGATAGAAGCTACCCTGAAACAGGCTATCGGTATGTTTGCCTTTGCCTTGTGGGATCGACAGGAACGTGTACTCGCCCTGGCACGGGATCGCATGGGCGAGAAGCCGCTTTATTATGGCTGGCAGGGTTCAACCTTCCTGTTTGGTTCAGAACTGAAGGCATTGAAGATGCACCCGTCATTCAGGGGGGAAATTGATCGCAATGCACTAGCTCTTTATCTGCGGCATAATTACATTCCTGCCCCTTATTCTGTGTACCAGGGCATCCGCAAGCTGCGGCCCGGCACCATATTGACCCTTAACATGGCATCGCAAGTGCCTGGCAGTATGCCGGACCCGTCTGTCTACTGGTCGTTGAATCAGGTGCTGTCCGGCGGTACAACCAATGCTTTCACCGGATCCGACCACGAGGCAGTTGAAGAACTTGAAAAACTTTTGCGTAGCTCAGTACGGCAGCAGATGGAGGCAGATGTGCCGCTGGGGGCGTTCCTTTCAGGTGGTGTGGATTCATCTGTTGTTGTGGCGCTTATGCAGGCTCAAAGCAGTCGTCCGGTACGAACATTTACCATCGGATTCAATGAAAAGAAATACAATGAAGCAGAACACGCAAAGGCGGTTGCCAAGCACTTGGGGACAAAGCATACTGAACTGTATGTGACACCGCAAGATGCTCTTGAGGTGATTCCGTGTTTGCCTGCCCTGTATGACGAACCGTTTTCGGATTCATCCCAGATCCCTACCTTTCTGGTCTCACAGATGACTCGACAGCATGTGACCGTTAGCCTTTCAGGTGATGCGGGTGATGAATTGTTTGGTGGATACGGGCGTTATTTTCTTGCACAATCAATCTGGAACAAGATCAGCAGGATACCAAAGAGAATACGTCCCGTTGTCTCCTCTGCCATGAAATCGGTTCCTCCTGCCGGTTGGGATGCAATTGCCGCCTGTTTTCCTGCATCACTCCGTTTGGAGGCATTTGGCGACCGGATGCACAAGCTGGCAGAGATGGTGACGTATGATACCCCGACAGCTTTATATCGGCAGATGCTGTCTCACTGGAAGCAGCCAACAGATGTTGTCTTGGGGGCAACCGAGCCTGCAACTGTTATGAATTCAACACCATTGTGGCCTTGCCGGCCTGATTTTTACAGTCAGATGATGTATCTGGACAGCATGAGTTATTTGCCTGATGATATTCTGGTCAAGGTGGATCGAGCAGCCATGGGCGTGAGCCTGGAAACACGTGTACCTCTTCTTGATCACCGGATAGTTGAGTTTGCCTGGCGCTTGCCTTTGCGTATGAAAATACGGAATGGGCAAGGCAAGTGGTTGCTGCGGCAGGTATTGTATCGGTATGTCCCAAAGGAATTGATAGAACGTCCGAAAACAGGTTTTGGCGTGCCGATTGAAAGTTGGTTGCGCGGGCCATTGCGAGATTGGGCAGAGAATCTGCTGGATGAAAAACGGATGAAGGGTGAGGGGTTTTTCAGGCCGGAACCGATCCGATTGAAGTGGGATGAACATATCACCGGTAAAAGAAATTGGTCATATTACTTGTGGGATGTGTTGATGTTTCAGGCTTGGCTTGAGGCTCAACGACCGTAAGGCGTGAAAGGCCGTGAGGCGGAACTTCCGTGAGGCGTGAGGCGTTAATCCATCAGGCGTAAAGCGGAAGGCAGGTAAGAGCGTAAGGCGTGACAATCGTAAAGAGTGAGGCGTGAAACGTAGGCGGGAGGTTTGGGTATGGATAAGCCGCATAAAAAACTGGATGCTTGGAAGTTGGCGATGGAGTTGGTGAAGACGGTATATAAGGCTACTGCAGATTTTCCTGCTGTTGAAAAGTACAGTTTGACCGATCAGATCCGGCGGGCAGCGGTAAGCGTGCCTAGCAATATAGCAGAAGGTGCAGCGCGGCAGACAAAGAAGGAGTTTGCTAATTTTCTTCACATTGCTCAGGGTTCGTTAAGCGAGCTGGATACGCAGCTTGAACTGGCACGGGAGCTTGGCTACCTATCTGTTGAGAGCTGGAATACCCTTGATGCCTTGCTGATCCGGGTAGATAAAATGTTAACCGGCCTGATCCGCTCACTCCTTTCACGCCGTACCGATCCCACGCCTAACGCTGCACGCCTTACGGCCCCTAACCCCTCACGCCTTACGGCTTCTAACCCCTCACGCCTTACGGCTTCTAACCCCTCACGCCTTACGGCTTCTAACCCCTCACGCCTTACGGCTTCTAACGCCTTACGCCTTACGGCCTCTCACGACTGACGGGTTCTAAGATGTCAAAGCTCCTTTTTTTTATTACAGAAGACTGGTATTTCTGTTCCCACCGTCTGCCATTGGCTGCTGCTGCAGTAAAAGCCGGATACGATGTTGCCTTACTTACCCATGTACAATCAGACCGTGAGGTAATCGAAGCGGCAGGTATCAGGATTATTCCGCTTGACCTGCAACGCCGCAGCTTAAACCCCTTCCGCGAACTGAAAACCCTGCTGGCGATTATTAATGTCTATAAACGAGAAAAACCGGATATTGTGCATCAGGTTGCTATGAAGCCGGTTCTGTATGGCAGTGTTGCCGCCAGACTTGTCGGCTGTACACGGGTAGTAAATGCTTTGGCTGGATTGGGTTTTGTTTTTAGCTCAGAGCAGCTTAAGGCAAGGTTGATACGTCCACTAATAGCTAGATGTCTGAAATTGATATTGCGGCTTAAGGGTAACCGTTTGATTTTGCAAAATCCTGATGATATTAATCAATTTGTGTCATCTGGTCTTGTAGATGCTGATTCTGTATTTTTGATACGAGGAGCTGGAGTTGATACAGATACATATTCTGTATCAACATTTTCTACGGGTTCACCGCTCGTGCTGTTGGCCTCTCGCCTTTTATGGGATAAGGGAATCAATGAGTTTGTGCAAGCAGCAGAGTTGCTGCAAAAAAGAGGAGTAACCGCCAGATTTGTACTGGTTGGCGATGTTGATGTTGAAAATCCGGGCTCAATTCCTGTAGAAACTTTAATGAGTTGGAACAAATCTGGCGTGATTGAGTGGTGGGGCAGACGCTCAGACATGCCACAAGTTTTTGCCCAGGCGCATCTGGTTTGTTTGCCTTCAACCTACGGAGAGGGAATTCCTAAGGTGCTTATAGAAGCAGCAGCTTGCGGTAGACCTGTTGTTACAACTGATATGCCTGGCTGTCGTGAAATTGTCCGGCACAATGAAAATGGTTTGCTGGTGCCTCCCAAAAATGCAGTCGCCTTGGCAGATGCCTTGCAGCAGTTGCTTGAAAACCCAGATCTGCGCTGGAAGATGGGGTCGCGTGGCAGGAAGATTGTTGAGCAGGAGTTTGCCCAAGAGTTTGTTATTGAACAGACGCTTGCTTTGTATCGTTCGATCTTAGAGAAACCGTGAGGCAGGAATCCATGAGAAGCAAGGCGTCAGGTGTGAGATGTGAGTTCTCGGGACATCCATGATAAGTTTTGTCAAGGTGAAAACGGAGATTTCCCTTTGCTTTGCATCGTTTTCAATGGACGTATTATTCCTTTTTGTATTACATCGTAATGC
>CAZZMP010000018.1:0-69663 GCA_964655435.1 uncultured Geobacter sp.
AGAAAGAACTTAGATGGTTATACGATTTGTCAACTCATTATTCCGGACACTAGTGCAATAATGTAAAATTTTTAGACAAATGTTCTCACATAAGTAACGCAGGTTTATTGAAATATCAGTAAGTTGTGTGGCTAAACCGCTGTTGGATTTTTTTACAGTGTATGGCTGTCTGAGATAAGGAATTTACATAATGCCCTTTGACGACCATGTATCAAATCCTGTATTAGGCTCTTCAGTATATTTTTCTACAGGTTGTATTGTTACGTTGATACTTTGTATCAGTGCTTAAAACCAGGGAAACACACAATTATCTATCCGGCATGAAAGGACAGGGCAATGACAGCATCAACCGTATTCTACTTTCTGGGGGCATCAATCGCCCTGACGCTGGCTCCTGGACCGGACAATCTCTTTGTCATGTCCCAAGGCATAACACGGGGGCGAAGGCCGGCAATCATCACCGCCCTTGGCATGTGCAGTGGCATAACGGTTCATACCATTGCGGCGGCATTCGGGCTTTCGGCCATATTCTACACCTCAGCTCTTGCCTTTAATCTCGTCAAATATGCCGGAGCTGCATATCTGCTGTATCTGGCATACAGAACAATCAAAAATCATTCAACCATTGCTGTTGCAACTGCTGATGACAGCCCTCCTGTTGCGCTGTTCAAACGGGGATTCATCATGAACGTGCTGAACCCCAAGGTGGCCATGTTTTTTCTGGCCTTTCTGCCGCAATTTGTAACACCAGATACGCGCTATGTTACCCTGCACATCCTGCTTCTGGGGGCGATCTTCATGCTCCAGGCAGTCATCATTTTCTGCCTGATCGGTTATTTTGCAGGCGCCATCGGCAGCTACCTGCTGGAGCGGCCTAGACTGGCCAGGTATTTTGACCGGTTAACCGCAGGTGTTTTTGCCTCATTAGGGGTACGACTTGCCTTGATGGAAAGGTGAGCTTGGCAAGTATTTTAAAACCAAGAACGAGCGGGGCTTGTCGTTATTTCTGACAGTCCAATAACTGACAGATCACAGCTATGTCCGTTAGTTGTCACATACTGTAGAGCAGATGAACGGCCATGACCAACACCTTAACTTACCACTGTTCGTTGCTAAATCCCCACACCAGCAAAGGCGTAACTATAAAATGGCGATAAGGCTTGTTCAAATTTTGATATCAGCAATAAGAGGCGCCGGATTCATATCCAGACGCCTCTTATTATTTCCAGTCTCTTCCAGTACAGTGCTCTGATTCAGATCTTTCAACGCTTGACGTAGCAGCCGTAAAAAATGCCGTTCATGATCAGCGGTCCCACATTGCTGCCGCCGCCGGAACCCCACTGTGAGCAGGTTGGTTGAAAGCGCCCGCTGCCTGATTTATTGCAGTAGTAACCGCTTTGGTCACACTGCAGGTATGCACCGAGCACACCGCTGCAGCTGGGCTGCCCCATGTACATGTAGCCGGAGATGTAACTGCCGCCCGGACAACTGTTTGTAGCTGGAGTGGATGCTGCCAGCTTCTTGCGTATCATGATATCCAGCCGGTTGCTCTGGAAGGTATCCGGGCCGAAGATGGATAGTTGCACGGTGCTCTTGTTGATCAGATCCTGTTCTGCCGTGCTCTTGCCGGCAAACAGATCCGGCACCTTGAATGTAAGCACACCGTTCAAGACATGACCGGGTAGATACGGAATCATCCCCATTACCGGCGCAGGACCGATCGGAAGCACTCTGGTCTGCATTGCCCCGCCGGGGAGGTGCAGCATCACTGTATAATTCCCGAGCTTTGCGAATTCCCAGTTGCCGCCGTAGACGACAATCGTATCGCCCGGGTAGACAGTATTTTTGTTGAGCTGATCCAGAATCGGATAGGGTGACCGGATATTGAATCCCAAATGGTTGCTTTCTGCCTGATTCTTTTTTGTATACAGTTGCTTGACCTGCATGATCCGCTGGCGATGTTCAGCATTTTTGGAAGTGACATCATATCCCTTGTAAATATTGGGAATGTTTGTCAGGTCAAACTGGCTCTCCTTGTAGTTGCCCTTGCTTGCCTCGAATTTTTCGCCATTTTGCAATGCAATCACAGCTGTGTGTGTCGGCATATATTTCAGGTTGCTTCCCTGAACGGTAACCGTTGTCGTGCCGGTTGATACGGCCAGCGGTGCAAGACTCTTCAGTACCGGTGCAGGCTCTTTGCCGATATAGAACTGCTTTGAATCGACCGCGATCCTGCTGGTTCCCAGACTGGTTATGGCCACATAATACCTGCCGCCGGGGATATTTGCCGGAATCATCCAGTTGAAACTGCCGCTTCCGTTGTTGCCGGGACCGCAACTGGAATTGATGGTGGCCACTGGTGTCGAATTGTAGGTCTGGTATAGCTCAAGCTTGACCGGGCCTGGGTTGCCCTTATAGCTCCACTCGGTACGCAGCAGGCTGTTCTGTATGTAATAGATATCCTGCTGCGGCTGATTGCCCGGCATGATGTAGCTTACCTTGATACTGACGTTCTTATGCGCCTTATTGTCCGGGTTGTTGACACTGCGCACGGTAACCGAGTAGTCCCGCTGATCCAGATCATAGGGGATGTAGAATGTAAAAGGGCGTCCTTTTGTCCAGGGACCGTCCTTATTCAGCTTTTTACCGTTCATGATGATATCGACAGGATCTGTTTCATGTCCCGGCCACTGCCAGTCCACATAGGTAAACGTCCCGGTATAAAACTCCGCCTGAGAAGTTACGGTCACATTGCTGATCACACTGTTGTCTGAACCTCCACCCGGGCGTTGAACCGGGATGTTTGGCCTGACAGCCGTAGTGTCTGCTGCTTGTGGTTTCCGGACCAGCTCCCTGGCCAAAGGTGCCGCATGAGCCACACTGAACGTAAATGCGCACAGCAGCAGTGCCAGCATCCACCTGATGGTAAATCGTTTCTGATTCATCCATGCCTCCCGTTAATAAAATTTCAGGCTCCAGGGTTATAAATATAACATATTAAAGCGTTAGTCCGCCTGAATCCTTACGGTTCTGATTTCACCTGGATCCGAACCTGTAGCGACCGGGGAACCAATCACTGTGAGCGCTCCGCTGGTTGCATTGATGGTATAGGCAGAAACAGTTTCTGAAATATTATTTACCACATAGAGGAACTTGCCGGACTGATCCACGGTTACAGAAAACGGATTATTACCAGTAGCAACCGGCGCGCCAACAGCAGTGAGCTCTCCGGTCGTCCCGTTAATGGAGTAAACCATGAGATTATGGGAGTTGTAATTTGCCACATATGCAAATTTACCGGACGGCTCAACGGCAACCGATACCGGGTTTGTACCGGCAGCGACTGTACCGGCCAGAGTCAGCGCCCCTGTGGATGAATTGATTACATAACTCATGATGTTGCCGGAGCTGCTATTAGTGACAAAGGCAAATTTGCCGACTGGGTCAATGGCAATACTTCCCGGAGTAGTGCCTGCAGCAACATTACCAACCGGTGAGAGCGCCCCGCTGGTAGTATTGATCGAGTAGGCAGAGATGTTATTTGAAACACTGTTGGCGGTATATGCAAATTTGCCGGTTGGATCAACAGTAATCGCATTTGGTCTGTCACCGGCGGGAACTGCTGCTCCGACGGCAGTCAGCGCGCCGTTTGAGGTATTGATACTATAAGCCGAAACATCGCCAGAGCCATAGTTGGCCACATAGGCAAATTTGCCGGACGGGTCAACGGTAACAGAGCGTGGGCCGGTACCTGCAGCAATCGGCGTACCGATTGGTGTGAGCACGCCTGTGGTGGCATTGATTGAAAAAGCAGAAATGGTGCCGGACGTGTAATTGGCAACATAGGCAAATTTGCCGGAAGGAGTTGCTGTAATTGATCGAGGGAATTCACCGCCTGTTGCCACCGGTGCACCTGAGGCCGTCAAAGCCCCGGTGGTACTGCTGACAGAGTAAATAGAAACGTTATCTGAATCTGCATTTACTACATATGCAAAATAGCGATAAGTGGGTGTTGCTGGTGTTGCTGGTGTTGTGGATGTTGCGGCTGTTGTTTTGTCATTTTCGCCACAACCTGTCAAAACCAGGAAACCAAGACAGACAGCCGATAAAGCGAACCAGATCCTTTTTCTCATATGGCACCCCCTATTTTTATCTGTAATGATCCTTGATACCCCTTCCACGTCGTCAGGTAAATTCGTAAAAATTACGTATAAAACAAACCGGTAACCCAATTTTATGCCGTAAAACCAGCTTGTTATGCATTATTAAATTTCACTTATTTAATTTATTTTTTAAAACCTCTGTGCTACTTTGTCTTCGCTTTAGACTGTTACAGATTGTGAGGTTGCCGATGAGGGGGACTGGGCACATTTCCTGGCGCAGGATTAATGATTTTCTGGCAACAGTTGGTTCAGCAAAAAATATGGCTGAGTTCACTGAGTTAATGAACGAATCCATCGGCAGCCTTATTCCGTTTGACCTCAATCAGGTATTTGTAAACCGGGAAAAGAACAATCGGATAGAAGCATACAAATCCCCTGTAGAAATAGACAAGTGGATTCAGCTCCTGAACGACCAGTACAGCTCCATGTTTCCGGTGCCTGACTGCGCCTGCATCTGTAGTTATTACGAGGTCAGAGACACTCCGCTGTATGCCGAGTTCCTGCGTCCGCAGAACATACACTCCAGCATCTGCATCTTCCGTCACCGCCATCTCAACAGTTCAACCCTGATGATGATTAATCGCGCTTCAAAAGGGCAACAGTTCCGGGAGCATGACCAGGCGGTCTGTCATATCATCCAGCCTCACCTGAGCAATCTATGCACACTTTATACGATGCTTGAAAACCAGGATAAGCATCTGGCTCCCTGTGATATCAGATCCGAATTTGGCATGCTGACCCGGATCGAGGCAGAGATTGTCGCCATGCTCTGCAGCAGATACACCACCGGCATGATTGAAACCAAGATGTCAATCCGCCGCGCAACCGTCTACAAGCATATTGAAAATATTTTTTACAAGCTCAGAGTCAGCAGCCGTCAGGAGCTTGTGGACAAGGTTTTGAAGTTGTTTGACCTGACACCTTGACTGCTTTACAAAAAATGGAATGGCAACCCCTAGCTTCTATTTTAAGAAATGGTTGACACCCTGCGTAAATCTGCCCCGGACAGTCTCACCCGTTAAATAACCATGACCAACACCCTAACCTACCACGATAGCCTGATTACTATAACCGCAGACGAGATCGTCTTTGCAGGCTATTACTTCCCCCGTCATACCCCCAAGACGCTTCGTCTGGCGGATATCTCCTGTATTACGGTCTGTGAGCCGAACATCTGGAACGGAAAGTGGTGGTCATAGAGGCCATCAGCGCGGGTCGTGCGGTGCAGGACACGGAATGTATCCAGTGCAACGCCTGTATTGATCATTGCCCGGTGGGGGTAATACGCTAAGGTGAGTTTGATAATGAATTGCTGGACTTGGATTGTCAGGTTGCGTACAATTTATATTACATTAATATGTACAATGAGGGGTTTTTATGAAACAGGCAACATTCACCCAACTGCGAAGTCATGCCAAAGATTATTTTGATATAGTTGAGTCAGGAGAACCGGTGCTGATCGTGCGTAACGGCAAGCCGATCGCGGACATCGTTCCCTTGCAGCAGGATCTCCCGTCGTGGAAACGCAGGGTAGCGCAACCCTTGCTGATCAATGGGGTTTCATTGAGCAGAATCATCCTTGAAGAGCGGGAAACCGTGGCCTGATGCGAATATTTTTTGACTCCTCCGCTTTTGCCAAGCGTTATCTCCTCGAAGAAGGACCTCTTATGGTGCGATCAAGCCACTGAGCTCTGCCTGTCAGGCATTGCCCTGCCCGAAATTATCTCCGCTTTCTGCAGCTTCTACCGCGATGAACGCAATGAACTGATGTGTGACAGAAAGCCGCATGACACAAAAATATTGGCATAGACAACCCCAAAACTCTGTCGTATAGGATAGCTGTCCTCACCACTCCCCCGCAAGGAAACTGCCATGAACCGCCTGATCCTGCTTTGTTTAACACTTGTGCTGGTTCTTGTGGCCAGCCCGGCCTTCAGCGAAGATGCCGCGCTTGCCAAACTATTCAGTGACCGCAAGGTCAGCGGCACCCTTCTGATCACCAATCTGGAGGGGACGACCCTGTACCTGCATAATGAAGCCCGCGCCAACAAGCCGCTGCTGCCCGCCTCCACCTTCAAGATCCCCAACACCCTGATCGCCCTTGATGAAGGGGTAATAACTGAAAAGGAACTACTGAAATGGGATGGCACAGACAGAGGTCTGGCGGCCTGGAACCGGAATCAGACCCTGACAAGCGCCTTCAAAAACTCCTGTGTCTGGTGTTATCAGGAACTGGCACAACGGATCGGCATTGCACGCTATCAGCAGTGGCTGAAAAAGATCGACTACGGCAATGCCGATCCCGGGCCGGGGCTGACCACCTTCTGGCTGTCCGGTGACCTGCGGATCAGCGCGGTGCAGCAGATGCTGTTTCTGCATAAGCTGTACAAGCGAGAACTGCCGTTCAAGGCAAGCTCCTACGATGCCCTGGCCAGGATCATGCTGGTGGAGGAAAAGCCCGGCTACCGGCTGTATGCGAAGACCGGCTGGGCAGGTTACGGAGAAAAAACCACACCACAAATCGGCTGGTATGTGGGCTATGTTGAAATCGGCACAGATGTTTGGTTTTTTGCCCTGAACATGGCTATAACCAAACCAGTAGAAGGAGCCTATCGTCAGCAGCTGGTGATGGAGGCATTGAAGCTGAAGGGAATTTTCTGACCGCAACATAACGGAGGACAACAATGATTGATCAGGCCTTTGCACACAGTTTTGCCAATGAATGGATAGAAGCCTGGAACAACCATGATCTGGAGCAGGTGCTTAGCCACTATGCCGATGATTTTGAGATGCACTCGCCGGTAATCGTCCAGATTGCGGGTGAACCGTCCGGCATGCTGCAGGGTAAACAGGCGGTGGGCGCTTACTGGAGCCAGGCTCTGCAACTGCTGCCGGATCTGCAGTTTGAGTTGATTACCGTACTTGCCGGAGTAAACAGCATTACCCTTTACTATCGCGGCGCACTGGAAAGGCTGGCCGCCGAGGTGTTTCACTTCGGGGCGGATGCTAAGGTAATCAAGGCCTTTGCCCATTACGGGGTGTAAGGCAGCCCGGAACTCACATCCTGGTTTGCTCTGCTGTGGCAGAAATGTTCCATTTGGGAGGTTGAGCGGTTCAAGGGATGGCTAAGGGGACGCAGTTGAGTTGGTTTACTTATTTCTTTTCTGAGAGTAAATTGACTAGCTTAACAACGTACCGTAAAAAGACCCCAACAAATATCAAGCACAAAGAGCTTGAGACATTCTTGGTCGCAGGGTTGGTTGTGTTGATAGTTTCTGAATACGAAGAGTATTTAGAATCTCTATTTTTTAGAAGAGCTGAAAGGTGCGGTGACACTCATGCAGCTAATTACATAAAGAAAACTTTATCGCAAAAATTTAGAAGTCCCGATTTGTCAAAGATCAATGATACATTGAATAAGTTCGATGGAAGATACAGGTCTTCTTTCATGGATAATATTGAAAACTTGCTGGAACATGCAGCATGGGATTCATTGATGAAAGCGAGGCATGCAGTGGAGCATAAAAAAGGAAGTCTTAATCTAACTTTTGGTGAACTCATTCAAAAATACCTACTGACAAAATGAGGTATTACAAGAGTCGAGACAGTTTTGGGAGCTCCATAAGGGCAAGTGGGAACAATGAAAGGATCAGGTCTCAATTGACTACAGTTTCAAGAATGTATAGACTTATAACCAAAGACAAGGGAGAATAACATATGCCAATAATCTCAATGTTTTACGGGATTATCATCCGCATGTATCTCATCGACAATCAGCACCATAACCTGCCTCATTTCCATGCCAAGTACGCTGAATACGAGGTTGCTATCAGCATTGAAGATGGTGAAGTTTTAGCCGGAGAATTACCACGTAAGCAGTTGCGTCTGGTTCAGGCTTGGATAGAACTGCACCGAGATGAACTACAGGCCGATTGGGAACTCGCTGTTTCCGGAGAGAACCCCTACAAAATCACCCCACTGTGAGGTTGCTATGTACTGGGATGTGAAATCTGTTAAACCAATGCCTGACTATCGTATATATGTTGAAGTTGAGGATGGTCGCAAAGGTGTATTTGACCTCAAACCATACCTTGACCGAGGCGTTTTTCGCGAACTAAAAGACATACACTACTTCAATCGCGTCGGAATTCTGTTTGGCGCTGTAACTTGGCCAAACGAACAGGATATCGCACCTGAAACCCTCCTTGCTGAAATGCTTCCTATCGATCAAAACCATCAAGATTACTCACCTACAATTTGACATGTTCTGAAATAAGTCCTGAAAGCGAAGTGTCCAACTAGCGGCAGCACCGGTCAGCGGGGAAAAGCCCCCGCTAGCCGGTGTGCCTTATCACCTTCGTCCGGCCTTCGGCCGAACGAACGGCTCCCCGGAATGACCGGATCGATGTTTTGCCCGCAGGCGGTCGAACCATCGGAATTGACCGGGATGTGCGGTGGACACCGGTCATCCCGGGGGGCCGTTGAACGACGAAAATAACACCATAAAAAGCATAATTTTGAGGAGTTGACACTCGCCCACCTCAAGACCTTTATGTCCAAGCTGAAGCAACCTTATAATAGCTCTTATATAGTATAAAATACCAAAAAATGCATTAAATAGACTATATATAATCTATTGTGATGCCGTTATTGCATTCTTTGTGGACTTTGTCTGCCAGGCGAAGTAGTATAGACTATATATTAACCCTATTGCTGGTTATCTACTATATTAAACTATATAGAGGCTATTATGGTCGACTACAGAACGCCCGAAGAATGGGAGGAGGTTTTGGGTCAGCAAATTCGCAACCTCAGAATCCTCCGCAATATGGATCAGCAAGCTCTTTCCGAACAAGCCGGAGTCGCCCTGAATGTTATAAAGCGAATCGAATCCGGTAAAACGTCCACGACCAAATCCCTGATCAAAATTTTGCGGGTCTTGAACCGGGTAGAATGGTTGGAAACACTTGCCCCAAAAGTCACGGTAAACCCCCTGCAAATGACGCCACAAAAAACGCCGCGACAAAGAGTATTCAAGCCAAGAACCCGCAAGCCGAAAGCCATGAAAGAACTGCTGTCGCCGGATCATTCTGAATAGAGGTAATCATGGCGGCTTACATACCGATTGATAAAATAGAAGTGGAAGTATGGGGCAAGCGGGTAGGGGCGGTTGTTCTCGATCCGAGCAGTGGTTATTATGTGTTCGCGTACTATCCGGATTTCGTGAAGCTAGGCATCGAACTCGCTCCTATCATGATGCCACTCAGTTTTGAGCCCTATGTATTCCCGTTCCTGCCGGAACTTACCTATAAACGTTTGCCGGCGTTACTGTCGGATGCGTTGCCGGATGACTTCGGCAAGAGTCTGGTCGATGCCTGGATGGCGCAAAAAGGTGTCAGCAAGGAGTCAATCACGGCTCTTGACCGTCTAGGCTATATGGGCAAAAGGAGTATGGGCGCTCTGGAATTCAAACCGGCCAGAACTAAAGTGACCTCCAGTTGCACGGCTCTTGACCTGTCTAAACTTGTTGAAGTAGCCCGGCGATCTGTGTCCGGTGATTTTCGAACTGATGCCATGGCGGAAGCTGCTCTTAACCAGATCATCCAGGTAGGGACATCAGCTGGTGGCGCTCGCGCCAAGGCAGCAATAGCGTGGAATCCGGATACCAACGAAATACGCGCCGGCCAGTTTGACGTTGCACCGGGCTTTGAGCACTGGCTGCTTAAATTCGATGGTGTGGGTACAGACCTCGCGCTGGGCAGTTCACAGGACTATGGTCGGATTGAGATGGCCTATTATCGTATGGCCACAACCGCAGGGATCACCATGTCACCGTGCAGGCTTATTGAGGAGAATGGCCGGGCGCACTTCATGACTAAACGCTTCGACCGCGAGGTCAACAAGAAAATCCACATGACTACCCTCTGCGCCATGACCCATCTTGACTACAAACAGAAGGCCACATATGATTATGCTCAGTATTTTATGGTGATCAGCAAGCTGGAACTTGGATACCCGGCTATGGAGGAAGCATTCCGTCGCATGACGTTCAATGTCATGGCTGCCAACTGTGACGATCACACCAAAAACCATTCCTTCATTATGGCAGAGTTCGGATCATGGCAACTTGCCCCGGCGTATGACGTGACACATGCCTACAGCCCGGTAAGCGAGTGGGCAGATCAGCACCTGATGTCCGTGAACGGTAAATTCAAAGGGATCACCCGAGAGGACTTGCTCGCCGTTGCCAACAGATTCGGCATTGGAACTGCCAAAAAGGTAATCCATGAAGTAGGTGAGGCGGTTTCTAACTGGATGGAATTCGCCCGCGAAACAGCCGTCGATCATAACGAAGCGTCAAAAATCAAGAGCCACCACATGATTTTATAACCTTAGGTGCAGAAGAACCAGAGGGAGCAGCCTTCGACACGAGAAAAAGTAAAGAGCGAGGTTCCAACCAGGTAGAAGCAGCGGCCTAGCAGCCTGTCGCTCTTTGGCAGCCTGATTGCCAATAATGACCGGCACTATGGTAATATTTCACTGATTATGGCAGCAGGTGACAAACGCTTTACCCTGGTGCCTGTATATGACCAGTTACCGATGTTGTACCGTCCCATGGATGGCACAGCATCAAACCGTAATTTTACGACGCCTGTTGCGGTATCCGGCGCTCCTCAGGAATGGTCAGTTGCGTTTGATTGCTCCTATTTGTTCTGGCGGCGTGTGCAGGCTGATACGGGAATTTCCGAACCGTTCCGGCTGGTCTGCACAGAAAACCTTGCAGCGGTTGAGCGGCTGAAGATGGCACCTCGCCTGCTTTGATAGTCTGAATTGTGGAATAACTGTTTCTCCAAAGGAGAACGCTATGGATACCAGGAAGCAAATTGGAAAAATTGGAAATTGTAATTTTATGCTGGCGGCTTGTTTCTGTTGTCTTATGCTGGCAACCATGCTGGGTTGCGGCAATAGTGTGACAACTACTCAGTATACTGCCGCTCCGGGGATCACCGATTATGCGCTTACATCAAACTGGCAGACTCTTCCGATAACGGCATCAGAAGCCGTGGATGTTTTCTTCGTCTATCCATCGACCTATTTCCCTAATCCAGTCAGCAACGGCCCAACCTACGCTACAGGTTGGAACCAGACCATAGAACAAGCTACCGCTGATACAGGAATTACGAATCAAGTTGCGTCGAAGGCAAGCGTCTTCTGTAAGGCTGGCACCAACCTGTACGCACCATACTATCGCCAGTCAGCCGGTATTAATGTGCTTCAGGCGCTCCTATGGGGGGCTGCTCCAGCTAACATTCCGGCGGCAACTCAGGCGATGGAAACTGCATATTCGGATGTCAGCGATGCATTCACCTACTTTCTTCATCATTACAACAAAGATGCATCAGGTAAATCGAGACCGTTTATTCTTGCAGGTCATAGCCAGGGTTCCAATCTGTTGCTGATGCTTCTGGAGCGACGGTTTGGAGACGCAGCACTCCGTAAGCAGTTGGTTGCTGCATATATCATCGGCTGGTCAGTTACGGAGCAAGATATGCAAAACTATCCCGCTCTGACCTCACTAGGCATTTGTAGTAGTAGTGATCAGACAGGCTGTATCATTACGTACAACACTCAGGAACTGGCAGGAGATTGGTCGCTGGCAGTAGACTCAACGCATCCAACTGGAATCGGGATAGTGAAACCGAACGCATATAGCGTCAATCCGCTGACTTGGGTTGCAACGTCACCGAACAGCTCTGAAGTTACTGCTGCCCCCGCCTCGGCAAATTCAGCTGCTGTTTTCTATAAGTTTCAGGCGCCTGCAAATCCTCAACTGGTGCCACCTGCTGGCCAAAATCCGGTCAATTGGGTAAATCAGTTGATCGGGGGTGTTTCAGTCGATGCGGTTAAAATTCCCAACTACACCGGCGCGCAAAACAAAGAAGGCGCTCTGGTGATTGACCCATCTCAACTGCCAGCACCCGGAACGTTTGACAGCTTGAATCTCCCGTACAGCTTACGGCCAGGTTGGTACCACAACTACGACTACGCTTTCTTTTTCTTCAACCTTGAAGACAATGTTATCACTCGGATAAATGCTTATAACGCCAGTAAATAGCCAAAGCTGCCGGGGCATTTTAAGCAGTAAAGACCTTGGAATCACCCAGTGTGACAGCTTGTTGAAGTAGCAATGGAAGAAAACAGATAATACTAATCGGGTGTTCCTTTCAAAGACAACCTTGAAAAGGACGCCGGACTTCTCTTCGCAAAAGTGATAATAGCGGCAGGTAGTAGTCATAGAGCGTAAGAAAAAGCACGACGAACCCCAATTACGAAAGAAGCACATGTGGGCTGCAGAAATATTATTAGAAACTGAAATTGGAGCGAAAGACAGTGGTTGTGCTTGAAAATAGTAATTTCTAAACTATGCCCAACCAGCCGTTTGCACTCCGCCCCGCCCTGTGAAGACGGGCGAAGCGGACATCTCGTTCGTGTACTAATCTGTACCGAGATAGTATCAACCACCACAGAGGTGCCACCATGTCTATAGAACCAGCCACACTGGAATCAGGCAACCGGATTCCTCTGCTGCAAACCCTGGGGATTAAGCTGCGGGAGATCGGCGACCGCCATGCTGTAATGGAAGTAACGGTTAGCGATATGCATCGCAACTATTTTGGTGGCGCCCATGGCGGTCTTTTGGCCACTTTGGTCGATACCGCTTCATTCTTTCCCAGACCGCTGCTTCCTTCAGGAACGATCTGTACCACCACAAGTCTGAATGTCAGTTACATCAGGCCTGCCGCCTTCGGTGACAGGTTAACGGCTCGTTCAGAGTTGGTGCATTTGGGGCGCAGGATCGCCAGTGTCAAGGTGGAGATTACGAACCAAGAGGCCAAGCTGGTAGCCCATGGTATTGTTGGACTGATGCTGCTGGAGTGAGTACCGTTCTGTTTGATTGCTGATTATTGCCTGAGGGAGGAAGCTGCTGATGCTTGGAAACCTGACCCTGATTCTGCTGTGCCAGCTGATTGGTGAAATTATAACCAAAGTAACCAAACTGCCGATCCCTGGGCCGGTGATCGGCATGGTCATTCTGTTCTGCGGCCTGTTCTTTAGTAAAAAAATGCCTGCTGAACTGGAGTCTGTGGCTGGTTTTCTACATCGCTATCTGCCGCTTCTGTTTGTTCCGGCCGGTGTTGGAGTGATTACCAACCTTGATCTGATGCTGCGCTCCTGGCTAGCTCTGGCAGGCGCCATCATCATCGGAACCGCCATAACCATTGCCGTGACCGGACTTGTCATGCAGATGGCAAACCGTCGTCAGAAACCAGATCAACAGGAGTTGCAGCCATGAACGGGGATATCACGCAACTGTGGGTCTACCTCTCCACCACGCCATTACTCTGGCTTGCCGTGACCCTAATTGCCTATCAACTGGGTGGCTGGCTGTTCCGGCGTTTGGGCTGCAGTCCAATTTTTAACCCGGTACTGATTGCCGTACTGGTGCTGGTACTGCTGCTCAAGCTCAGCAACACACCGTACCAGACCTATTTCAAGGGAGCCCAGTTTATTCATTTTCTACTGGGGCCGGCCACAGTAGCTTTGGCAATACCGCTCTACCGTGAGGTGGCCATGATCCGCAAGAGCTTCAGGCCGATTGCAGTTGCGCTGCTGCTCGGTTCGCTGGCTGCTATTGTCAGTGCGGTGGGGATCGCCTGGCTGCTGGGAGGCGAACGGGTGCTGCTCTTAACCCTGGCTCCCAAGTCAGTCACTACCCCGATAGCAATGGGGATCAGTGAACAGATCGGCGGTCTGCCGTCACTTACAGCGGTGGCAGTGGTGCTGACCGGCATTACTGGCACCGTGATCGGCGATCTGGTTCTGAAATGGGTGCGGGTTCATGACGATACTGCCTGCGGAATGGCTTTCGGGGTTGCCTCCCACGGTATTGGCACCGCCCATGCCATTCAGAAAAGCCGTACAGCAGGGGCTTTTTCTGCCCTGGCTATGGCGTTGAATGGCCTGCTTACCGCTCTGTTGTTGCCAGTTCTGGTCAGCTTGCTGCCCTGATAATCTTGTTTTGCGATCTATCTCCTTATTTTATATAGATGGCGACTATATTAAAACAATATCTCTAAAACGCAACAACAACCCGTCCTCGCAGACCACCCTTCAGGATTGTCTCAATCTTCTCTTCAAGCTCTTCCAGTGTAATGTCGGTAACCACGTCAGATAGATGCTCCGGCCGCCATGCTCCGGCAAGCTCTTCCCATACCTGCAGGCGTGGTTCCATCGGGCAGTTGACCGAATCAATGCCGATCAGGCTGACGCTGCGCAAAATAAACGGATACACATTCATATTCAGATCAGGCGAGCCGACCAGACCACAACAGGTTACCGCGCCGCCATAGCGGGTGGATTTCAGCGCTGCTGCCAGCATCTCGCCACCAACCACATCCAGCACACCGGCCCAGCGCTCTTTCAACATGGGACGATCTACCCCTTCGGTGAGCTGTTCGCGGCTGATCACTTCTGCCGCACCCAGAGTACGCAGGAACGGTTCATCAGCACTCTTGCCGGTGGCAGCCACTACCCGGTAGCCTGCCTTGGCAAGTATGGCAACCGCAATACTACCTACTCCGCCGGTTGCGCCGGTGACAAGCACCTCTCCGTTGTCGGGTTTGACACCGGCCTGCTGCAGCTTCAGAACCGAAAGGGCAGCGGTAAATCCGGCAGTGCCCAGCGCCATACTCTCATGCAGGGTCAGACCGGCAGGCAGAGCTACAGCCCATTCGCCAGGTATACGGATAAACTCGCCCCAGCCGCCGTCGGTCTCCATGCCCAGTTCGTAACCGGTGATGAGTACCTGCTGACCTGGAGCAAATTTGCCACTTACGCAGCTTACGACCTCACCGGCGGCGTCGATCCCCGGCGTATGCGGAAACTGCCGGGTTACGCCGGGATGACCGGTTGCTGAAAGTGCATCCTTGTAATTAAGCGAGGAGTAGCAGACCCGCACCAGCAGGTCGCCCGGTGGCAATTCTTCAATCGTCCGCTCCCGGATGCTGCGTACAAACTGTTTGTCTTCCGTTTTTTCCACAACCAATGCCTTGAATACTGTTTTCGAATCCATAGCGTCTCCTTGTGTTGTTTTAAGACCACTAGACCGGTCGTCTAGTAATCAGCCAAATTTTTTTTAGCGCAGCGTTACCTTAAACAGTACCTCGATAAAGTCCTGCAAAGGTTGCGGTGATTTCATTACCTTGGCTCGCAGGATGGCTCCTTCCCAGCCGGACAGGACAAAAGAAGCCAATGCCTCGGCATCAAGGCGGCTGTCCAACTCTTTAGCGGTCTGAGCTTCAGACAGACAATCGGCAAAAAGCCTGCGCCAGTCGTCAAATATCTCGTCCAGGCGGGCACGGAAACGCTCGTTCTGGTCGGCCATCTCCTGTCCCAGGTTGCCGATCAGGCAGCCTTTACTGCACTGGTTGCGGCTGAAACGTTCAAGGGAACCTTCCAGCAGGGTGCGCAACCGTGTGAGCGGCGGTTGTCCGGTATTCTGCAACACGGTTGCCATACGCCTACCGTAATAGTCGGCAAACAGATCCATCACCGCCAGACCAAACTCCTCTTTACTCTTGAAATAGTGGTAGAACGAGCCCTTGGGAACCCCGGCCTCCTTCAGCAGCATATCAATGCCGGTGGCGTTGTAGCCCTGGCGGGAGATCAGTTCAGTACCGATCGTGATAATATCGCTGCGGGTGTCTTTCTTGTCCATGAAGCGCAAATTAGACCGGTCGGTCTAATTGGTCAAGATGTTTCTTATAAAAACGGTATTTACTTTCGTAAAGGCGCAAAGTCGGTGAAGAAAACCGGGATGTTATGAAAACCATCTTTGAAAGAGAGAGGGGAGTGGATGGGGGGCTGATGGGGTCAGCAGTTTGCCTGCATAACCTTATGATAGTCCAACGCATGCTGAACCTTAATCTGAAAAGTCCTTGATTCAGGTCGCTATGGTGGATACGACCGCTACAACCTCCGGAAGGCGGACGCCTTGACTGCAGCCCAGATCATGCCGCCGGGGCTTATATCCAGCTCATGCGCTGCATCCGGGACAATTTCGGCCACTAGCGTACTGCCGTTGCAATCCAGCTCGACACCGATTTTGTTGCCGCTTTTAAAGAGGCTGCGGATCATGCAAGGCAGCAGGTTGCGGGCGCTGATGGCGTCGGGGTGGCGCTTGCAGAGGATAATATCCTTGGATGAAAGTTCAAACATCCCTGATTCTGCACGAGTACCTCTGGACAACAACAGTTCCCGCCCAGCCCAGGGAAAGGCCAGCAGCCCCTGCTTTTCCTGCGGCACTCCCAACTCCAGCAGATTGATATACCCGCTTGCACTTTGTCCCATCCGCTGGCGAGCCAGTTCCTCTGGTGAAACCAGACCGTTCAGTTTACCCTTTTCCAGCACAGCCACCTGATCGGCCATCAAGCGCATCTCGATAAGCGAGTGGGAGATGAAGACAAACGGAATCCTGAACCGTTCCGACACCAGATTCAGATAGGGAATGATTCGGTAGCGCAGGTCATCATCCAGGGCAGAAAGCGGCTCATCCATCAGCAATAGCCGAGGAGAAGCGAGGATCGCCCGTCCCAAAGCCACCCGTTGGCTTTGACCACCGGAAAGGGTCTCCGGCATCTGCTCCATCAGATCCTTTATCTCCAGCACCTCAGCCACCTCGGGTAGCTTAATCCTTTGTTCATCAGCAGGACAACGCTGATGGCCGTACAGAAGGTTCTTTTGGACCGTTAGGTGCGGAAACAGGCCATGCTGCTGGAACACCATGGCGATCCGGCGACGATGGGAGGCCAGGTTGAACCTGTTGCTGCTGTCAAAGAGTGGTTGGTCATCCAGCAGGATCTGCCCGGAATCCGGCCTGGTCAGGCCTGCAAGCAGATTGACTAGGGTTGATTTGCCGCTGCCGGAAGCCCCAAAGACACCGATCCGCTCACCGCTGACCTTCAGATCAAGCTCCAGCAGGAAATCACCCTGCTGCTTGCGTAACTGCAGTTTCAGCTCCATGCTGCCTTACCCCTTTTGTGGCCGTGGTTTCCAGGCATACATCCCCAGCAGCACCAGAAACGAGAAGATCAACATAACCGCTGCCAGCCGGTGCGCCTGTCCATATTCCAACGCCTCAACATGATCGTAGATCTGCACCGAGGCAACCCTGGTCACGCCGGGGATGTTGCCGCCGATCATCAGCACCACGCCAAACTCCCCCACGGTGTGGGCAAAGGTCATAATTGAGGCGGTCAAAAAACCTGGCTTTGCCAATGGCAACGCAACGGTGAAAAAGGCATTTAAGGGTGATGCGCCCAGGGTGGCTGCCACCTGCAGCGGTCGTTCACCGATCGCTTCAAAGGAGTTTTGCAGCGGCTGCACCATAAACGGCAGAGAGTAAAAGACTGAGGCCAGCACCAGCCCCCAGAAGGTGAACGGGAGCGGACCAACACCCAATTTTGTTGTCAACCAGCCAAGCGGTCCATTGGGACCCATGGCCAGCAACAGATAGAACCCCAGCACAGAAGGCGGTAGCACCAGCGGTAACGCCACCATTGCCCCCAGCGGCCCTTTCCAGCGCGAGCCAGTCCGGCTCAGCCACCAGGCCACCGGAGTCCCCACCAGCAAAAGGATCACGGTGACAATGGCGGCCAGCCGTACGGTCAGCCAGATGGCCTGAAGATCAGAGGGGTCAAGAAACATGGATCAACCTTTCAAATCTCATAACCAAAGGTACGGATGAAGGCCTTGACCTTATCGGTTTTCAGGTAGTTTGCCAACCCCTCGGCAGCGGGATTGCCTTTGCCTTTCATCAGCAGCACGGCATCCTGACGGATCGGAGTATGCAGGTTACCCGGTACGACCCAGGCAGAACCGCTGGTGATCTTGCCGCCCTTCATGACCTGAGACAGGGCAATAAAGCCAAGATCAGCATTACCGGTACCGGCAAACTGAAAGGTCTGGGAGATGTTCTCCCCCTGCACGATCTTGGGCTTTATTGCGGCTGTCAGGCCACGCTTGGCCAGTACCTCCATGGCTGCAACGCCGTAGGGAGCCAGCTGCGGATTGGCAATGGCGATCTTGTTAAATCTCCCCTTGGCCAGGATATCTCCCTTGGGATCAACCAGGCCGGGCTTGGCAGACCAGAGCACCAGGGTGCCGATGGCGTAGGTAAAGCGGCTGCCGGGAACAGCAAGGCCGTCTTTTTCCAGCTGAATCGGTTTCTCATCATCAGCAGACAGCATCAGCTGAAACGGTGCGCCGTTCTTGATCTGTGCGTAAAATTTGCCTGATGCGCCGAATGAAAGCACCACCTTGTGGCCGGTGGACTTTTCAAAATCTGCGGCAATCTGTTTCATCGGTGCGGTAAAGTTGGCAGCAACCGCCACGTTTACTTCAGCAGCCTGAGCCAGGGATGACAGCATCAACAGGGAGGATGCAGCAATCAGCAGTTTAAAGAGTTTCATGGTTCAGTTTCCTTTCGTTTCTGTCACATCAGAGGAATGATTACGGCTCCGATATCAGCAGGCTTGCCAAAGTAGACCGATGACAACACCAGGATATCAACTCCGGTGGCTGCATACTCTGCAGCATTCTGTTCGTTGATTCCACCTGTAGCAGAGACCTTGACTGCAGTGTTGATCTGCCTGACTTGATCCACCAGCACCTTAAGCTGATCAGCTGGCAGCTTGTCTACCTGCACTACATCAGCACCACTTTCGGCGATTATAAGTGCCTCTTCCTCCGAATCAGCCTCTACAATAATCCTGGTCTCCAGCGACTTGCGCTTCAATGTTTCAATATGCCGCAAAAACGGCTTCAGCCCGCCTAGAAAAGCAGTGTGCTGCTTGAACACCAGTACGGTTTCTGACAGCCCCAAACGGTGGGGAAGCGCGCCGCCGCTACAGATAGCCTTGATGGAAATCTTTTTGTTACCCGGAAAGGTCTTGCGGGTGGTCAGCACGGCAATGCAGGGGTTGATTTCCCGCGCAGCAGTGACAATTCTGGCAGTACGGGTGGCAATGCCGGAACCGTACTCCAGCAGATTCACCGCTACCTTCCAACCGGCGTGCAGCGCCTGGGCCGTGCCTTCAGCCCACAGAAACTCCTTATTAGCTGACAGATTCGTTCCGCTTGGTGTCTGTAACGTTACCCTGCATCCGCATTTTTCCAACAGGCGTGCTGCCTCTTCTGTGCAGCAGAGCGTAGTATCGTGACGGGTGGCAAAGCTGATTTTTCCTGACAGTAGGCCGATCCCTAAGAGATGGGTGGTCAGGTCGCCGAAGGGGATATCCTCTTCAAGAAAACGCTCTATTTCGCTATCTGGCAGGCAGGTAATCATCAGTTCACTCCCATAATTACAGTAGAGGTTTTAAACAAAGCAGTTGCAACACGAGAAATTGCTAAAGCAACTCGTGGCTTACGGAGGTAAGGGTTGCCCTATTAAGCAGCGGATCCGAAGACAGGTTGTTGATCAGGTTGACCATCTCCCAGGTGGTCTTTTAACTGATGCCAATAGCCTTGCCCATTTGGTAAACCTTCGTGCGATGTATATTGCTGTACATAACGCATGCCAACTCTGTTTGCTTAGAATTAAAAAGTTGTTTCAAATGGTTATGAGTGTGTCAGGCAATTGGGCGTGATTAGTTTGTGATGAAAGAATCTACAGTTGCATGATTTGTGAACAGTGCGGTATAGCTGGGGTAGCCCAAAATGACTTTGTTAAAGGAATTATATACTATGAGTGATCTACCCAAATGTCCTGTCTGCAGTTCTACCTACACCTACGAAGATGGAGAGAATTATGTCTGTCCTGAGTGCGCCCACGAATGGCCGATTGCTGCTGCAGAGGAGACGGTTACCGAGCGTGTGGTGCGGGATGCCTTTGGCACAGAGTTGAAAGATGGTGATAGCGTGACCGTGATCAAGGATCTGAAGGTGAAAGGTGCAGCGTCACCGATCAAGGTTGGCACCAAGGTCAGAAACATCCGCCTGGTGGATGGTGATCATGACATCGACTGTAGAATTGACGGTTTCGGAGCTATGCAACTGAAGTCCGAGTTTGTAAAAAAGGCCTGATCAGATCACTCCTGATCCAGCCTGGCCGTTTGAACAACACAAAAACGGTGCTGATCAAACGGTCGTCTCAGATTCCACCCTCCCTAAAACGTAAATTCCTGTATCCTTAAGCGCAGGGCGGCAACTGCTTCCTGTGATGGTGCACTGCCCCCCATCCCTTTCAACCAGAAGCGGTCAAAAATCCGTTTGCCCTTCGTTTCAACCAGTATCTCGGCAGGAAAGAGTGAAAACAGACTGAAGGTATTAAGTAGCGCCGACAAGACACCAAGCCGATCAGGGCCACTTGCCTCAAGGTACAGGCTCCCTGCACACCGGTTTGAACGTTCCATCTGATAATCATCGAGCACCAATGGTTCAGCTAATGCCTGTACCGTGGCAGACGACCTGCTCAAGGCCAGATAATCCACGCTATCGGGTTCGACTCCAGATGCCCTGAAGTCCAGGTTAAGCAGGGAGTTCCAGTTTCTGCCTGTATCCCGAGCCGCTTCCACCTGCATGATATTGATCTGTCGTTCCGCCAGGCCATGACTCAGAGCACAGATCCAGCCTGGATCAAAACGTCCGTTCATCGCCAACTGGTAACGACGAACTCCCAGGTATCTGAGCGTTGTTCCTGATGCGGATAGCGGCACAGTTGCCTCTTTTGTATGCATAACTCTCACTCCTCTACTTGTTTTACCGGTTATTTGTGCATCCACTGGAATTGTATTCATCAGGCATGCCAAACTGAATATGGTCACTGATTCCGGTATTTGATCTATATGGAGCGGGGGTTGAGGCATATAAATTTATTATCAGCCAGTTTAAATATCTTGATCTGTAATTGATATGGCTTTACAAAAAAAATGAAATAACTGTATTTGTCTGCAATCTGAACAGTTTGAGTGTAAAATGATGGCAGCTCCCTGCAAAGGAGAAGAAAATCAGATGCCAGCAGTTCGTTTGTTAAATAAAAAACGACTTATTACACTATTGTTCATACCTGTAGCTGGTCTGCTTTTCTGGTTGGCGGGACTGCTTCTGACCCATTTGACAGTCCAACAAACATGTAACAAGTATGCCGGGCGGATTCAGGGTATAACTGAAACTGTCCATGGCACCCTTGCCCGTCTTGCGCTGTTGCCTGAAACAATTGCACTTGATCCTTCAGTAGTTGGCACAGCATTCGCGAAAGCAGTTGAGAACAATCCGCTATATATTACGGTAGGGCTTTCTGATGCTGAAGGTTCAAGCGTATTTTCTACCTACCGCCAGAAAAATGGCACATCCTTATCTGATCGCCGGTATTTCCGCGAAACAGTGCAACGTAATAACTTTTCAGCCGGTGAGTTTGTGCTGGGAAAGATGAGTGGTCTGGGGATTTTCCATTTTTCGCTGCCGGTAATGGATTCTCTGGGTACTCTGACAGGAACCATCAACATAGCCATAAATCTCCAATACCTTGGTCAGATGCTTGCTCTTAATGAATTGCCGCAGGGTACAACCCTGTATCTTGTTGACCATCGTGGCGTAATACTAAGTACAAATCAGTCGCCTGTGCGGCGACTTGGCGACCAATTGTCCAATAGCGATGTAGAGTGGTTACAGGGGGTTGACAGGATTTCTGGAGGCTTTACGGAAATAAATGGTTCCCCTGTTTACAGGTGCGGTAAGCCGTTACTGCTTGAGGATGGAACCAGATATGCCTATCTGATGCTTACACAGGACAGTTTTCCCTATATAAAGAGATCGATGCTTTTGTTTGAACTGCTGCTTGTTCTTCTAGGAGTAGTCATCTTTGCTCGTGCTGTAATGAAGAAAAGGCAGGCTAACTGAACAATGGGAACAGAACCTCTGAAAAAGCTGCTTCCTCAAAGTATTCAATCACTTTTGATGCTGCTGGTTGTAATCTCAATGACACCACAGTTTCTGGCAACTCTGTATAACTCATACCATGAACTTGGGGCAGAGATGCAAGCTATCAGGGGGAAGGCTCTCAGGATTGCCGAGGGTGTTGCCCACCAGCAGAAAAATATTGAATATGCTGCACGTCAACTACTCACCACGATTGAAATTATCCCTGCGGTTCGACAACTGGACAGTCATGAAAGCGACCGTATTTTTGCCCATCTTGCACGTCAAAATCATCAGTTTGAAAATATTGCCGCCTCTGACCCTGCCGGACATATTTTCGGTTCTGCCATACAGGGATTCAGAGGCTCGGTTAGTGACCTGAAATATTTCCGTGATGCTGTCAGGACACGGAGCTTTTCAAATGGAGAGTTTATTTCCGTACAGAAATCCATTAAGCCAACATTCAATTACGCGCTGCCGTCATTTGATGATAATGGAAAACTGCTTATGGTGCTTTTCGTGGCAGTTGATCTGCGTTACACAGCTCAAAGGCTTGACCTTGCAGGTCTGCCTTCAAATGGTACAATTTTACTGCTTGACCATCTAGGAAAACCTCTTTTCAGCTTACCGGAAAAAACATATCTGCTTCCCCCTGATCAGTTTCAAAAGCTGAAGAATGGTGGAGAAAGCGGTGTCTTTAGCAGTACAGTTGATAATGGTATGCAAACTATTGTTGCCTATCGAAAAGTAATGATGACAAATGCAACAGTTCCTCACCTTTATGTACTTGTTTCAATTCCAAAAAGCATAGCAACAGCACCGCTTTACGAGCGGGCTGTCGGTCAGCTTGTAAGACTTGCTTCTACTACACTTATTGCCCTTATTGTTGCCTGGTTCATGGGGGAATACCTGATTTCAAGAAGAATTTCAGATATAGCCCGGGTTGCTGAAGAGTTGGGCCAGGGTAATCTGGAAGCGCGCACAGAGAATATGGAAGGTAATGGAGAAATATCACAGCTTGCCCGTTCAATTGATCGGCTGGGCATGACTTTATTAGAACATGAAGATGAACGTGAAATTGCCATTGAAGAAATTCAGAGATCCAAAGAGATTGCTGAAGTGGCAAATCGTGTTAAAAGTGAGTTTCTGGCAAATATGAGCCATGAGATTCGAACTCCGATGAATGGGATAATCGGTATGGTTCATCTGTTGAGAACTACAGCTGTAAACAGTGAGCAGGAACAGTATTTGAAGAATATTGAGAACTCCTCACGCAGTTTGACCACCCTGCTTAACGATATACTGGATCTTTCCAAGATTGAAGCAGGCAGATTGAGGCTTGAAAATGTGGTTTTTTCACTGAGAGACACCATATGTGAATTGCTATGCAGTCAGCAGTTTCAGATAAAACAGAAAAATCTACAGGTTTATACTGAAATTCCAGACGATCTGCCGGATGTTCTGTATGGCGATCAGCTTAGAACACGCCAAATTCTGCTAAACCTATTGGGTAATGCGGTAAAATTTACCGAATATGGAACTATTACCGTTTCTGTCAGGCAGATCTCCTCAATTGGACACTCCGTCAACATCGGTATCTCGATCAGTGATACAGGAATCGGCATATCTCCTGAAGAGCTCGAAAAGATCTTCACTCCATTTGAACAGGCAAACAGCTCCACAACAAGATATTATGGAGGAAGCGGGCTTGGACTCTCTATAAGCAATCGGTTGGTTGGACTTATGGGAGGTACTATAAGCGCAGAAAGTTCTGAAGGTGAGGGGAGCACCTTTACTGTCGAACTCCCTTTTGAAGTAAGGGATGATGATGCCCTGTTGCAATTTACAGAAATCCATCCGGTTGCTGAAGATCTCCCTCTGAAACCTCTTACTATACTTCTGGCTGAAGATAATCCGGTAAATAGTGAATTTGTAGGGAAAATATTAACTAAAATGGGAAATTACGTGATTGCTGTGACAGACGGCAAGCAGGTGCTTGAACAGCTGGAGATGCATACTTTTGACTGCGTTCTGATGGATATTCAGATGCCGGTTATGAGTGGGGATGAGGCTACAAGAATTATCCGGGATAAAGAGGAACAAAACGGTGGGCACCTGTTGATCATAGCCCTTACAGCACATGCCATGACTGATGAACGGGCTCGACTGCTGAAAAACGGTTTTGATGCTCATGTTGCCAAGCCGGTTGATATCGGAGAATTGACTAGGACGATTGCCCAGCTGATTTCGAAGAAGCCTGTTTAATTTCATACCAGATATAAGTTATGCATCCGCCATTTCATCAGATCTCCATTTTTTAAAGGTCGAGACACCTCGCATACTCAGGCTTTCCGGTTAACCCTCAGTAGAAGATCCCCTTCAAACAGCAGTGGATGCCTGCGGATACCGGTCAACAGACCGGGCACCGGGGAAACAACTTTCTCAATCACATTGCCGCTGAAGCTGTCGTAGATGTAGCCCAGCTCCTCTCCCTGTCGCACCCAGCGTCCTACATGACGGTCAGAAACATCAAACCTGCACTTCAGTTACGGATCAAGGCACTCCCGTGCCGAAGCAAGCAAATACTCGAACACCTCTTCTCTGCTTGTAAAAAATCGTGGCATCTCATTAAGCAGATCTTCAAGCAGGTGCAGGATCCTGCCATCAACGGTTTCCAGCCTATCCATCACCGCTTCCAATATCGGGAGTATCTCGTAAAGATCATCACCGTTGAACGGGGCGGGATCAGGCAAGCCAGTAAATTTGGGCTCATCACGACGGCTGATATCTTTGGGATATTTGAATTTAAGGTCAGATGCCTTGATGATGATCATAGAGCACTCCTTTTAATGGGCGCTGCAACCACTACAGGCTCTGCCGCAGCCGATTTTTATGAAGTCAGACGGCTTGGGTTTGCCGCAAAGCTGCAATGACTTCTTCTCAATATGCCAGCCATCGTCATGCAACCAGCCGACAAGCTCAAGCTTTTTAAGCATCATCAGCACCCTGGTCTCTGTTGTCTCAAGATATGTTGCAGCTTCAGCAATGCTTATAAATTCCTCACTTTTTAGAGGCATTTCTACTCCTTTTCAGGCTGCCTTCAGCAGCTCAGTGCCATTCAGGTAGATATCCACTAGTTCCATGTCTTTAAGATCGCGCTTTTGTTTCAGGGATTCATGTCGTACAACAGGCAAAAGCAGAGTTGCGTCATCTCGTGAAAGAGTAATGCCCAGATTGCGAAACCTCTCCACTACTCCGCTGGCTCCGGAATGCTTGCCTACAATAATCTGACGAACCAGTCCGACCTCTGCCGGATCAAACCCTTCATAATTATGGGGATCTTTCAAGACACCATCGGCATGCAGACCTGATTCATGGGCGAATACCCTCTCTCCCACAACAGCTTTCCAAACCGGCAATTCTCTGCGCGAAGCAGTTGCGACCATAAGAGAGAGCTCTCTTAAACGATCGGTTTTAACGCCGCTCTCTATTCTGCAGGCATGTTTCAGACCCATCACCACCTCTTCCAGAGCTGCGTTGCCTGCTCTCTCGCCAAGTCCGTTTACAGTGGTGTTAACAAATCTTGCTCCTGCCCTTATCCCTGCAATGGCGTTAGCAGTAGCCATTCCCAGATCGTTATGGGTGTGAACCTCAATATCGATCTCCGGTACAGATGCTCGCAACCAGCTGACCTTTTCGTACATAGCAAAGGGATCCAGTATTCCAAGTGTGTCACAGAAGCGGAAACGTTCTCCGCCAAGTTCTCTGGTAATCTTTAGCAGCTCAACCAGAAAATCAAGATCTGCGCGGCTGGCATCCTCTCCCCCTACTGAAACGTATAAATCTTTATCCTTTGCAAAACCCAAAGCCACCTTGAGCTGCTCTTTTACAGAGTTTCTGTCTTTTTTCAGCTTGTGGGTGATCATCTGATCCGATACCGAAAGCGAGATATCAACAGCCTTTATACCGCAATCAATGCTGGCCTGTATTTCGGGGATCAGCGCACGGTTCCATGTAATAAGACGGGCTGAAAGCCCCAGATCCACCAGTGTGCGGATACTAAGTCGTTCCTCTTCCCCCATAGCCGGAATGCCACATTCGATCTCCTGAACTCCCACTGCATCGAGAAGGCTGGCAATTGCCAGTTTTTCCTGCAGCGAAAAGACTACCCCTGCAGTCTGTTCGCCATCCCTCAGAGTGGTATCGTCGATAATGATGCTCTTGCTATCGTTCATGGCAGACTCCTTTCAATGGAGTATTGCCAGACACTTTGCAGTTCAAGTGCCAAACAGAGTATTTTAATAATTACAGTATGATATAATGGTTAAAGATCTGTGTTTGCATCCTTGCAGAACAAGCATGCCTAAATAACAGACAGGTAGAGCCTACCCTGCTCTTTATCGAACAGTTTTGTTTGCGCGGCTGAATGGGACGGTTAACGGAACGGATTGATGATTTAGTAATCAGATTTAACCGTTTATCAAGGCGGCCTGCCTCAAACAAGGAACAGAGCAGAATGTGGGTATCAAGCAACAGTTTCATTGCGGGAACAACTATTCTTCTGATATTTGAAAGTCATCGGGTTTAAATCTGGTTGCAGGCAACCGTCCGACACTGATTACCGATTATGATCACCTTGATGTTTTTTGGGGAGATGCTGCATGTCTGTCATAAACCAAATTAAAGCGATATTTCCGGAATCCTTCTGGCCGAATCTCTGGCTTGTGGGCGGCACTGTCCGTGACATCTTGCTCGATCAGCCGGTACAGGACATTGATCTGGTTGCTGCCATAGCACCCGCACAACTGGAAACAGTTGGCTTCAGACCAATCACTCCGGTAAGTAGCACCCCGATCTGGTTCAAGTATCTCCCTGAGATTGGCAAGATTGAGATTACCGTCATTGACGCCCCGTCATACCTGGAGCAGGATCTTCTTCGTCGTGATTTCACTATCAATGCCCTGGCAATGAATCTTGACTGCAGGGTGGTTGACCCACTGGAGGGACAGTCAGACCTTGCAGCCAGGCAACTGCGTATCTGCTCAGGGCTTTCGCTGCAGGATGACCCAATCAGGATATTCCGGGCCTTTCGCTTTGCAGCAGATGGCTGGAGTCTGCATTCTGATACCCTGCAGCAAATTGGCAGCCATATCCGGGAACAGGCATTTGCCAGCATACCGGTGGAACGCTTTAGCAGAGAACTGCAGAAGGCACTTGCCAAGGCGCAGCCGGAAAGGTTTTTTACTCTGATGCTGCAGCTCAGGGTTGGGGAATATTACATGCCGGAGCTGTTCAGTATGCCGCAGATACCGGCAGGGCCGCTCCAGTATCATCCAGAAGGCGATCTGTTCACCCATTCCATGCAGGTTATGCAGCGGGTAGCAGCCAAATCACCTGACCCTCTGGCTCGCTTCTGCGGATTTTTTCATGATCTGGGCAAACTATCAACCGATCCGGCGCTCTATCCAAAACATCATGGTCATGACGAAGCAGGCTATGAACCTGCCTTGAAAATGTGCGAGCGATTAAGGCTGCCAGCTTCATGGCAAAAGGCATTGGCCTTTACCTGCCGTCTGCATACCAAAGCCAACAACTGGGATAAACTGCGCAGCTCAACCAGAATCAGGCTGGCTGAACAGGCAGCCAGGGCAGGCATAGCTGAAATTCTCCCAATTGTTTCATCAGCAGACAAACCAGACGGCTCAGGTATGAATGCCTGGAAGACAGCGCTCCGGATAACTGCCATGACAACGGCAGAGCTGGGTATTGATCAAGAGATCTTCTTGCAGATGCCGGTTCACCATCGAGCCAATCGGATTCTTCACAAACGGATTCAACGATTGAGAGAGGTTACGGAAGCGCGGAGTTTGTAGCGCTCCTTTGCCTATCCCATGCTGCCCATTGATGCCAGTCCGAAGATATGCTCCGGATGGTATGCCGGTGTTTCACCCGAATACATAAGCTCAACCACGCTGCTGACGGTAAAACCACGGCTTGCAAGTATCTTTGAAGCCGCCTTGTTGGATTCAGGGACATCAAGCAATCTGTTTCCACCCTGTATTTCAGCTTTTTCAAGTAGTTGCTCTGCTGTTCCCGGGTTTAATGCGCCAAATGGCCCTATCTGATCTCTTTTTCCAATTCGTTGAATCACAAGAAATCCGCTTTCATTGCCTGTAATCCAACCACTATTTGCGGAATGAGATAAAAGAACGTTTCTATCGTCCCCCCAGCCTAAAAAATCAATTTGCTGCCAATCCGGTTCAATCTTTTTTATAGAGGTTGATTGTATTGTCTCTCCACCGGAACGTTCCCATCGCTGAATCCTGTCGGACAGATTGAAGCCGTTTCGCTCATAAATCGGTCGCCCGTACTTTGAGGCAGTGAGCCAGACAGTTTTAACTCCGCTCCGTTTAAGCGCAAACATGGCCTGTTTGAAGAGTTCTGTGCCGAACCCTTTTCCCCTGTAGCCGTTTTCTACGAGCAGATTACCTATCCATCCGGAGTTTCCGTACCGGACTGCGGTTACAAATCCTACAGCCCTGTTTTCCTCATGACATGTCAGACAACCTTCAGGATAACGCTCTAACAGGAAGCCAAGTTCCCGGCGTGTGCTTATCCATCCTTCATCCTTTGCGAGGTTGAGAAATGGATGTATATCATCAGGACTGAAGTTGGTTATCTGCATATAGATAGCCCTCCGACAGGCGTTTATAAAAACCCTACAGCATCGGCTCTACACTGTTTGCAATGTCTCATCTGGCTGATAATCTGTTCATTCCTGTCCCTTGCCTCTTTAAGCTGGATTGGGCTTGGAGCAGGTATATGGGCAAGTTCGGCCTGAGGTATGAGTGGCATAACATTCATTACAAATACCCCTGTATCTTTAATCTTTTCAGCTATTTCAGGTATTTCAGTGTCGTTTATACCTGGAATCAGTACGGTGTTGACCTTAACTACCATCCCGAGTTCCACTGCCTTCTGTATCCCTTCATATTGGCTTGCAAGCAGGATCTCTGCAGCATCTTTACCGCTGTACCTCTTGCCGTGATAAAATATGTGGCTGTAGATCCTGGCTGCGGTTTCCGGCTTGACAGCGTTGATTGTAACTGTAAGGGTCTGAAGATTAAGGGAGTTTAACTCATCAAGTGATTCAGGTAGCAGAAGTCCGTTAGTGCTCATGCATTTCATGAGATTCGGAAACTCTTCTCCAACCAGCCTGAAGGTTTCAAAGGTCTGACGGTTGGCCAGCGGATCACCAGGCCCGGCTATTCCGACTACACGCATGGATGAACCATAGACAGGAGATGCTATTACCTCCCTTACCCTCTCCAGGGCTTCAACTGGTGACAGGAGGCGGCTTGTAACACCGGGACGCGACTCATTAACACAGTCATGCCTTCTGGTGCAGTAGCCGCATTTAATGTTGCAGGCTGGCGCTACAGCCAGGTGTATCCTGCCGGTTTTGTGATTGTTTGCCTCAAAACAGGGATGGCCGTGTATCTTCTTCATCTGTTCGCATCTGCTTGCCATATCATGTTGCTCCTTTCATAAAGAAACGGCGCCGCAGGAGTTCAATCCTGCAGGCGCCGTTGCCTGTGCTGGTTCCAATTTCAACTCAAAGCGCTATCATCTTCGATTTCGTATTGATTTAAAATTGGATGACTCAATATTACTAAGGCATAGAGCGTGCCAAAAAACTTTTTTTAACGTAACGAGGTAAAGATACAGTGCAAGAGGCTTTAACCCCCGTTTTTATCTGTATCCGTTATTTCGTATTCAGCTCCCTCTTTGCGTAAAAATGAAGCATCTTGTTGTCATAATGCATTTCTTTCCGCCGCTCCTTGATATGCCCAGATATCAATCTGCATTTAACGCATCGGGAACAGTCCTTGCTTATAAGTTGGATATGATTCTTAAAATTGATCCAGCTGAACTTAAAGAACGAGCCTGCGCCGCCTTTGTAGGTATGGCTATTGGTGATGCACTAGGCGCAACCGTTGAGTTTATGACCACCACGGAGATTGCCAATAAATACGGTATATTCAGAGAAATCACAGGTGGCGGCTGGTTGCGTCTGAAGCCGGGTCAGATCACTGATGACACTGAAATGGCGCTCTGCATTGCGCGTGCCGTTTCAAAGAACCAGGGATGGTCGCGTGAGTCAATTGCCAGTGAATTTGCAAAATGGCTTAAGTCAAAACCGGTGGACTGCGGTGATACCTGCCGTAAAGGAATTCGATCCTATATGCTTCATGGTACCCTTGAAGTCCCATACAATAACTGGGACGGCGGCAATGGAGCTGCCATGAGGATGCTGCCTGCAGCTCTTTTTTCTTTTCCCGATTCCGAACTGCTGAAAAAGTATGCGATTGAACAGGCCAGACTAACACATAATCAGGCGTTATCAGATGCCAGCTGTATCTTCATTGGCAGTCTGATTCACCTTATACTGCAAGGAGTTTCTAAACAGAGGCTTCGCTCTGAAGTAGATGGTTTTGTTGCAAGGTTTCCCGGATTTAATTTTAACCCTTACCGGGGGCTTGCTACCGGGTATGTTGTTGATACTATGCAGACGGTGTTTTACTGGTTTTTCAAGGGGGCAGGTTTTGAGGAGTGTCTTGTCGGCACAGTTAATCAGGGGGGAGATGCAGACACAACAGGGGCTATCTGCGGCATGTTGGCCGGTGCTTACTATGGTATGGATGCGATACCCAAGAGATGGATTAAAAAAATGTCCCAGAGTTTAATTCATGAGATTGAACTATATGCGGAACGTTTGATTATGGCGAGCCCCGCCCTTACAGGGATTTGAAAACTACTGCGGAGGTTTTCCATCTGCTTGCGGTGAAGATTGCCGCTGTCTGTCAGAGATAAACCTCCAGAATTTCCTCTGCAAGTTTTGCCATGCTTGTCCTTTGTGACATTGATTGGTTACGCATCCTTCTGTATGCCTCTTCTTCACTAAGTTTCTCTTTAAGCATCATAATTCCCTTTGCACGTTCAATGATCTTCCTTTCAGCGAGTGATCTCTCTGCCTTTTCAAGTTTGTTTCTAAGCTCTGCTGCCAGTCTGGCATTTGCAATTGAAATACGGACAGCACTTGCCGGATCCTTTTCCATAGCCGTTTTGGCTAAAAAAGAATCAATCTGTCTGGCAATTGCCTGCTTAACAAGCTGTTCATCAGAATTTTCCAACAACAGTATGGCCAATGCAGAGCTGTTTTTTCTGATTGCCTCAGCCAAATCAATTCCGTTTACAGGTGGAGCTGCCGCAAGGAATATTATATCAGGGGGGTGGGTAGTCGAGATTTCAAGAGCAGTCTGGCGCTTGCTGCAGAGCTGGACATCCGATATACCAAGCATTCGCAAGGCATTCGAAATGCTGTTGAGTATGGATAAGTCATTATCGCAAATCAGAGCTTTGTGCATTTTTTATATCGATCATGATTTTGAATTGAAATTAATCAGGCAGGTTTAATAGTTGCAGCAGGCGTGCCATTCTTTATTTCTGAAATAAAAGAGTCGATAACTGTCAATGTTGCTCTGATATAAGACGATCTTCCCAATCTATCCAGTTAATCTGATTTTGCTGGACATAGTGATCAACAGCCTGTCCGATGGTGGGGAAAAAATTTTCCTGCCCGAGTTTGCAGAAGAGGCCATACTTCTTTAGGTTGTCCTTTACCCTGCCTTTCATCTGGGCAAAGCAGAGGGTTATGCCTGCTTCTGAAAGTTCTTTTTCAAGCTCTGCAATCATATCTGAAGCGGTTATATCGACATCAGTGACAGGCTCTGCGCTTACAACAAGCCAGCGTGTAGGTGTAGGGGCTTCAGTTGCCGCTTTAAGAACCCGCTCACGGAAGATCTCGGCATTTGCAAAAAAGAGTGGCGCATCCCAGCGGAAGATTACGAGACCGGGGATACGTCTGGCTTCGGGATGCCGGATTATATCGTGATAACCTTTAAGTCCGTCAACCCTGCCAAGAATTGCAGAGTAAGGTCGCCAAGCGCGCCAGATGAATCCTACCAAAGCCAGTCCGACTGAAACGAATATCCCCTGAACAACTCCAAGAAAAGCCACAACAATAAAGCAGACCATTGAAAGCAGAAATTCCCCGTGTCTTAAATGGTAGAGTCTCTTTACCTCTTTGAATTCGAGAATAGTACCGCATACCGATATGACAACCGCTCCAAGCACAGCAATCGGCAGATAATAGAAGAGGCGTGGCGCATAAAGGAGCAGGATAACAATGCAGGCAACCCCGACAAGACCTGTAACCTGACTTTTGGAGCCTGCAGATTCGGCAACCGGTGTCCTGGAAGAACTGCTGCTTACCGGAAAGCCTTGAAACAGACCTGTGGCGACATTCGCAATCCCAAGTGTGGTAAGTTCCTGGTTGGCATCAACGTAATATCCGCCTCTTAATGCATAAATCCTTGAAAGCACACTCATATCAGATATTGATACAAGAGCGATGGCTGTTGCGCCTGAAGCAAGAGCGATAAACTCATCAAAAGAGATCTTTGAGATGCTTATCCCAGGCAGTCCCTGCGGTAATGCCCCTACTATTGCAATATTGGATGCTGACTGGAGATCAAGGAGTATGACTGCCAATGTAGCTCCGATTACTGCAAACAGAACTCCTGGCAGGCGTGGGAAAAAGATCTTGAAGAGGATTATGGCAAGTAGAGATATACCGCCAATAGCGCAGGTAACAGGGTTTAGTCTCCCTTCTGCAATTCCTTTTAAAATTCCGACGCCTGAACTAACAAGACTGCTGCTGTCTACCTTGAAACCTAGTATTTTCGGAAGTTGGGTAAACAGGAGAGTGAGGGCTATTCCGTTCATATATCCGTATCTAATTGGTTTTGAAAGGAGATCTGTAACGAAGCCAAGCCTGAAGAACCCTGCAAGTATAGATATGGCGCCGGTTATTATTGCCAGCCAGCCAGCCAGTTCAACAGCTCTGGTTGGACTTCCTGCAGCAAGAGGCAGGATGGATGCGGCAATCAGGGCACTTAGCGCTGAATCAGGGCCAAGAACCAGAATACGGCTTGGCCCGAACAGGGCATATACAATCAGGGGAACAATGGTGGCATACAGCCCGTAGATTGGAGGCAGTCCAGATGCCTCGGCATACCCCATTCCAACCGGAACCAGCAGTGTGGCAAGCACCAGTCCTGCGCCCAGATCCTGTAAGAACATGGAACGGTTGTAGCGACTGACAGCAGAAAGCCAGGGAAGCCAGCGGCGTATTCCTCTGGTTCTCGTATGACGTAGAAGAGGGGATGGGGTAGAGGATTCTATGGACATATATCCTTGTTATTCCTGTTGTCCTGCAACACCGGCCTGCTCAAAGGTTGCCATTTCCAGAAGGATCTTTACGCCTGCCTCAATCAGATGCATGGCCAGCGCTGCGCCTGTTCCCTCTCCAAGGCGCATATCCAGGTTCAGGAGAGGCTTTATATCTATACGTTCCAGCATAAAACGATGTCCTATCTCTACGGACTCATGGGCTGCAAAGATGAAGTCTCTTAGATCCCTTTTAAGTTCTGAAGCGATAAGGGCTCCGGCTGTGGAGATGAATCCATCAATTACAACCGGTATCCGGTTTGCTGCACACCCAAGCACCAGGCCGGTAATAGCAGCTATCTCAAGGCCGCCTACCTTTGTCAGGACATCCAGAGGATCTGAGGGAACCGGAGCATTTACCTCAAGTCCCCGCTTTATGGTGTTAATCTTTATCTGAAGGCTTCTGTCGTTTATCCCTGTACCTCTGTGTGTGACCTGTTCCGGTGAAAAACCGCCGATAGCCGCTATAATCGCTGATGAAGGGGTTGTATTGCCAATTCCCATTTCACCTGTGCCGACTAGTCCAATCCCCTCTTCTTTGCATTTATTGGCCAGCTCTATCCCGACATTGATAGCCTGCAGAGTCTCTTCACGACTCATGGCAGAGCCTTTGGCAAGATTTCGGGTTCCCTTCGCCACCTTCATATCAATAAGTCCGGGAGCAGGTTCAAAATCAAAATCAACACCTACATCAACAACCCTTATCTCTATCCCTGAATGGCGGGCAAGCACGTTAACAGCTGCTCCACCCTGCAGGATATTCAATACCATCTGGGGAGTAACCTCTTTTGGAAAAGCCGAGACACCCTCCTCAACAACTCCATGGTCTCCGGCAAAGGTAAATATTACCTTTTTTGACAGATCCGGTTCTGATTTACCGGTAATCGCGACCGTCTTACGGGCAAACTCCTCAAGACGCCCTAATGAACCTAACGGTTTGGTCTTGTTGTCAAGTCTTGCCTGAGTCTGCTCCAGCAGATGCTTGTCAATCGGTGATATCTTCGAAAGGGTTGTTTCAAGTAGATTCATCTTTTTTCTCTCTGTTTTTTATTTAAGTTTCAGCGGAATACCGGATATGGATATGTAGACACTGTCACAAGATGCGGCGAGTATCTGGTTGGCCTCTCCAGCTATGTCACGGTAAAGTCTGGCAAGGCGGTTTTCCGGCACAATTCCCTGACCGACTTCATTTGTGACAATGATTACAGGGGTTGAGAGGTTTCTCAGGGTTGAGGCCAGGCGGTGCAGATGATTAAGGATCTGTTCCTCGACATCAGGGGCTTTGTCATCGTAGGAGAGCAGCATATTTGAAATCCAGAGAGTAATGCAATCGATAAGGATTACGCTGTAGATCCCATCAATGCGAGCCAGGGTCTGAGGAATCATCAACGGTTCCTCTATGGTTTCCCACCTATTGCCACGTCTCTGGCGATGCCTGTCAATCCGCTCTTTCATCTCGCCGTCAAGCCCCTGGGCAGTTGCCAGATAGCAGAGAGAACCTTCGTGTCCGGTTGCCAGCGCTTCGGCTAAATGACTCTTGCCGCTTCTGGCGCCTCCGGTAATCAGTATGTTATTGGCCATGGCTGAGGCTCCGTCATAAAGTGATCTGTTTTAATTAATGAACAATATTCAAGATAACTATTTGCATTATTCCAACTACCTGTAGCATCGTTTGAATTATCTACCAAATGCAATTATCATAATTAAGGATACATGCTGAAACAATTTACGAGCGGAAAATTTTAATCAGTAACAGTTCATCGCAGATCAAATAATGGACTGGATAGATATCTTTCGGCACTGTCAGGCAGTATTACAACTATCGTTTTTCCGGTAAAAACCTCATCTGAAGCAACTCTTACTGCGGCGGCAACTGCAGCTCCGCTTGATATACCTGCCGGAATACCTTCTTCCAGCGCAAGCCTTCTGGCAAAATGAATAGCCTCATCGCCTGATATCGCCTCAACCCTGTCAATCAGGCTCAAATCCAGGATATCAGGTATGAAACCTGCGCCTATTCCCTGAATGGTGTGGGCGCCTGGTTTTAATGGTAATCCTGCAAGATGTTGACTGATTACCGGACTCTCCAGCGGTTCTACAGCTACGGATAGTATCTGGCTGCCTGCCTGCTGCTTTATGTATCTGGATATTCCGGTTATGGTGCCGCCGGTTCCCACCCCTGCCACTAATATGTCAAGCCTCCCATCTGTGTCTCTCCAGATTTCAGGGCCGGTTGTCTGTTCATGTATCTGCGGATTGGCAGGATTCTTAAACTGTTGCGGAATAAAAAAACGATTAGGTTCTGAGGCAGCCATCTCTTCGGCAACCTTTATAGCGCCGTTCATCCCTTCGCATCCTGGAGTAAGGACAAGATTTGCTCCAAAAAGCGAAAGCAGCTTGCGACGTTCAATGCTCATGGTCTCCGGCATTGTAAGGGTTATGCGGTAACCGCGCACAGCTGCAGTGTACGCAAGGGCAATACCGGTGTTGCCGCTTGTCGGTTCAATTATCTCCATCCCCTGTTTAAGGGCTCCGCGTCGTTCCGCATCCATGACAAGATTTGCTCCTACACGGCATTTGATTGAGGAGGTAGGGTTGCGTGCTTCAACCTTTGCAAGGATAGTTGCATGTAAACCTTGAACTATCCTGTTAAGCTTTATTAATGGTGTATTACCGATTGACTCGGGGTTGTCTGAAAAGATTCGAGGCATGGTTATTCCTTTATTATCAGTTTTATATGGCTGATTGAACAGGTTGAGCCTGCAACAAAGCGACTAAATCTTCAATGAAAAAATATTGTTTCTACCTGCTGGAACTGATTAAGTTCAGCCGTTTTCTTGAAACCTGTTAAAACTGTGTTATCAGGAATACATCCAACTGAAATCGGGGAATTTACTGATGAACAGATTCCAGCTTCTACCTGTATTCTTTATTTTAATATACGCAGCGCTGAATTTATCAGTTTCTTCTCTTCCTACCTCAGTTTCAGCAGATGCTGGTTCATTACTTGATCCGGCTGAGATGGCATGGCTTAAAGAACATCCGGTTCTGCGACTAGCTCCTGACCCTGACTTCAAGCCGATTGAATTTTTTGACAAATCCGGAGGATATCAGGGAATTGCCGCTGAAAATATAAGGTTGCTGGAAAAGAAGCTTGGCATCAAATTCCAGATTGTACGAAAAGAGAACTGGGATGATGTGCTTAATGCCTTTAAATCAGGTGAAATTGAACTGCTTGGCGCTATAGTGCCGACACCTGCCAGAGCTGAATTCCTTCTTTTTACGGAGCCGCTTTTTGATGTGCCTGGCGGTATTTTTGTGCAGAAGGAGAAGGAACAGCAGAGAATCTCATTGAAGGATCTTAAAGGTATGCGGGTGTCGGTGGTTTCAAATTATACTGCCCATGACCTGCTCCGAAAAGAATACCCTGATATTATTCTTGATGTTGTTCCATCAACCCAGGCCGGTTTACAGAAGCTCTCTTTCGGAATGTCAGATGCATTTATCGAGAATGTTGCGACAGCTTCATATTCCCTTCAGGAGTCCGCCCTTACCAATATCCGTCTTGCAGGTTCCACAGATTTTAAATACCGCTGGGCTATAGGTGTTCGCAAGGATATGCCGATGTTGCAGCAGATATTGAACAAGGGGTTGAAACAGATATCGGAACAGGAACGTTTGGAGATTAATAATAAGTGGGTTCCTCTGACTCAACCTGGATGGAGACTCAGCCGTTTATCAATTGCCATGATATTTTCAGTGTTTGTGCTTTTGATAGCTACAGCCGTTGTGGTCTGGAACCGTTCGCTTTCACGGGAAATTGAACAGCGCAAAAGGATTGAAACAGAACTTGAAAAGATTAACAAGGAGCTTGAAGAGAGGGTTAAACAGGAGGTTGAACGAAGCAGGGACAAGGATCGTCTTATATTTCAACAGGCAAGAGATTCGGCTATGGGAGAGATGTTGCACAATATTGCACATGAATGGCGGCAGCCACTGAATAATATCGCAATATATGTTCAAAATCTGGAATTAATGAATAATGACGGGCTACTTGGTAAGGATGAACTGCATGAGGATGTCCGGTTAATTATGGATATGATCATGCAGATGTCTTCTACAATTGATGATTTTCGTTCTTTTTTCCGTCTGGACAAGAAGCCTTATAATTTCAGCGTTAACGAAAAGGTAAGCCAGGTTGTTCGCTACGTTTCATCAAGGCTTGAACAGTCTCGCATTAAAACAGAGGTGCTTGTCAAGAAAGATTCAATTCTGCACTCTTACCCCTCAGAATATCTACAGGTGCTGCTTAATATAATTAATAATGCAATTGATGCCCTGATGTTATCAGACAGGGAAAACAGGGAGATAACGGTAACCGTTGATTCTGTTGATGGGAGATCTCTTGTAAAAATTGCCGATAATGCCGGAGGGATTCCTGAGAAGATACTTTCAAGCATATTTGACCCTTATTTTACAACCAAACAGGTGGGTGAAGGGACTGGTCTGGGGCTTTATATGGCGAAGGTGATTATTGAAAAAAATATCGGTGGGAGTATTAGAGTCTCAAACAACGCTGACGGGGCGGAATTCAGTATTGAGGTCTGATTGCCCCTTGAAGAAACGGTAACTGTTTTTACCTGATCTTTTAACCTCATACATTGCGTTATCGGCAGTGACAATAAGTCCGTTTCCATCCTGCGCATCTTCAGGGAAAACACTTATTCCTATGCTGGCTCCTATGAAATCAGTTCCGCCATCAGGCAGGCTTATAGGACGTTTCATTGCAGAGAGTATTTTTTCGGCTACCTGTCCGGCATCATTGTAGTTTGTGAGAGATCCAAGAATTATTGTAAACTCGTCACCTCCTATTCTGCCGACTGTATCAGATATCCTTACACATGCAGACAGGCGGGCAGCTACGGTCTTTAAAACCCTGTCGCCTGCTTCATGGCCATGTTTGTCGTTAATCATCTTGAAACCATCAAGGTCTACAAAAAGGAGAGCAAAGCGCTGGTTGTTTCTCTGTGCAAGAGCCACTGTCTGAACAAGGCGATCGAGAAACATCCTTCTGTTAGGGAGTCCCGTCAGCATATCAAACTGAGCCATCTGTTCCAGTTTGTCCTGCATCTCCTTCCGTTCTGTAAAATCCTCCTTTATTGCTACAAAATGGGTGATATTGCCATGAGAGTCAAAGATCGGAGAAATGGAAGCCATTTCCCAGAAGAGGGTTCCGTCTTTCCGTTTATTGTGAAACTCTCCACGCCATTCCTCCCCTTTAATCAGAGTGTCCCATAGTTCCTTATAAAATTCATCAGACTGGTCTCCAGCTTTCAGGATATTGGGGTTCTGGCCAAACGCCTCTTCAGCGCTGTATCCTGTCAAACGGCTAAAGGCGGGATTCACATATTCTATATTTGCGTCAAGATCAGTGATTACTATAGAGGCGGGACTATGTTCCACAGCTGCAAAAAGCTTCCGCAACTGAGTCTCTTCCGCTTTGCGCGCAGTTACATCCCTTATGCTTGAGGCTCTCATAGTATGGCCATTTGATTGAAAGGTTCTGCCCCTTACCTCAATTGTGCAGTTTTTTCCTTCCTTGAATATGCCTTCAATCTCATATGGCTGATCAAAGCCACTCGTAACATGAGCCTGAACAATATTCTTAAAGGTTGGAGAGACAAGTTCGTATATGGATTTTCCAATAAGTTCCTGACGGCTGTAACCGGTAATTTCAGTGGTTCGTTGGTTGCAATCATATATGATTCCGTCACGGGACAGGAGGATAGCTTCGAATGAAGCCTCGGCCAGATTCCTGTAATGTTCCTGACGCAGGGACAGGATCTTTCGGTGCTGTATTGTAGAGGTGATACAGATTATCACTACAATACAGCATGTAAATGCAAGGATATATGTAAGCGTCAGGGAATCCATAGTTTTATTGTATCAATCTTTTTTTAACATTCCAGTAAAATTCGTTTCTGAAATAACAGTTACTCCAAGAAAATGAGCCTTATCAAGTTTTCCTCCGGCATCGTTGCCTGCGACTACATAGTCGGTTTTTTTTGATACTGAGCCGGTTACACTGCCTCCTTCTTTCTCAACCATCTGTTTTGCTTCATCACGTGTTAAGCCTGTCAGGGTGCCTGTAAAGACGAATGTCTTTCCTTTTAATCTTCCCACGGTTCTTTTGGGGGTTGAAACAGGAGAGACTCCTGCATCTTGAAGTCTTTTGATTACTGACTGGTTTGCAGGGGTGTCAAAGAAAGAACGGATGCTTGTTGCAACTGCAGAGCCAATGTCACGGATGCTAGTCAGTTCAGCAAGAGTCGCTTTTTCAAGGTTTTCTATGCTGCCAAACCTTTCAGCCAGAATCCTTGCTGTCCTTTCTCCGACATGTCTGATGCCCAGGGCAAAGATGAAACGGCCAAGTTCTTGATTTTTACTGACATTTATCGCGAACAGCAGCTTTTCTGACAGCTTGTCTCCCATCCGTTCAAACTGCATGAAGTCATCTCTGGTTAAGAGATAAAGATCTGCTACATCTTTTACAAGGCCGAGGTTTATAAGTTGCTCGACATATTTGGAGCCAAGTCCGTCAATATCCATAGCATCGCGAGAGGCAAAGTGTATTATTGATTCAGCCAGCTGAGGAGGGCAGGAGAGCCCGCCCTGGCAGCGTACCGCAGCCTCACCTTCAAGCCTTAAAGCCTTTGAACCGCAGACGGGGCAACTCTCAGGTTCCTTTATGATAACTTCTGAGGCATTTCTCTTTTCCTCTAAAACCCGTACTACAGCAGGAATAACATCTCCAGCCCTTTCGACAATTACAGTATCACCAATCCTGATATCCTTGCGCTTCAGTTCATCCCAGTTATGTAGTGTGGCTCTTGAAACAATTACTCCTGAAAGTTCAACAGGTTCCAGTATTGCAACAGGTGTAATTACGCCGGTTCTACCGACGGAAAGGAGTATGTCGTTGATTCTGGTGCTGGATTGGCGAGGTGGAAATTTACAGGCAATGGCCCATCGGGGTGAACGGCTCTTTGCTCCAAGCTCTATCTGCATTGAAAGGTCATCAAGTTTTGCCACCATGCCGTCAATCTCATATTCAAGAGAGTCACGACGATTCTGTAGGAGATTGAAAAAGGCAATTAGTTCTCCTGTACCATTTACGGTTGTTGCCTCAGAGCTTACAGGAAGTCCCCATACTGCCAGCTGACTAATCAGATCGGTCTGGGTTCTTCTCTGCTCTCGATTTTCTGCTTTGTCTCCCTCAATAGTCCCCACACCATAGCAGAGCATGGCCAATCGCCGTTCGGCAACAACTTTGGGATCAAGCTGTCTTAAGGATCCGGCGGCAGCATTTCGTGGATTGGCAAATGCTGTTTCCCCTGCTTCCTGTCTCTGGGCGTTAAGTTGCCGGAATGCGGAAAGCGGAAGATATACCTCCCCTCTGACCTCAAGCAGTTCAGGTACTCCTCCACCTTTCAGTTTAAGCGGGATATTTCGGATTGTGCGCACATTTGCGGTCACATCTTCTCCTACCTCACCATCGCCACGGGTGGAGGCCTGTTCAAGCATGCCGTTCCTGTAGACCAGTTCGATTGCCAGTCCATCCATCTTTGGTTCGCACTGGTATCTGAGGGGTATAGTATCAGGAAGAGAGAGCATATTGCGGATCCTAAGTTCAAAAGCCCTTATTTCCTCTTCGTTAACGGCATTTTCAAGAGAGAGCATCGGTTGTCTGTGGCGCACTTGGGTAAATCGATCAAGCGGCTTGCCGCCAACCCTTAAGGTGGGAGAGTCGTAAGCAAGCAGATCCGGTCTTGCAGATTCAATTGATTGAAGTTCCCGAAACAGGGCATCGTACTCTGCATCACTGATTTCAGGAGAGTCCTGTTCATAATAAAGTGTATTATGATGCGTCAGCAGGCGGCGCAGTTCGATTGCCCTAATCTGTTGCATATCTTCGTAACTACCAGTTTCCAGTAGGGAAAGTTGCTGCATAAAAACTCCTTATTGTTTTGTCTGCTGGACACTATAGCAAAAAAATAAAACTCCCCCCTTGATTTTTAATCGTTACATGGATATATTCTGCCTCATTAGCACTCGATGTTAAAGAGTGCTAGCAAACAACATGGCAAACCACCACAAACCATATGAAAGGAGAAGTACCAAATGAAACTGAGACCGCTTCATGACCGTATCATTGTAAAACGCCTTGATGGAGAAGAGAAGACAGCAGGTGGACTTTATATCCCTGACACAGCTAAAGAGAAACCGCAAAAGGGTGAGGTAATCGCCGCAGGTAATGGCAAGAAAAACGATGAAGGCAAGGTTTCTCCGCTGGACGTAAAAGTTGGCGATTCAGTGCTGTTTGGCAAATATGCCGGCACAGAGGTTAAGGTTGACGGCGAAGAGTTTTTGATGATGCGTGAAGATGATATTCTGGCTGTAATTGAAAACTAAGAGATCTTTCAGCGCCAAAGGCTTAGAGACAGCTTTCTGATACTATGCCTAGGCCTCTTTCTTTCAATCTTTGCGTAATAAATACCAACTAAAATTTCGGAGGAGAATAGAACATGTCTGCAAAAGAAATCCGTTTTAACGAGGACGGCCGCAATGCTATCCTTAAAGGTGTCAACGCTCTGGCTGATGCCGTAAAAGTAACTCTGGGTCCCAAAGGCCGTAACGTAATTATTGAAAAGTCATTCGGATCGCCGCTTATTACCAAAGATGGTGTTTCTGTTGCCAAAGAGATCGAGCTTGAGAACAAGTTTGAAAATATGGGTGCACAGCTGGTTAAAGAAGTAGCATCCAAGACCTCTGATGTTGCAGGTGACGGAACTACTACCGCTACTGTGCTTGCTCAGGCAATCTACCGTCAGGGCGCCAAGCTTGTTGCTGCCGGTCACAACCCTATGGAGCTGAAGCGTGGTATAGAAAAGTCTGTTGAGGCTATTGTAGGCGAGCTGCAGAAGATCTCCAAGCCTATCAAGGATCATAAAGAGATCGCACAGGTTGGAACAATCTCTGCCAACAACGACAAGACTATCGGCGATATTATTGCTGAGGCAATGGAGAAGGTAGGCAAGGAAGGTGTAATTACCGTTGAGGAAGCCAAGGCAATGGAAACCAGCCTTGAGACAGTTGAAGGTATGCAGTTCGACCGCGGTTACCTCTCCCCTTACTTTGTTTCAGATCCCGAGCGGATGGAAGCAAGCCTTGAGAATGCCATTATCCTGATCTACGACAAGAAGATATCCAGCATGAAGGATATGCTGCCAATCCTTGAGCAGACCGCAAAATCCGGACGTCCTTTGATGATTATTGCTGAAGATATTGAAGGTGAGGCTCTGGCTACACTGGTTGTTAACAAGCTGCGTGGCGTTCTTAATGTCTGCGCTGTAAAGGCTCCTGGTTTTGGCGACCGCCGCAAGGCTATGCTGGAAGATATTGCTATCCTTACCGGTGGCAAGGTTATCTCCGAAGAAATGGGCTTTAAGCTTGAGAACACCACTATGGATATGCTTGGCCGCGCGAAGCGTATTGTGGTTGACAAGGATAACACAACCATTATTGATGGTGATGGCACAGATGCTGATATTCAGGGTCGTGTGAAGCAGATCCGTGCTCAGATTGAGGATACCACCTCTGACTATGACCGTGAGAAGCTGCAGGAGCGTCTCGCCAAACTGGTTGGCGGCGTAGCTGTTATCAAGGTTGGCGCTGCGACAGAGACCGAGATGAAAGAGAAGAAGGCTCGTGTTGAAGATGCACTTCATGCTACCCGTGCTGCAGTTGACGAAGGGATTGTCCCTGGTGGCGGTGTTGCTTACCTCCGCGCCCTCTCAGTCCTTGATGGCATTGAGCTGGATGCAGAACAGCAGTTCGGTGTTACCATCATAAGAAAATCTCTTGAGGCGCCTATCCGTCAGATTGCCGACAATGCCGGCATTGACGCATCAATAGTGGTTGACAGGGTAAAGAATGGCAAGGATGCCTTCGGCTACAATGCTGCTGATGACACATATGTTGATATGCTCGAGGCTGGTATTATTGACCCGACCAAGGTCTCCCGTTGCGCCCTTCAGAACGCCTCTTCAGTGGCTGGCCTCATGCTGACCACCGAGTGCATGATTGCCGAGAAGCCCAAGAAGGATACCCCGATGCCTGCAATGCCTGGTGGTATGGGCGGTATGGGCGGAATGGACTACTAGGAAAAAGAGTCGATCTGCATTCAGAGAAGGTTTAACAGATAAGCGGAAAACAGAGGGCGGGGGGAAATCTCCCGCCCTCTGTTATGTTTTGATAAAACCTTATTTATTCTGGACATTAAGGCGACTGATAGGGTAAAAAACTCCATTCATTGATTACTCGGGGGTTTAATGTCTCTTTATACGGTCGTCAGTTACGATGCTGATGCCATTCGGGTCGTAACGGCTGTTAAAACCAAATACAGCTTTACCCTGAAACGTACTCTTACCCTGAGTGACAATGAGTTAGAACTGTTTCTCTCCTCTGATCGCAGTAACTCCTACCAGATTATAATCAACTCTCCTGATGCTATTTACGAAGTAATAAATATCCCTCCGGTTGAACCCAGATTAAATGCCCGTATAATCGATACTGAACTAAGGCGGATGCATCCTGAGAGCGCCGATTTTTCATTTGCTTACAGGATTATTGGGGAACTGGTTCAGGAGGGCAGAACGGTTCGACGTGTTGCCTGTTGCATGGTTTCAAATGAAGTTCTTGAATCTTGTCTTGAGCCTTTTGTAAAACATAACAAGCCGGTTCATATAATTGCTGCTGCTCCACAGATACTTGCTGGCATGGTTGCCGGAACTCCCTCTGAATTGCCGGATATATTGCTTTGTGGCTATGATGAAGGGGCTAGAAAGACATTATTTGTTATTGAAGGTGAAGCTGTGCTTTTTACCCGTCAGGTGCCATCAGAAGGGCGGGACTGGAACAAGTTTGACCGTCAGAATGTTACTATGACACTTGATTACTGCTTCCAGTCTCTACGAATAAGACCGGGTGGAGCTATTGCTATAAACTGCTCTGAACCATATCCCCCGTTTGTTCCTTTTGTTCCCTCAATTTCTGGAAAGTTTTCCGAGGAGATTTTGTTGGAATATACGGCGCAGCTTTCTATCCTCCAGTATCCATTCTCCACTTCAGATGATTTGCGACCCAAAAATTATCGTCTGGCACTTAGGGAACAGAAGATTGTCCGATATGCCGGTTACGGATTTGCAATGGCAACCATAGTTGTTATGATACTGCTGACGATACAGTTCGGTTTGATAGCAGGTTTACACAGCTCGCTTGAAAAGACCCGTCAGCCAACGAAGATTCTGCAGGATACAATTCAATTATATCAGATGGTTGCTGAGCAGAAAGATAAAGTTGAGCCGATTCTCTCTATATTGAACAGCCGTAATGTTCAGCCGACGATACCGGAAGTTCTGGCTGCTCTGGATCTCTCTGGAGTGGATGGCGTTACAATAACCTCTTTTTCTTCAAAACGGGATAACGAGTCAATATCTCTTCTGTTTAACGGTTTTATTGCTGAAAAGAGCTTTTCGGAGAGTCAGGCTTGTTTTGAGGGACTTGTCAAACGACTTGCTTCAGTTAAGGGGTGCTCAATAGTCTCCAAAAATCTTGATCAGAAGAGTCACAAGTTTACCCTTGAAGGGCGATATTCGAAATGAATGCCTATATGCAGCGGCATACAAAGAAGCTTTTAGTGAGATTTGGCATTATCATTCTTCTCTTTTTAGTTCTTTCATCAGCATTTGCAGTATCAATCCGGTATAGAAGGATGCTTTCAGAAACAATGATAAATCAGGAGAAGATATCGTACAATATATCAAGAATGAATTCAGGAGCGAGAGAAATAGCCAACACGATAGCTGGATTCAGGGGTATGCTGCCTCAGACTTTTGAATCCAGCTCACCTGAATGGTTGCTGTACAGGCGTATGGATGAGATTAAGACATTGCTTGCTCCAAAAGAGCTGCTTGTAAAGGGGATTGAGAATAAGGAAGGTTTTATCAGTGTTGATTTTTCTGCCAGTATGGATTTACCAGAACCGCAATCTTATTCATCTGTAATTAACAGGCTGGGTAGGATACAAACCCTTATCTGTCCATTTGTTGATATAAATTCGATAGTTATTGAACAGTCTGCCAATGCGATGGCGACTGGATTGAAGATGAATATTGAAGGCGTTGCACAGATGCCGGCAAACACTCAACCTGGAGTTGCAGGGGCTGGCAGATGAGTTTGATCTTTAGACAGACAATTCTTGTGTTTTTTGCGACTCTTATCGCGATAATAATCCCTCTGTTGCTCTTTACCTTTGTAAGGTTTCCCTTAAGGCTTACTCCTGAAGAAAAGGTGCTTGTAAATTTCAATTCAAATCCTCTGAACATTGAGTACAGAAGCTGGAAGGAGAGGAATCTCCTCTGTCCGGTTTCAGCTGTTGCATTTCCTGAATTAAAGCCGGCAATCTCTGCTGAAATAGAGAATACGGCTGTAAAGTCCGGTATAGTCTCTGTTATGCCTGAGCCGACCCTTACATTTATTCTGTTTTCAGGAACCGATAAAGATACAGCTATAATTGATGGACATCTGTTAAAGCAGGGGCAGACCAGAAAAGGAATAAGGGTGATAAAGATAGAACAAAAAAAGGTGCTTATTGAAGAGAAGAGAGGTAAACGATGGCTTACAATGGAATAACCAGATACAGCTTCAGCCTGGCACTGCTGCTTTGTTCGATTCTCGCCGGTTGCGGAACCGCTACAGTTAAGCAGTCTGGCGGTCCCCGTTCTGCCATGGATACCCCCTTGACTGCCCCGCAAGGGGAAAATGATCCTTTTGTAACCAGAAACATTCAGGAGCTTAAGCCGCAACCGCCATTGCCACCTCTTAAAACACCTGAGTACAAGCCGGTAACCGAGGATCTTACGCCGGCAAAAACCAGACTGGTGAATATACAGGCAAGAAACAGCGCACTGGGTGATATACTTCACGTGATAGCTGAATCAGCCGGTCTGAACCTTATTATTAATGATGGAGTTCAGCAGGAACGAGCTATAACAATATCCCTTAAAAGAGTAACAGCGGATGATGCCCTTTCTACGGTGCTTAATTCCGCAGATTACTTCTATACGATAAAAGATAATACTGTCACCGTTGATGCAACAGGCACAAAGACCTTTGAGCTTGGACACCCTGCAATGGTTCAGGGATTTCATGTTGAAGTCGGTGGCGATATACTTGGAAGCGGCGCTTCGCTTACCGCCGGAGGAGGAAGTGGCGGAGGGGGCTCATCCAACATAAAAGGCACTATAAGCCAGAGCATAAAAAATGATACAACGGCATATAATTTCTGGGATTCGCTTGAAAAAACCCTGCATGGGATGATAGCCAAATCCGAAACAACAACTTCACGCACTGAAACCTCTCAGCAGAATAGCAGAACCAGCTCAATACCTGCTGTCAATAATTCCCAATCCGGAACAGCTACCTTACAGCCAAGGCAGCAGGTTGCAGCTGCGCCGGCCTCTCAATCCTCTGGCAGCGAAAGTAGCGCTGATCCGCGCCAGCAGGTCGTTGTTAACCGTTTGACCGGCACAATAATGGTTACAGCTACCCGCAGAAACCTTCAAAGGGTTGAGTCATATCTTGATACTCTTAAAAAGGCACTCAATCGTCAGGTTTTGATAGAGGCACGGATTATTGAGGTTCAGCTTGATGATTCCTTAAAATTCGGGATTGATTGGGATTTTCTCGGTGACATCCGTTGGTTCAACACAGTAGGAATACCTTTGGGTGGATTCGGGAATACCACGACATCACTGGATGCCTCTGTAAAAAAAGGGACATTTCGTCTGGGCTACAGAGGGGGTAATACCAATACATTGCTGACCGCCTTGAAGACCCAGGGTGATGTCAAGACCCTTTCAAACCCGAGAATAAATGTAATGAACGGTCAGACTGCCCTGCTTTCAGTAGGGCGTAATACAAATTACATCGCAAAGGTCACCTCTACCACAACCACAACCGCTGGCAGTGCCCCTACTGTAACCTACTCTGTTGAGACCGGCAATGTCCTCTCGGGAGTAATGCTGGGGCTGGCTCCATACATAAACAACAAAGGAGAAATCAGTCTTACTGTTACCCCGATTATTTCTCATCTCGTTGAACTTGCCGATGCAACAATTGGCGGAGATCCTGAAAATCAGATAACTATCAAGGTGCCAACGGTTGATCTGCGTGAGTTGTCTACAACAGTAAAGGTTCGTAATGGTGAGATGATTGTAATAGGCGGGCTGATATCAAACAGTCAGCAGCAAAAGGATGAGAAGGTGCCGCTTCTTGGTGACATCCCCTGGTTTGGATCCCTGTTTACCAGACGTGACAATCAGGATAAGCGGAGTGAACTTGTTGTAATACTTCAACCTTACCTTATTAATAATGACTGACCTGGAGAAAAGTTATGGCCGCCCCGATCAAGATAGGTGAACTGCTTTTATCGCAGGGGGTTCTTACACCCAAGCAGCTTCAGATAGCTCTGGAACAACAGCAGGTAACAGGTGCAATTCTGGGTGATCTGCTTATAAAGCTCGGGTTTATAACTGCTCCGGAGTTTGCCAGAACTATTGCTGTTCAGAGTGGACTTGAATATCTGGAACTTTCAGATGTTGAGCCGGACGAAGAGGCGCTTAGGCTTATACCAAAGGATGCAGCCGAAAAGATCGGTATGATACCTTTGTATCTCGAAGATGGAAGGATGACGATAGGGATTACAAATCCCAGTAATATCGTCGCTGTTGATACCGCGACTAAACTTACAGGAAAACAGCCAAAAGTATATCTGGTTGATCACGATCACTACCAGACAACTCTTGAAAAATCCTATTATTTTATTACCCATCCAATCCAGAAGAGGATGCAGGAGATAATTGCCCAGTTACGCCAGATAACAGGAACAATCCCAGGCTCTACAATTGCTGAACTTGTTGAACTGATTATGGTTGACGGTATTCGCAAACAGGCTACAGATATACATATTTCACCAACTGAGGATGTAACAAATGTGTTTTATCGAATTGACGGTGTCCTGCAACATGGACATTGTATCCAGAAGCAGGTGCATGCCGGAATAGTCTCGCGGATCAAGATACTTGGACAGCTTGATATTGCTGAACAGCGCCTTCCGCAGGACGGCTCCTTTTCTCACTCATTTCTGTCGAAAAATTTTGAGGTCAGGGTTTCAACCATTCCCTCTATTTTTGGTGAAAATCTGGTGCTGCGTCTTCTCGCCGGAGCAGGCCCACTGTTACGTCTTGAAGCACTTGGTTTCAATAACTCAATAGTTCATCAGGTCAGGCGTCTGTTTAACAAATCATTCGGAATTATACTTATCGTAGGCCCTACCGGCAGCGGTAAGACTACAACACTTTATGCAGCACTGCGAGAACTGAATCGGCTGGAACGAAACGTCCTGACCGTTGAGGATCCTGTTGAATATCGCTTAAGTTTTGTCAAACAGACACAGGTAAATGAAAAGGCCGGATATGAATTTGCTTCTGCGGCAAGAAGTTTTATGCGGCAGGATCCGGATGTAATGCTGCTTGGTGAAATTCGTGATGAAGAGACGGCGCAGATGGCTGTAAGAGCAGCTATAACCGGCCACCTGGTGCTCTCAACGCTTCATACAAATGATGCAGTGACAGCTGTGCCGCGTCTGCTTGATCTTAAAGTGGATACATTCCTCCTCTCATCCGCTCTTGTAGCTATTATGGCTCAGCGTCTGGTTCGGAAGAACTGTAAATACTGCACTGAAGAATACAGCTTGTCACACGATGAACTGGAGCTGTTCAGACAGCACAAGATTGAGCTAAAAACAGGTCGGCGCGGGGTCGGGTGCTCTAAATGCGGCAACAGCGGGTTCAGTGGCAGGGTCTCAATCTGTGAGGTACTGGTCGTTGATAATACCATAAGGCAGCTTATCTATGATGGAGCCTCTACCGGAACAATTATGGAACATGCGCTGGCAAATGGTACCGTGGCTCTGCAGCATGACGGAATTTTAAAAGCTGCCGAAGGCATAACCACGCTTGGCGAAGTAATGCGGGTAGCTGGATGAGCCTGTTTGCATATCACGCTGTTGAACCTTCAGGCAAAACCGTTAAAGGTACGCTTGAAGCTGAAAATCTTGATGATGCCTCTGCGTCACTCAACTCTCGTGGGTTCTATATCCTCAGAATATCGAAAAGTTCGGAGCTATCTACTAAAATAGGGGCTCTTATCGGGCAAAGCAGGGTCAAACGTGCAGAGATTATTGACCTGGCCAATAATATATCTGTAATGGTCGGAGCCGGCATTCCGTTATTAACGGCATTAAGTGATATCGGAAACGCCATTACCAATACAAGCCTTCAGGCTGTGCTGGCTGAAATAAGACAGAGCGTTGAACATGGCACCAGTTTTTCAGATGCACTTGAACAGCATTCAAAGGTTTTCCCTGAAGTATTCAGAAGGCTTGTGAGGGTAGGGGAAGAAACAGGCAGGTTTGAGAAAAGTCTGGCTGATGTGGCAGAACACCTGCAAAGGATGGAGGATCTTTCTTCATCAATCAAAAGGGCGCTTATCTATCCAACCTTTGCGATTGTAACCACTCTTGGCGCCCTGGCGTTCTGGATGATATATGTTCTGCCAAAAATCATAGATACCCTGAAAGGACTAGGGGTAAAACTTCCTCTTCTGACCAGGATGCTTATTGTCGCCAGTAATCTTTCACAGCGGTTCTGGTATATGGGAATAATAATTCCTCTGGTCGTTTTTATAATAATCAAGCTTATGCAGCGCACAGACCGTGGCCGTTACATTGTAGATACCATTAAGCTTAAGTTTCCTGTTTACAAGCTGATAGAATATAACCGGTTGCTGGCGTTGTTTGCCGAACAGATGAGGATTCTTATTGTTTCAGGATTGACAGTGGACAGAACCCTTGGGATAGTATCAGGGGTTATGGGAAACGATGTTTTCAAGAGATCGATAGCTTTAATCAGGGAAGAAATTACCTACGGTAGCACCATTGCAGATTCATTAAAGCGTCAGAATGTATTTCCGCCACTAATGGTTCGTTTAATAGGAGTTGGAGAGAGTAGCGGTACTCTTGATGATCAGTTCGGGTTTCTGGCTTCTCACTACCTTAAAAAACTGGATGATGTTTCAGAGAAGCTGGGCAAAATTATTGAGCCCCTAGTAATAACAACAGTTGGCATACTGTTTGCCGTTATAATCAGCGGGCTTCTGCTGCCGGTTTATGACCTTGTCTCTAAAGTTGGCAAAGGATAACCAGGATGAGCGCAACCTATCTTGATTTTTTTGGCCTTAAAGATGACCCATTCAGACTTACGCCTGATCCGGCATACTATTATCCATCAAAAGAACATGCCAATGCCTTGTTATCACTTGATTACACTCTTAATAACAAGGAAGGGTTCTGTTTGCTGACAGGAGAACCGGGAACCGGCAAAACTACACTTTTACGGATATTTATAAATAAATGGCAGGAACAGGCAGAGATTGCTTTGATTATGACACCACGCCTCAATCCTGAGGAGTTTCTGCAGGCACTGCTTGATGACCTTGGCGTCATCTTTCCTCTATCAGGCAACAAGAATGATATGATCAAGGAGTTCAGGGATTTTCTGCTGGAACATGCAAAAAACGGCAGAAAGGTTGTGATAGTTGTTGATGAGGCACAACAACTCCCCGATGAAACTCTGGAAGAACTGCGACTGCTCTCAAATCTTGAAACAGAACGTGAAAAACTGCTGCAGATTATCCTGGTAGGGCAGCCTGAACTTGCAATCAAGCTTGAAACCGATCGTTTTAGACAGCTTGATCAGAGGATATCGGTGAGAGCTTCCCTCTCTCCTCTTCCGCAGGGAGGCACTGCAGACTATCTGGCAACCCGCCTGATGAGGGCAGGTGCCAGCGCGGCAGCCTGCTTTGACAAAACCGGCCTTGACAGCATACATAAACTGTCCGGAGGAATACCCAGGTTGATCAATCTGATAGCATCACGCGCTCTTATGGCTGCTTTTCTTGAGGGTAAGCCGGGAGTTCAGGAGCGACAGGTTTTGATAGCTGCCGAAGAAGTTCTAAAACGTGAGAAGAAAGCACAGAATCAAAAGGCTGGTCAACTGTTCCTCTGGCTAGCTGTTGGTATTGGAGTTTTTCTGTTGGCAGGGATAATAATCAGGAAAAGCTTTTTTTAACGATCCAGCACAGCTATTCGTTCCCTTGCGGTCTCTTTAAGCCTCTGCCCGGCTTCAGTATTAGTTGTAACCTCTCTGTACAAACGGATAGCATTTCCCTTTTCTCCAGATCTCTCCTTGATACGAGCCATACCTAAAAGACCATTTGCATCACCTGTGTCAGAAAGCCTTCTCCATGTTGAGAATGCCTCATCCGGAAGATTGCTCTGTTCTTGTATCAATGCAAGATTATACAGAGCGTTTCGGTTTGCCGGTTCAACAGTTAGTGCACGAGACAGCATACCAAGTGCGCTGGCTTCGTTGCCAAGCCGTCTCTGGGCAATCCCTCCGTTTACAAGAGCGGACAGATAATCCGGTTTAAGTTTTAATGCATGGTTTGCATAAGATAGCGCCTCTCCGTAAAGCTCAAGATTAAGGCATATACTGGCAAGATTGTTCATGATCCGGTAGTTGTGAGGTTCAACCTCAAGAACCATCCGGTACCTGGTCATAGCCTGGTTATAATCCCGTCTGACTTCCGCAGTCCGGGCTGCAAACAGCCATGCATCTATTGTTGCTCTGTCCTTTACGGGTGGTCTGTTATCTTGAAGGTTCTTCTGCTCTGGCGGTCTGGCTGGAGCCTTCATTATTGCTGATCCGGAAACCGTTGAAGATATTTTTCTTGCAGAGGATTTTACTTTTTTTTCAGTTTCAGGGGCTCTTGCCGTAGCAGTAACAGCAGATGTTGCTGTAGTTGCTTTTGAGGACGATGGTTGATGTTGAACCAAGGTTGTGGCTGCAACTTGCTGCAAGGGTTCTTTTTTTACCAGAAGCGTTGATGGTGTGCGAGTTTGGAGGTAGACGAGCAAAAGCCCGCCGCCTGCAGTTAATAATACGGCGGCCAGAGCTGTTAAAAGGTATCTTTGTCTTCGCTTGTCAGGCGCTTGATTTGCAGAGTGAACAGCCTGCTTCAATCCTGGCAGAATTTCACCGCTTTCCTGGTGGTCATTTCCTTTTTTTAGCAGTTTTGCCAGAATACTCATTTTATAACACCTATAATTTGTTGATTGTACGAGAAAAATCGAATAGCAGGCAGTCCTTGCCAAGTCAATCTAAATTCGGGCTAATGATAACAGCTTTAGACAATAAAGATTTCTAAAAAATGAAAAAGCTGAATTTTATGCTGTTATTATTTGAGTTTTTCCTGTATCTAGCCGAAATGTAATAGACGTACACAAATATAAATATCTTGGACAATAAATTTAACAGGAGGTTAACCATGCGTAGTAACAAAGGCTTCACTTTGGTTGAAATGGCGATAGTGTTGGTTATTATTGGGCTTTTGTTGGGTGGGGTACTTAAAGGGCAGGAGCTGATTGAAAACTCAAAAGTAAAGAAGACAGTATCTGATATTAATGCTGTATCTGTTGCCTATAATGGCTATCTTGATCGCTATAACAAGAGACCTGGTGATGACGGGCCAACAGCTACTCTTACGGCACGAGGAACAAACTGGGCTGGTGCTGTAGGTGGGGATAACGATGGCGTTTTGGAGATAACGGCTGCACAAACTTTCACGGGTGGCGGTGAAGGTGACAACTTCTGGCAACATGTAAGGATGTCTGGCTTTCTTTCTGGAGACTCTACACTTGTTGGTGTGGCCTCATTACCCAGAAACTCTTATGGTGGCTTAATGGGAATAACCACAGGTGTAACTGCTGTTACCCCTGTAGCATCGGTATGCCTGAGTCAAATGCCAGGTAAGGCTGCTGTACAAATTGATACATTATTAGATGATGGTGTTCCAAATCGTGGATCGGTTCGTTCAACTATTGGAGTTGCAGGTGTAAACACGGTACCTGGAGCGGCTGCTGCAACATACTCAGAAGACTCACAATACACTGTCTGCAGAAGTTTATAACCTATAATCAAATTGAATTAAGATAGTTCTATCATCAAAAGGGAGACTCGCAAAGAGCCTCCCTTTTGATTTCTTTTGCCTTTTCAGCTTGCCTTCCTTTGCATCTCTCTTTTTACCTCTGCGTTTAAAAAGCCTTTAAAACCTGCTTAACGGAAAGGATTGAACTCAAGTCGCTGAGGCGCAAAGAAAATCTCACAACCATCAAGAACATTTGAATTTTTACCAGAATGGGTTAGTATAGGCTCCATGAATAAAACTCTTTACACCAAAGGTTTCACCCTGGTTGAAATGGCCATTGTTCTGGTGATTGTCGGTCTCCTGATAGGCATAGGTGCAGGCATGATCGGGCCGCTTACCACCATGAGTAAAGTAAGGGAAAGCCGGGAGACTGTTGAAGCTAATATCTTGTCAGTGATTGGTTGGGCGGCAAGTAATAATCGGTTACCACAGTGGGGGGATGGAGTTGCCGATGCTACGATTGATGAATTTGTAGAAGTTGTAAAAAAGACAACTGATGCTTGGGGACGCCCAGTTATCTATCTCTATGACAATAATCTTTTTAACGCTACACCTACCAAGGACACCATTTGTGGTCGGAAAACAACAGCAATTAGAATTACTGACAATACAGTTACCCCTGCTGCAACAATTAACAACGTTGCTATCGCCATAATAAGCCAAGGCGAAGACGCAATAACACAGACTTCTTTGAACGGTACTTTAAATGGTACAGCCCTAAATGCTGTAATCATAGGGTCTGGTACAGCAACAGGTACTATTGTACTGGACGTTACAGTAAGCGACATCGTCCGCTGGGTAACCCTGGATGAACTGCGGAGCAAGATAGGCTGCCAGGGGTCGCAGTTGCGGATCGTGAATAATGAGTTGCCTTTTGGTGGCCTCCCAAACGCCTATAGCGTTAAAGTTTACGCTGACGGCGGCGTGCCATTTACTACAAACCCAAATACTTACAAATGGTGTGTAAATACTCTACCTGCAGGTTTTTCTGTGCCAATAGGTGGCATTCAAAATGCCAATTGCCTTAATGCCAACGAGGCTACGTGGGGCGCAACCAATGCAGCTTCTGAATTAACCATATCATTTGCAGCAAATGCTGTCGGGCTTGTTTCGGGTTCACATCAAATTACCGTGGTGGCAAGAGACAACGCAGACAACGTAACCACTAGCAATGCTTGTAACAATGCCAGCCCTGGCGATAACTGTGCGCAAAAATTATTTGTCCTCACCATCAACCCGCAGTAACCGGATCATAACCGCCTTTCTCTAGGCCTTTGCGTCTTGCCCTTGCTTTTCTCTGCGTTAAAAACGCCTATAATAGTATTGCATTACTATAAATTATCATTCACAATAGTTAATAAATACTATTTTGGAGCAAGCCATGCTGGATGAGCTGATCCCGTTAAGCCAAAGCCTGATACGTCTTCGCAATCGCGATTTCAAGCGCTACTTCCTGCGTGACAATCCACTTACCAACCGGTTTTCCATTATCATCGGCCAGCGAGGAATTGGCAAGACAACGGCAATGATTCAGCACCTTCAGGAATACTCAGACAATCAGCTTGCCAATACAACCCTCTATCTGCAGACAGACCATTTTCTGGTGTCTCGCTCTTCCCTGTACGAGATAACCGACCAATTTTACAAGCTGGGCGGCGAGCTGATCTGTTTTGACGAGATCCACAAGTACCCGGACTGGTCAAAGGAGTTGAAAAGTATCTTTGACACCTTTCCAAATCTTAAAATCATAGCTTCAGGAAGCTCTGCCCTGGAGATTGCCAAAGGAAGCCATGACTTAAGCAGACGAGCACTGGTTTACCGGATGTACGGCATGTCGTTCAGGGAATATATCGGTATGCAAGCGGGGATTTTCTTTGACCGCATCAGCCTGAATGCGCTTTTAAACGGACATCAACAGGTAGCTGAAACGATTGTGGCACAACTGGATAAAAACAAGTTCAAGGTGCTGGCCTTGTTCTGCCAGTATCTTGAACGCGGGTATTATCCTTACTACCTTGAATATCAGGACAAGGCTCAGTTTTACCTGACTCTTGAACAAAATATTCATACAACCCTTGAAAGCGACCTTCCAGCCATTCACGCCACCTTGAACGGTACAAGCATCCGTCGTATAGAAAAGCTGCTGTCAATCATCTCTTCACTGGTTCCGTTTACGCCTGACATGAAAAACCTGAAGGAACTGTTGGGAATCGGTGACGAACGCACCCTTAAAACCTATCTCAAGTACCTTGAGGATGCCGGTGTTATCCTGACCGTTTCGAAGAGCGGCAAGGGGTTACGGGCAATGGAGAAACCGGAGAAAATCTACCTGAACAATCAGAATCTGTATCACGCACTGGCTCAAAAGGGTCTGCCGGATACCGGCGCGTTGCGCGAGACTTTTCTGCTCAGCATGCTTCAGGTAAGCCATACTGTTACAGTACCGGCAAAAGGTGACTTTCTGATTGATGATACTGTAACTGTTGAGGTGGGCGGCAAAAGCAAGGATGGGGCACAGATAAAGAATATTCAGGATGCATGGCTGGCGCTGGACAACATCGAGACAGGCCACGGCAATCGAATTCCACTTTGGTTGTTCGGATTTATATACTAAAGTTGGTTCGATCTTTTGCTACCCGGAAACTACAGAATGGCAAACGTATAACGTGCCCTTGAGGTAACACAAATGCGTCCTTTCCTTAAATCCCGCTACGGCTTTACCATGCTCCCGCTGATCCTGTTTCTGTTTGTGATTGTGGGATTAATCAGCGCAGGCTACATGATGCTGGGGCCAAAGGTGCAACTGGGCAAGACGGTTGAAACCAAGGCAGGTCTGGAAAAGGCTGTTGATGCGATTATAAGCTGGTCGGTAGCTAATGGGAGGATACCAACTAATACCGGGTATCAGGGAGTATTGCCAAATCCAAATGACAGATGGGGTAAGCCATTTGTCTATCTCTATGACAACAATCTGACAAATACAGCATCTGGCGGGTTATGTGGAAGAACAACAGCAACTACTTACAACGGTCAACAGATTGCCTTTGTTGTCTTAAGTGGTGGTGATGACTTTCAGACAACATTAAATTCAAGCCCATTTGCTGGTACTCCAACATTGCCAGTAACGGATCTTTTTCGCGTTGTCACACTTGAAGAACTGAAAAACCGTGCAGGGTGTTACGGAACAACACAGGGACGGTTGAAGATACTGAATAATGAGCTGCCGAAAGGGTGCACCGGGGTTTCATATTCCGCGACCATTTTTACCGGCGGTGGTGTGCCCCCTTATCCAACCTGTACCATAACCGGGCTGCCTGCCGGACTTTCAACAACAGGCACTCATATTACTGGAATACCTTCAACCACTGGGAATTTCCCTGTTTATGTTCAGATTGCTGATAGTCATCTGCCAACAGCTAACACAGCTCAAAAAAATATGGCTTTGACTGTCAACTCGTGTGGTGCATCATTACCCACACCTACCGCCTCATGGACTTTCAACGAAGGCACCGGCAACACCATAGGTTCCGGTTCTACGCTTGGAACTATTGCCGGTACAGCAAACTGGGTAGCACGGGGTGGGGGGTCATCGCTTTTTCTTAACGGCACCAATAACTACATTTATTTCAACGATATAAATTATTTCAATATAGGCATCGGCGATGTTGCTCTGTCAGCCTGGGTAAATCTAAGTGGTATGCCCACCCAGCACTGGTGTGATCCGGTAAGCAAGGTAGATATGGCTATTGGTGGCATTGCGGGTAAAGGTTTTCTCTATCCATCCATTGGATATGGAATGTACGTAACACAGACTCGTCAATGTACATCATGCACTTCAGGTTGTGGAGCCTGGAGCAACTTCAAGGTAGCGTTTCAGCTCCGCAATCCAGCCAACACTGATATTCATTATGTGACTTCTGATGATGTTATTTCAGGTGGTAGCTGGATTCATGTTGTTGCAATGCTTGATAGATCTGCATCACCTGCTACAGATCAGATCAAGCTATACATTAACGGAATAAAACAGACCGTTGCTACTAATGACTATCAATACACTGCTCCAACAGCACTTAATTTTGACAACAGCTTCAAGTTTACTATCGGAGCAAGGCATGGGGGTGGAGCAAGCTATGGTTTCCCCTACTGGGGGTTAATTGATGATGTACAGTTTTATAAAGTAGCCTTAACTGATGGGCAGGTACAAACGCTCTATACCACCACTGCTATACCGTACCGGATATGGAATAACAGTGGCGTTCCCCGCTGGTATACCTACTATGACGGTACAAGCACAACACCATGCTCATCGATATCTGTTGGATCCGGGGTTGAATTCCCGGCACTTCCTGTAAAAGGTACCCTTGCAACCTATAGCAACAGTACCTGCACAAATAGTCCACTTTCTATAAGTTATGTAAATGCCGTTGATACGAATGGTGACAATTGCCTTAACATCAATCAGACTGACCGAAGCTGCCCCTGATGCGCTTTTTTAGCTTGAAAACTCTCATTTTTCTCACCGGCATAGCCCTGACGGCTTACGGTTATCACCTACTCTCTATTCCGCCTGATGCTGCCTACGATGCGGTGCTGATCCGTGCGCGAAGCGGGATGTTTTTTGTGGTAGGTGGTGGGGCAACATTGATGCTCTGGCTGGCAAAGCGTTAGATTATCTGAAATATATTCTGGAAATTAACTATCGATGGTGATACTGTACCACAAACAAGGCATCGATGGAGCTACTATGGAAGCTGTTTGTATTTCCCCCAAATATCAGATCGTCATACCAAAATCAATTCGAAGCATTCTGAAGCTGATACCTGGACAGAAAGTACAGGTACTGGCCTACGACAATCGCGTTGAGCTGATTCCTGAACAATCAATTACTGCTATGCGTGGTTTTTTAAAAGGGATTGACACGACTGTTGAACGGGAGCATGACCGGCTATGAAACAGGTGGTTGATTCGTCTGGCTGGCTGGAGTTTTTTGCTGATGGCTCAAACGCCATAGCTTTTGCTGAACCTCTGGCAACCCCGGCAGATTTGATTGTCCCGGTTATCACAATCTACGAAGTATTCAAAGTGGTGATGCGCCAAAGAGGCGAAAATACCGCCCTGCAAGCAATTGCTCTTATGCGGCAGGGTACTGTTGTTGACCTGGACGAGTCTATTGCCATGTCGGCAGCCAAACTGAGCCTTATGCACAAGACACCAATGGCTGACAGCATCATTCTGGCTACGGCACAGCAGTTTCAGGCTCTGCTCTGGACTCAGGATGATGATTTTGAAGGCATTCCTGGTGTTCGGTATTTCCCCAAAACCGTTACCGTCTGACTACCTACACTTCCTGTTTCCGCAACTCCTCAATCGCCATATGGTCTTCCAGATAATCAGCCAGTTTCAGAAAATCGGTGCTGGGATGATTTTGCCTCGCTGTAGCGGAGCAAGGAATTAAAAGTGAAAGCCCCACGTTTTTGCGTGGGGCTCGTTAACTAAAATCCCTGTTTCACGGGAGTTCCGGCGACGATTAGGTCGTCGGACAAGTGCTCTGATTCGATATGTTCGCTAAACAGATCCTCGATGCAACTCACCTTTCTTGCTTCATCGTTATGATGCAATACTGCGGTGATTCAACTTCTACTTCCCGGTTAGCGCTACCGTTAAATATAGTATCGGCATTATCCGAATAATTTTCCAGTCTGTTTTTTTATTTTTTTAAAGAGTATAATAATAAAATTGTGTTGGTAATCAGATTGATACAAGAAGGGGGTGCCCATTAATGGACACCCCCTGTTTTTTCAGCTGTTTTTCCTTTGATTTGTCAGCGAGTGATAACCCTTATATTGCGAGGGCTTACCTTGTAGTTTCCTGAAACAGTTATGTAACCTTTATAGATGTCAGACATATCGGTAACGCGAGCCATGAACCAGCTGCTTCCACGTGCGCGGTCTTTTCTCTCTGGCGGATTGTAAATTCCACCACGATGGTTCCCTTCAAATATGATGACATGAAGTCCAAGCCTTAATTCGCTTTGTGATGCAATTCTTGTTTTCCAGTAATGGCCGGTCCAGTAATTCTTTCCATCCTTTATCTTCATGAATTCCGCCTCCCCTTTTGTGCCGCTGGTTGGGTCGGTTACCATTTTGGCAAGTTCAACATAAATCCATGTACGATCATCAAGTCCGTGTCGCTGGATGAAGTAGTCATCACTCTGGATAAAGTGGCTGTCATCCCCCATTTGCGGTGGAGGTGGTGGAGGTTCAGGCTTAGCCGAAACAGGTGGCGCTTCATAGCGTGGCGGCGGAGGTTGAGGCGGTACAAACTTGTCTGCTTCAGGAGGTGGCGCAGGTTTTGGCGGTGTCACTTTTTTTCTGATCTTTACAGGGGGGGTAGGCTGTTCTCCAAGATCGTATACCTGAGGATTAAGCAGTTCCTGTACCTCTTCATCGGCATTTGATACAGATGTAAAGGAGAGAGATGCAGAAATAACAACGGTTAGAATCCTGAACAGTTTCATTATGATACCTCCTGAATTGGTTGTGGTTATTCGCCTGTAAAGGTTAGTTTTCTTTCCAGATCCATAGAGCGGGTAATCCGTTTGGCCTGTTCAAAAGTGATCAAATCCTGCTGGCACAACTGTACAAGGTGTTGATCCAGTGACTGCATCTGGTATTGATTGCGTCCATTTTCAATATGTTTATCAATCTCGTCGAAACGACCTTCCCTGATACATGCCTGGATTGTCGTTGTTGTGCGCATAACTTCCACAACAGGGAGAACCTTTTCTCCTGTCTTGTCATTGATAAGTCGTAAGGAGATGGTCGCTACGAGGATATCTGCCAGTCGTTGCTTCAGAACCTCCTGGGAATCTGGTGGGAAATGACCCACAAGACGGTTTATTGTGGATGAAGCGCTTTGGGTGTGGAGTGTGGAAAATACCAGATGGCCTGTTTCAGCAGCCTTTATACATGCGTCGATGGTTTCCAAATCCCTCATTTCTCCTACCATTATTACATCGGGATCCATCCGCAGGGCAGCTTTCAGGGCTGCACTGAAGCTGCTGGTATCAACACCTACCTCTCGCTGTATGATGCAGCTTTTATCAGAAGCGAAAAGGAATTCAACAGGATCCTCAATAGTGATTATATTGAAGCTGTTGTTTTGATTTATATGGTTGAGCATTGAGGCAAGAGTGGTTGATTTTCCGTTGCCGGTTGGGCCTGTAACAAGCACAAGTCCGTTTGGCGCCTGGCAGATTTCACCAAGAACTGAAGGGAGATTAAGCTCGCTGAAGGTAGCGATATAAGGGGGTATTACACGCATGACAATCCCGATATGGCAACGTTGGCGGAATATGCTTACACGGAATCTTCCGCCGTTAGAAAGTGCAAATGCCGCGTCTATTTCCTGAATATCATCGGGTAATGAACGGTTACTTTGAGCAAGTACGGTCTGGGCTATAAATTCTGTATCCTGTGGAGTGAGTGAGGGTAGCTTTGAGCGAACCAACTGGCCATGCGCACGAAAAAACGGTGGATTGTCTACCTCAAAGTGCAGGTCTGAAACCCTTTTTTCGAAGGCGATCCCCAGTATCTGGTTAAGAAGGTTCATATCCATAAATAGCTCTCCTCTGTCAGCTGTTTTCTGCAGCCAGCTGTTTCTTGATCATAGTGCTTTCAATAACTATGCTTGCATATTCTGCAAAGTGTTCAAGCCTTGTAATCTGGATTTCATTTGCAGTCTGTTCACCAAAGTCAGCGTATACGATAGCAACAACACGTTTGCCCAGTTTAAGGGGCAACAGTAGTACAGTAGAATCTTTTGGAGCACCTATTGCCGGATAAAGCTCTCTCTGCAATAGCTCATCCTCTGTTCTACCATAGAAAAGGAGTCCATTTTCAATAACAGAGTTGAATATTTTCCCTTTTGAGCGAGGAATCCTGAAACCCATTACAGGGCTAACACCTGCTTCTCGATTGGATTTTATTCCTATGCTTCTTTCAGCTACCAGTTCATTTTCCCAGACTACAAAGGTGATGGCGCGTTGGAAAAACTTGGCAACTGTTTCCAGAAACACCAGAGAGGTCTCTGGGAGATTGACTGTCTTTTGGAGCCTTGCAGTAGACTTTTTTATGATCTCATTAAATTCTGCCGCCTGAATGGTTCCTGAGAAAGGGTGATCATTAAGGGCTTCATGGAACACGGGCAGTTTTGGTTTTAAATCATCGAGGTTGTCCAGTCCAAGATCTTCTGCTGAAAGAAAAATAGTACTACTGGCAGGGGTTTCAATGTGTTCCGGGGGAGTTGCTGATGCAATGGCTTCCTCAGCGGCATCTTCCTCCATATTTAATAGGCCGTCACGCATCTTCTCGTCAAAAATACGCAGGGCATCCATTAATAGATGCTCTGTTGGTAGAGCCATCTGATTATTCAGATTTTCCGGGAAGTATCTGAATTCATCACAGACCAGAATTTCGTCAACCTGCAAGGTAAAGAATCCCTTTTTCCATGTAAGGATCTCGACAATCGAAAGCTCGATAAGGGTTTCAAGCGCAAGATAAGCTGCATTTGAGTCTGCAAGACCATTTTCCAGCAGAGTTGCAATCAGCGGTTTTCTGTTATCCCCTGCCTCTGCCTGTATCTTTAATGCCTTGTTACGCGCCTCCTCGGTAATAACCCCGGCTTCTACCAGGATTTTCCCTATTCGGGCGCCCTGCTGATAATGGCTTGCACCCACCATAAAACCATCATTAAAGGCTATTGAGATATCACCCTTGCGACCCTCTACCTTAAGGGTTCCTGTCTTGCGGGTTGTATGAATCAGCTGGATGACGTCAACTATTGAAAGGTCTTCCAGATTACCTGAAAAGGCCATTTAGTGCTCCTGTCTAAGTTTGTGCTACCATTTAATCAGAAAACAGCAATGATTCAAGTATCAAATGGAAAACAGCTGATTTTTTATCTTGTTTTTAGAGATATCAGCTGGATGAAAATCTTATCTCAATAATAAAACGGCATTTAAAAATAAGTATAAATAATTACTGATAATCTTGCAAAGTCAATGATTATGTGCATAAATGGAGTTATACAATTTGTTAACCAAGGAGGTATTTTATGACAACAATCAGGCAGAAGTTTTTTCTTGATACGGATGATTCTCTTGTTGTGCTGATCGATGTACAGGAAAAGCTCTGCAAGGCAATGGATGAACAGGCGCTCAATCGTCTGAAGTCCAATGCAGGGATTCTGCTGGAATCGGCGGTTGAACTGAATCTGCCGATAATTGCGACTGAGCAGTATGTAAAAGGGTTGGGGGAGACTGTGCAGGATTTGCAGGAGAAGATGAATGACGCTCCAAGATATGAGAAGATGACCTTCAGCTGTTGTGGCAGCAGCCAGTTTGTTGAGCAGGTAAGAACTACAGGGAGGCGTCAGATTGTAATTGCAGGGATGGAGACTCATGTCTGTGTTTTGCAGACAGTTATTGAGCTTCTGGATGCCGGCTATGTTGTCCATCTTGTGCAGGATGCGGTTATGAGCCGTTCAGAACAGAACAAACTTGCAGCAATCGGTATGATGCGCGAGGCAGGTGCTGTTATTACATGTACAGAGTCAGTTCTGTTTCAGTGGCTGAAGGTCGCTGGCACTGAATCATTCAAGAAGCTCTCAAAATTGGTAAAATAATTTACAGGGAGGATTCAGCCATGATCTCGACATTGTTGGAGGGTAACAAACGTTTTGTCTCCGAAGTCTTTGAACAGGAAAAGGATTATTTTGCAGACCTTTCCAAGCTTCAGCGTCCGACAGTGCTCTGGATAGGTTGTTCCGATTCCCGCGTGCCGGTAAATACAATAACCCAGACCAAACCAGGTGAGGTTTTTACCCATCGTAATGTCGGAAACATTGTGGCAACAAATGACTGGAACCTTTCGGCGGTGCTTGAGTTTACTATCAATCATTTAAAGATACCGGATGTTGTGGTCTGTGGACATTATAACTGTGGCGCAATAAATGCCTTGTTAAATGAAAGCGATGAAGACCGCTACATTCCTATCTGGCTTAACAGCGCTCACAAGGCAATGGAGCGGGTGGACGATCGTATCAGGCTGCTTCGTATCCAGATTCCACCTGAACAACGCAGGAGACTGATAGAAGAGGAAAATGTCCGGCTTCAGCTGGAACACCTGATAGAGTACCCGTTTGTAAGAAAAGCTATGCATAACGGGAAGCTTTCAATACATGGATGGATGTATGATATGGACACAGGTGAGATAAGGGTAATGCAGAAAAACGAGGTTGTTTACCAGCAGGTTCCTTGAATTTTGTATTGATTTAAACAGGCTTTGCTGAACTTGACACGGTATTTTTTGTATTTATACTTGGATGCAGTAGCAGCTTTGAATCTTGGACTATGGAAAGGAAACAGGTATGCCTACCGCACAGATTGGGCAACTCCTGATTCAGAGCGGATATATTACGGAAGAGCAGTTTAACCAGGCTCTGCAGGTTCAACAGGAATCGCCCAATCTTGAGATAGGTCAGATACTCTGTCAGTTGAATTTTCTGAAGATTGAGGATCTTAACAGTGTTCTTGACTATAATGGTCTTCGCAAAAAACTTGGTGAAATCCTAGTCAAGGAAGGGGCGCTTGATGAGCAAAAGCTGACAAGGGCTCTGGAAATAGCTCAGAAAGAAAAAATACCTCTTGGTCAAGCTCTTATAAAGATGCGTGTTCTTGATGAGGAACAGTTGGCAAGAGCTATTGCCAAACAGTATGACCTTCCATATATGTCTCTTCAAAATTTCAAGGTTCCTTCTGATCTCTCAAGGTTTCTAAACTCTCAGTATGCAACAAGACACAGGTTAGTTCCTGTAAAGCTGGAAGACAATATACTTACCATTGCCATAGCTTTTCCTCTACAGCATGCCGAGCTTGAACAGCTTAAGGTGGCAGGAAAGCATGGAATAAAGCTTGTAGTCTCTCCAGAGAGCCAGATAGTTCTGGCGCAGCAGAAGCTGTTTCGAAAAGAGGGCAGTTTTTCGTTTGTTGATGACCTCTCGCTCTCTGAAGATTCTGATAAACAGATGGAACGCTCAAAATATGTACATGACCTCATAACGGTTGATGTTGAGCGGCTGGTAAAGTTGATTTTTTCTACAGGGATAAAGCATAAAGCAAGTGATATCCATCTTGAGTCCACCGAAAATGGTATGGAAGTCCGGTATCGTCTGGACGGGATGCTTCAGACTCTTGACCTTGGAAGCGCGGTGCCTTTAATCAATCTTAATGCCCGTCAGATTGTCTCAAAGGTCAAGATTATGTGTGATATGGATATTGCTGAGCGGAGACGCCCTCAGGACAGCAGCTTCAAGCTTAAGGTTGAGAGAGGTGATGCCCTTAGGACAGTTGACTTCAGGGTTTCCACAGTTCCTACCCAATATGGTGAAAACGTTGTTATCAGGGTGCTCGACAAACGTAACGATGTGCTGACCCTTACATCACTTGGCTATAATCCGCAGTATACTGAGGAGCTACTCGATGCGCTTGAAAAACCGACAGGGATCTTTCTGGTTACAGGTCCTACAGGCTCAGGCAAATCAACTACTCTCTATGCTTTGCTTGGTCATCTTAATCGTCCGGAGGTTAAAACTTTAACTGTTGAAGATCCCATTGAATACAGCATCAACGGGATTACGCAGACTGAGGTAAATGATCAGATTGGCAACACCTTTTCAAGACTGCTTCGAGCATTCCTGCGTCAGGATCCTGATAATATAATGATAGGAGAGATCCGTGATGCAGAAACTGCAAACATTGCTATAAAAGCTGCCCTTACCGGCCATACAGTGCTATCTACACTGCATACAAATGATGCAACAAGCGCTGTTACACGATTGCTCGACATGGGTGTAGAGCCTACCCTGCTTCTGGCTACATTACGGGGTGTTCTTGCTCAGCGTCTGGTTCGTTGTAACTGCAAGGAATGTCTGGAGCCATACAGCCCTTCCGAGCTTGCGGAAAGGGAATTTACTCCCATACTGTCCGAATACGAGGGGATCTTCTATCATGGCATTGGTTGTGCCGCATGCAACTTTACAGGATATAAAGGGCGACTTCCTATTGCTGAGCTTTGGTTGCCTTTACATGAAGAACTTATGATTATCACTAATCTCTCTCAGGGTAAAAACCTTCGCGAGAAGGTATTTGGAGGAAACAAAAGAATTAATATGATTCAGGATGGTCTTAGATTGGTCAAGGAAGGGCTGACAACTCTGGAAGAGCTGATAAGGGTTGTCCCTAGCGAGCAGTTTGATGAATGGAGAGGTCATTATTTGCTGAACGAATCAAATAGAAGTACAATTGAAACCGGAGGTGAAAGGAATGAATGAAAGAACAGATGTAACCAGATTCAAAGGAAACCCTGTAACAGTATTAGGCTCTGAACTGAAAGTTGGAGACAAAGCCCCTGATTTCACACTGGTGGATAATACATTATCCACAGTCAACCTGGCTAATTATGCCGGTAAAATCATTATAATCTCTGCTGTCCCTTCTCTGGATACCCCGGTTTGTGACACCGAAACCAGACGTTTCAATCAGGAAGCGGCCAGTCTACCCGATAATGTGGTGCTTCTTACAATCAGTCAGGATCTGCCCTTTGCCCAGAAGCGCTGGTGTGGATCTGCTGGTATTGACCGCGTGATTACACTGTCTGACTATCGTGACCGTTCTTTTGGACTGGCTTACGGGGTTCTTATCAAAGAGCTTGTCCTGCTTGCCCGTTGCATATTTGTTCTGGATGCCAATGGGGTCATCCGCTATATTCAGCAGGTTCCTGAGGTTACTGCAGAACCTGATTATGCTGCTGTAATATCGGCAGTAAAGGCTCTGCTCTAGGGTGAAGAAAAGTGGCTCCCCTGTACTTTCAGGTTTCAGGACACTACAATCATTATGGAGCCGTTTTGAACGTCATCAGGGGATGTTGCGTGCTTCAGCTCTTTCATTTGACACCATCCTGGGGCTGGTTCCGTTTCTTGCCTTAATCTTTGTTGGACTTAAACTTACCGGAGTCCAGAATCTGCTTGTACCTTTTATGATGTCGCAGCTGACAGGCAATTTGCAAGAGGCAGGTGCCAAAATTCTGGAGTATATAAATAACGTAAATATTGCAACTCTCGGGTTCTTTGGCCTTTTTGCCCTTTTGGGTTCTCTTTTTCTGTTGCTTGAGAACATCCGGAATTCTTTCAATGCTATATGGGATCTGGAAGAACCTTACACACTTATGCGTCGCAGCATTGATTATCTGACTCTTGTGCTTGCTGCCCCGCTGTTGCTTGTCGTTACTTTTGGGATGACTTCCTTTCTGGAAAGCCGGCATCTTGTAAAATGGCTTATAACCAAGATGCCGTTTGCAAAATCCATTTTACTTTTGTTTGGACTAACTCCATTCATATCCAGTTCTATGCTGCTTATACTGACATACATGCTTCTATCCGGCACAAGGGTGCGCTTTCGTTCCGCACTCTTTGGCGGTTTTGTAATTGGCGCTTTATGGCAGCTGGCACACTGGGGATATTTTCACTTTCAGTTTGGGATAGTTCGTTACAATTCAATGTATGGGGCTCTTGCTTTGTTGCCGTTTCTTCTTATATGGATCTACACCAGTTGGTTGCTGGTTCTTGCAGGGCTTGAGCTGGTTCGCTGGCATCAGGAATCAGTTCTAAATCAGGTTAAAACATCTTTACCGCCTGGAGAAGCCAAGTAAATGCGATTTGTCTATATTATTCTGCTAATACTGCTCTCCCACCTGATGCTCCCCTCCTTTTCATGGAGCCACACACGGAATATTAAAGTTGTCATGGATGACAACTATCCCCCGTTTATATTCAAAAGTCCGGAAGGGAAGCTTCAGGGAATACTGATTGATCAGTGGAGACTGTGGGAAAAAAAGACTGGAGTTCATGTTGAAATTCATGCGATGGATTGGTCGCTAGCTCAAAAACGAATGGACAGTGGTGAATTCGATGTTATTGACACCATTTTCAAGACTGAGGATCGCCTTAAAAAGTATGATTTCAGCAAGCCGTATCAGAAAATTGAACAGCCAGTATATTTTAATAAGGATATTACTGGAATCAGGGATCTAGATTCACTTAAAGGCTTTACTGTCGCTGTCAAGGAAGGAGGGGCAATCATCGGTTTTTTGAAACAGCATGGTATTGACACTCTTGTTACCTACCCAAGTTATGAGGCGATAATTGATGCTGCAAAAGAGGGTAAGATCTCTGCTTTTTCAGTTGATAAGCCTCCTGCGGTATATTTCCTTCACAAGATGGGGATTGCTGAGCATTTCAAACATACAGAGCCTATAAATACAGGTGAGTTTCACAGGGCTGTAAAAAAAGGGGATAAAATAACACTTAATCTTCTTGAATACGGATTTTCGGCTGTTTCTGCGACAGAACTACAGAAAATTGAAGAGAGCTGGTACGGTTTTTCTTATTCTGCTCCAGTATACAATTATAAATACCTTCTTTGGGGGAGTGGAGTTGCCGTTTTATTGCTTCTACTGCTTTTTATCTGGAGCTGGGGGCTTCGTAAGGCTATTGCCATCAAAACTGCGGAGTTGAGTAAAAGTGAAGCGAAGTACCGTGAGTTGGTGCAATGTACCGACAGTATCATCCTTAGATGGCAGCATGACGGTAAAATCAGCTTTATCAATGATTATGGAGCCGCTTTGTTTGGCTATGAATCTGAAGAGCTTCATGGAGAGTCGTTATTTGAGACCATTGTCCCTCATAATCAGGTAGATGGCAGAGATCTGTTCAAAATGCTTCTGGATATATTTGAGCATACCGATGAATATAAATTGAACCTTAATCAGAACCGTTGCAGGGACGGAAGACTGCTCTGGGTTTCATGGACTAACAGTCCGATTTATGATGAAGAGGGAAGAATTGTTGAAATATTGAGTGTAGGCCATGATATTACGCCACGAAAAGAGGCGGAGGATGCGCTGTATACCAACCAGAAAGAACTGGAACTGGCCAGGGCAGCCGCTGAAAAGGCAAATGAGGCCAAGAGCCTTTTTCTGGCTAATATGAGTCATGAGATTCGAACCCCTCTGAATGCGATAATAGGTATCAACTCCCTGTTGGCTGAAAGACTTGAAAAAGGTGAGCTTAAGGAACTGGCAAAGGATTCAATGGCAGCGGCAAATAATCTGCTGGATATAATCAGTGATGTGCTTGATATATCAAAGATTGAAGCTGGAAAGTTACAGATAGTGGAAGTCCCATTCAGGCCTCGTTTGCTGTTTGACCAGCTTGAGCGGATGTTTAGCGCAATGTTGCGTGACAAGGGTTTGAGATTTGAGGTCTCACTATCATCAGCTCTGCCGGAACAACTGATTTCAGATCCTGCCAGAATCCAGCAGATAGGTGTAAATCTACTTTCAAACGCCCTCAAATTTACAAGCCATGGTGTTATACGTCTTAAGCTCTCAGGCAGTTTTTCTCAAGAAGATACAGTTTTGTTGAATTTAGAGGTAACGGATTCCGGTAAGGGGATAAACCCTGAAAATATGGAACGGATATTCAGTCCGTTTGTGCAGGAAGATCTTACGACTACACGTAAATTTGGCGGAACAGGTCTTGGCCTTGCAATTTCACTCCATCTCGCAGAGATGCTCGGCGGCACCATCACTGTTGAGAGCAGATTGGGAGAGGGGAGCACTTTCAACTGTAGAATCCCCTGCAAGGTTAGTAGAACAATCCAGATTGAGGAAGGTTCTGCTTCTGACAATAATTTTAAAAAGCTGACTCGTTGTCTAAAGATACTGGTTGCAGAAGATTCAGCGGTAAACAGCAAGATGATGGAGGCCATTCTTAGCAGTCCTTTGAAAAACAAGTAGTCAAAATCGTTTAAATTTGGTATTATTTC
>CAZZMP010000019.1:0-69214 GCA_964655435.1 uncultured Geobacter sp.
CTAGATTAACACAAAATCAAGGAAGTAAGGCGACAACTATCCTGACACAGGGGGGAACTGTTTGCCCGGCAAAATCAGAAAACCCTCCGCAATCTGAACCTGGAACGCCATCCTGAGTTATCGGCCATTTTCTCCGGTAAAAACCCCGAACAGATTATTCAGCAAATTGAGTTCTTGCCTAAGATGGGAAAAATAGGCAACGACATGCTGTTATTTCTTGATGAAATCCAGGCAGTGCCTGAAGCCATCGCCGCTTTGCGCTATTTTTACGAAGACAGACCGGAACTGCCGGTAATCAGCGCCGGTTCTTTATTGGAATTTGCCCTGGCAGATCACGCGTTTTCCATGCCTGTTGGCAGGATCCAGTATTTACAAATGGGGCCAATGACTTTCAGTGAATTTCTTTTGGCCATGCAAGAGGAACAGCTGCATGATTTCATCCGTCAGTACAGAATGGGGCAGGAGGTTGGGGAGGTTGTTCATCAGCGGTTGCTGGCTTTGCTCAGATCCTATTATTATGTCGGCGGCATGCCGGAAGCGGTCGCGGTTTTTGCCGAAACACGCAGCTACAAAGAGGTCGGCGAGGTACACAATTCCATTATCGATACCTATCGGGATGATTTCCCCAAATATGTCGGCTCCCGGAATCTTAACCGGATGCTCAATCTGTTTAATTTTGCCGCCCGGAATGTTGGCGTGAAAATCAAATACAGCAACATTTCCCCCCAGGATCAAAGTGTTACCGTCAAAAAAGATATTGAACTGCTGGCAATGGCTCGGGTCATCAGCAAGGTCATCCATAGCCACTGCTCAGGGTTACCGCTACAGGCCGATATTGAGGAAAAAGTTTACAAACTGCTCTTTCTTGACATTGGTTTGATGAACGCAATTTGCGGGCTGGATTGGCGCAATATCTCGCAGATGGACGAAGCAAAGCTCATCAACCAGGGGGCAATTGCCGAACAGTTTATCGGCCAGCATCTGCAGGCCATGCTGTCGGACAAACCGAACCGGGAATTGAATTACTGGTTGCGCGAAGGAAAGTCATGCAATGCTGAGCTTGATTTTGTAGTCGCCATCGGCGGAGAGTTCGTTCCCATAGAGGTTAAATCAGGAGCTACCGGAGCGCTGAAATCCTTGCATCAATTTATGGGCAGCAAAAAAGCCAAGATCGCAGTCCGCTTCGATACAAAGCCCCCGAGCATGCAACAAATAGACACGCTAATCATGCTGAACAAGCAACAGCATCAGGTTCAATATCCGTTACTGTCACTGCCGCTCTACCTGGTGGAAAGGCTGGAGGAGATTGTGCGCAATCAACAGCCAAATTAGAAATAAGAGAAATAAGGGACATCCCCCATATTTCTTTAACCTTATCTGGCGACTTACCAGCAGCTTAATGATCCCTTTAGATGCATTGTTATAGTTTCCCCAATTGTCCCCCTTAAAATCTCTGATATACTGAAATTCTCTGAAAGTGAAACAAACTGCTCTATGGAGGTTTGTCATGCCTGTAACATGTACGGTTTCAACCTATCTCCTTCAAAGATTGCGGGAACTGGGAGTTAAGCATCTTTTTGGTGTTCCAGGTGACTATGTGCTTGATTTTCTCGATCAAGTTATTGATGACCCGATTGAATGGGTTGGAACCTGTAACGAACTTAATGCAGGCTATGCTGCAGATGGATATGCGCGTCTGAAGGGAATTGGCGGCGCAGTGGTAACATACGCCGTTGGGGGCTTCAGCGCACTTAACGCAGTTGCCGGAGCCTTTGCCGAGATGGTGCCAGTTGTACTAATCAGCGGAGCGCCTCCTACCGGACGTCGCAAAGCCGGTGCGCTGGTGCATCATCTGGTTGAGGACTACAACAGGCAGCTTGAGATATACCAGAAGGTTACGGTAGATTCCGCATTGCTGGATAATCCTGACAGAGCTCCCGAGCTGATTGATCGGGTACTTTCAAACTGCATCACTCGCAAGCTGCCGGTTTATCTTGAACTTCCGGCTGACATTGCCCGCCTGGCTTGCAAACCACCTTTTAATCCGATTGTTCCCTCTGTAAGAGATTCAGATCCTGACACGTTAAGAGAATGTTCAGAGGCTGCAGCCAAGCTGCTGAATAATGCCTCAAGCCCGGCTATCCTTGCCGGTATTGAGGTATCCCGTTTCCATCTTGGCAAAGAACTGCTAAGGCTGATTGAGCAGGCGGAGATCCCGTTTGCAACCATGCTTAGCAGCAAATCGGCATTGCCTGAGATGCACCCGCAATTCATAGGGATCTATCAGGGGGGCTGGAGCAGACCAGCTGTCCAGAAGCAGATTGAATCTGCCGACTGCCTCTTTTCAGTCGGCACCTGGATGACGGATCTCGATACAGGGATATTCAGCAACAAAATTGACCCGGATCGGACAATTGAGGCAGGACGGGATTCCGTGAGAATCGGCAACCGCTATTTTCATAACCTGATTCTCTCAGATCTTCTGAGAGAACTTCTGCCACTGCTTAAAAGCCGTTCCTATCTTGAGGCTCATCCCTTTGAGCCCCACGCTTCAACTGCCAGATTTATTCCGGCTGGAGACAGGGCTTTGACTGCATCCAGGCTGTATGAAGCGATTGGCAGCTTTCTTGATGACAGTATGCTCTTGCTTGCAGAACCTGGCGATGCTTTTTGTGCAGCGCCGGAGTTTATGATTGAAGAGCCGGAGCGTTTTATTGTTCAGTCCTACTACTCATCCATAGGTTATTGTACCCCTGCCTCGCTGGGAGTTGCACTTGCACGTCCTGAAATGCGTCCTGTTGTCCTTACCGGCGATGGAGCTTTTCAGATGACTATGCAGGAAGTTTCCACCCTGATCCGCCTCAGGATTCCTGCGATTATTATACTGATAAACAATGATGGTTATCTGGTTGAAAGGATGCTGCATGAAGACGGCCCTTACAACGACATTCGGATCTGGAACTATGCAGGTATTCCTGAAATATTCAATGCAGGAAGCCAGGCATTCGGGATAATTGTCAAAGACGAGAATGAACTTGATTTGGCCTTGAAAACAGCTACTCAAAACAAAGACAGGCTAATTTTAATCGAGGCGCGCCTGGATAAGCTCGACTGCTCAGAAGGGTTGAAGCGTCTCGGGGCGACCTTCCGTAAAGCTTAGAAAAAGATCCTGAGGCGTGAACTTTGATCTCAACGAAGAGTTTTAGAATAAAGGGCAGCGTTCAGCCAGTGAAACTATGGGGGGTTATTCGCGGCGAATCCATCTGAAAAGTTTTTCAAAAAGCTCTACGGCAGAGACAGGCTTGCTGATGTAATCGTTCATGCCGGCTGCAATACAGTTCTCCCTGTCGTTATCTGTTGCGGCAGCTGTCATTGCGATAATAGGCAGATCACTAAAGGCTGGCTGTGCCCTTATCAATCTTGTAGCCTGAATTCCATCCATCACCGGCATCTGCATATCCATCAAGATTGCGTCATAATGTTTATTTTTCAATTTTTCCAATGCTTCACTACCATTGTTTGCGATCTCAACCTTTAATCCTGCTCTGCTCAACAGCTGTTTTGCAACATACTGATTGGCCTCATTGTCTTCAACCAGCAGGAGATGTCTTCCACCTATACCTTTTGCGAGATCGAGAAGTGAAGGTTCTCTCTTTTCCTCTGGTGCCTCTTCTTCTGAAATAAGGTCAAAAATAACCGTGAAAATAAAGGCGCTTCCGATCCCGGGTTCACTGTTGACAGTAATTTTACCTCCCATTAGCTCAACAAGTTTATTAGCAATGGCAAGACCCAAACCTGTTCCACCAAAACGCCTTAATATTGAACCATCCGCCTGAGTAAACGGCTGAAACATTGAGTTGACAATATTACGGTCAATTCCGATACCTGTGTCCTTAACCTCAAACCGGATAACTATCTTGTTTTGTCTGACTTCCTCAACTTCTGCCTTTATTGAAATTGTCCCTTCCTCGGTAAATTTAATGGCATTGCCAATCAGATTATTTAGTATCTGTGTAAGCCTTACAGGGTCTCCCGAAAGATAGCGAGGAAGCTCTGGATCCTTTATCAAGAGAAGTTGTATCCCTTTTTCAGAGGCAGAGATCTGAAAAAGGTCAATTGATTGCTGAAGTATTTCATGCAGATTCATCCGTTCATTCTCAATAGTGAGCATCCGTGCCTCTATCTTGGAGAAGTCAAGGATGTCATTGATTATATGCATAAGTGTTTTGGATGAATTTTTAAGACGCTGCAGATATTCCCGTGGCTGTGGAGGCAGATCGAATTCAAGACTAAGCTGTGTAAGAGCTATAATTGCATTCATTGGTGTTCGTATTTCATGGCTCATATTTGCCAGAAATTCACTTTTAGCCTGTGTAGCTGCTGATGCTGCCTCTTCTGCCCTCTTTAGCTCTCTTTGACGTTCTTCCAGTTGATAGTTGGCAAGTTCCAGTTCTCTTATATGAGCAAGCAACATCCTGGTAAGAAGTATCACTATTATACAGAGCAACAGAGTGGTTATTCCCTGCTTTATGGTTGTCCCAAGCCATTCAGCGGTTGCATGCTTTCTTCCGAAGGATGAAATAGCAACCACCGGAAAATGTTCCAGCTTGTTATATGAAATAATCCGGTATTCTTTTGCAATATTTGAACTCGGGTTGTGATAGGTTCTGACAGGTGATTCTTCAACATATTTACGGAAGAAATGAGCGGTCTTTTTGCCGCTGGCATACACCTTTTCATCTGATGGCACCAGCACAAGATAATCGCCGGCAGTGGTTGCAAGGGTAAAACGCCCGTTTTTACCTGCAACAATAGAACTGTAAAGCTCTTCAAAATAGTGGAGGTTAAAGAATATAAGCGCTACTCCATCAAATTCTCCTGATCTATTTTGCAGACGCCTGGAAAGGATAAACCCCCATTCTTTGTTTGCAAGTGATTGAACTGGGGGACTTATCAGCACGTTATCCGAATGGTTGTCACGATGATATTTGAAATAGCTCCGTTCTGAAGCATCAGGAAGGTTTTTTATATCGGCGAAGGAGGTTGCTTTTACAATACCGTTTGCACCGATTGCTGTTATTGCTGAAATATGCGGTATATTGCTGTTATGGCTCTTTAATATTTTAGTTAAAGTCAGATAGTCAACTGAGTTGACCCCTCCCTCAACATCAATCTCCCTGATACATGCCAGAAGAACCTGATCCGCTTCAGAGAAAGCCCTTTCTGCATGTTCTTTCAGCGAACGCGCATAGCTTTGTGAAAGTTGCTCAGTATTGTTTATTGCGACCTTGAAACCTGTGAATGCATGCCAGATCGATAGAAATACCAGCGTTGTAAGAAGAATGGAAATAGCAAGAACAATTTTGCGACGGAGTGCAATGTAGTGGTCAAGAGCAAGGTTGTCTGGTGAACTGTCATCCATAATTATACCTTTGGGTCTTGCCCTTTTGTAGTTTCTTTACCTTAAAATACCCTGAAGAGTTTGCCTGGTCAATCAGCTTTTCCTGTTCTGTTTCGGTTCAAAGTGTCTCTTTAATCAGCTGACAAACGTTAAAAAAATCCTGTAGAAGCTGTCTGGTAGGGTTGCCCTCTACAAAATCTCTGGTATCCTTTTTATATCTCTAAATGAAGGAGAAATCAGATGAATTTTTTTAAGTGGCTACGCTCATTTACAATCATTTTTTCATTAATGTTAATTGCCGGTTGTGCTTCATCTCCGGATCTTAAGATAGGAATCGCTCCAAGCTATCCACCTATTGCCTTTATGAAGGATGGTTCTTTGGCCGGAATAGAACCGGATCTGGCAGAGGAACTGTTCAGACAGACAGGTAGAGGCATAAAATTCGAGATAATGGCTTTTGACCATCTGATTCCTTCGCTTAGGTCGGGACAGATTGACATGATAATGGCTGGGATGTCAATCACACCTGAACGCCAGGGGCTTGCAAGCTTCACGAATTCTTACATGAAAACCGGTCAGATGCTGCTTATACGGGAAAAGGATCTCAAGCGGTTTCCCAAGATTCTATTTAACCAGGCTGAGGCAACCAGGATAGGCGTTGAACGGGGGAGTACCGGTGAACAGTATGTGCTGAAGAGCTTTGCTTGGGGCACTGTAACGCATTTTGATACAACTGAGGCAGGGGTCAGGGCTCTTGAACAGGGAAGCATTGACTGCTTTGTCCATGACGCGCCTACTATCTGGCGATTCAGCGCTGATCTTGCAAACCAGAGACCCGGGCTGGTCGGTCTTTTTGAGCCGTTAACAGATGAACCGCTGGCATGGGCTGTCCGTAAAAATGATCAACCCCTTCTCATTCAGATGAACAGAGAAATTGAAAGGATGCGGAAAGAAGGGACATTGCAGAAGATTCTTAACAAGTGGCTAGGCACCAGAATTGTTGTAGTTAACCAATAAAAGCCAACACTCAAAAGGAGTATGGATAATGGATTTATATATGCAGGCAGCAGTTGATCAAGCAAAACAGGGACTGGCTGAAGGAGGAATCCCGATAGGTTCGGTAATCGTCCACAAAGGTTCTATAATAGGGCGAGGCCATAACCGCAGGGTACAAAGAGGAAGCGCTATCCTTCATGCCGAGATGGATGCCCTGGAAAACGCAGGCCGTCAAACAGCCTCTGTCTATCGGGAGTCGGTTCTTTATACGACTCTCTCTCCATGTCCGATGTGCAGTGGAGCTATTCTGCTGTACGGTATACCCAAAGTGGTTGTAGGCGAAAACATGACATTTATAGGGGAAGAGGAGTTGCTCCGTTCACGTGGGGTGGAAGTCGAGATTCTTCAGGATCCTGAATGTATCTCAATTATGGAGAAGTTTATCAGGGAAAAACCGGAGTTATGGAACGAGGATATCGGAATATGATCGCAAAGCAGAACTTTTCAGCTTAACTTTTATAAAAACTGTGCTTTACTAAAAGCTGCATAATCCCCTTTTATGACAAGGAGTTTACCATGAAAAAACTGTTGTTTTTATTCGCTTTTCTTATCTCTCTATCTGATGCAGGAATGACAGTGGCCGCAGACAAATCAATATGTGCGACTGATACCAATGTTTCCTTTTATGAAGATGGGACTGTCCGTTCCTGCACTTTGAGGAATATTTACAGTTATGGAAGTATAAAATGCAGTGCCAACTCCGGTATTTCTTTCCTGCCAAACGGCTCACTCCGTTATTGTGTTCTTTACGAAGATGTAACTGTAAATGGAGTTCCCTGTGGTGACAGAGGCCAGATTACACTATATCCGTCAGGCAAGCTGGAGAGCTGCACACTGGACAAGCCTTTCAGCATTGATGGGAAAAAATGCATGCAGGATCAGCCTGTTACCCTGTATGAAAATGGCAGGCTGGTCTCTTGCGAGATTGCGCCATAATGAATATATCCATTTTTAAGAGCTTGTTTTTTGCCGGATTCTTCTGCTTAACTGCCTTACCTGTTTATTCGGAAGAGCAGGTCAATAAAATTGAACCTGGCCTGGAAATCAGTATTAAACAAAAGACTATGTTTAATAGTCATACATCATATGAGTTCGGCAATCCTCTTCCACCTTACCAGAAGCCTCTAAGCAGACTTGAATTTCCTATTGATTCCGTTTGGGGCGGTTTGGAGGCAAGAAAACAGATCTCCCGCTTTTCAATAGGAGTTGATTTCTTGACCTCAGTTGCAGATCAGGAAACAGGCAGATTCAAGGATAGCGATTGGGCTGAAGACTCAAATACCGCCTTCCTTAGCAACTATGGTGAGACATCCTGCCGTCTGGAGCCAAGCTATCAGGTTGGAGCTGATATTGATATGCAGGTGGCCGATCTGCTGAAGCTTCCAAATGAATTTAATTTAAGACCTGTTTTGGGATTCAGATGGCAACAGTTATCTCTGATGACTCATGACGGGATTCAGTACGATTATAATATCTCCGGCTTGCCGCCTGATATTCAAGACTTACCCGGAAATACCATCGCTTTTAAACAAAGCTGGTATCAGTATTTCATAGGCGCAAGAGTTGGCTATGAATGGAAAAACATACCTTGGCTATATCGAATCAAGCTTCTGACACAATTGGATTGGAGTTATGTTGAAGGTGATAACTGGGATCACCATCTTTTGCGTGCTGGCAAGCGGATAACAGAAGAAGAAACAAGCGGAGATGCGTGGCATGCAGCTCTATCCGCTATTTTGGGATTAACGAAAAATCTGGATCTGGGTATAGAGGCGGACTATCTGAAGATTGAAACAACCGGGACTCACACCTTAAGCAATTTTGATCAATCTTTAAGATGGTCTGACGGCGTAAAGGTCTGGTCAGAACAGTACGGGATTACCGTTAAGCTGGGGTACAGATTTTAATGTTTTTCCCGTTCTACAGATGACAACTCCGGAGTTGAAATGCCATACTTTGAACATGACGGAATAACCCTCTATTACGAGCAGCATGGTAATGGTCAGCCTTTGTTAATGCTGGCCGGTCTGGCTTCAGACTCCCAAAGTTGGCTGCCGGTTCTGGAGGGGTTGTCAAAATTTTTCAGAGTGATCCTTCTGGACAACCGTGGAGTGGGGCGTTCGACACAGGATTGCGAGATTAGCATTAAGTATATGGCGGATGACTGTGCGTCTCTCGCAAAAGAGCTTGGGTTGTCAAAACTCTTTCTGCTCGGCCACTCTATGGGTGGCATGGTTGCGATGGAATCTGTACGACGCTACCCGGAACTTTTTGAACGGTTGATTTTGGTTGGAACCGGAGCGAAGAACTCTACCCGTAACAACATCCTCTTCCACGACTGGGCGGATCAGTATGAATCAGGAGATAATCCTGCCCTCTGGTTCAGAGCCCTCTTTTTATGGATATTCAGCGAGCGTTTTTTTGAAAACCGTAAGATTGTTGATGCCTCAATAGCCTGCCTCCTTAACTATCAATGGCCACAATCCCCTGTAGCCTTCAGAAAACAGGTTGAGGCAATTGCCTTTTTTGACGCAACAGACTGGTTGGACAGGATTTGCATACCGACAAAGGTCATCGTCGGCAGTGAAGATATTCTGCTGCCTCTACACTGTTCCAGGGATCTGACTACAAGAATCCCGGGCGCAACACTTGCAGTTATAAGAGGTGCAGCACATTCAATCCACACAGAATCAGCAGAAGAGTTTATAAACGAAGTAATGATTTTTCTTGAGGATTGAGGATATGAAGAAAGAGACACAGACCCTTAATCTGTAAAATTGCGTGGCAATTTAGCCGTTTTATAGAAGCTGTTACTGCCAAAACAAGGAGTTTCGGTTGAAAAACCGTTTTTTCTGGTTTTAATAACATATCGTCACTCTTGACACCTCCTACTCTTATAGCTATCATCTGCCATATATTCCATTTGAATGCCACTAGAGGATATTTATGCAAGAACTCACCTCCCGCCAACAGGAAGTACTGGACTTTGTCTGCCGGTTCCGTGACGAACATGGCTGTCCACCATCCCTGCGTGAAATCTCCGATCAGATAGGCACCAAAGGCACGGCCACTGCCAAGCTGCACCTTGAGGCGCTGGAGCGTAAAGGATACATCTCCCGCCGTCGTGAAGGTTCCCGTGGTATTGCCCTGAAGCATGCTGGTGCTACGCCGGTATCGATTCCGCTGGTTGGTACTGTCCGTGCAGGACAGCCTGAAACTCCAGTTGAAGAGATACAAGGCTATGTATCCGTTGATCCTGCCTGGCTGAAAGGAACTGGTAACTTCCTGCTGCGTGTCAAAGGAGACAGTATGGTGGAGGCAGGTATCTTTGATGGTGATCTGGCTTTAATACAGCCTCAGCCAACAGCTGAAAATGGTCAGATCGTGGTAGCTCTGATTGATGGCGAAGCAACCCTGAAGCGTTTCTTTGCCGATGGCACCTGTATCCGTCTTATACCTGAGAACAAGCACCTGCTACCGATTGTTGTCCGGGCTGGAGAGGCTGATACCATGATTTTAGGCAGATTACTCAAGACCATTCGCTCCTTTGAATAATGTCTGGCGCACCTGTCCGGATAGCCGTGCTCTTTGAGCCAGGCAAAAAAGCCAGACCTGTCTGGTTTGAACTGAACCGCCAGCAGCACAAGGTTACAGAGACTACCTACCACTGGAAAGATAGCATCGGTAGCACCCAACTCCTGCACTACGCCGTAACTGATGGTGAAGCATTGTATGAACTGGTCTTCAACCCGGTTGACCAGTCATGGACTATTCAGAACCATCCAACCGAGTAGAGCCTCATGCAACATCGTGTAGTTATGCATATAGACATGAACGCCTTTTTTGCCTCAGTCGAACAGCAGGCCAACCCTGACCTGCGAGGCAAGCCGATTGCCGTTATCGGCAGCCATGGCAGAACTGTCATCACCACCTCCAGCTATGAAGCCCGCAAGTTCGGTGTCAAGACCGGTATGGCCAAGTGGGAGGCACTCAAAGTCTGCCCTCAACTGATCTTTGTGGTAGGCGATAACAGGAAGTATACCTACACCAGCAGCAGGATCATTGAGATGATGCGGCAGTACACACCACTGGTAGAAGTATTCTCCATTGACGAGGCATGGCTGGATGTCACACACTCCCTGCAACTGTTCGGCTCTGCCGAACGGATCGCCTATCTCTTAAAAGCACAGATCAAGCAGAGCTTCGGCATCACCTGTTCCATTGGCATTGCACCTAACAAGCTGCTGGCAAAACTTGCCAGTGACATGAAGAAGCCGGATGGTCTCACCATCATAAATCCGGATGAGGTAAGCAGAGTTCTGGAAAGGATTCCGGCGAATGACCTGTGCGGTATTGGCAGGAAGATGGAACGGCATCTTGCCTTACTCAGCATTAAAACCTGCGGCCAACTGGGCAGAGCGGATGAACAGATGCTGACCCGTAAATTCGGAATCATCGGTAAGCGGTTGAAGGAGATGGGACAGGGAATAGAACACAGCCCGGTACTACCTCAAGAAGAGGATGATGAAGTCAAGAGTGTCGGCCACTCCATGACCCTCAGACGGGATGTTGATAGCAGAGAGGATATCCTGAAATACCTGCTGCAGCTGTCAGAGATGGTTGGGCGTAGAGCCAGGCGCTATGGTGTCACCGGCAAGACTGTATCGTTGTACATCCGTTTTGCCGATTACCTTTCCAGCGCCCACAAGCAGGAGACCCTGAGCAGTTACATCAACCAGAGTGATGAAATCTACAAGGCAGCAACTACCATCCTGAACAGCATTGAAATATCTCAGAAGGTCAGACTGCTGGGGGTTAAACTCTCCAACCTCCAGTATCACAATCAACAGCTGCCACTATTCCCGGAAGAACAGAGAAAGGCAAAGATGACTCTGGCTATGGACGCGGTCAATAATAAGCTGGGAGATTTTACCGTGAGATATGCATCCCTGCTACAGACCGAAGAGAAAGGCTCTCACGTCATCTCACCGGCATGGCGTCCGGAAGGGATCAGGAATGTGGAGGTAAGGTAATGTTTTTCCCCTACTGACCAGTCTGAGCATATCAATCCTGATACAGGATGCTGTTTTGGTATCTTCAATCTGATACAAGCGGAGTTCACGATGTGAAAATCAAGTTTTTCTGGTATACACAAGGGTAGGCTCAATAAAATATATCCAGTGGCACTAGATGAAACCTCTTACAAAACTTTCAATCCATCCCGTTTTTGATACATCAGCGAATGATATCATAAGGGACTTTTTCAACCCGGCTCTGAAGATCTCGGCTCATTATGACCCTGCAATTAAACCAAGGAAATGTTATGGAATCCCGCAAAATTGATATAATCATAGTTGGCACCGGTCCAGCCGGGCTTGGAGCAGCTTTTCACCTGTCTGAACATGCACCTCACCTCTCAATCTTAATGATTGATCGTGAAAAATACTGTTCCGGTGGCCTGTTGAACGACTGCAAGCAAAACTACACCTATCCAACCGGTTTTGCCGAAGGGATCTGGCGCAGGGAAGAAGCTGAACGGTTGTTGCCCCAGGTGGAAGCCTGCCTGAAGCCGACTATCAAGGAAAAACAGAACCTGTCGGTCTACCAGCGCCGTGCCGAACGGCTGGGGGTCAGCCTGCTGAACATCCGTCAGGCTCATGTTGGTACTGACCGGAGTAAAGAGCTGATTCTGCGGTTGAGAACCGAGCTGGAGGGGCGTGGGGTGCGCTTCATGCTTGAGCAGGAAGTGCGGGATCTCTTTGATAACAGCGACGGGGTCGGGGTGGTCATGGCAAATGGCGATACGCTGCATTGCGGTACTGTGATTGTTGCGCCGGGGAGAAAGGGTTTTGCTTTTCTCCAACAGCTGATGGAGCGGATGGGGATCTCCTACATCGACAATGAGGTGGATATCGGCATCCGTGTTGAAACCAGGCTGGAGAACTATCCAATCGTTACCGACTACTACGATCCCAAATTCCTGTTTCCTGACAAGGTCAGAACCTTCTGCACCAACTCCGGTCATGCCAGGGTAGTGCTTGAGCAATATCATGGCTTCAACCTGGTCAATGGCCATGCCCTCTCAGAAAAACAGACCGCAAACAATCTGGTCAACTTTGCCCTGCTCAAGAGCATTGGCCTTAAAAACCCGGTGCGCAGCGGCCAGCAGATGGCAATCTTCCTTGCGCGGCTGGCCAACGAGATCGGCGGGGGCAAACCGATCATGCAGCGGGTTGGCGACTTCCGCATGGGTAAACGGTCAAACAGCGAGACCTTTAACGATGACCTCTTCTCCTTTGCTCCAACCTGCCCGGTAACTGCCGGTGATCTTGGTCTGGTGGTACCGGCCAAGATTATGCGCCATATCTGGGCAGCCATGAAGAAGCTGGACACCATCGTACCCGGTGTGCTCCATCCCAGTACCATCATGTATTATCCGGAAATCAAGATGTACGCCAATAAACCTGCCTTTCTGGATGACCATTTTCGCGTCTCAGAAAACATCTATATGATTGGTGACGGCGCTGGAACCTCACGGGGTATCACCGGGGCATGGGCAAGCGGCATCAGAGCAGCAGAAGGGATACTTGCATAATGATCATGGCGCAGACTCAACCGCCGTTTAACCTGTTGACCATCCTTGGTTCGACCGCATCGGGCAAGACCCGTCTGGCTGTTGCGCTGGCACAGGAGCTGTCAGGCGAGATCATCTCCGCTGACTCCCGTCAGGTCTTCCGGCAGATGGACATCGGCTCCGGCAAGGATCTGCATGAATATGGTGAGGTTCCATACCACCTGATCGACATCATTGATCCAGGGCAAGAGTTCAGCGTGTTTGCCTTTCAGCGTCTGTTTATCCAAGCCTTTGAAGAGATCTCTGCCCGGGGCAAGCTGCCTGTCCTGTGCGGTGGAACCGGCCTGTATCTGGACGCTGCCCTGCGTGGTTACCGCATGGTAGAAGTGCCTGAGAACAGCAGCCTGAGGGCAGGACTTGCCCAAAAGAGTGACCAAGAGCTGTTCGTTCTGTTGCAGCAGTTGGTGCCAAACCAGCATAACAAAAGTGATCTGACCGACCGCAACCGAACCATCCGCGCAATAGAGATCGCCAGTTTTGAATCACAGCCATGTGAAGAGGAGCCGTTCCCCGTTATCCAGTCACTGATCATCGGTATTCTGTGGGATCGGGTTCAACTGGGGCAACGGATAACCAAGCGGCTGCGTCAAAGGCTTGAGACAGGGCTGCTCGAAGAAGTCCAGAGCCTGCATGCCTCAGGCATCCCCTGGGAACGGCTGGAGTACTACGGGCTTGAATACCGCTTTGTTGCCGCCTTCCTCCAGGGTAAAATAAACCGTAATGACTTGTTTCAAAAGCTGAATGCCGCCATCCATGACTTTGCCAAACGCCAGGAAACATGGTTCCGCCGGATGGAGCGCAACGGCATGGTGATCAACTGGGTTGATGGGGCAGGAGATGTTGTTGATCAGGCAGGGGAGATTATCAGGCGGACTTTATAGGTGATTTAGCAGACAGCTGTCGTAATTCCCCTATAGTCAAAACAACCAGGATTTTTACTTTTAATGGTGATGGGAGTCTATCCAGCATCCGCATATGCTATTGTTGACATGGCATTGCCAACAATTTCACCATTGAACAGATCACGGTGGCCTGCAAGATAGAACCAGCCATCATAATTAACGGATATCCGAGTCGCAGTTCCTTCATCAGCGCGTACCGGGCAGCGACTCCCTCGCAAAGTACGCGGCCTTTTTTAGGATGTCTCACTACATGGTGACACGGGCAAGCTCTTTTTTAGCCTGGCCAGCTCGAATTCTACGTCGGTTAAAGGGCGATGACCTTTGCCAATATCCCCAAGAGTACCTTTACTACCTGCCCTTACCCATGTCTCAAGAGTGGATTTCGTAAGTGAAAGACGAGACTGCACTCTTCAACTACCGATAAACCATCTTCCTTGACAAGCTTCACGGCTTCTTCTCGAAATTCTTTGCTGTAACGACCAGATGGTAACCTTTTCATATAAACACCTCCGTACAGGTAATAATACCAGAGTTTGATGTCTACTTTTTACAACTTATATCAGTGTTGTAAATATTCAAAATCACATATTTAGTCTTGCCTTGCAACATCTGCCCCGTGCGTCTTTTGCACCATCTGCGCAGATATTGCACTATGGTCTGCGGTGGTTTCCTGACAGGCGGTAATCTGTACTACTGGTTAGTAAAAAAGTTTACTGTGGATGCAACCTGGGATGCGTTAATGGCGGTAAAAGCCGTTTGCTGCTCCTCTTAGCTGTCTGGAACAGCGGGTGTAAGGCAGAAATGATTGATAGAATAGGAAACTCTGCTAAAAAGCCTGTTGCGATTGTAATGTGCTGTATTTATTCTGGTATATGCTCTTGTATCGACATTTTAAAAACGATGTGCACAAGGCATGCATCAATTTGGTATGAATTTTGATAGTAAATGATTTGTTAATGGCTTAAGTGCTTAAAACTATTGCATTTTATTATTCAGATATACCTATTTTTGCATGTCTTGTGCGCACTCAAAAGAAAAGGAGCAAACGTATGAAAAACTTAGCAGCAGTGTTGACGGTTGTACTGGCAGGCGTTGGTTTGGCAGCAATTTCCCAAGCTCAGATTCAGGGGTCGTTTCATGACTTCAGTAACATGGGGACAGCTGGTGGTCAGCTGTGCATTCCTTGCCATACACCGCACAAAGCCGATATCACAACAACGGATGCCCCTCTCTGGAATCACGCCCTGACAACAGCGCAATATACCCTGTACAACAGCCCGACATTTGACGGCAAGGCATCCCAGTCCCAGCCGGGCGGGGTTTCGAAGCTGTGCCTGTCCTGTCACGATGGTACGGTGGCAGTTGATTCGTTTGCGGGTACCGTTGGTCAGACTATGATTGCTGTCCGAGCCAATGTTGCTGCCGACGGTAAGTTGAATAAAACCCACCCGATCTCTTTTTCGTACACCACCGCCCTGTCAAATACCGACGGTGAGCTGGCAGACCCAGCCGCCTTGCCGAAGGGCTGGGTCAATGACGGCAAGTTTGAATGTTCTTCCTGTCACGATGTGCACAACAAACAGGGCATCAGCAAGATGCTGAATAAGGCAAATGCCGGCTCTGCCCTCTGTCTGACCTGCCATACCAAGTAGTGCTCTGTTGCAGTTATGGCCTCGCTGCGATGAGATCATATCCCCTGGATATGGCCTCATCGCTTATCTGCTGTTCTGTTGGTGCCAATCAATCCCAGATGGAGTCAATACATGGGTGTTACGTCTGCCACACGACTGGGTGCGGTTCTTCTTCTGGCGCTGCTGTCACTGCTGTGCGGCTGTGCCGCTGGTCCTGATATCAACCGTGATCCGGTATTTTATCCTGCCTTGCCGGATAAACCACGGTTGCAGTTTCTTACCTCAATCTCTTCACTTGATGATCTGACCGGTAAGACAGGTGGTCTGGATGATTTTCTGCTGGGCGCCAGAGAGACCGATAAGACTATGGGGCGTCCATATGCTGTGCGCACGGTCAGGGGGCAGATCTACCTGACTGACCGGGTTTCAAATGATATTCTGCAGATAGATCTGACAAAGAACACTATCAACCCGTTGCGAGCCGGCGGCAGGGGGGCTTTGGTGATGCCTTCCGGTATCTGGATAAGTGAAGACGGTCACAAGTACATTGCTGACCTGAAACGGCAGCAGGTGGTGGTCTTTGATCAGGACAACCGGTTTGCCTGTACGGTGGGAGAGCCCGGGAGACTTGAGCGGCCTGTTGATGTAGCGGTACACGGTGATCGGGTCTACATCTGCGACATGAAGAAACACCAGGTGGTGGTGTTTGACCGAGTAAGTGGCAGTCAGGTGGCCACTATCGGCAAACCGGGCGATAAGGAAGGGCAATTTAACAGACCCAGCCATCTGGCCGTTGACCGCCAGGGAAATCTTTATGTCAACGATGCATTTAATTTCAGGATCCAGAAGTTTTCGCCAGACGGCACGTTTGTGCAGCAGTTCGGGTCAGCAGGTAATGCCTTGGGTAATCTGGCTCGACCAAAGGGGATCGTCCTTGATCGTGATGATAACCTGTATGTAGTCGATGCCGCATTTGAAAACGTCCAGATCTTCAATGCTGAAGGTAAGTTGCTACTCTTTTTCGGCGGTTTTGGCGAGAAGGCTGGCAGTATGTACCTGCCGGCCGGCATCACTGTTGATTATCAGAATGTGGCGTATTTCGAGAAGTATGCCGACAAGAACTTCAAGCTGCGCTATCTGGTCTACGTTTGCAACATGACCGGAGCCAATAAGCTGAACGTCTACGGCTTTGGTGACTGGATCAAGGAATAGGCGTGCAGCGATTGACCGGCACACAGGTGCAATCGCACCGTTACTGCAAGCAGGTCGTGGTGATGGCGTTGGGAGTTCTGCTGCTTATTAGCAGCGCAGGCTGTGCACCTCAGACACGTCATGAACTGCTGACATTTTTCTTTACCGGTGTGCCTCCAGTTGGAGCCCCCGCGCCTGATGCTGCAGGCCAGAAGAGGGCTGAGCAGATTCCATCACGCCGACTGAAACATGACCAGAGTTTTGGCAGACATGCCGCTGTTCAGCCCCAAGCGGATCCGGGCAAGGCTGCTCCTCAGAAACCTAGATTTTATTCCCATCCAATCTGGTATGAAGGAGACTGCGCTGCATGTCACCAGGGGAGCGGTATTTTTGGTTTCCAGGCAGCCCGGCAGCAAAAGAAACCTGTGGGTGAGCGGATCTTCCATGGAGGAGGCGGAATGCCCGGTGCCTTGCTCAGGCCAAAGGAGATGCTCTGCGCAGGCTGCCACACTGATAAAACAGGTATCAGGGCTATCAAGGAGCAACTCTGGTTGCACAATACAACTGCCAAGGGAGACTGTCTGGCCTGTCATGATGCCCATCAGAGCGGTAATCCGAGTGTGCTGCGCAAGCCTGCGGATCAGCTCTGTCAGACCTGTCATACCACAGAGAAATTGGCAGGAATACCGATGCATGGTGGCGGAACTGAACCATGTCTTTCGTGCCACAATCCCCATATGGGCAAGGATCGGAGTCTTTTGACCAAGGACTATCGTGAGGTCAAGCAGGATGCTGTGCGTCGGCAGCAGGGTGATCTCAGGACTGCTGGTGATCAGGTGGTCGGTTCCCAGCAAACCGGGAAGATAACCTTCTGATGGTGCTGCGTCTTGCCATCGGTGTGGTGGCAGTAGCCCTGTCTCTGTCGCTACCGGGCGGCGCCACTGCTGCGGAGGTGTCAACAGTTGACAGCATTGAAAAAGTACGATCGCTGTTTGAAGATGAACTGTGGGAGATGGCCTACACCTCGCACACGGCAAAGGATCAGCATGATGAGGCTCTGCAGGTTGCTGAAAAAGCGATCGGACAGAGACCACTAAACCTGAGATGGCGTAAAAAGGCTGCTCTATCAGCTGAGTTGGCCGGTAAGCGTGAGCAGGCTCTGGCTCACCTGCTGTATCTTGCCGAGGCCGGCGACGGTACGGCTCGCCAGTCGGCACTGCGGCTTTCCCGCAGTATGCAGGAGTTTCCCGTACGCCGCTATCTGCTGGAGAGTCTGTTGCTTGAGGGTAATGAGGATCCGCAGCTGTTGAAAGAGTATCTTAACGTAACCGAGTCGCTAGGGGTGAGCAATGAGGCATATGACCTGCTGGCCTCCAATCTGCTGTCAGGTGCCCGGGAACCGTTGTTGAAGGAGCAGGCGCGGCTTGCGGAACGGCTCGGTCGTCCGGCAGAGGCGGTCAACGCCTTGAATCGACTGGCACTGATCCGCCCACTGAGTCCTGAAGAGACTATGCAGCGCGCAAAGCTGATGTTTGGTCAGGGAGACCTGGATCGGGCTTGGGAAACAGAAAACCGGTTGCAGCAGGAAAAGGAATCAACTGCCAGCAAGACTGAATCGACTGCGAAACAGGGTGCCCAGCAAGCCCTCCCCTCTGAGCGGGCAGGTGCACCGCGTCAGGATGAACCGCAGCGCAGTTACGTCTGGACTGTTTCCAAGAGGGCACAGGCCGAACGGAAGTACTTTCTGATTGAGCCTCCCATGGTGGCAGCGCTGGTCAAGTACGATTTTAACGACGAAGTTCGAACCGTAGCCGGTCAGAAGCAAACGGAGAACGCCCATACCATTACTGAACGTGTAGACCTGGCAACTAAAGGCCATATCTATCATCCGGCGCTGTTGAACTATAGTCTGAAGTTCTCGCCGGAGTTCCGGCAAAGCATCCAGACAACATCAGGGGTTACCGGCACTGCTTCGTCTGAAGGCAACAGCTTCAGCCCTAACTATTTTACAAATGCTGTCCTGCTCGGACAGAAACCGTACACGTTAAATCTTTTTGCGCAACGCCTTGAGGCTCAGTCCTGGGCAACCTATACCGGCCTCAACCAGAACAAGACAGACAGCTATGGCGCCGACCTCAATATGAAATACAGCCTTCTGCCCACAACCATCGGTTTTAGCAGCAGCAGATCGGAACAGAACGGGTACTACAGCAGCAGCAGTGAGTGGAAGGAGGCGCATCTGTTCAGCCGTCATGCCGGCATAACCGGCGAGTCCAGCCTTACAGCAAACTACAGTATCAGCAAACAAACGACCAATGCGACACCAAATGAGGTAAAGACTCTGACCACCAACTTCAGCAACCAGTACCAGTTTACCAAGGATGGTGCGGTACGGCTTGGTAGCAACCTGCAGTATATGCAACAGGATTCCAGCAGTATTGACAATGCCTCACTGCAAGTTAACGAACAGCTTAACTGGGAACACCGCAAGAACCTTCGTTCCCAATACACCCTGAGCTATCGTCAGACCGAGACGCCGACTTCGGATAGTTACTGGACGTCGTTGGACGCGCGCCTTACCCATAAACTGTATGAAAATCTGACCACTATTGCCGGTGTCACCGGCACCAGTACAAGTTCGACCGGCACCCGTGAAAAATCTCTGGCCGGGCTCCTTACGACCGCGTACCAGCGTCGGTTGAGCAGCTGGGGCAATCTTGGACTGCAGGCGGGGGGTACCTATCTCTATACGACCCGCACCGGGGCACGGGGAACCTCGCAAATTACCAATGAACCCCACACCCTGAGCAGCCTGGTTGAGACGTACCTTGACAAGGTGGATGTTGTGCTGAGTTCGATTGTGGTCACTAACAGTGCAGGTACTGTCATCTATTTGCGGGACGTTGATTATCAAATTGACATGATCGGTAATCTGATCAGGGTCAGCCGGTTGCCGTTAGGAGCCATCAGTGAAGGCCAACTGGTTATGGTGAGCTACAGTTACAATCGTGACGCCGGGTACGATGATGCTGTGATTACACAAAATTACGGTATTACCTTGGAGTTCTGTCAGTCACTGTACCTCAGCTACCGTTACACCCAGGCACGCCAGCACCTGTTGGTTGGCTCGACACCTGACCGATTGAGTAACGCCACAATCCACCTTGCTTCAGTCCGCTATCTGCTCGGGTGGACTGAAACCGGTGGCACATATGAAGACAATACCAGCAGTACTGATATCTCCTACTCGCGCTGGGAGGTTTCGGAGGCGATTCGTGTGCGGCCGAACAGCTGGTTTCTGCTCAATCTTCGCGGCTATTACGGTGAGACCAGCTATCGTTCATATCAGGATCAGAAGCAGACATATGGTGGAACCGGTAACCTGGGGTGGATTCCGTACTCCTGGATACGGGTAGACCTGGAAGGATATCTTGAACGTGTCGACGGCAGTCTGGAAAAGACGACCAACAGCGGTGCCCGGGCAGGAGTAGAGATGAACTATCGGCTCTGGATCCTGCGTCTGGGGTACAAACTGTCCGAACAGGACAGTCAGATGAGCCGTTACAACCGTACCAGCCAACTGGTACAGATGGAGTTGAGCCGTGCCTTGTGGTAGTTCGCGACAACAGGAGAGAAGAATAATGAGGCTGCTCCGTCGTGCAGGGTGGGTGATCTGCCTGCTGCTGACGCTGCTGGCGGGTGGTTGTGCAGCAACGGCACCCTCGATATTTGAAAACGTCGATGGCTCTGTCTGGCCCGCCACGGGAGAACCGCCCCGGATACGCTATCTTGGCAGCGTTAATATGCCGGAGGATCTGCAGATCCAGCAAAACCTGCTGGCACGCATCTGGCACTATGTAATTGGCGGAACAGAGCGAAGCCTGAAGGCGCCGCAGGCCGTTACGGTTGCAGGTGATGGTTCCCTGCTGGTGGCCGATGCCGGTACCAGAACGGTTAAGGTTTATAACCGTGCTGAAAACAGGTTCGGCATATTGCCGGACGATGATCATCTGCTGCAGAAGCCGGTTGGGGTTGCGGTGGATAGCGAGGCTCAACGGGTATATGTCAGCGATTCTGCAGCCGGGCTGATCCGTTTCTTTCCGTTGAAAGGTTCTGGTCTTTCGGGAGAATTTGGCAAGGGACAGCTTGAGCGCCCCACCGGGCTTGCCATCAGCCCCGTGACCAATGAGCTGCTGGTGCTTGATGCCAAACAATCGACTCTGCTGCGCTACAATCGTGGCGACCATACCCTGAAGGGGCGGATGGGTATGCGGGGTACCGGATCCGGTCAGTTTAACCACCCGACTGATCTGGCGCTCAACAGCAGCGGGGAGATACTGGTCAGTGATGCATTGAACTTCAGGGTGCAGATTTTTTCACCCACGGGTGAATTTAGGCGCGCCTTTGGCAAGGCAGGAGACAGCCCCGGTTACTTCAGCAGACCCAAAGGTATCGCCGTTGACAGTGAAGACCATATCTATGTGGTGGACACCCTGTTTGACAATGTGCAGGTGTTTGACCGGGAAGGACAGCTGCTGATCGCCTTTGGTAGTGCCGGGCAGCAGCCGGGACAGTTCTGGATGCCTGCCGGCATCAGTATTGATAAGAACGATCGTATCTATGTGGCCGATACCTACAACAGGCGTATCCAGATATTTCAGTACATGAAAACGGCGGAGCGGAAATGATGCCTACGATCAAGACAACCGTTGTGATGATGCTGCTGACGCTGACCCTTGTTGCCGGTGCTGATGCTGCCAGCATCGTTAACAGCCTGCATAATCTCTCAGTCAGCGGATCCGGCGCGGTAAAGTCAACAACACAGACCGAAATTTGCATTTTCTGCCATACTCCCCATAATGCCCGGGCAGATATACCCTATCTCTGGAACCGACAAGACCCGGCAGGTCCGTATACCCCCTACTGGAGCAGTACCCTCAAGGCGACAGTAGGGCAGCCTACCGGTACGTCCCGCCTCTGTCTCTCCTGTCATGACGGCACCATCGCACCCGGTGCGGTGCTTTCCCAGGCTGCTGTCATGCCGTTTGGCGCATCCATGGCGGGACGTCGCTCAAATCTGGGCACCAACCTGGCAGATGACCATCCGGTTTCCTTTAATTACGGTGCCGCTGTGGCCATGCCCAACAGCCAGCTTGCCGCTGTGGCTGCCCTGCCTCCGGCAGTGCGCCTCGACGACACCGGCCAGATGCAGTGTACCGCCTGCCATAACCCCCACAATGACCAGTACGGAAAGTTTCTGGTGATGTCCAATCTCGGAGCCGGTCTGTGTGTCAGTTGTCATAAAAAAACCAACTGGAGTACCAACAGCCACGCCACCTCGACCAGAACCTGGAATGGCAGCGGTACCGATCCCTGGCCGTCATCAAGTTACACGACTGTTGCGGAAAACGGTTGTGACAACTGCCACCGGCCCCATACTGCTCCGGGCCAGCAGCGTCTGCTCAATTATGCGGTTGAGGAGACGAACTGCCTCGTCTGCCACAACGGCAATGTGGCCGTCAAGGACATCAGCAGTGAACTCAATAAGGTCTATCGGCATCCGGTTGCCAATTACACCGGTATTCATGACCCGGCGGAAAACTACGCCGGTGCTGTGAGCAAGCATGTGGAATGTGCCGATTGCCATAACCCCCACCAGGTTACCAATACTGCTGCCGCTGCCCCCCTGGTACCCGGCAGGCTCCAGGGGGTGCCGGGTGTAACGGCAGCCGGTACGTATCTGGCGTCCTCGACCAACTTGTACGAGATTTGCTTCAAATGCCACGGTGCCCTGCTCAACAACGTCATGCCGACAACCGCCTACCCACGGGTGGATACCGTGACCGATCATCGACTCAAGTTTGCCACCAGTAACCCCTCGTTTCACCCGGTGATGGGGCCACTGAATAAGATCAGCGACAACATGCTGATCAATGGTTGGGTGAAGGGAAGCATAATGTATTGTACCGACTGCCATAACAATGACACGCTCAATGGCCCCCGTGGCCCTCACGGCTCTGCCTACAAAAATATCCTGGTCAGAAAATTTGAGACCTCAGAGGTGGCCGCCACGGTGTACAACCCGGCCGACTATGACCTCTGCTTCGGCTGTCACAATGTGAACACCCTGTTCGGCCTATTTACCAAGTTCAAACAGCACAAGACCCATGTCAGCATGCACACCCAAAAGGACCGTTGCGTCTACTGCCATGATCCCCACGGGAGTCGTATCAACCCTGGCATGATCAATTTTGACCGGCGGGTGGTGTCCCAGAACGGCATCAAGCCGATTCAGTACAATCCGCCGGTAGGCAATAAAAACTCCTGTGTGCTGGTCTGTCACGGAGAGCCGCACGGTTAACCGGGCAGGCTGCTTGTGGCCTGTTACCAGTCAGGGAAGACTATGAATGAAAGGAGAATAGTATGTTTAGATTTGGGAAGATGATGATCTCGGCAGTGGGAGGCGTGGTGGTGCTGTTGCTGCTTCTGCTACTGTGGGTTGCCGGAGCCAATGCCAGGTCGTTTCCCCTAAAAGAGAAGCAGAGCTGCGTCAGTGCCCAGTGTCATCCCAAAATGGGTAAGGCCAAGTTTGTCCATGGGCCGACCGCCACCGGTGATTGCCGTTTCTGCCACAAGCAGGAGAAACCGGATCGGCATGAATTCAAGGCGATCAAGGATGTGGCAGCTCTCTGCTATGCCTGTCATGACAAACTGAACATGGGGTCGGTGGTGCACAAGCCGGTAAAAGACGGCAAATGTACAGGGTGTCATGACCCCCATCAGTCGGATCACACCTTCCAGCTGCTAGGAGGGGGGCAGGATCTCTGCTTTATCTGTCATAGCAAGTCGATTATCAGCGGTAAGGTCAAGCATGGTCCGGTGGCGGTGGGTGATTGCGCTGCCTGCCACACCCACCATAGCGGCAATTTTCCCAAGCTGCTGACCGGTAAGGGGAGTGATGCCTGCTACAGCTGCCACAAGGACAAACAGACCGATTTTGCCTCAAAGCCTTTTGTGCATTCACCAATGAAGACCGGTTGCGTGCAGTGCCATAATCCCCATAGCAGTGACCACAAGTTTGTACTGATCGGTGAACACACCAAAGGGGTCTGTTTCGCCTGTCATAAAGATAAGCACAAAGAGATTGCAGGAGCCAAGGTCAAGCATGGCGGCTTAGAGCTGGAAGCCGGCTGCATGGCGTGCCACTCGCCCCACACCTCAGCCTATCCGAAGATGATCGAAAAAACACCGATGGATCTGTGTCTTTCCTGCCATGACCGTGAATATGCCAACGCCGATAAAAAGACTGCCAATATGAAAGGGTTTCTGGCAAAGCACAAGTATATGCATGGTCCGATCAAGGAAAAGGACTGTTCAGGGTGCCATAACACCCACGGCTCAAACCATTACCGGATTCTGCGGGGCAACTATCCTGCCGTCTTTTATGCCAAATACAATCCTGAAAATTACCGGTTCTGCTTTAACTGCCATAACGAAAACCTCACCAAGGATGCCAAGACCACAACACTGACCGGCTTCCGCAATGGTGATCAGAACCTGCACTACGTCCATATCAAAAAACCGGTCAAGGGCAGAACCTGCCGAGCCTGTCACGATGCCCATGCCACCAGTAACCCTAAACATATCAGGAATGAGGTTCCATTTGGTGCCTGGCAGCTGCCGGTGGGGATGGTGAAGAACCAGACCGGCGGAACCTGTCTGCCGGGGTGTCATCAAGAGTTCAAGTATGACCGTAACAAGATGGTGAAGAACCGATGAGCAAGTGGCGGTCAGTGCTGATGGCATTAGTGCTGCTGGTGCAGTTGAGCGGAACATTGACTGCGGGTGGGGGGGGTAGTGCAGACCCGACGGCGGCCTCGCTCGATACAGCACGGGAAGCGGCTGCAGCCCTTGTCAGGCAGGGCAAGTTTGAAGCCGCTGAGGCTCTTCTGGTGCAGGCTGCCAGGGTGTCACCCCATCCGGAGCTGCTCTATCATACCCTGGGGCAACTGCATCAACAGCGAGGCAACAATGTCAAGGCAATTGCCGCCTTCAAGGAAGGGATTGCAATCCATGAACAGGGGCGAAGGGGGCGACCATGATCCGACATCTCGTGAAGCGTCTCCTGCCCGGCTCGCTCTGTCTGATGCTCGTGCTGACCCTGGTGCTGCAAGGGTCGGTATCATCGTCGGCTCTGCACGCACTGGAAGTAGGAATGGAAGGACCCGAGCTTATGCTGTACGACCTGAAGGGCGCACCACAGCGACTGGCAGCCCTGAAAGGTGAAAAGCTGACGGCTCTGCTCTTCTGGGCCACCTGGGGGGATAACTCGGTCAAGGCTCTGAAACAGATGCAGGCGATGCATCAGAAGTATAAAGATGCGGGATTGTCGGTGCTGGGGATCAATGTGGATCAACAGGAGGTCAGAGATGAAACCGTTGCGAAGGTCAAAGACGCTGCTACGGCTCAGAAGATAACCTTCCCGATCTACGTTGACCGCGGACTGGCTGCCTTTGGCAGCTATGGTGTGATTGCAGTACCCACAACCATCATTCTGGACAAAGATCGGGTCATCAGGCATGAGCTGTCCGGTTTTCCGCTGGTTGGTTCAGCATCACAAAAGCAGTACATCGAATCGGTGTTTGATAACAGAACGGTAGCAGCGACCCCGGCTGTAACGGGCTCACAACCGGATAAGAAGGCGGTGCGACTCTGGAACATGGGGGTGCGTACAGAGCGTTCCGAACGTACTGCAGGTAAGGCCAAGACATGGTTTCAGAAGGCAATAGAGGCCGATCCAACCTTTGTGTTGCCCTATATCAGCCTTGGTGAACTTTATCGTGGGGAGAAGAATCTGGTTGAGGCGAAAAAGCAGTTTGAACTTGCACTGCGCCACAAGCCTGAGCATGTCATTGCCCTCGCCTCTCTGGGGCAGGTGCTGCTGATGGAGGGGGATCTGGCGGGAGCTGAAGACAAGCTGCAGCGTGCGCTGAAGAGTGATGATTCGTATCTGCCGACGTTCTACCTGCTTGGTCTGCTCAAGGGCAGGCAGGGGGATCTCGCTCAGTCGCAACGGTGGTTTGAGCGTGCTGAACAGCTTAATCCCAGGGATTACCGGATATATCTGCACAAAGCACAGCTGTCTGAAGAACGTGGAGATCTTGCCGCTGCAGCAGCAGCCTACAACAAAGCACTTGCCTTGCTTATCGGATTGCCATGAAACGTTTACTGCTCTTTTCGGCCCTATGCTGGTGTTATCTGGTTGTCGCTCTGCCTGTGGGGGTGTCCGCAGCTACCGTGCAGGTGCTGTCACCGGCTGACGCCAGCTATGTTGAGAATGAAAAGGTAAATCTGGTGATTGCACTGCCGGACAGCAAACCGGAGCGGGTCAAGGCTACGGTTGGCAAAAAGAGTTTCAGCAAGCAGGTTTCCAGGCAGGGGCAGAAGCAGGTAGTCTGTTTCGGGGTGGCCCTTGAGAATGGTCACAATACCATCAGGATTGAGGTGTCAGACGGTTCCGGGGTGATTGCCGAAACCACTCTGAAGGTATATCGGCGTTCCGCATTGTCCAAGCCGTATCAAATTCCACCTGGCGGGTATGCACGGTATTATTTTCACCAGCCTGAGCGGGAGCGGCTTTGTCAGGAGTGTCACCGGATGGAGCCGGTCTTGAGTGATCTGAATCCGGTCAGGCCGCAGGACTCCCCCTGCTACGGGTGCCACAAGGACAAGACGGTGGCGGCATTTCCCCATAAACCGGCTGCTGCCGGCGGGTGTCTCAACTGTCATGAACTGGTCAAGGGCAAGCCGAAATACAGTACCCGCTCACCTGGTAAAGTGACCTGTTTCCTCTGCCACAGTCATCAGGATCGGCAATGGAAAACCCAGAAATTCCACCATGGACCGACAGCAGTCGGCAACTGTGCGGTCTGCCATGACCCCCACGGCTCTGGCTGGCCTGATCTGGTGCGGATGCACCCGACAGATCTCTGCCTGAACTGTCATCATGATAAAAAAAGCGGACGGCATGTGATTGCCGGTTTCTTTGCCAAGGGGCACCCGGTTCGGGGGCAACGGAACCCTTTTAAGCCGGATCGCGATTTTTCATGTGCTGCCTGTCATAACCCCCATGCCGGCACTAGCCAGAGTCTGCTGAACGGCGACCGCAGCAACCAGCAGATTTACTGTCAGACCTGTCACAAGATGTAGGATACGTAACCCAGAAACGGAGATGCATGTGCAAGCGGTACCTTCAGACCACTCAGGCAACTATCATACAGCTGTCCTCGATAATGTGAACGATGCGGTCATTACGGTTGATCCCGAGATGAACATCATGTCGTACAACCGTTCTGCCGAACTGATCTCCGGGGTTTCTAAACACGATGCCCTTGGCAGGAAATGTTATGAACTGTTCAAGACCGATGTCTGTGAGCAGGGCTGTCCTGCTCGCGAGGCCATGAGCCAGAGCCGTACCATGGTCACCCGTGAGATTGTCATGCAGGATCACCGTGGCGGGACCATGCCGGCTCTGCTGAAGGCCTCGGTGCTGTACGATGATCATGGCAAGATTATCGGGGCGGTAGAGTCGATGCGTTGCCTGCGGCGGCTGTATTCAATCATCGACAGTGTTGCAGACGGGCTGTTTACAGTTAACGACAAGATGCAGATCACCAATTTTAACAAGGCCGCTGAAGAACTGACCGGGGTTTCGCATGAAGAGGCGTTGGGGAAAAACTGTAAAGATGTTTTTAAAGCAAACTGCTGCGAACGGGGGTGTCCGGTGCAGGAGGCGATGGCCTCCGGGCAGTCGGTCAGACGTGAGCTTGAGATTACGGATAAAGATGGTAACAAACGGCTGGTTTCAGCCAACGCCTCGATCCTGTACGATTGTAGCGGTAACCAGCTGGGAGGGGTGGAAACCCTGCGTGATCTGACCCCGATCACCGCCATGAAGGAGGAAATTCGGCAGAAATACACCTTCAGGCGTCTGGTCAGTCGCAACAGCGGCATGCGCAAGCTGTTTGACGTGATGGAGGATGTGGCGGCCAGTGAGGCAACGGTTTTTCTCTATGGAGAAAGTGGTACCGGCAAGGAGCTGTTTGCCCATGCCATTCATGATCTGAGCCCGCGTCGTTTGAAGCCGCTGGTAACGGTAAACTGCGGCGCCTTGCCCGAAACCCTGCTTGAGTCGGAAATTTTTGGTGTGCGCAAGGGGGCGTTTACCGGCGCGACCGAAGATCGTCCCGGCAGGATTGAACAGTGCCAGGGGGGCACCTTCTTTCTGGATGAAGTTGGTGACCTGCCCTTATCACTGCAGGTCAAGCTGTTGCGTCTGCTTGAAAACAAGGAGTATCAGCCGTTGGGTGGGCGTCATCCGGTTCGGGCCGATGTGCGCTTTATTGCGGCATCCCATCGTAACCTTGAAGAGATGGTCAAGCTGGGCACTTTCAGACAGGACCTCTTCTTCCGCATCAATATCGTCACCCTGCATATTCCACCGTTGCGCGAGCGTGTTGACGATATCCCGATGCTGGTGGAGATGGCCTTGCAGCGCTTTAATCTGGCATATGGCAAGAATATCCGCAGTGTATCACCAGAAGTCATGCAGCGTTTTTTTGCCTGGCCCTTTGCCGGCAATGTCCGTGAGCTGCTCAACATCATCGAGCAGGCCTCCATTCTCTGTCGTGGGCAGGAAATTGGCATAGAGCAGATGCCGCTCTATTTCAGGACAGCGCCTTACAAGCCGGTTGCTGCTGCTCCAGCATCTGCCGTCACCCCACGGGGAAAGGGCAAATTCCATCCGCAGATCATTGCCGAGTTGCTGGACCGGCATCATGGCAACCGAACATATGTCGCCCAGGAGCTTGAGGTTGACCGCACGACACTCTGGCGCTGGATGAACCGCCATGGGATGAACGGCTCTGTTGGTGGAAACCATGTCTAGGCGCCGGAAGAGTCGTAGTGACATCAAGCTGTTGCAATTTTAGCCAGTTTGATGCATTACACGATCATTACTATCATTCCATCTACCTGGAGAGCTGCCAGCTGATATGCCGCGCCTGAGTGTTGCCAAAATCATGCTGGTATGCTGCATTCTGTTGTCGATGCTGCTGCTCTGGTTCTCATCGACCAGCTGTCGTAGTGCGCTTCCCGTTGCCCAGTGTTTTCTGCGTGGTATTGCGCTGTCCCTCGGACAGGCCATCGAGTCTCTCACCTTTCGTGATACGTCGCTCTCCCTGCTGAAGGACTTCAAGTCAAGCGATATCGCCTATTTTGCTGTAATCGCCCCTGATGGACGGTATCTGTTTCACAGCAACCAGGATCTGGTGGGAGAACAGGTTGAGGATGATCGCTGGAAGCCGGTCTTCAAACAGCCGGTGCTTACCGAAGAGCGCAGAAAGCTGGGAACTGGGGAGACGATCTTTGAGTCCCAGCAGCAGCTGCACCTGGCCAAGGGGACGTTGGTCTTGCGCTTGGCTCTGCATACCTGGCAGGCGGATCAGATTATCAGGCGAGCCCGTGTGGGTGGCGGATCGATCGTAATACTCCTGGTGACGGCCTGGATAATGGCATTTTTTCTGCTACGACTGCAACGGCGGGCTCTTGACCATCGAGAGCAGTTGGCAAAGCAGGAACACCTTGCTCAGTTGGGTGCCCTTGGCGCGGTTCTGGCTCATGAGGTGCGTACACCCCTTTCCGGCATCAAAGGATATGCCCAGTTGCTTGAAGAACGTCTGGACGAACCGAGACAGCAGCGTTTTGCCCAGAAGATTGTTGCTGAAACAGCACGACTTGAGGCTCTGGTAAACGAACTGCTTACTTACTCCCATCAGGAGCCGATGCCGGACGGGCTTGCTGCGGTTGATGAGGTGCTGGAATCGGCATGGGAACAGATTGCTGCCGGTGCTCAGATGAGTGGCGTGTCAATGGAGATGCATGGCATCATCGAACAGCCGGTGGCTCTGTTCCCTGATCGCTTACGGCAGATGCTGCTTAATCTCCTGATGAACGCAGTTCAGGCAATGCCGGAGGGAGGGGTAATCCGGATAAGCCTGTTTGAAGGGGATGAGCACGCAACAATCGTTATCACTGATCAGGGACCAGGTTTCGGCCTGGACACGCTGAAAAAGGTCTTTGATCCGTTCTACACCACCAGACCCAGCGGCAGCGGGTTGGGGTTGGCAGTGTGCCGCAAGATTGTTGAAGGGTATGGCGGTACCCTTACCGCTGAAAACAGTAAGGAAGGTGGCGCTATGCTCACCCTGGTGCTGCCGTTGGCAAAGGAGTTCGTATGACATATGCGGCACGTATTCTGATAGTGGAAGATGATCCAACCTTTTGTTCACTGCTGTCCGATATTCTGAAGGACGAAGGATATGATCTGGTGGAGCGTGAAGATGGCAAGGCTGCCCTGGTGACACTCCAGCGACAGTCGTTTGATCTGGTACTTTCTGACCTGCGGCTGCCAGGCCTTAACGGTCTGGAGCTGTTTCGCCTGTCAACCGAACAGGGTATAGCGCCTCCTTTTGTGCTTCTGACCGCCTTTGGCACAATTGAAGAAGCAGTTGATGCCATGAAAGAGGGGGTAGCTGACTTCATGACCAAACCGCTTAGAGACCCCGGCACATTGCGGGCATTGGTGCGCCGTGTCCTTGCCAACAGTCCCCATCGCCGGATTGCTGCGATGGGACAGGAACCGAAATCTTTCGGGTTACCGCCTGAAGATGTGCTGTTTGCCGGCAAGGCAATGCTGGATATCTGCCGCATGATCAGGGAGGTGGCGCCTACCCAGGCGACGGTTTTGATAACGGGGGAGTCAGGCACGGGCAAGGAGTTGGCCGCACAGGCGATTCACAAGGCAAGTGGCCGGAGTGCTGCTCCGTTTGTTGCTCTGAACTGTGCCGCAATTCCCGAGACATTGCTTGAAAGTGAGCTGTTTGGCCATGAAAAGGGAGCATTTACCGGTGCCATCCAGACCCGCCAAGGTAAATTTGAATTGGCAACCGGCGGCACCATCTTCCTCGACGAGATCGGTGAGCTGCCCCTTGCACTGCAATCGCGGTTTTTACGGGTACTGCAGGAGCGGGTCTTTGAACGGGTGGGTGGTAGTCGTCAAGTGCAGACCGATGTTCGCGTTATTGCAGCGACTAATCGTGACATGGCGGAGGAGATCCGTCAACGGCGTTTCCGTGAGGATCTCTACTACCGTCTTAACGTCTTTCCGATCCGCCTACCCTCACTGCTGGAGCGTCGTGATGGCTTGCCGGTCTTGATTGATTTCCTGTTGGGTCAGGCCATCGCCCAGTCCGGTAAGGCGATCCAGGGTATTGAACCGATCGCATTTGAGAAGCTGATGGAATACTCCTGGCCTGGCAATGTCAGGGAACTGCGTAATGTGATTGAACGCGCCGTGATCCTCTGTAAAAAGAAGATCACAGTAGATGATCTGCCGAACACCTTCTGTCATAATCCGGTTGCAGCTGGAGCCGAGCGATCTGTAAGCCTCCGCGACCGTGAACGTGCAGCCATCCTGGCAACGCTGGAGAGTTGCGGCAATAACCGGAGACTTACGGCTGAAAAGCTAGGTATCTCAAGGAGAACCCTGCAATACCGCCTCAAGGAGTATGCCTTGATCGAGACCTGAGTTGATACAGAACTGCACCACCGGTGCAAGTATTGCTCATTCTGCTTTGCACCGACCCTGGGGTTGATTATATTTAATAATAATGATATTTGCATATTAGGGGGTGGCTACGGGGTGTTGGCACGGTAACTGTAAAGAATACGGGTATGAAGGGATGCATTCCCAGACCTTAAACCTGTAAAGGAGAATCAGTATGAACGTGCGTTATCTGACCGTAGCAGTAGCTCTGGCAGCAGTGGTAGTAACCAGTGGAGAAGGTTTTGCCCGTGGCGGCGGTGCTGGCAGTGGTGGCATGAATGGCGGCGGAAGGATGGCTGGTGGTGCTCAGGGTGTCCAACTGCGTGATGGAAGTGGTGCTGCTGCCAAAGTAAAGGCACAGGAGAAGGTGCGTGTGCGTGAACGTAAACGGCTGCAGGATGGCAGCGGTGCAGCTGCAGCGGCTGGACAGGGGGGTGCCAAGCAGCAGATGCACCAGGCTGGCTCAGGCGATGGCACCGGGCTGCGGCTCCAGGATGGTACCGGTATAGGTAGCCCGGCAAAGTAGTTTTGACAGTAACAGGTTGTGATGAGGTGAGGTGTACCATGAACTTCGCAGTCCGTTCCCTGAAGGGGTTCTTGTGCATACTGGTGCTGTTGTCTCCTGCAGTCAGCCATGCCTGGTCGCTGTTTGGAGACAGCAGCAGCATCAGCCATAGCGGCCTGGATCTGGTTCAGGGCTATGACCGTAATACAGTGACCACATTAACCGGACAGGTTGTGGTGGAGCCAAACCAGTCATCAGACCCGGTTGCGCTGGAAATAGTTGCCGGATCTGACCGCTATGTAGTAGTACTGGGGCCACGCTGGTATCTGCAGGATGATACCCTTTCCTGGAAAAGCGGTGATACGGTTACGGTTCGCGGCTCAAAGGCACAGGGTAAAGATGGCCGTATCTACCTGCTGACTCAGTCTATCAGTACATCTGAAAGCAGTCAGATGGTGTTGCGAAGCGACACTGGTCGTCCCAGTTGGTCTGGCGGCGGTAGGGGTCAACAGGGCGGAGGGATGCAGCAGCGGAGCGGTGGTGGTGGCAGTGGTGGCATGCGACGTGGACGTTAACAGGAGGGATGGTGTAGTGAGAAATGATATGATGGTGTGGTCACGATCCGTTCTTGTCATGGCGCTATGGCTGTTGGCTGGTACTCACGGAGCCCAGGCAGATGAGATGGAACATCGTCTGGGGCAGGGAGTGATGGTTGCGGTCGGTATCGGTGTTGATGTGACCCATGGTGACTATGGGGATGGTGCTGATGCAACCTCAGTGACCATGCCGGTCACCATAGCGGTTAACCCTTCTGAAACGGTTGACGTGACACTGCAGATTCCGCTGGTATATCAGACCAGCCGGGTGGGTAGTAGTTTTGTTGTCTATCCTTCTGGCGGTGCCGGCCGGCGTCGGAATGCCACTAATGTAGTCCAGGGAGCCACTACGGTTACCAGCACCGCTACTGTCAGTGAAACCGGTCTTGGCGACATCAACCTCTCAGCCGGCTGGGCTGTGGTGCAGGAAGGTGATCTGATCCCCCGGGTCAGGGCAACTGCGTACCTGAAGCTGCCCAGTGGCGACAAGGACTACGGGTTGGGTACCGGTACCTTTGAGGGAGGCCCCGGACTGTCCGTATCCAAATGGTTCGGCGCTGTACAGTTGTTTGCAGACGGTTCCTATATCCTGCAGGATCGTACCGACAATTACCAAGGTAAAGACTATTTGAGCTATAGTGCCGGTAGCGGCCTACAAGCAACGGATCGCCTGTTTGTCTCCCTGTATGCCAAAGGCTCCACGGCGCGTGTTGAAGGGGCTGATACGCCGGTTGAAGGTCGTTTAAAGGTTAATTTTCTGCAGTCGCGGCGGGTGTCATGGGAGGCATATGCCCTGGCCGGCTTCACTGATGCCAGTCCTGCGGTTGGCGGCGGCTTGTTGGTACTGTATCAGTTCTGATCCATGCTACCGCTAAGGTAGCCGCCAGGATCAAGTTCTATCTGCTCAAAGCCTGCAGCTCTGCAGGCAGCCTCAATCACGGGGAGCAGGGCATGAGCCCGCTCCCCGTGATCCGTTTCTATCCAGACCAGATTTTCCAGGCTGCGTACCCGTACCACGTCAAATTTCAATTGTTGTATCGCTGCTTCGCTGATTTCAAGCTGTATGGGGTTGGCCTTGCTGATGGTGTGGTGGTAGGGAAAACGGGTCAGCAGGCAGCTCTAGGTCGGTTTATTCCAGGTAGGCAACCCCAACTTTACAGCTTTAGCTTTGAACTCTGGGGTGTAACGTTGTTATTTGCGCATAACGTCTACTTCTCCTGAAATTTATCAATAAAATTGTGTGGCGATTTAGCCTTTTTATAGAAGCTGTTACTACCAAAACAAGGAGTTTCACTTGACAAACCGTTTTTTCTGGTTTTAATAACATCAAAACTGACTGGAAATTGGGGTGTTTAATGAACAAGCTGCGGATATCCGGAGGGGTGGCATTTCTGATGCTGCTTGCTGGATGTGCTTCCAACGATGTCATGCTAAAGCGTCAGACCGAGACAGAGTCCAGGCTGGAACATCTGTTTCAGCTTGCAGGCATTTATGAAGCGCGTCTTAACGAGATCTCGGGTACTCTTGCAACCATGCAGGAAAAGGAGTCTCAACAGGCAAAATTTACACAGGATCTTGCAAACACCGTCAAAGAACTGAAGGAATCAGACAAGATCCTTAAGGCAAAACTTGAAAATTATTCTCTGGTGGCAACACCGAAGGTTGAACTGGTCAATCCTGAACCGCCACAAAAAGGTAAAGAGTCAGGCCCTCCTCAGAAATATCTTAAGGCGTTTGGACTCTATAGCGCAAATAATTTTAAAGATGCAATACAGGCATTTGAGCTGTTTATCAAAGAACAGCCCTCTAGTGACTTTGTTCCAAATGCCCAATACTGGATAGGTGAGTGTTACTATAGCAGCTCAAATCTGCCAAAGGCTCTGGAATCATTCCAAACAGTAGTTGATAGATGGCCTGCTCATCCAAAGGCTTCAGATGCATTGCTAAAGATTGGCTATAGTTATACATCACTTAAACAGCAGGGCAAGGCCAGAGAATCTTTTGAACGTCTTATTCGCAGCTACCCCGGCAGCCCTGCAACAGAAAAGGCGCGTGAGCGTCTGATGGCAACTACCCAACCTACCCCTGTACGACACTGAAATGAGGTCACCATGAAATCTCGTGTTAGCCTGTTGTTTTCTTTTATCATCGCATTCCTGTTGACTGCACCCTTACTCTGGGCGGCAGACCCACAAATGGTTTATGTTATTCAGAAAGGCGACACTCTATGGGGGCTTTCGGCCAAATTCCTGAATGATCCAAATTATTGGCCAAATCTCTGGTCAAAGAATCCGCAGGTTACAAACCCTCACTTTATTTATCCCGGTCAGACAGTCCGTTTTGTTGACGGAAAGCTTGAAATTATCAACAGTACTCCTGAGGCTGGGACCCAGAAGGCTGCTGCAGCCCAGCCTGCTACCGCTGAGGTTGTGGAAGAAAAACTGTTTTCAGTTCGCGGAAACGAAGGATGGCTTTTGGAAAAAGAGCTGGAGCCAACAGGCAGGGTGATTGCAGGACAGCACAGCAATATTATATTAGGCGCCGATGATACGCTCTTTACCGATATTGGCAAAGTTCATGGCGGCGAAGATGGCAAGAAATATACTGTTCTACGTAAATCCAAAATGGTCAAGCATCCAAATTCGGGGGATGATCTCGGTTACAAGGTCTTTCCTCTTGGAACGATTCAGCTTACCCATGTAACAGAATTAAACTCTCGCGCCATTGTAGTTTCTTCATTCAAGGAGATTGAACCAGGCGATCTGCTAATGCCTTATCAGGATCTTAAGAGGAAGGAAATTTCTTTAAAGATGGCAAGCCGTCCAGTTAAAGGCTGCATTGCCGATAGTGCTACCGGCCATGAAACCTTTGCTTCAGGTGATACGGTTTATCTGGATTTGGGCCTTTCAGACGGAGTTGAGCCTGGCAATCTACTTTATATTGTCCGTAAGGTTAATGTTGAGAAGATGCTTGTTGAACGCTATGTCGGCGAATTGCCTAATGAAGTTGTAGGGGCGATTGTTGTTGTAGAGGCAGGTAGCAAGACATCAACAGCCATAATAATCAAAAGCATTGATGCTATATTCAAAGGCAACGAGGTTGTCAGCACGCCACGTTAAGGCGCAGGAACCTTATTATTTCAAAGGCCGGCCAAAAGAGTCGGCCTTTGTTTTTTATGGAGAGCGGATTGCCTGATAATCATTACTGGATAGCATTGCGTGCCATTGAAGGTATAGGGCCGGTACTTTTTCGAAGATTACTGGAACGATTTGAAAAGCCTGAACAGGTTTTTACTGCGGACACCTCAGAACTTCAATCGATAAAGGGTATGACCCCTCAGATAGTTGCTTCTGTAAGAAAGCCGTCATATCAAAGATTTGCAGAAGAGGAATCCAGAAGGATAGAAAAGAACGGAGTTCGTCTACTGACTTTTCTGAGCGCAGATTATCCTCGCAGGCTCTTTGAAATTGGTGATCCTCCACCTTTTTTGTATCTAAAGGGGGAAATCCCCACCTGGGATCCGGCTGTCGCAATAGTGGGTTCACGCAGGGCTACCCGTGAAGGCTTAAAGTCTGCAGAGAGATTTGCAGCAGAGCTTTCAGCTTTGGGAGTGTTAGTGGTTTCCGGTCTGGCAAGAGGGATAGATACAGCAGCTCATAGAGGCGCGCTAAAAGGGGGAGGTCAGACAGCTGCTGTTCTGGGATGCGGCATAGACATCAACTATCCACCTGAAAACCTGGAAATTTCCGGTCAGATAGCTGATTGTGGCTGCATATTATCCGAGTTTCCAATGGGTACACAACCTTTGTCAGAACATTTTCCCCGACGTAACCGTATAATAAGCGGTCTCTCCCGTGGTGTCCTGCTGGTTGAGGCGGTTGAAAAAAGCGGTTCATTGATTACCGCACGTTATGCACTTGAACAGGGTCGTGAGGTTATGGCAGTCCCAGGTTCAATACACAGTCCGGCACACCGTGGCACCAACCGATTGATCAAAGAGGGAGCTCAACTGGTTGACTGCCTGAATGATATTCTTGATGCAACAAGAATAGCTCTGCAAACCCCAGGTATGCCATTATTAAACCAGACCTCTGGAATCGCTGCGACTGATCTTACCCCGCGTGAGGCTGCTGTTTATGAACTGGTGGCTCAGGGGGTGCGGCATATTGATGAGATTACACAGGCTCTTGAATTGACGCCGGCAGATGTTTCGGCTATGGTTCTTGGTCTTGAGCTTAAAGGTGTTCTGATTCAGCTTCCAGGGTCATACTACTCCATTCCATAAGGATTATTAATAATATGGCGCATCATCTAGTTATCGTAGAATCACCGGCAAAAGCCAAGACTATCGAAAAGTTCCTCGGCTCTGATTACCGTGTACTTGCCTCCTTTGGCCATGTACGGGCTCTACCCAGCAAACAGGGTTCTGTTGATATAGCCAATGACTTTGAGCCAAACTATCAGATGCTTCCTGAGAGCAAAAAACATATAGATGCCATCAAGAAGGAGCTGAAGAGGGCGGATAGTCTGCTGTTGGCAACTGACCCCGACCGTGAAGGAGAGGCGATCTCCTGGCATCTGCTGGCTGCTTTGGGACTGGATAAAAAGCCCAGGATTCCGATTCAGCGGGTTGTTTTCCACGAGATCACCAAGGATGCTATCATACATGCAGTACAGAATCCTCGGGATATTGCCGCTGAACTGGTAGATGCCCAGCAGGCTCGTTCGATACTGGATTATCTGGTTGGTTTTAACCTCTCTCCGTTTCTTTGGAAAAAGATCCGATATGGTCTTTCTGCCGGTCGAGTTCAGTCAGTTGCACTACGTCTGGTCTGTGAACGGGAAAAAGAGATCCAGGCTTTTGTGGATCAGGAATACTGGACCATTGGCACCAAACTGGAAAAGCAGGCTGGTCAGACGCTTAAGGCTGGTCTAATTGCGGTAGATGGCAAAAAGCTGGGCAAATTTGACATCCCGGATCAGAAAAGTGCCGATGCTCTGAAGAACGCCATTGTGCAAGGCAAGGCTGAGGTTGCATCAGTTACCCGCAAGGAGATGAAGCGCAACCCGGCTCCCCCCTTTACCACCTCCACTTTGCAGCAGGAAGCATCCCGCAAGCTGGGCTTCTCAGCCAAGAAGACCATGTCCACCGCCCAGAAGCTGTACGAAGGGGTGGCCATCGGCGAAGGCGGCACAGTTGGTCTGATTACCTACATGCGTACTGACAGTGTCAATCTCTCGGCTCAGGCTCTGAAAGATGCCCATGACCTGATCAGTGTGGCATACGGCAAGGAATACGCTCTTGCCAAGCCCCGCTTTTACAAAAACAAATCTAAAAATGCCCAGGAAGCCCACGAGGCGATCCGGCCGACCTATATTGACAAGACCCCGGCAGAGCTTAAGAAGTATCTGACCCCTGACCTGTTCAAACTGTATGAACTGATCTGGAAGCGGACAGTGGCCTGCCAGATGGCTGAGGCGCTGCTGGATCAGACTTCAGTTGATATTTCCGTCTCGGGTGATAAAAAAGACAGCTACACCCTCCGGGCAACCGGCTCGGTTATCCGCTTCCCCGGTTTTATGAAGCTCTATATAGAAGGGGTGGATGACGAAGATGAGGAAAAGGAAGGTACCCTGCCAGCTCTGGATGAGGGTGAAGCGCTCAAGCTGCTTGAGGTGCTGCCGGAGCAGCATTTTACCCAGCCGCCGCCTCGCTACACCGAAGCCACCCTGGTCAAAACTCTGGAAGAGTTTGGCATTGGCCGTCCATCCACCTACGCCAGTACCCTTAACACCCTGGTAGAACGCAAATATGCCCGTCTGGACAAAAAACGGTTTTTCCCGGAAGATGTCGGCATGGTGGTCAATGACCTGCTGACTGCCCATTTTCCGAAGTATGTGGATTACAACTTTACCGCCGGGCTTGAGGAAGAGCTGGATCAGGTCTCCCGTGGTGAAAAACAGTGGAAACCGCTGCTGCGTGAGTTCTGGAATCCGTTCATCACCCTGCTTAAACAAAAAGAGGGGGAGGTAAAGAAGGATGACCTGACCACTGAGACGCTCGAAGAGGCCTGCCCGGAATGTGGCAAGCCGCTGGCAATCAAGCTGGGTAAACGTGGTAAGTTTATCGCCTGCACCGGTTTCAAGGAGGGCTGCAAATACACCCGCAATTTAGAAAACACCGGCGCTGAAGAGGCTGCTGAGCCGGAAGTTTCAGAAGAAAAATGTGATAAATGTGGCAAGCCGATGCTGATCAAATCAGGTCGTTATGGCAAGTATCTGGCCTGTTCCGGTTACCCTGAATGTAAAAATATCCAGCCTCTGAATAAGCCAAAGGGAACCGGTGTGACCTGCCCGGAATGTAAACAGGGCGAGCTTACTGAAAAAAAATCACGCTACGGCAAAATGTTTTACTCCTGTAATCGTTACCCGGAATGTAAATTTGCTCTATGGGATCCTCCAATAGCACAACCCTGCCCCAAGTGCGGCTTCCCGGTGCTGGTCAAGAAGGTCTACAAGAAAAAAGGTGAGTTCCTGAAGTGCCCCAAAGAGGGCTGTGACTGGACCTCAGCTTGATGTAAAACCTTGTAGATCGATGGTTTTCTTTTGACAGTGTGATATAAAATAAATATCATATAAACGTTTTATCCATTGAGAATGATGAGCCCCCAATCCGGAGCTTGATAATTTGAAGGATTTATTAAGAGGAAGTTCAAATGCCGAATCGGACATCGAGAAATAGCGGTTCTGCTGGGGTTGTTGCAGTATCAACGCGGACAGCCCAAATTGATGGTGCCACCATGAAGCAGTTGTTGAAGGAAGGAATGGAAATCCGTCGCTCAATTGAACGAAGTGCGGACCGCATGTTTGCGGTTGCCTCTGACTCTTCGATCAGAATGAGATGAAAATAGAGCGTCTTTCGGTACGCTGTGTTCAGTTTTCCCGTGAAGCCCTGCATAATGAAATATGCGGGGCTTCTTCTACTACTGTGTTCGAAGCGGATTTAGATCAAGTTCGTTATTTGGGTTCTTATCTTTCTAACTCTGAGGCTGGTGCAGCCACCATTGTTGTTGAACATCCCTATGTAGACCGACATTTTCTAGAAGAATACGCCAATTATTACGCCACTAGTCTTTTCCCTCCTCCGACAAAAGCGACACGACTTCATTTTTTCTCTACTGCAATATCTAACAGAAAATTTTCTGCTATTTTGAAAAAGGCCGCGAGCGCAAATTTTGTGGCGGTTTGCAATAAGTTGAATGAGAGCTATCTCGGCTTCTCGGTCATTCGCCCGTTGGCTGATGCGCCGATTGGGCGCACCGTCCTAAAAACCTTTAATCACAACGCGACTCGCTGCTATACGTTACCGCCTCATGCCTATCGAGTTCATCTTTGCGGTCTCAAGCTCTCGGTTTGCGGCGTTCCTTTCCAACAACAGGAACAGGCGGTAGGGGCATGCGCAACCACGGCTGTTTGGTCCGCCCTGGCCCAGGTTATGCGCCATGACGGCGGTCGGGCGCCAACTCCATTTGCGGTTACTGAGGCTGCTACCCGTCACTGGTTGAATGATCGCGTATTCCCTGCCGCATCAGGTTTGAAGAACGAGCAGGTACTAGAAGCTATTCGGCAGTTTGGCTATGCGCCATTTCATTTTGAACCGGGTGTTAAAACCGAACTCTTTATGCATGCTGTAAAGTGTTACCTGCGCTCCGGTATCCCGGTAATTCTCAAAATCCGCTACCCTGATGAAAATTTTGAGGCCCATGCGGTGACCGTTGTTGGTTTTAGAGAAGGCGATGCTACCATTGACTATCAGATTGAAGAGAAGCCGAGTTATTACCTAAAAACAAAATCAATGTGTCGGCTCTATGTGCATGATGACCGTTTAGGTCCGTATTCACGTGCAGAGTGGCATGTTGATGAAAAAGGATATGTACAACTCCATTATCTGCCGCATGAAAATGGTTTTGAGTTTTTTGCTCATGATGCGATGGTCCAATCGGCGAGGGTGCCGGTGTATCCGAAGATTCGTCTTTCTGCTCAAGATCTTACGGGCTTTGCGGGAGAGTTGCTGCCGTTTTTTCAACATATTGCTGGGCAGGAAAAACGGGATCAACTTACAGCAGACCTGCGTTTCTGTCTCGCCGGAGACTGCCTTGAAACTCTCTATAAATCTGTAATTCCAGCTGATCGGCTTACCCAATTCGTAAAGCAGATAATCCTTTCCCGTTACGTCGGTTTTGTGACTTTTTCCATTCCCGACGGCCCGCTTGCTCATGTCATTTACGATAGTACCGATATGCGTCGCGCTGCCCCGGCTCCGGCCCCACTTTTGGCAATCTTGCTTTATCCTGCTTATGCAGAGCATACATCTATTCTCAAAGAATACCTGCCGAGAGTTTTGGTCCTGTAATGTCCTTCTACGATCATTTGACAAAAGAACAATTGATAGCTCTGCTTCAGCGCCGGGAGCGCGAGTCGTCTTACGGCTTGGTCTGGGAGCGAGATGAAATCGAGCCGGACAAGCACATCAACGACGATTTTGTGGCGCTGGATTTGAACCGGGCGCACTCCTGCGGCGACGGGCCGTGGCGTGACTTGATCATTGAAGGTGATAACTTCGACGCCCTGCGCTATCTGCGGATGACCCACGCCGGTAAGGTCAAGTGTATCTATATCGATCCCCCCTACAACACCGGCAACCGGGATTTCGTCTACAACGACAGATTTTTCGACAAAACCCACCGCTTCCGCCACTCGGTCTGGCTGGAGTTCATGTACCGCCGCTTGCTGCTGGCCCGCGACCTGCTGCAACCGGATGGCGCTATTTTTGTCTCCATCGACGACAACGAACTGTTTCCCTTGGGGATGCTGATGAATCGGGTCTTCGGGGAGAAGAACTTTGTAGCTAACTGCATCTGGCAGAAACGATATTCACGGGAGAATCGGGAAACCATCGGCGATGCCCATGAATATCTGCTGGTGTATGCCGCTAATACGGAGCGATTCAAGGATGTTCGGAATAAATTGCCTCTCGATGCAAAACAGCTAAAAGTTTACAAGAACCCCAACAGAGATCCCAAAGGTCCATGGAGATCGGTTTCGTTTTCAGCCCAAGGCTATCGTCCAAATCAAATGTACGAAATCGTTTCTCCCACCACGGGGCGTAAGCATGTTCCGCCAGAGGGCTCTTGCTGGAAGGTTATAGAATCGGAATATCAACGGCTTCTGTCAGAAGGGCGGATGTATTTCGGTAAGGATGGTAATGCAATTCCTTCACGTATTCAGTATTTGAAAGATATTGAAGGCGTTGTTCCCTGGACATGGTGGCCCCACGAAGAGGTAGGACATACGGATGAGGCGCGGAAGGAAATTCAGGATATCCTTGAGACTCAGACCGCCTTTACCACTCCTAAGCCGGTGCGCCTGATCGAACGTATCCTGCGCATCGCCACCAAACCGGGCGACCTAGTGCTGGATTTCTTTGCCGGTTCCGGCACCACGGCCCATGCGGTGCAGAAGCTGAACATCGAGGGACCTGACAAGGAACCGCGTCGCTTCATTCTGGTTTCCAACAGCGAAGCCACCGAAGACGAGCCGGACAAGAACCTTTGCCGTGATGTCTGCGCCGAGCGGCTGCGGCGAGTTATGACCGGTTACCGCAACAAGAAGGGTGACGAGGTACCAGGTCTGGGCGGTTCGTTCGCCTATCTGACAACCCGGCTTCACCCGCATCACCGTCTGGATGCGCGCCTCGATCACGGCCAGGTATGGCGCGCCCTGCAGATGCTGCATGACCATCTGCTAGGCGGTGACGCGACATGCGGCCTGAACTGGAGCAGTGACGGTAGTCATGGGCTGGCCTATCTGGGCAATCTGCGGGGCGAAACCGTGACGCGCCTGAAGGAGAAACTTGCCGGTCATGATGGTGAGGTAATCGTCTATTCATGGGTCGCTGAACGACTGACAACGTTGTTGCCGGGTGTCACCATCCGTCCTATTCCGCAGACTTTGGCGGACCGGTTCGGGAAACGCAAACAAACCCTTCGGAGCACGGGAGCATAAGCATGCCGGTTCTTGAATTATTGCCATTTCAGCAGGAAGCCCACGATGCCCTGGCGGAGCGGTTCCGTGAGGTGCGCTCCCAGTACGACCGCATTGGTGTGAATCTCGAAGAGGTAGATGTTATCCGCAAGCGTTCCGGTGCTGTGTTGCTTCAGGCCCCTACCGGTTCCGGTAAAACCCTGTTGGCATGTCGCCTGCTGGCTACCCTTTCCGATGAAGAGCGGATCGTTTGGTTCTGGTTTGCCCCGTTTAGCGGGGTTATCGACCAGACCAAGGGGACAATCCAGGCTCAGTCTCCCACGCTGCCGATGCTGGATCTGGAGATCGACCGACGTCTGGACGGTCTGCGGCCCGGCGGGGTGTTCGTAACCACCTGGCAGAGTGTTGCCACCAGCAACAAGGAAGGACGCAAGGCCCGTATATCGGGTGATGCCGGATTGGCTGTGGACGATCTGATCCTTGCGGCGCGGGAGGAAGGCTACCGGATCGGCTGCGTGGTGGATGAGGCGCATCATGGATTCAAGAAGGCGGCCGAGGCCAAGCGTTTTTTTGCCGAGGTGCTGCGGCCAGACTATACCCTGATGATGACCGCCACCCCCAAGGATACTGATGCCAAGGCCTTTGCCCGTGAGACCGGTTATCAGGTGGGGGATGAAGATGAGTGGGCCTCCATCTGTCGGCATGATGGGGTGAAGTGGGGGCTTTTGAAGCATGGCGTGAAGATGGCCCGTTTCATTGCACGCAACGACGACGACGCCAAACTGGTCGATTTCGAGCGGACTGCGTTGAGGGAATGTTGCGCCATGCACCGGCGGATTAAGGACAGCCTGTGCGATCAGGGTATCTCCTTGACGCCGTTGATGCTGGTGCAGGTCCCGAACGGGGGGCAGCATATCGAGATGGCCCATCAGTATCTGGTTGAAACGCTTGGGTTTTCAAAAGATGCAGTACGAGTGCATACCGCCACGGAACCGGACAAGGATCTGCTTTCCCTGGCGAACGATCCTACGGTCGAGGTGCTTGTTTTCAAGATGGCGGTGGCGCTCGGCTTCGACGCCCCCCGCGCCTGGACTCTGGCAGCATTGCGTGGGGCTCGTGACGCCTCGTTTGGGGTGCAGGTAGTGGGCCGTCTGATGCGGAGGCATCGTCTGTTGCATGCTAAACATGATCTGCCACGTGAACTTGAATACGGTTATGTGTTTTTGGCAAACAGCGAGGCCCAGGAAGGGTTGATGAACGCCGGTGACCTGATCAATCGGATGCCGAGTCAACTGAACGAGCTTGGCAGTCAGACGGTGGTGACTGTGATTGCTGGTAGGCCGGAAGTTCAGCTTGCCAGATACGGGGAGCCGCTTCGACTGTTTCCTGCGAACCAGGAAGAAACATCTGGGCAGTATCCATCGCCCGAAGAGTTTCGCTTGTCTCCACCTCCGGTGGGGAAGCAGGAATCGCTGCTAGATCACATCGACTGGGCTCCGCTTGCCCGAAGGTACGCAGGCGATAGTGACGGGAGTAGTGGGCAGGAATCGTTATTGTCCGCAACGTTGGCCGCTGACGCACGTCATGAATATCTATATCGGTTGCGTGACGGTATGCCTCAGCAGTTCATAACGGAAGTCATGCCCCTCGCGTCTGACGATTTTGAAGAGCAGGTTGCCGCACAGATCGACTTTAGTGTTGTACTGGCCGACCGTGACCGTGTCAGAGCAAAAGTAGTGCAGCGGACGCAGGATCTTTTTGAACATGCGGAAATCGTCGATGAGGAAAAATGGGCCTCGCTATCGGTTGAGGCTATTGCTGAAAAGGCTTCGCAGTTGGTGTTTCAGTTCGATGTTGATCATTACAACTTTCCACGCCTGCTGGAGCAACGTTTCAGAAATTCCTTGATCAACCAAGGGATGGAGCCGCCGCAGGATGACGAACTTCTCCTTCAGCAGCTTGACTTGGTGCTTGTGCGTAATCCCAAGCTGATTGCCGATGCCGTTAAACGCTGCCGTGCTGCGCAACTTGTGACTGAAGAGGTTGAACAGCTCCTGGAGATATACTCGGAGATCCGGCTCGATCCGGCTAAAAAGAATATTTACGGGGTGTTCCCTCTGGATCTGAATAGTGACGAGCGTCGTTTTGCAGAGATGTTAGACATCGATGAAAATGTCCTCTGGTGGCACAGAAATCTACCGCAGCAGCCTACATCAGTCGGGCTGTACGGTTGGTCGCTTGGTAAAGGATTCTTCCCGGACTTTATTCTTGGGATCAAGGACCGTAAAGTCGGCAACGGTATTACACTTGTGGAGATAAAAGGGCCTCAGATCCAGCATTATGACCGGGCTAAGGCTTCAGCTCGTCACAAGGAATACGGCCAAGCGTTCATGGTGGGATACGATAAGATAAAGAAGGACTTCATCATGCTTCGTGAAGAGGATAATCAGTTGTTTGAGAATGGACGCTTCGAGACGATCCGGCTTAAGTGGGACAGTCAATGACCCCTCCCATTACTATCATAGGTGCCGGTCTGGCCGGTTGTGAGGCAGCCTGGCAGGCTGCTGAGCGTGGTCTGCAGGTTCGTCTGTATGAGATGAAGCCTCACCGCTATTCTCCGGCCCATCAACTTGAGGGGCTGGCTGAACTGGTCTGTTCAAATTCCCTGCGCGGGGCTGATCTGGGTAATGCAGTAGGTCTGTTAAAGGAAGAGCTGCGGCGTTGCGGTTCCCTGATTATGCAGGCTGCTGATGCCACCAGGGTTCCGGCTGGTGGTGCGCTTGCTGTTGATCGAGACCTGTTCTCCGCCTGGATAACTGAAAAAATCTCCTCCCATCCCAATATCACCCTGGTTCGCGAAGAGTTGACCTGCCTGCCGTCTGAAGGCTTGGTGGTAATCGCCTCCGGTCCCTTGACCAGCGATGCCCTGGCCGAGGAACTGTCCTGTCTGGTGGGGGAGCGGCTCTACTTCTATGATGCCATTGCCCCGATTGTCACGGCAGAATCCCTTGACCTGTCCAAGATCTATGCCGCTTCCCGCTATGGCAAGGGCGACCCGGACGATTACCTCAACTGCCCCATGAATCAGCAACAGTACACGGCGTTTATTGCAGCCGTGAAAGCTGCTGAAAAGGTTGCACCCCGCGAGTTTGAGAAGGTGATCCACTTTGACGGCTGTATGCCGATTGAAGAGATGGCAGACCGTGGTGATGAAACCCTGCGCTTTGGTCCTATGAAACCGGTGGGTCTGCCTGATCCGGCCACAGGCAGAGATTCCTGGGCTGTGGTTCAGTTGAGGGCGGAGAATAATGAAAAGACCCTCTATAATCTGGTGGGGTTTCAGACCAAGATGACCTGGCCGGAACAACGCCGGGTGCTGCGGATGATTCCGGGTCTGGAACAGGCCGAGTTTGTCCGGTTGGGGGTCATGCACCGCAACACTTTTATCAATGCGCCGGCTTTGTTGTTACCCACCCAGCAGCTGAAGTCAGATCCCCGGATCATCTTTGCCGGACAGATCACCGGGGTTGAGGGGTATGTCGAGTCAGCAGGCTCAGGTTTTCTGGCCGGTCTGACGGTAGCTGCGCTGGCCGCCCATGAAGAACCTGTCCTGCCTCCGCAGGAAACTGCTCTGGGGGCCTTGATTCACCATATTACCAATTCTGATCCCCGTCATTTCCAACCGATGAACGTAAACTATGGTCTGTTTCCCTCCCTTGAAAGTAGAGTCAAGAAGAAGGATCGTAAGCTGTTGCTGGCGGAGCGGGCATTAGCCGCTCTGGATGTCTGGAAAGAAAAAGCAGATGTTAAAAAATAACGGAACCATACAAATAACGGAACCATACATTTAGCTTTTAAGAAGAGTCAGGTTTATCCAAGAATATTTTGCAAACAAAAAAGGCCGCACCCAAAAGGGAACGGCCTTTTTTATAAACCCTAAAAAAGAATTACTTAGCAGGAGCAGCAGGAGCGGCTTCAGCAGGAGCAGCAGCATCTTTCTTAGCAGCTTTTTTAGCAGCTTTCTTCTTGGCAACTTTCTTCTTTGCAGGTGCTTTTTCTTCAGCCTTAGGTGCGTCTGCAGCAGGAGCAGCAGGAGCCTTAGGTGCCTCAGCAGCAAAAGCGAAACCTGCAAAAGCGATGGTGGCGATCATGGAAGCAATAATCTTTTTCATTTTGTACATCCTCCTGATGGAATTTAGATGACTTTTGTTATGCATCTGGCATGCCAAGCATGACAGCATTAATAAAATATAACGATATTAAGTTGTTAACGCGTTTTTCTGCGCTTAGAAACTTTCTATGGACTTTGTTATACCTTAAATAAGGTAAGTATATGCTGATTTAGGCTGTCTGAGATATGTCAGGTCTTAATTTTTTAAGGGTTTGGGTAATTGAGTCAGGATGATATGTTGGATTAAATTCAGGCACCAACGTTCTTAAGATATTAATCATAGCCTGAATATCAGCCTCTTCTGCCGCGAGAGCCATGTTATCAAGTGTTTTCTCAGTCAGGATCAGATCATATTCAACAGGTTCCAGCACCTTAATCTTTTTATGCTTTGTCTGTTTTACCCCTTCTCCTGCAACAAGTAGTTCTTCAAACAGCTTCTCGCCAGGGCGGAGACCAGTGTATATAATATCTATATCCTTATATGGAGTAAATCCTGACAAGGTTATCAACTCTTCTGCCAGATCAGAAATCTTTACCGGTTCTCCCATATCAAGAAGAAAGATTTCTCCCCCCTTGCCAATGCATCCTGCCTGTAAAACCAGTTGGCTGGCTTCAGGAATCGTCATGAAATAGCGAACCACCTCCGGATCAGTAACTGTAACCGGACCGCCTGCCTTTATCTGCTCCTTAAAGAGAGGGATTACACTTCCATTACTGCCCAAAACGTTTCCAAAGCGTACAGTTGTAAAGTTAGTCACGCTTTCGCGGGAAAGCGCCTGAACAAAGATCTCTGCGGCACGTTTGCTCGCCCCCATAATATTTGTAGGGTTAACAGCCTTGTCAGTTGATATCATTACAAAGTTGTGCACCCCGAATGCCTTCGCCTTTCTTGTCAGCAAGCGGGTGCCAAGTATGTTATTGGTTATAGCTTCAACCGGATTGTACTCAACCATTGGGACATGTTTGTAAGCTGCCGCATGAAAAACCACTTCAGGCTGGAATGTTTCAAAAACATAATCAAGTCGGCCAGCCTGCCTAATATCTGCCAATATAGGCGCAATACGCATATCAGGGTATGCAGCTGCCAGTTCCTTTTCAATATGATAGAGCGGAGTTTCTGCACTATCGAGCAGTATAAGTTTTGATGGCAGAAAGCAGGCGATCTGGCGACAGATTTCACTGCCAATACTACCAGCTGCACCGGTTACAAGTACCCTCTTCCCTTCCAGATAGTTACGAATCTGTCCAAGATCGAGGTTTACAGTATCTCGACCAAGGAGATCACAAATATCTACATCCTTAATCTGAGAGACAGAAATTTTTCCTTCAATAATATCGGTTATTGCAGGGAGTGTTTTAAAGCGAACCTTAGAATGTTCGGACAACTTTATTATATCCCTGATAGTCTTGCCGGCTGCCGCAGGAATAGCAATAATAACATCCTGAATCTGATATGAATCGATAAGACCGGGAAGCTGCTTCGTAGTCCCTAGTACCGGCAAGCTGTGCAGCTTCATGCCAACCTTTTGTGGGTCATCATCAACAAATCCTACAACATCGAAGCTTGACCCCTGCTGTCTTCTGATCTCTTTTAATAGAAGACTGCCTGCTTCACCAGCGCCTACGATAAGAGTTGGTTGTCCACTGAATCTGTTTAAGCGAGGTATGACAACTGTTTCACGGTAGATCCTCCAGATAAGGCGGCTTGCAGTGATAAGCGCCAGAAGAATAAACCAGTCCAGTATGAATATGGAGCGTGGATACGGCTCGAAATGGCGGAGATACATCAAAAGAAAGCCGGATATAACTGAAGAGGCAGTAACAACTTTTGTGATCTCTACGCCATCTTGCAAAGATGCATAGCGCCAGAGATTGCGGTACAAGCCGGAGAAGATGAATACAAACGGTTTTGTAAGCAGAACAACAAGGATTCCCTGTTTGAATAATGGGTAAAAATTATCCGGAATACTGAAATCGAAACGGAGAAGAAATGCGGACAGAAAAGAAACGCCAATCAATATAAGATCAAGGAGAAAGACAAGTAAGCGACGATTATTTTCAATAAGTCTGGTCAATGCTGAACTCCTTCGCTACGTATAACCTTTAGAAATGTCAGTATGAAGATATTTATATGAAGCAGCTGAAGATGCTATCTGTCGTAGTTTGCCTTAACAGGAATCGGAAGGTCAGAAAAACTTCAAAACAGTTTTAAGGTAGAAACCGGTTACTCAGCCAACTCCCCAAGTATCCGATCATACACATTCCGGATCCCTTCAGTAGTCACTTCGTAATCATCCATTAATTCCTTGCCTGGATGCCTTAGTTTTGAATCATATCCCAATCTTCTCGCAAGCTTGTCTAGATACTTTGTGTCTCCTGACAAGGCATTTATAGAGTGATCATGCAGTAATCTCAGACGGTTCTCCAACTTACGCAAAAATTTGTAACCGTTTACCAGAATCTCCAGATCTTTTGATGATATGATTCCTATTGTCTGGAGCTCTTTAAGCGCAGTTACGGTATTTTGAATTCGCAGCTCAGGGAAATTGCAGCCATGACGCAACTGTAGGTACTGGGCTATAAACTCGACATCAACCATCCCGCCTCGACCTGTTTTTATATTGTATGAACCTTCCGTCTCTTTTGCTATCTCGTTTTCCATCCGCATCCTCAGACGATGGATTTCCTGTCGGCCATCATCCCCAAGAGAGACTCCGTATAGCATCTGTCGAATAACTACATCAATAGATGTTTTCAGCTTTGGCTCGCCAATAACCACCCTGGCTTTTGACATGGCCTGACGTTCCCATATCTGAGCCTCATTCCTGTGGTATGAAAGAAACGATTCGAGAGATGTTACCAGAGGCCCTGCATTTCCGGATGGACGCAATCTAGTATCCAGCTTGTAAACATAGCCTTCACGGGTCTGTGTTGAAAGGATAGAAATCAGTTTTTGCGCCAGTTTGGCAAAGTATTCATGGTTGCTGATCTGCTTTTTGCCGTTTGTAATACCCTGATGGTCATAGATAAAGATGATATCCAGGTCCGAATGGTAGTTAAGCTCTTGTCCTCCGAGTTTTCCCATAGCTACAATAGCCAGGTCAGCTGTATGATTTTGCGTATCATCCTGATAACATGGCTGTCCAAAACGTATCAGTTCTACAGTAGCAAGATTGTAGGCTGCTTCAAGGCAGACCTCGGCAAGAGATGAAAGCTGAAGTGCAATGGAGCCTTGACCTAGGTGCCCATGTATATCGTTAAGACCAATTCGAAGGAACTCTTCATTCCTGTAGCGCCGTAGCACATCCAGCCTGTCTTCAAAATCTTCGGTCTGCAGAAGAAGCGAAGAAAGTTCTTCATCCATGACCTCCCGTGGTTTGAGCATGGAGGCATAGCTACGTGAAAGCATGCTTTCCAGTAGTTCAGGATGTCCAATAAGTATCTTTGAAAGGAAGGCGGATGTCCCGAAGAGCCTGGCCAAAAGGCGAATAGTCTCCTGGTTTTCGGCAAGTAGCGCATAAAAAGAGATTCTTCCCGCAATTGCGCCGAGGAAGCGTTCTGCATTATTTAAAGCCATATCAGGGTCTGGAGATTCAAGAAGAGCTTCCAGAAAAACAGGGGCTATCTGGGCATGTATACGTCGGCTTCTTTCAGTAATATTACCACGCACAGGACCGGTACGAAGTGCGGAGAGATTCTCAAAAGCCTTTTCAACATCTTCTATCCGGCGTTCAGCCAGCATATCCTTGACCATATCCGGTTCTGCCCTGGTGTCCAGCAGGTAAAGGGTTTCCGGTTTTGTCTGCTGCTGTTGCAACTGTTCCTCTCTGTTATAAAAGAGGCTGCCATAGATGGCTGAAACCCTTTGGCGATGTATAAGTAGTGTCTCCTGAAAACGATCCAGGGCATTATTCCTCATAAATCCACTACGACGGGCAAGGGCAAGCAGCTCATCGTCCTTTACAGGAAGAGTGTGGGTCTGACGCTCTTGAACCACCTGGATACGATGCTCTACAGTCCTCAGGAAACGATAGGCATCGCTTAACTGTTGCCTGTCGTTATCATTTATTAATCTGGCCTCAGCCAGCAACTCAAGCGCCATAAGGGAGTTTCGTTCCCTAAGTCTGGGGTTTTTACCGGCATAAACCAACTGAAGAGCCTGTATGAAAAACTCTATCTCCCTGATCCCCCCTCTGCCAAGTTTAAGATTCGTTTCGCTTTCACGATTTCTGGTCAGAGAGGCATCAATCTTATGCTTCATAAGCTTCATATCTTCTATAAGGGTATAATCGAGATATTTACGGTATATAAAAGGAGACAGGGTCTGTAACAGATGTTCACCCAATTCACGCGAGCCTGCTACAGGCCTGGCCTTAAGCATGGCAGTCCGCTCCCAGGACTGCCCCCAGGATTCATAATAGACCTCCGCCGAGCGTAGAGAAACCGCCATGTCACCGGATTTCCCTTCAGGACGAAGCCCGACATCCACACGAAAGACAAATCCGTCCTCAGTAACCTGGTTCATCGCCTTTGTTGTCTGTTCAGCCAGCTTGTTAAAAAATGTATGCAGAGAGACAACACCCTTGCGTCCACCTCGTCCGTCATCAATACCTGCTGTGGTTCCCCTGTCTGTTTCATAAAAGTATATAATATCAATATCAGATGAAAAATTAAGTTCTCGACCACCTAACTTTCCCATCCCGAGGATGGTCATCAATGCAGGGCGTAAACCGTCAGACGTCTCTTTAAGAGGTACACCGTATTCTTTTTCGAGCAGACGATTGCAGGTTTCGTAAGCGACCTGAAGTGTTACGGAAGCCAGATCCGAAAGTTCTCTGGTCACCTCCTCAAGCGGAGCAAGTCCGTTCAAATCCCTGGCAGCTATTCGTAATATTTCAAATCTTTTGAATACCCTGAGAGTCTTCATTAAGGCATGCATGTCAGGATTATCGGGCATGCTGTTACGTAAAAAAGAAAGCAGTTCAGAACGAGTACGATAACTTTCCAGCTCATTTTCGGTAAACAGGCGTGTAAAGAATCGTGGTTCTTTATAAATCAGATTGGTGAGAAATGGTGAGGCGCCGGCCAGTATCATCAGTTGGTTCATCTGTCTGCGATTGGCAAGCAGGAGATGCAGGCACTCCTGATTAACAATGTCTGATAGTCGCTCGAAACCATTTAGAGCTAAATCCGGAGAAGAGGTGTGGAGAGCGGCAAGCAGCACCTTGGATAATGCCGCTACAGAAAAGCGTTCACTCAATAACAAGAGGTTGGTAACAGAACGCTGTCCATAGCTGAAGCCAGATTCTTGCAGAAGTCTGACCAATTCATGATTTCTGGATTGTTCGTCTTCCAGTGACATTATCCAGGCGAATCTGTGATCAAAACGTGTTGCAGGCATATCAGGTGGCAGCCAGCGCTGCAAGCTCCTTTGTAAAATCTTTTGTGGCAACACCGTTTTCTGTAATTATGGCGGTTATGTATTTTGCAGGGGTGATATCAAATGATGGGTTGCGCACCTTGATTCCTTCAGGAGCAATAGGCAATCCGCGTATATGGGTAACCTCGGTGGCAGGTCGTTCTTCTATCGGTATCTGTGAACCGTCAGAAAGGGTAAGGTCAAAAGTTGAAACCGGAGCAGCTACATAAAAAGGTATATTATGCTCCTTTGCAAGTACAGCAACAGAGAAAGTGCCTATCTTGTTTGCTGTGTCTCCGTTTGCGGCAATCCGATCAGCCCCTACAACACAGCAGGTAATCTCACCGCGTGACATGAAGAAACCTGCCATGTTGTCAGAAATTAATGTTACCGGAATATTGTCCTTCATCAACTCCCATGTTGTAAGTCTGGCGCCTTGCAGCCATGGACGAGTTTCATCGGCAAAAACCTGTATCTCCTTGCCTGCCTCCTGTGCTGCCCGAATAACCCCCAAAGCGGTTCCATATCCGGCAGTGGCAAGCCCTCCGGCATTGCAATGTGTCAATACGGTAGCAGCATGAGGAATCAGAAGCGCTCCGTTTTTCCCTATCTCTTTACATATAGCTAGATCTTCCCTTTCAATCAATATGGCCTCATTCTTCAGTGCAGAGCGGATCTCTTCAAGAGGACTGCCCTGTAATGAGATAGCCTTCTTTTTCATCCGCTCAATGGCCCAGAAGAGGTTTACTGCTGTTGGACGGGTGCCTGCCATAATACTGCATATATTATCCAACTGACGAAAAAACGACTCACTGGTATCTGCAACAATCTCGCGCGCCCCCAGGGCTATTCCCATTGCTGCAGCTACACCTATTGCAGGAGCGCCCCGTATAACCATTTTTCTGATTGCATCAGCTACAGAGCTAAAATCGGTATAACTCTGATATATTTCCTCAAGAGGAAGGCGAGTCTGATCGATCATCAATACGGCATTTTCACGCCACTCTATGGTACGAAATGACATCTGACGCCTCCATTCTTTGTTGATTAATTGGGTTGTTATAACCTTCCTGAGCAACTGTTATCAATATTAAATGCAGCGCAGCTCTGTTGACATTTAGAATATGCACTATTATTGTCCTTTATATGGATCTGGTTATCTCGCATGTTAATGCCGATTTTGACTGTCTGGCCTCTCTTGTCGCAGCAGCGCGGCTCTATCCTGATGCCGTTCTTTCCTTTCCAGGTTCACAGGAAAAGAACCTGCGAGAATTCTGCGCCAGACATCCGGAATTGCTCCCCCATATTGTACGTTCAAAAGAGATCAACATCTCACAAATCAATCGTCTTATCATTGTTGATTGCCAGGAAGCGTCACGTATCGGTCGTTTTTCAGAGCTGATAGGCAACCCTGACGTTGAGGTTCACCTTTATGATCACCACCCCATATCTCCTGATACTATAGCATATAATTCAGGCATAGTTCGTTCAGCAGGTTCAACAGCTACAATAATGGTCTCTTTAATGCAGGAACGTGAAATAATACCAACTTCTGCAGAGTCAACCCTTCTTATGCTGGGAATACATGAAGATACAGGCCGGCTGCTTTTTCCTACCACAACGCCGGAGGATTATCGTGCTGTAGCATGGCTCCTGGAGCATGGAGCCCAACTGCATCTGGTTGATGAGATATTTGTTCCGGAGCTTACTACGCCACAGGTTGAGCTTTTACATGACCTGCTCTCCACACTGAAGACAACAGAGGTAGGAGGGATCAGACTGTCGGTAGCACATGCAAGCCGCCCGTGGTATGTAAGTGATATTGCAGGGTTGGCTCATTTGATGCGGGATATGGAAAATCTGGATCTGCTTGTGCTGGTAGTGGCTATGGCAGACCGAATCTATATGGTGGCCAGAAGCAGGATCCCTGAAGTGGATGTTGGTGCATTGCTTCGTCTGTTTGGTGGCGGCGGACATCCTTCTGCTGCTTCTGCGACTGTAAAGGGTGAAAACCTTCAGGAACTGCTGAATCGTCTTGACAGAAATCTATTGTTGACAGTGCGTCCACGCAAAACAGCAGGACAGGTTATGTCATGTCCGGTGATTACCGTATCATATGATAAAACGCTTCTGGAGGTCAGAGATCTTCTTGTTCGTTACAACCTTAGCGCAATGCCGGTATTAAAGAATGAAGAACTACTTGGGATAATCACGCGCAAGGTTGCTGAAAAGGGAATTTATCACGGTTTGGGTGACAGACCTGTCACCGAAATGATGCACACCTCTGTAATGCGTGCTACTCCTGACACTCCTATTTCATCAGTAATGGATTATATGGTTGGAGGAGACCGTCGCTTTGTACCGGTCTTTGAATCTCAAAACCTGGTCGGAGTGGTTACCAGAACTGATTTGCTGAGACATCTTCACGGAGACAGCCTTAAAGGAGAAACACTATACGATCTTGAGCGCCTGACACCAGAGCCTAAGGAAAAACTCATGGCTGATATAGTTCGTCGGCGTCTGCCAGCAGATTCGGTTCAACTGCTTGAAAGGCTTGGTGAACATGGTGACAGGATGGGGGTCGGAGTACATGCAGTTGGTGGTTTTGTAAGAGATCTGCTACTTAACCTTCCCAATCTGGATCTTGATATTACTGTTGAGGGAGACGGCATCTTTTTTGCTGAAGGCTTTGGCAAAATTTACGACTGCCACGTTCGTTCGCATCATGCCTTTGGTACTGCCGTTCTTGTCTTAAATGATGGGAGAAAGATTGATATAGCCAGCACAAGACTTGAATATTATGATTCACCTGGTGTCCTGCCTACGGTAGAACGTGCATCACTACGTCACGACCTGTATAGAAGGGACTTTACCATAAACACATTGGCTCTTTGTCTCAATAAAGACCGGTTCGGGATTCTGCTTGATTTTTTCGGAGGGCAGAAAGACCTGCAGGGTAAGAACATAAAGGTGTTGCATAATCTCTCCTTTGTTGAGGATCCCACTCGTTCATTCCGTGCAATCCGCTTTGAGCAGAGACTACAGTTTCAACTGGAACCTCACACAGAAGGTCTCCTACGCTCTGCTGTCAGAGCCGGTCTGGTTAGCAGAGTAGGTGGCAAACGTCTGATGACAGAGCTTATCCATATATTTAACGAGCAGAAGCCGGTTTTGGCTGTAAAAAGGATGGCTCATCTCGGTTTATTGCCCTGTATTCACAAAGAACTTCGTTTTGGCTCCGATACTGAACAGCTGTTTACGGAGGTTGAACGTGTGCTGGCCTGGTTTCAGCTTTTATACCTTGGACAGCCGGTGGAACCCTGGACAGTATGGTTCCTTGCACTGACAGATCGACTGGATTCACTACAGTATCTTGAAACCTGCCAAAGCCTCATAATGCCGGAACGATTAATGGAACGAATCTTTGGGCACCGTCACAAGGCTCTTAATCGTCTGAAACAACTTCTTAAGGCTGTCAGAAGAGGACAGATACTCGATAGCCAGCTGTACACGCTGCTTCACGGAATCCCTGTAGAACTTCTTCTGTATGGCCTGGCCAGAAGCGGCCAGGAAGAACTTAGAAAGCTGGTCTCTCATTATCTGGCACATCTTGCTGACGCGAGATCAATTTTGAGTGGAACAGATATAGAGGCGCTTGGAGTCAGGCGGGGGCCTCAAATACGCAGTATCAAGGAAAAACTGCTGGAGGCACGCCTTGACGGAGTTGTGAGGTCAAAAGATGAGGAGCTTGCCCTTGCCAGAAAACTGGCAGCAGACACCTGAACAAATAAGTTATTTTGAACGTTTATCCGGCTTTTCAATACCATGTTTGTCAAGGCGGTATTGAACTGTTTTGTAGGTAAGACCAAGCATGTTGGCCGCCTTTCCTATAACCCAGTCACTACGTTCCATAGCTTTAAGAATAAGCGCCTTTTCCATCTCCTCAAAGTTTATGCCGTCCGGAGGCAGTTCAAAAGGTAGAACACCTGCCTGTTCTGCAACGGATCTGATCTCTGTTGGCAGATCGTCAGGCTGTATGACAGTTCCCTCTGCCATAAGAACTGAACGCTCAATGACTGATTCAAGTTGCCGAACGTTTCCTGGCCATAAATAATTCATCAATAGTTTGAGCGCAGGTTTTGAAACTCCTTCAATTGTAATGCCGGTATTTTTACTGTACTTGGCAACAAAGTAGTTTACAAGAGCGACAATATCACTCCCCCTTTCACGCAATGGAGGCAGATTGATTCTGATAACGTTCAAACGATAGAACAGGTCTTCCCTGAACGCCCCTTTCTTTATCTCCTGTTCAAGTTCCTTATTTGTTGCCGAGATGATCCTTACATCCAGAGAAATATTTATCTTGCCTCCAACTCTCCTTATCTCCTTTTCCTGAATCGATCGAAGCAGCTTTGCCTGCATTGAAACATTCATCTCTCCAATTTCATCAAGAAAAACAGTGCCGCCATTAGCAGCTTCCAGTATTCCTATCTCTTTTGCACTTGCTCCGGTAAAACTTCCCTTTTCATGCCCGAAAAGCTCACTTTCAATCAGTGTTTCCGGTATTGCTGCACAGTTAATGGCCATAAACGGCATTTCCTTGCGAGCTGAACGGTCGTGAATAGCCCTGGCTACAAGTTCCTTTCCTGTACCTGATTCCCCATAGATTAGAACCGTTGAAGCAGTGGCTGCAATCTTTGTTATTATACGGTAAACCTCTTGCATCTTGGGATGATCCCCGATAATGGAGGAGATCCTTTCAATCTCTGCCACACGTTTCTGAAGAACACGATTTTCTCTTACAAGCTTGACACGTTCAAAAGCGCGTTTAAGCGTAAGCAACAGGTTTTCACGTTCAAGCGGTTTTTCCAGGTAATCAAAGGCGCCCCGCTTCATTGCGCCCACTGCTGAATCAATAGATCCGTGTGCGGTCATCATTATTACGCATTGCTCCGGATCATCAGCCATTACATGTTCCATAAGATCCATCCCTGACATCCCCTGCATCTTCAAGTCAGTCAGAATGATGTCAAACTCCTTCCGGGCAAGTAACGCCAGCGCCTCCTGGCCTCCGGGAAGATCAACCGTTTCATACCCTTCCTTCCGGAGGATCATTGTGAGGATCTCACGTTGCCCCTTTTCATCATCAACTATCAGTATGCTTCCGTTCATTAACAGTTCTCCGGCCTGGCTTTTTCAAATCCTTACAGTTTTGTACAGAAAATTCTTGAATTTATATAACATCTTACGTTCTTCATCAGCGCAAATATTTTCATTTAACGCATGGAGATAGCGAGCTACGCCTGGCAGTGAACGTCCTGCCAATGCACGGCTGTTTTCAACTACAAGCCTCACAACATCCCTTGAAATGTCGTTGCGTGTAAAGGGCTCATATACATCCTGCCAAAAATTACCACCCTGCCTGATTTTTTCTATTATGCTATTCGCAAGATATACTGACAGTTCTCTTGCATCAGAAATTCCGGTCACAGATCCGATGCCAGCGCCCCTTATTGCCTGAATGATTGACTCACCCCGGATTATCTTTCCGGTTCGGAAAAACATCGCCCTTAAAAGTATTGAGCGAAGTTCGCGAATGTTTCCCTCATATTTATGGGCAACAAGTTCAGCTTTGGCATCATCAGCCAGCACAGGAGGTTCTTCAGGGTCATCCTGTCCGCGATATGTTCGGTACAGTTTGCCCAGAAAGTGGACTGCCAGATCCGGTATATCCTCTCTTCGCTCGTTAAGTGAAGGAAGCCTGATTGAAAGTTCTGCAAGACGGTGGTAGAGGTCTTCCCTGAATCTGCCTGCAGCTATCTCGGAAGGTAGATCCCTGTTTGTAGCCGCAATAAGCAACACCCTGCTGTAGCGCTCTGTATTATCTCCAAGCCTTATGAAACCTCCGTTATCGAGAAAACGTAACAATTGTACCTGGGTTTTAGGATCTGCATCACCGATTTCATCAAGAAAGACAACACCTCCCATACACTCTTCCAGAATACCCCGACGATCGCTTGTCGCGCCTGTAAAAGCTCCCTTTTTGTGGCCGAAAAGTTCCGAATAGGTAAGCTCACCGCTATAGGCTGCGATATTAGTCTTCTTTACAGGAAGCTCTCCCTGCGTATTAAGCTGCTTTCTGTAATAAGAGTTAAGGGTGTTATAAAGATTGTTAAAGAAAAACTCTTTACCTGAACCGGTCGGTCCAGTGACAAGAATAGATGGAAGCCCGATAGTTGCCTCTTGAGTTACATTCTTGCTCCAGAGCGTAATCCGGTTAAAGAGCGGAACCGAGACTGTGTTGATAAAGTCAACCACTGCCTGAGAAGTAGGGCTTAAGCCGATTATATTGCCTAGTCGGTATGATGAAACCTGTGGATCTTTATAACCGACATCGGTTGTAAGGCGTTGCACTTCACCTTGCAGACCCTCTATTCTCTGGAGATCGGAGATGTGACGGGCAGTAAGAGAACCGATTATCTGAAGAATTCGGCGATGTTCATCTGTAAAATAACCATATTTCAAGGAATTCAAGCAGATAACAGCAATAACTTCACCATCGCAGATAACCGGCACAGCAATCTCGCTTTTCAACAGATCGCTCATTGAACGGTGAAAACCTTCTCCGCTCCTTTCTTCATCAACACTTCCGATAATCTTTGGCCTCTGACACCATGCCACATATCCTGTAAGGCTCCGATCCTCAGGGGGAAGTTCCTGCCCGCCAATCAGAAACGGTGGGATATAACGCTTAAGCCATTCCTTGTTCTTGGCGCCTATTATGTTACCCTCTTCGTCCTCAACAACAAGCCAACGTTGCCCGTTTCGTTCCTCAACAATAGCAATACTACCGGTGTCTGCTCCAATAAGCTCAGTTGCCTTTGCAAGAACCTTTGTCAGGAACTGCTGTATTATCGCATCCCCCTGGTTCAGCAGGTCAGTAATCTCTGACAGGACTCTAATCTCAAGGTGCTGTCCACCGACTCCGCTTATCACGCTGGCTACCATCTCGGCATGACTCTGCAAGAGCCCTGTTTCAAACTCGGAAAAACGATGTTCCTCTCTGCAAAAATAGTTGAGAAGACAGATTATCTTTCGGCTTCTGGGATTAAAGCGGGGGACAACATAAAGGCTGCGTAGAGACATCTGCTCCGTAAGTTCCCTCTTCTGAAGGTTATGACGGGTCAGGTCTTCGATAAATAGCGGTTGCAATAGGCGTTCGTCGCTTATAAATGCCTGTTCATCAACATAGCGAGATATCAGAGAGGCGCCAGGCTCAAGCAGAATAGTTCCGAGACGATCATACTGCATCTGGAGCGAAGAGTCTTCAGCGTGGCTTGCAAGAACCTCAAGGGCAACTGTTCCATCCTCTGTCATAACTGGCGTCAGAACAGAGGCGAGGGCAACTTTTTCAACAAGGCGGACAGCCGAATAAACCATCTGCAAGGCCGCCTCACGTTTTTTTGACTCCTCAAGTCTTCTTGCAAGCTGAACCTGCTGGTGATAGCTGCGGGCTTCGTCAAGACGTTCAGTCACCTGAAATATAAAATTCTCCAGCCTTGACTTTGTCCCTCCCGATATTGATAAGACAAGATCTTCGGAGTCAATGCACAGAACACCTATTGATCTTCCACGACTCACCATAGGTAGAAAAAAGCCGGATTTTGTTCCAAATAGCTCGGCAACCGAAAGATCCAATGAGTCAGGAATGGAGTTTCTGACACTGAAATCTGCGGGATACTGGCTGACAAAGACGCTTGATACCAGGGCATCTGTTGTTATTATGGGAAAAGAGATTTTTTGAATTTCTGATGGGTTGGAGCCGGTTGCAAATGCACATGTAAGAGCACCGGAGATCAGATCTTCAAGGTAAATCCTGATAAGGTCAATACCGGAGATCAGTCTGACTCCCTCGGCAAGCACATAAAGAAGTTCAGTCTGGTTCTCTTTACCGTAAGCCAGGATCTTTCCATTAAGAGTTTTAAGACGCTTTTCCAGCTCTTCCATTTATAAGCCCTGCCTGATCTGATACAATCCCTCTATTTCCAGTCCATTTTCTTCGTAGTACTCCCGCTCCAGTTCTTCCACATAAAAACGATCCAGACCGGCATTTTTTAAAAAGTCTTCACGAAGAGACAGGTTTTTTTCCGCAATGATTGTGGGTAAAAGCGATTGAAGATAGACTGCTTCCTTCTGTATTGTTGCAACTGTCTCCTGAAAAAGGTGTTCCGGCAGTTCAAGTGTCACCTTTTTGCGAGCCTTAAGTTCTTCAAGCACCTCTCGACGCAACGCATCCTGTTCTGATTTGGTGCTGTAACTTGAATAGAAATTTCTTACCCTGTGACGTACCAGTTCAAGTATCATAAGGAAGAGTCTTTCCTCCTTGTCAATTGCAAGAAGACGTTTTAATAGCTTCTCAACAATATCATCTTCCTGCCCTTGTATCTGATGAAGCTCTTCCATAAAAACAGTTATCTTCATCCTTCCAAAACGGCCTAGATATGGATTTTCAAACAGTTCATTTATAAACAACTCTTCAAAACAGCCTTTGTTAAGGTTTTCAAATGCAACCCAATGTTCAAGAAGCCCCCGCAGGATTTCTTCTGTAATCTTGACGTTTTCCATAAAAGCCAGTTGCCCGATAAGGGATAGAGAGCTGTCCAAGCGATCAAGATAAGTTATAAGATACGAAAATCCTTCAAGAAGCGACGGATCAGCACCATCGCGGATCTTTTCGTCACAGTTACGGCTAAAATCAAGCAACAGTTGGTCAAAGTGCTGATCCCGGGCTGTTATAGCCCATTTTTTAGCCTTGATAAGTGTCAGCATATCCTCGCGATCAATAGAACTTTCAATAGAGTTCTGACACAGAAAAAATCCTTCAAGAATCTGCCTGGTTCTTGAAATGAAATCCGCCTCTTCCCCTGCCTCTTTTATGTTCCGTCCTTTTTTGAGCAGTTCATCAAGGGTATGGAAAAGCGCACCCGGAATCTTGTTGCGTACAGAAAGAGCCTTCAGCCTGTTAAGTCTTGCATTTTCAAGAGTTGTAATTTCACCGCGAGCTGTGCAGGCAATAAGGATGCTTCGATATTCGTCAACAATCCTTCTGTTAAGGGGATGGCGGTACATGACATCAATCCGCATTCTCTCCTGCTGATAGCGATCAATCTGATATCTGTTTGCAAGGCTTGTCAGTCTTGCAAAGTCTTCATCAGCTATCTTTTTTGAGCGGAAATATAGTGAACGGAACAGGTCGCGGTATTCCTTGTGATGTGAGTTTATCAGCTTAACCATGAACATCTGTGCGGAAGGGTCTTGCAAGAGGGGAAAGAGCTCATCAACAAGTAGATCATCCCGTTCTTCTCCAACTGCCTGGCTTCTTTTGATGGTCTTGCCTATCAGCCTGACGAGCTCTTGCTGTTGAGACTTCAGCTTGTTTGGGAGGCGAGAGGAATGAATAAAGAAAAAATAGTTGCAAACAGCATGTCCTTCAAAAAAGATCCTTTCATACAGTTCATTTCCGCTGGTTCTCTCGCTGAAACTAACTGTACCACCTTCCTCTTCGAGGCAGACCCCGTTCATTACAAGACGATTGATGATTTCCGGTTTCGTAAGATCTGTTGTTGGCTGCTCCACTCCAAACATATACTCACAGAAGTGTCCGCCATTTCCTTCAAAGCTTACACCCTGATTGCCTATAACCAACTCGTTGCCGGGTGAAAAAACCCTAAGCTCATCCTGCTCCTGTACTATATTAAAGAAATAACGTTGATAGGCGTCGGTTCCAACCACCAGAACAAAATACTCAATGCCGTTGGCCAGTTGACCGTGGAGGCGTATATCCTTCTGCATTCAAAACCTCCTACAACTCAAAGTTCATACCGTCAAAAGCGAATTCAACACCATCCGGAAGTCTGCTTCCTTCAGCATGGAACAGCTCATGTGTAAGATGAGTCAGGATGATTCTATCCGGGTGCAAAGAATGCAAAGCCTCAATCGCACCTGTGATGTTAAAGTGATATGGATGTGGTGACCAGCGTAATCCATCAATAATTACTGTAGCAACTCCTTGCAACAATGCAAGTGATGATGCTGGAATTTTACTGCAGTCCGTTAGATATGCAAAGTTATCAACACGAAAGCCGCATGAAACCCCTGCTCCATGTATAAGTGGCACAGGTATAATCTTTAGGCCAAACAATTCAAACGACCCATTTATGGTGTTTGCCTCAAGAATCGGAGGGTGTGATGCTCCATCATAACGATGGAATACATAGTCAAACCCCTTCATTAGTCTTTCAATTGTTGGAGGGCATGCATAGCAGGGAATCATCTCGCGATGCTGAAAGTAAAATCCTCTGAGATCATCAATACCGTTTACATGATCGGCATGGGCATGAGTAAAAAGTACCGCATCAATACGATCAATTCCCTCACGCAACATCTGGCATCTCAGATCTGTTGTTGAGTCTATAAGTATTTTCCTGGAGGCGTGACAAATCAGAAGTGATGATCTTGTACGACAATCATGCGGATCGGTTGAGCAACAGACCGGACATCTGCAACCAACCAAAGGAACACCTGTGGATGTTCCGCTGCCAAGGACAATTATCTTCATATCCTAGGAGAATAGCAGATGGGCAAAACAGTGGCAAGGCGGTTCGTGACAACCGGTTTTGTACCTCCTGAAGAAAACCTTTTTTACATCTCCAGTATTACCGGCAACACCATTGGTCTCCGCTCAATGCTCTTCTTAAAAAATCTTTTAAGGGTCTGACGCACAATCTGGCGTAACTCCTCACGATCTGACAGGAACTCAAGACTAAGCTCTTGCAGCGCTTCCCTTACCATTTCCTTGGCGGTCTGAAGATAGGCCTGGCTCTCATCCTCAAAGACAAAGCCACGTGATACTATTTCAGGTCCGTAAATCAATTCCCCTGTACTCTGGTTAAGCCCGATGATGACGAGAACCATCCCATCCTCAGCCAGATGACGACGATCCTTTAGAACTATCTCTCCAACGTCGCCGACACCCTTGCCGTCAACGAATACCCTTCCGGTCTCAACTGTCTCTTCTAAAAAAGCGGTCTCATTGTAAAAATTGAACAATTCACCATTGGTACCGATCAGACAACGCTCTTCAGGTATCCCAACCTTCATTGCAAGTCTTCTGTGCAGCACCAGATGCCGGTATTCTCCATGTATAGGCAGGAAGAAGCGTGGTCTGGTTATGTTCATCATCAATTTAAGTTCTTCCTGGCTGGCATGACCGGATACATGAACCTCAGAGACCTTTTCGTGATAGACATCAGCTCCTCGGCGGTAAAGATGGTTTATCAGCTCAGAGATGGTGCGCTCATTACCAGGGATATTGCGGGAAGAGAGGATGACAGTATCTCCCTTTTCGAGCTTAATCTGTTTGTGATCATCCATTGCAATGCGTGAAAGGGCAGAAAGCGGCTCCCCCTGACTGCCGGTTGTAATCATGCAGACCTGCTCACGAGGGATATATGGCAGTTCTCTTATATCCATAAGCAGATCATCCTCTATATTAAGATAACCAAGCTGTCTCGCTATCCTTACATTGGCAATCATTGAACGGCCATTCAAAAGCACCTTGCGACCATATACGGAGGCAACATCTGCCACCTGCTGTACCCGGTGAATATTGCTGGAAAATGCGGCAACGATGATCCTTCCCTTGCACTTGGGGAAGAGTTCCGCCAGAGCCTCGCCAACATATCTTTCAGATATGGTGTAGCCTTCACGCTCCACATTGGTAGAGTCCGACAATAGTGCCAGCACCCCTTTGTCCCCGTATCTGGCAAAAGTTGCCAGGTCTGTTACCTCACCGTCTACAGGGGTTTGATCAAGTTTGAAATCTCCGGTATGAATCACTACCCCTTCAGGTGTGCGGATAGCCAGTGCGCAACCATCAACTACAGAATGAGCTACCCTGATAAATTCAATCTCAAAACAACCAACTTTTACAATATCACGAGGTTGTACAGGATTAAGGTCAGCGTTAATCTTGTGTTCCAGCAGTTTCCCTTCCAGAATACCCAGCGTAAGAACCGTCGCATATATCGGGGCTGAAAACTCTCTAAGCAGAAAGGGCAAGGCGCCTATATGATCTTCATGGGCATGGGTTAAAAAAATTCCCTTTAACTTGTCAGCCCTTTCTCTAAGCCAGCTGAAATCAGGAATTACATAATCCACGCCAGGCATATCGGCATCGGGAAACATAAGTCCGGCATCCACCAGGACAAGATCACTTCCGCATTCATATACCATGCAGTTCATCCCTATCTCACCCAGACCACCGAGTGCAACTATCCTTAATGGTGAACTGTTCATGGCTTCATTCCTTTTTTTGTTCCAGAAGAAGTTTAATCTTCTTGTCGCAGCGGTTGATCCATTCCCGCCCTGGCTGGTACAGCCAGACGGTACCGTAATAAGCGCTTCTTAGAGAACGATATGCAATCAGTGCACGTTCCGTATCACCGTTATGCTCTGCGTTTTCACCCATTCCCCAAAGCCTTTGTGCAGAAATCTGAACAGCTGAGGAAAATGGAAGATACATTCTTATGGCTGATTCATAACCGGTAATAGCCGAGATGAAAACACCTTTTCTATAAGCCTCTTCACCTGCCTGAAACTGTATCTTCTGGCGCCACCAGATATTAATGTATATGAGGCTTGAACAAACCAGGAGAGTAACAATAATTGTGGGAAGGCGGGACATTGTTTATCCCTGAAAAAATTGAGGCAATACCGTAAGTAGCGAACCTAAAAGTAGCATGGCTGCACCCAGTAGTGTCAGTATGGCTGGAAACAGATTTTTGGGAAACGGAAAACGATGCGCCATTGGAAACCCCCAGGCGCAGGCGGCCAGACCTGCAATTACTATTAACAGGTACTCCGGTGCTTTCATTTAAAGCCGGCGCCTATAGCGTTTTCTACATGCTGCATCAGATAAACCTCTGCCTCAGCCCTTTTCATCCGTTCTGGTATATTTACCGGAGGATGAATTTTTATCTGCACAGTGCGTCCCAGGTTAAGCCCCAGGCTACCTCCAGGATTTATACTGAAACTGCCCAGAATGGTTACTGGCACAACAGGAACTCCGGCTCTTGCGGCCAGCAGAAATCCACCTCTCTTAAACGGCAGCATCTGTCCATCCCTTGTGCGTGTGCCTTCAGGAAAGAGAATTACGCTTCTACCTTCCCTGATTATCTTTGCCGCCTCATCAATGCTTTTCAGAGCCTTGCGCCCATCCCCCCGGTCAAGAGGAATATATCCGCCTCGTTTCATGGAGTTGCCAAAAACCGGAATTTTAAACAGCTCTTTTTTGGCAATCCAGGACAAAGGACGCGGAAAGTAACCCTGCATAGCCAGGATATCAAAATTGCTGGCATGATTGCTCATAACGATAATCGGGTCATCAGGAAGATTATCTGTGCCAGTGACCGTAACCTTGATGCCAGCCATTCTTATACCCAAAAGACCCCAGAAACGTGCAAAAAAACCATAGCATTTCGAATTTATGATTGTACAGATGATAGCACAACCGGCAATTATAAAGGTCAGAGGGAAGAAAATTGCCATGTACAGCAAGCCACGAACAAGCGCCACAAGGTTACTCCAGGATTAAGAATTCTAACTAATTAGTCTTGTCTTTAAGCATTGTCATTCCAGCTGGTTGGATATTTTTAGAACCAGTTTCAGTACATTATGCCCATTTTCTCTGCGATAACTGACCTGATCTGTCAAAGTCCTTATAAAATGAACACCCAGACCGCCAATTTCCCGTTCCATTATATCGGTTGTAGTATCAGGTTCAGGCAATGAAAGTAGATCAAACGGCACACCGCAGTCAGAGATCTCAACAACAAACTGGTCATTATCGAAACCGGATAAAATTTTCACATCACCCTGGTCTTGAGGGTAGGCATAATGGCAGATATTAACAAAAGCCTCCTCAACAGCGACCATCAGCCCAAACTTTTTGCGGGGTTCCAGAGCAGAGTTGGCAGCAGAATCTTCAATAAAACGGACTACCTCATCAAGATTTTCAATAAAGGCGCCAATTTCAAGTGTCTCAAATTTCATTGCAGTCAGGAAGCAAGAGCCAGCAGAGCTGATTCGACAGAATCATGTATCTGGAATATGGAGCCAAATCCTGAAATATCAAAAACCTCTTTTACTGTTCCGGTAATATTTGCAAAATGAAGCTGCCCATTCTTCCCTTTAAGGAGTTTTGCAGCGGCAAGCAGCGATCTGAGGCCCGCGCTGCTTATGTAGTCAAGGTTATTAAAATCAACAACAAAAAAGATCTCACCAGCATCAATCTGCTGTTTGAGGAGAATGTCAAACTCTGGTGCTGTTACAGCATCCATCCTGCCAGCTATTGTTATTACTAATGATTTCTGTTCTTTTCTTGTCTGGATATCCATTGTTCCCCCTTTATATCTATTCAATTAAAAAGCGTAACTAAACTTAAACCATAGATTTCCACCCTCAGACCTGTTGACAGCGACAGTTTCAAACAGGTATTTCAGGCTGAAGCTCATGTTCTTGACACTGTACTTAACAGCCGGTCCTGCAGCGAAAACCCTGCCTTTATTGCCATCATTGAAAGCAACCTTATTCCCGTACTGTTCATCATCAGTAACCTGCTGATAGAAATAACCTGCCAGACCGAGATTGAAATCCGAAAGCTTCTGACCTATTGCATAATCAAGGTGAAGCTCCTGACCTGAGAGGTAGTCCATGTCGTTATTTTTTGTATTAAAGTCATACATCAGCTTGCCTGAAACCTCAAAACCACTGTCAGTAAGCCATGTCGCGGCGACAACAGGCTCAAAGGTCCAGTAGTTTCTTCCTGGATTAGCCAATCTGTTCTTGTCGTAAGCACCTGTCGGGAGGAAAAAGTCAACTCCTGTGGTAATATGCCAGTTAGCCCCGTGCCAGCCAAGGATGAAAGGATCAATTATAATATCTCCCAGACCGGTGCGATGGTCACTGCCGGCACCTGGGATAGTTACATCCATATAGACTATCGGCAGAAAAAGATGCATCGCCCATGAAGCGCCAAGCAGCTGTTTATTTGTAACATGAACTACCCTTAACACCTCGGAAAACACATCCAGCTTGAAACCTGGCATTATTTTGTTCCCGTTGTTATCGTTTAGACGATCAGCAGAGTAGTAATCAATATAGTTAAGCAGGTAGGTGCCTGGAGGAGGGAGTGCGCCGGCCATAAAATCCTCAGCCCCGTTTGGGTAGGCTCCCCCTCCACCCTGAGTGGCTCCTACAGGAATGGTTACGGTTAATGAGAGTAAAAGTAACAAAACTAATAAGATTGAACGATTAAACATTTTCTCTCCTTTACTTGCAAATATCAGTCTGATTGGTCAACTACGTCAAGCAATGCAGGTTCCGGTTGCCTGAAATACGTTTGCATACTATCACGTTTTTAAGGGTAAGCTATTGGTAAATCAATCATCTAATCCAGCTAAAGCTGTAGAGGGTTTATTGCTTTAAATCCATACGTCTTAATTATGACCTTTTTCAAAGGTCTGTTGAACATTAGCTTGATATCTGACTTGCCGGTTCAGACAAGATGCATATCCAGCTTACCGGTAATCGAATAGCGCACCATCTGCTTCAAGGTCATCCCTGCAAGCCCCAGTTTTTCGACTGTCCGGCCACTGCTCCAGTAGTCTTCACCATTAGCCATGCAGGCAATATTGACAATTGCATCTATACGTGGAGTAGGGATCCCTATTCTGTGACCTATTGATGCAATGGTTGCCAGGCCGTAAGGAATATCCTCGGTAATATAGCTGTGCTTAAGGCTTTCTGGAGCCATCTGAACGTTATAGGCAGAGAGCTGATACATAATGTCGTAAGCACTTTCGCCTCTCACTTTGTAGAGTACCTCCATCGTATCCATAAAGGAGTAAGTTTCACAACATAGCAGTCTGGCCACTTCCATACGCTCCTGATCAACAGCCTCCATAATTCGAGCGACTGAGGGGGTAATATCATAATGAGAGTTGCGGTACGGCCCCATCTGTTCAATTCTGCTCATATTCATCAAGGTAGAAATCGGGTGAATGATCAGTCCAGGCGCATCAATACTTGTCTGAAGCACCCCCATGCCGGGTGAAAGCTGTGGATACAGATCCGTCAGAATCCATAAAGCTTCAGCGGTTCTTACCGCAGGCAGAGCGGCAAATGGCAGCTCTGCCTTGATAGCATTAATGTTAATATGGCCTGAACCATTGGTCTTGGCTCCAAAGATAAAGGAACTGGTCTCACCTATCAGAAAATCATCCTGTCTGCCAGCCATTCGTAGCTTCTTGGCAAAGACTAAAGTGGCAAACTTGCCTGGATTAAAGACAACTATCTGTCCTTCCTCTCCTTGTTCAATAATTGCCTGCATGTATGATTCCTGAGCAAAGGCGGGAGCAACCACCATAACCACCTCCGCCCCTTTTAGAGCTGCCCCCGGATTGATAGTCATCATGGCTGGTTTTGCAAAACCGGCTGGAGCTCCGCTTGAAGTAACCCCTTCAACCATAATGCCGCCAAACGCCATAAGCAATTTTAGATTGGCTGCATGTTCCGGCGTTGCTGCCAACCTGACTTCGTGTCCTGACAGGGTAAGATCGCCTGCCATTGCTATACCAGCATCTTCAGCTCCCAGAATTGCTACTTTCATAGTCAGACCTCGTCAATACCTTGTTTTTATACAGTATGCCACAGCTTACGTGTATTTGAAGTCAAAGAATTTATTTTTCAAGTTATCCTTATTATGAATCTTAAAAATGAGGCTTTTGTAAAAAGGTTGTCATCACCGAAACCTTCAATTGGAGATTAAGTCTTTTTACAAGAGCCACAGCATCCAGATGTATTATTTACACATACATCCCATTCCTGAACATTACAGATATACAGCTTATAATATCAGCATGTTAAGCAATATTATATC
>CAZZMP010000020.1:0-63243 GCA_964655435.1 uncultured Geobacter sp.
TGGTAGCTCGTCGGGCTCATAACCCGAAGGTCACAGGTTCAAATCCTGTCCCCGCAACCAAATAAATACAGGGACTTGCTTAACGGCAAGTCCCTTTTTTATTTCTATTTATAAACTTTCCTTATCTTTACTTCACCTGCCGGAACAATCCTTAAAGTTAATTCTGAAAAAGGCCGTTAACTACCGTTAAACTCCGATACATGGAAATCAAAGGCTTGGAAAAAGCAATGGTTTAAGTAAAATAGTTAATAACCGTCAGGCTTGACAACCGTCTATAAAGCGATACAAATAAATACCCTATTAATCTCCCTGTGGAACTGACCTTGATCAAAGATGATTGCAGAAAACCTCAAGTTCAGTATAAACACCGTTAACCGGCACCGCTGAAATATGATGCCAAAACTTGGCTTGCACTCCACCGCAGAACTGGTTCGTTACGCCATCAAGACCGGCATTGTCTGAATCAACAGCACATATAAAAGGATAAACAGCCATGAATCTAAAACAGACCCATACAATTATCCTTAACACAGGTGATCCGGAGCAGAAACGAAAAGAGATCCGTGACTACTTTCACGCCACCTTTGATATTGACGAAAAATTATACGAAACCCTGCGCCATGACAGCACCTTCTACCTGCGTGCAGACCGTCTGCGGCATCCGCTGATTTTTTACTACGGCCATACTGCCACCTTCTTTATCAATAAACTGACTATTGCCCGGGTAATCAGCCGCCGGATCAACCCGCTCTTTGAATCGATGTTTGCAGTGGGTGTGGATGAGATGTCCTGGGATGACCTGAACGAGGCTAATTATGACTGGCCCACCCCTCAGGAGGTCAAGGCCTACCGGGATCAGGTGAGGGTTCTAATTGATGATCTGATAAGTACCCTGCCGCTTAACCTGCCGATCATGTGGGAATCACCCTGGTGGTCTATCATGATGGGGATTGAACATGAACGGATCCATCTGGAGACCTCATCGGTGCTGATCCGCCAGTTGCCGCTGGATCAGGTGCAGCAGTTACCGTTCTGGCCGATCTGCACGGAGTCGGGTGAACCACCTGTAAACAAGCTGCTGCCGGTTTCAGGCGGCACTGTCCAGCTTGGCAAACCCAAGGGTCATCCTCTGTATGGTTGGGACAATGAGTACGGTACCCAGATAGCGGAACTGTCAGAGTTCAAGGCATCCTGTTTTCTGGTCTCCAACCGTGAGTATGTCGCATTTGTCGAAGCTGGCGGCTACGCTGATTCGCAGTGGTGGAGCGAGGAAGGCTGGAACTGGAGACAGTTCAAGCAGGCTGAGTACCCACTGTTCTGGGTTAAGGCTGCTGATGGCTGGATGCTTCGTACCATGACATCAGAGATACCACTGCCCTGGAACTGGCCGGTGGAGGTCAACTATCTGGAGGCCAAGGCCTTTTGCAACTGGAAGTCGGCACAGACCGGCCTGCCAATCCGCCTGCCGACTGAGGATGAATGGTATCGGCTGTATGACAGCTGCAGCCTGCCTGATCAACCATACTGGGATACGGCGCCAGGCAACATCAATCTTGAGCACTACTGTTCCCCCTGCCCGGTTGATCGTTTCAGAAACGGTGATTTTTTTGACGTGATTGGTAATGTCTGGCAGTGGACTGAAACACCGATCTACCCGTTCCACGGCTTTTTAGTCCATCCCTGGTATGATGATTTTTCCACCCCCACCTTTGATACCCGTCACAACCTGATCAAGGGCGGCTCCTGGATTTCGACAGGGAATGAGGCTACCCGGCATGCCCGTTACGCCTTCCGACGCCACTTTTTCCAGCATGCCGGATTTCGTTATGTTGCAAGCTCTGCTCCGGTTGTGGTGCATGACAACCAGTATGAAACCGACCCTCTGGCTGCCCAGTATTGTCATGCCCATTATGGATCGGAGCAGTTCGGGGTGCCTAATTTTCAGAAACAGACCGCAGAGATCTGCCTTAACGCAATGCAGGGACGCACTTTGGGTCATGCCCTTGATCTGGGCTGCAGTGTCGGACGGGCAAGTTTTGAACTGGCAATGGGCGGTTTCAAGCAGGTAACAGGCCTTGACTTTTCCACCCGTTTTTTCAGGCTGGCAGCCAGGATGCAGGAGGAAGGCAGCCTGCGCTATGCCTTGCCTGAAGAAGGAGAGATCGTCTCCTTCCATGAAGTTGCTCTTTCGGATTTTGAGTTTGAAGAGGTGCGTGACCGGGTACAGTTCTTCCAGACTGATGCCTGCAACCTGCCTGAAAAATTCTGCGGTTATGATCTGGTGCTGGCTGCCAATCTGATTGATCGGCTCTATTCTCCGCGCCGTTTTCTTACAAGCATCCACCAAAGGATGAACCCTGGCGGTCTGCTGGTAATTACCTCACCTTATACCTGGCTGGAGGAGTTTACCAAAAAAGAAGAATGGCTTGGGGGCTACCGTGAGGATGGGGAACCGGTCTGGGGACTTGACGGCCTGAAGGCGGCTCTTTCACCGCATTTCCGTCTGCTTGGTAAACCACTGGATATCCCGTTTGTAATCAGGGAGACACGTCGCAAATTTCAGCACAGCAGCGCCGAACTGACAATATGGGAACTCTGTTGAAGGTTGATTTTGACAGCATAATTGATCGCCGCAACACGTCCAGTGAAAAATGGGATCGTTATGCTGATCGCGACATCATACCGCTCTGGGTGGCGGATATGGATTTCCGTTCACCACCGGCAGTGATTGAAGCGCTCCACCAACGAGTTGAACATGGAGTGTTCGGCTACAGCAATCCACCGAAAGAACTGCTGGAAACAGTTACAAGCATGCTGTTCAGGGAGTATGGCTGGCAGGTCGATCCAGCCTGGCTGGTCTGGTTGCCAGGTCTGGTCTCTGGTCTGAACGTGGCCTGCCGGGCAGTAGGACAGGCCGGCGATGCCGTGGCAGCATTCACTCCGGTCTATCCCCCTTTTTTAACGGCTCCAGGATTAGCTGATCGTCTGCTTGTCACCGCACCGCTGGTTGAACAACAGGGTCGCTGGGTGATGGATCTGGATGCCCTGGAACAGGCTATTACTGTCCGCACCCGTCTGCTCATGCTCTGCAGCCCCCATAATCCGGTAGGTCGGATCTGGAGTCGTGAAGAACAGCTTGACCTGGCCGAGCTGGTTGAACGGCATAACCTGATTGTCTGTTCTGATGAGATCCACAGCGGTCTGCTCCTTGATGCTGAAAAACAGCATATCCCGTTTGCAACCCTTGCGCCCGAACTTACCCGTCGCACCATTACCCTGCAGGCTCCCAGCAAAACCTATAACATCCCCGGTCTGGGCTGTTCCTTTGCCATCATTCCTAATGGGCAGCTACGCACGGCATTCCGGGGCGTCATGTCCGGTATCGTGCCATATGTTAACCTTCTGGGCTATACAGCAACCCTGGCTGCCTACCGGGATGGTGAACAGTGGCGGCAGGCACTGCTGTCATATCTACGTAAAAACAGGGATCTGGTGCTCGAATCACTGGATGAAATGCCTGGATTGAAAACCTGGCCGGTGGAGGCCACCTATCTGGCCTGGATTGATGCCCGGTCACTGCAGACAGAAGATCCGACCGGTTTCTTTGAGTTGGCAGGGGTTGGCTTGTCAGATGGCGCAGCCTTTGGAGCGCCCGGCTTTGTACGTCTTAACTTTGGCTGCCCACGTCCCATCCTGCTACAGGGGCTTAAGCGTATACAGCAAGCCTGCTCTAAAGCGATCTAAGCGGAAGAGTTTTTTCTTCCTGGCTGAAGGTATGACACAGGAATTGACTGGTAAAGCGTTTTTTTGTGCAGTGCATCATTGCCACTATTCTACCAGAGATGAAGCAAAAACTTTTCTATCCAGGAATAGATAGAAATCTTCTTCAACCGTCAGAGACGACATTCTCGTCTGGGATACATTTCACCAGCATTGTTTGAAATAAATTACTACAAAATGAAATTCGATTAGTTTGTAACGGGAACCTCCCGGGTTGCTCGTCTTTCATAAAAACGCTTTTCAAAGGTTGTTACCGTAGTCAGATTTTCCAGACGACTAATCGTTACAATAACAGGATGCCCCATATCATCATCCTTCCCTTCCAGCCGCAAGTAATCCCCTTTTTCTTCCAGGACTCTGAAACCCAGAGATTTCATTCTGGCAAAAGAGTGAGCTGTAAGATCTCCACTAAAAACCAGTGAACTGCCAGCCAAGGCAAGTTCATGTTCATAAAAGAATCCTACGCTCAACAAGGGGGCTGCATCATTTACCAGGTAGAGATCTACCGCAAGTCCTCCCATATCTGTTATTTTGTCCGGCTTTCCCAGGAGCGCTAATACTTCTGATTTTGGCATCAGCACACTAACCCGATCCAGTGAAACAAGATCAACTGCAACGGAGCTGGATGCAGTAAACAGAAGAAATACAACTACAGATATAATGGTTGAATAAACTCTCATAAAAATCTCCCTCTATAGGTCATCAGGCGTTATTACTGGTACAGGAGACTACTTGAAAAGGGTGTCAATGATACCAATCAAACCAGCCGGATTAATCTTGACGCCAACTGAAGTGGTTGACTTCTCCTGGACTCGAGTGCCATCGGAAGTAACGTAATTTTTTGTGGATGTTGACGAGGTTTCTTTCTTGATCGGCGCTGCTTGTGAAAGAGCCACGCCAGCACCCAGTTTTACCAGTCCTTTTGTCATTTCTCCCTGGCTCATGGAACCGGAGGTGTCCGCTCCAGTTCGGGGTGAATAGCCGTAAGGAATGACAGCAGGAGGGGGAGTTGCTGTTCCGTTTAGGGGGGACAGACTGACAGCAACAACGGGAGGAGTAAGTATATAGGCCTCACCGGATGCTTCCTGACTTGAGATGGAGCTAAGGCCGCTACCCATTCCCATGGAGGCATTTTTAAAGAACATTCCTGAATCAAGACCGGACTGAACCGCTTTAAGATAAACCCGTTCCTTCTGATACTGATTCATAATTATTACATCCGCCTGTCGGTACTGATCTTTAATCAATGTAAGAATATGGCTACGATTCCGCTGAAGAGAGATCTTTGTAGGAGTTACACCCACAAGCTGACCGTCCGCATAGATTTGTGCACCTACGGGGTTTGTTGATACAGGGATCTCCTGTCTTAAAACAGTGGTGCTGCATCCTGAAGCAAGCAGACCCAGGACGGAGCTAAGCAAGAGTATTATGATGGATCGTGTTGTTACTGCCATGATCTGCCTCCTCTGTATAAAAACTTCCTCTACATGAAGTATATATCAAATTTGAATGAATACAATAAACTGCCAGATAAATTGGCCTATTCACAACATTCGCGCATATTTAAAAATGTCAACAGAGGGTATGCATATAAATCTGAGAACTAAAGCTAAAAACAAAAATGGGACTTGCCGTTTGCCAAGTCCCATTTTTGTTTGCTGATTTCAAGTTTGTTCTAACGTACCTGCTGAACCTCGACAACCTCAGGAATCTGCTCCTTTAAGGCCGCTTCGATTCCCATCTTGAGGGTAAAGGTGGACATTGGGCAGGAACCGCAGGCGCCTTTCAGCTTAACCTTGACGATTCCGTCCGGGGTTACCTCTATCAGCTCAACATCTCCACCGTCACGCTGTAGCATGGGACGTACCTCATCAAGAACCGCCTGTACTTTCTCGAGCATCTGTTGAATCTCCTTGGAAGATTTGGGTTTTATCCTTTTAAAGGGACATCTTTTGTCTTTTATATCGATTTATTAAAAAATGCACGTAATTTTATAAGATCAATATTTTTTCAGACCAGCATCCCTATTAGGGCTGAACCGAGTATCATTATCATCGGATTTACTTTGGTCCAACGGAAGAGGCAGAAAGCTGCAATCAGGGTAATCCACTCTCTGATGCTGCCTAGAGTTGTCCCCAATGACCAGGCGGCAGATGCGACAAGTCCTACCACCGCCGGCAGTATATAATCCATTGTCAGGCGTATAAGGTCTATCTCTTTAAGGCGGTTGTAATAGCGACCCACTATCAGCATTAGCAGAACGCATGGCACAAAGATGCAGATCGTTGCAATAAGGCCACCTGCAAAACCCCCTATTCTTACTCCGGTAAAAGTGGCAAGCATTGCCAGAGGACCGGGGGTCAACTGGGATATTGCAACTCCGTCCAGAAACTCTCGCAGTGTCAACCATTTATACTGTTCAACAAGAAGGTGCTGCAATAGAGGAATCAGTACATAGCCGCCGCCAAAAAAGATCATTCCTATCTTGAGATATGTCCAGGCGAGAGTCAGCATCTAGCCATGCCTCCTTTTTATGAGGGCTGCGCTAAAGGCCCAAAGTACAGAGACTCCCAGGACAACAGCTACGTTCAGCTTAAAGAGAGCCGCTGCGGCAAAAGTCAGGATGGCAAGTAGCCAGGCAGCTCCTCCTTTTATCTGTTTCTTTCCCATATCCAGGGCTACAGCGCAGATTAGTCCAATCACAACAGGATTGGTGCCTGCCAGAGCTTTTTTGAGCAGTTCAAGATGTTGAAAGTGCAGATATAGCCAGGCAAGGAGGGAGACAATAAGAAACGAAGGGAGGAGAAATGCTGTGGCAGCAAGGATACCGCCTGTTACTCCGCGAAGACGGTAGCCGACAAAGGTGCAGGAATTGAGTGAAAACGGGCCTAATATCTGACCAAAGGCCAGGCCGTGTAGAAATTCTTCTGATGTAACCCACTGCTTTTCTTTAACCACCATCCTTTCAGTCAGGGCAACAATGGCCATTCCACCACCAAAACCGGTTGTTCCGACTTTTAAAAAGAGTTTAAAGATATCCCACAGTTTTACCTCGGGATGCTTTTGAACTGGTTCTTTGGGCATTTTTAAACTTTCCTGATTCATGTAACCTTTAAACTGTAAGTATCTGTAAACTAACGGACAAGAGACTCAAGTTCCTCCCAGCGGTTGTATGCAGCCATTAATTCTGAATCCAACTCTTCAAGGCGGGAATTAAGGGATGCCACTTCAGCACCCGAGTTTTTGTAGAACTCGGGATCCGCCAGAGTAAGGTGAATCCCTTCCTGTTCAGCCTCCAGCAAGGCGATTCTATCCGGTAACTGTTCCAGTTCACGTTCTTCTTTATAGGAGAGCTTGCGTACCCTTTCTTTCTGGGGTTTCCCCTTCTCCTGCTGCGGCTTTTCTGTTGATTTGCCTGCGGTATCAGCCTGATTTTCCCGTAGCCAGTCATCATATCCGCCAACGGTTTCCCGCACAGTTCCATCAGGCGAAATAGAGAGTGTTGAACTGACAACATTATTAAGAAACTCCCTGTCATGGCTTACCAGCAGGAGTGTTCCGGAATAATCAACAAGCAGGTCTTCCAGAAATTCAAGGGTCTCGGAATCCAGATCGTTGGTCGGTTCATCCAGTACCAGCAGATTGCCTGGTTTGGTAAAGAGCTTTGCCAGCAGTAGGCGGTTCCGTTCACCACCCGAAAGTATGCTTACTGGGGATCTTGCCCGCTCCGGGCTAAAGAGAAAATCCTGCAGGTAACCAATGATATGACGGGATCTGCCGTTAATAATCAGGGTGTCATTTCCCTCTCCAACATTTTCTGCAACATTTTTTTCAGGATTAATCAGTTCCCTCATCTGATCCATATAAAGGATCTCAAGATTTGTTCCTTGACGAATTTTGCCTGCCTGCGGTTCCATCTCTCCCAGAAGAAGCCTTAGCAGGGTGGTCTTGCCGGAACCGTTAGGACCGATGATCCCGAGCTTGTCCCCTCTCATTATTGTTGTGCTGAAATCTGCAATTACTTTGTGGTTTTCATAACTGAAACTTGCATTCTCGGCCTGAATTACCATACGTCCGGAACGTTCAGCCTCCTGAAGTTTGATGTTTGCTACACCCTGTCGGTTACGGCGCTGGCGGTATTCCTCACGGAGTGATTTCAAGGCTTTTACCCTACCTTCGTTGCGAGTGCGACGAGCCTTGATCCCCTGCCTTATCCATGCCTCTTCCTGAGCCAGCTTTTTGTCAAACAGCGCCATTCTTGTGATCTCTGCCTCAAGCAATGCTTCACGCCGTTCAATGAACTGGTCATATCCGCAACTGAACGAATAGATCCTTCCCCTGTCCAGTTCGGCTATCCTGTTTGCAAGAACTCTTGCAAAGGCTCTGTCATGGGTAACAAATATGCATGTTGCAATGTTCTTTACCAGAAACTCTTCCAGCCAGAGAATGGTATCTATGTCCAGATGGTTGGTCGGCTCATCGAGAAGTAGTATATCAGGATTGCTGACAAGCGCCTGAGCCAGCAATACCCGACGCTTGGTTCCGCCGGAAAGGGTATTGAACAGAGCATCGCCATCCAGATGCAGACGGTTCAGAACCTTCTCAACTTGCTGTTCATGCTCCCATTCTTCAGTTTTAAGGGTTGTACATGGATGCCGGGCAACCAGTTCAAATACAGTGCCGGCAACTTCTTGCGGGATCTCCTGGGATACCAGAGCCACTCGCAGACCTTGTTGGCGTATCACCTCGCCCGACTCAGGCGGCAATGTTCCGGCAATAAGCTTGAGGAGGGTGGATTTGCCGCTGCCGTTTCTACCTAAAAGGCATAGCCGCTCCCCCTGCTCAACCTGAACTGTAATCCCGTCAAAGAGCGGCGGCCCCCCAAAGGCAAGAGTTATATTTCTCAGCGTTATCAACGCCATTGTGCGAACCTCTGTAATCAAGAATAAAATGAACTGCTGATATCAGCTTCCAACAAGATATCATCACTAATAAGAGTACAATGAAATCAGGGCATAATAAATCCAATTTTTACTATTTGCTGATTAATTCATTATTTGTTCTGATAATTGACAAACGGTGTTTGTATGTGAGATAGTGCCCCAAATTTCAAGAAGGGACGCTCGCTTTTAATGCGACGAACAGTTTATAAATGGCACAATCCTGTATAATTGGCAGTGGTGCAGGCCTTCCTGAACGAGTGGTAGGCAATGATTTCTTTTCGTATCTGGTTGAAAATGCAGATGAATGGATTTCTTCCCGTACCGGCATCCGTGAACGACGTTTTGCCTCACCTGACGAATCAACCGCTGATCTCGCTGTTCGTGCCGCTGTAGCCGCTCTTGCCGATGCGGGGATGAAAAGTGATGAAATTGACTGCATCATACTTGGAACTTCCACCCCTGACATGAGCCTTCCGGCAACGGCCTGTATGGTGCAGAAGGAGATTGGGGCTATTAATGCATTTGCCTTTGATCTTAATTCGGTATGCGGCAGTTTTGTCTTTGCTCTGGATACAGCTGACAGTTTTATCAGATCAGGCAAGGCTCGCACCGCACTGGTGATTGGAGCCGATACCTATTCCAAGATCCTGAATTTTGAAGACAAGACAACTGCTCCCCTCTTTGGAGACGGAGCAGCAGCGGTAGTCTTGAAGGCCGTTGATGACCCACAGATGGGAATACTGCAGTCATACATACGTACCGACGGAAATGGCTGGCCTCTCATCCAGGTTCCTTCATCCGGCTCCCGTAAGCCGGTTACGGCAGAGACTATTGCAGCAAAAGAGAATACCTTCTACATGGCCGGCAAGCCGGTATATGTCTTTGCAGTCAGCGCTATTCCTGAGCTTATCGAGATTATCTGTAACAAGGAAGGAATTGCTCCTTCTGAACTTGACTGGCTGATACCTCATCAGGCTAACCTCAGAATTATTGATTCAGTTGCAAAGAAGCATAATATACCTAAAGAAAAATTTCTCGTTAATCTCCAGAAGTACGGAAATACCTCTGCCGCATCAGTAGCTCTGGCTCTTGATGAATACCGTCGTAACGGAACAATCAAGCCAGGACAGCTTGTTCTGGTTATGGGCTTTGGTGGAGGCCTTTCCTGGGGCGGACTTCTGATAAGATTCTGAAACCATGATAATTCTATATCAGGATTTGCTGAAAGCTCCGCCTGCTGGCGGAGCAGATCACAACCGTTCATGATATAACTCCACAAGCCACCTCCCTTTTGACAAACCATTGTTAGTATGTTATGCAGAGGTCTGCTCGATACAAAGTGGTCGTCTTATTTACAGGCGGAGATGATAGTCGGGCCCTGCGCAACGGCAGGCCGTTAACCCCGCCAGGTCCGGAAGGAAGCAACGGCAGCGGCTGTAGCTGTGTGCCGCAGGCCAACCCGGCTATCATCTGCGCCTGTAAATTTATCCATTCTGCAGCTCCAGGAAGTCATTAGTGTCATACGAAGTCCTTGCCCGCAAATATCGTCCTCAGACCTTTGCCGAGTTAACCGGTCAGGAACATGTCAGCCGTACTCTGCAGAACGCCATCGAAACAGGTCGGGTGGCTCATGCCTTCCTTTTTACAGGTGCCAGAGGGGTTGGAAAGACCAGCGCAGCCAGAATTCTTGCAAAGGCTCTTGATTGCGAGCATGGCCCTGCTGCAGAGCCTTGCAACGCCTGCCCGTTATGCAAGGAGATTACAGAAGGAAACTCCACAGATGTATTCGAGATAGACGGAGCATCAAATACAGGGGTTGATGATATCCGTGAGTTACGAGACAACAGCCGTTATCTCCCTTCACACAGCCGCTACAAGATCTACATCATTGATGAAGTCCATATGCTCTCGACAAACGCCTTTAACGCCTTGTTAAAGACCCTTGAAGAGCCTCCGCCTCACGTCAAATTCGTCTTTGCCACCACTGAACCTCACAAGTTACCTGTCACCATTCTTTCACGCTGTCAGCGCTTTGACTTCAAGCGGGTTCCGCTTGTAAAGATAGTAAAGCGCTTAAGGGAGATAGCTGAGAGTGAATCAATCCGGATCAGCGATGATGCCTTGGCTCTTATTGCTCGTAAGGGTGATGGCAGCATGCGGGATTCAATAACCTGTTTTGATCAGGTGCTGGCTTTTTGTGGCAATACTGTACAGTATGAAGATGTTGCAACCCTTGTAGGGGTGGTTGACAGACGTCTACTTTCAGAGATCTCTTCTGCTGTTTTTTCAGGGGACACCCAGGTTGCCATTGAAGGGATCAAGAGGGTGGATTCTTTCGGCTATAATATTCGCCAGTTTACTCAGGAGCTGATCAGCCATTTTCGTAATCTGCTAATAGTTTCTGCTCTTCCAAAGCCTGCTGAAATACTGGATCTGGCTGAGGCAGAACTTGATGAGTTGCGTCTTCAAGCGGCTGAACAGTCAATTTCAGATATTCAACGTCGCCTCACCTTGCTGATAAAGGCTGAAAGCGAGATGTCTCACGCTACTTTCCCCCGCCTGCTTCTGGAGATAGTTCTGCTTAAGATGGCTACATTACAGCCGGTTATTCCGGTTAACCACCTGCTGGATCGGATAAGCCAGCTTGAGGCTGATGCTCCTGCCTTCAAGGAAACTGCTCCGGCTCGCTTCTCTGAACCAACTCCGGCTAAAACGCTTATACCAGAAAAGGCTCTGGCTGACGAAAAGCCTTCCGAACCGGAACAAGGAGCCGGTGGAAGCTGGGAACAGTTTGTTCTGTTCTGCCTCAAGCAGAAACCGGCTCTTGGGGCGCTTATGGAACACGGTTCTCCCGTTGTATTCAGCCCTGACAGAGTTGAGATAGGTTTTCCTGAAGGTTCATATTTTCTTACCAGTATGCAGGATTCTGATAACAAACAGGATCTTGGGCAGTTGCTGTCCCGCTTTACCGGGCATTCTACTGCCCTGAAAATTAGTTCTGTTTCTAACTCAGAATCCGGCGGTTCACCTGTCTCAATGGCTGAAAAAAAAAAGCTTGAGGCAGAACTCAGAAAAGAGTCTATCCATAGAGAAGTAAACGAGCATCCAGTTGTCCAGGAAGCTCTGCGTATACTGGATGGGGAAATCATCGAAATCAAAGAGCTTTAAATAGCCCGAAATTATTAAAAAAGAATCCAGGAGGAATCAAACAATGTCTAAAGGTTTAGCCGGAATTATGAAGCAGGCACAGATGATTCAGCAGAAGATGGGAAAGCTTCAGGAAGAGGCAGCCCTTAAAGAAGCAGCCGCAACTGCAGGTGGCGGCGCAGTTACAGTTGTTGTAAACGGCAAGAACGAAATTAAATCTCTGATAATCAAGCCGGAAGCTGTTGATCCAAACGATGTTGAAATGTTGCAGGATTTGATAATTGCAGCAGTAAACGAAGCTCTTAAAACCGTGCATGCCGAATTGTCTGCAGAGATGTCAAAAATTACCGGTGGTATGAACATTCCAGGTCTGTTCTAGGTTTTTTATTTATACTTAATTTTTTTATCCATGCTCTAACTTTATAGTCTCAGTAATACAACGATATTGTCACTATAATTTTAGTTACACTTAATTTTTTTACTATAAAAAATTGTTTTATTGGCATTTATTCTATGCTACAACATGCCCCTGCACTGACAAAGCTGGTTGGTGAACTTAAAAAACTTCCGGGCATAGGCGAACGGACTGCCCTCCGTTTGGCCTTTCACCTGCTGAAGTCACCCCAGAATCTTGTAGCGCTTGCTGAAGCACTTACTTCAGTTAAAGAACGAATTTGTGCCTGTTCTGTCTGCTTTGCCATCACTGAACAGGATCCATGTCCGGTCTGCTCCGGCAGACGGGATACAAGGGTTGTCTGCGTTGTCGAAACATCGCAGGATCTGCTTGCCCTTGAACGCAGCAATGCATTTCATGGGAGTTACCATGTGCTTCAGGGGGCTATTTCTCCTCTACATGGTATAAATCCGGATGACCTTCGTATAAAAGAGCTGATTCAACGGATAACTGAGGGAGGCATAGAAGAGGTGGTTATAGCCACAAACTTTACTGTTGAAGGTGAAGCCACAGCTCTCTATCTCGCCCGTCAGCTTAAGCCTCTGGGAGTTAAAGTAACTCGTCTGGCGCACGGAATCCCTCTTGGCAGTGATATAGAATTTGTCGATCCGGCAACTGTTCAGTGGGCTATTAAAGGCAGAAGTGAATATTAGATGTATCTTGATACCAAGACCTTAAATCAACAGGCACAAAAACAAGAGGAGGAACAGGATGAGCAAGAAAATGGTCACTATTGACGGCAACACCGCCGCCGCACATGTAGCACACGCCACTAACGAGGTTATAGCTATTTACCCGATTACCCCGTCTTCGGTTATGGGTGAGATTGCCGATGCCAAAACCGCAATGGGAGAGAAGAACATCTGGGGAAACACCCCTTCCGTTGTAGAGATGCAGTCTGAAGGCGGCGCATCCGGTGCAGTGCATGGCGCATTGCAGGCAGGGGCACTTACTACAACCTTCACAGCCAGCCAGGGTCTTCTGCTGATGATCCCCAATATGTTCAAGATTGCCGGCGAGCTGACTTCAACCGTTTTCCACGTTTCGGCTCGTGCCATTGCAGCACAGGCACTTTCAATATTCGGCGACCACTCAGACGTAATGACCTGCCGTTCTACCGGCTGGGCTTTCCTCTGTTCCAACAACGTTCAGGAAGTAATGGACTTTGCCCTTATAGCCCAGTCATCCACCTTGAGGAGCAGGGTTCCTTTCCTGCACTATTTTGATGGTTTCCGTACTTCACATGAAATTCAAAAGGTTATAGAGCTATCCAAAGAAGAGATGGCCGCCATGCTTGATGACAAGTTGATCGCCGAGCATAAGGCACGAGGTCTTAACCCTGACAAACCTGTAATGAGGGGTACCGCTCAGAACCCTGATGTATATTTCCAGGGTCGTGAAACTGTAAACCCTTACTATCCAGTATGTGAGAAGGTTGTTCAGGAAGAAATGGACAAATTCGGCAAACTGACCGGTCGCAAGTATAAACTGGTTGATTATGTCGGTGCAAAAGATGCTGAGCGGGTTGTCATTGTTATGGGTTCAGGTGCTGACGTTGTCCAGGAAACCGTTGAGAACCTTGTTAAAAAAGGGGAAAAGGTAGGCGTGGTAAAGATTCGACTTTATCGTCCTTTCCCGCTTAATGCATTTACTAAAGCCCTGCCAAAGACTGTCAAGAAGATTGCCGTACTTGATCGTACAAAAGAGCCTGGAGCGCTTGGCGAGCCGATATACCTGGATGTCCGCACTGCCATTGGTGAAGCTATGGCAAACGGTTCCTTCAAGGTCAAAGGGTATCCGGTGATTGTCGGTGGTCGTTATGGTCTCGGCTCCAAAGAGTTTAACCCTGCTATGGCAAAAGCAGTTTTTGATAACCTGAAAGCAAAGACCTCAAAGAACAAATTTGTTGTTGGCATTGAAGAAGACGTTACGGGCTGCAGCCTCAAGGTTGACTACTCTTACAAGAACCCTATGGAGGGGGCTTATCAGGCAATGTTCTTCGGACTCGGCTCCGACGGTACTGTTGGCGCCAACAAAAACTCCATAAAGATTATTGGCGAAGAAACCAACAACAACGCACAGGCCTATTTTGTTTATGACTCAAAGAAGGCCGGTTCTATGACTACTTCGCACCTCCGCTTCGGCAAAAAGCCGATCAGGGCGCCATATCTGGTACAGGAAGCGGACTTTGTAGCATGTCACAACTTCTCCTTCCTGGAGAAATACGACATGCTTGCAAAGGCTAAGACAGGAGCCACATTCCTCCTTAACGCACCATTCAGCGCTGACAAGGTATGGGATACCATGCCAAAAGAGGTACAACAACAGATCATTGATAAAAAGATGAAATTCTTTGTTATAGACGGCGTCAAGCTGGGTAATGAAATCGGTCTTGGACCCCGCATAAACGTCATCATGCAGACTGCTTTCTTCAAGATCTCCAACATCATACCTCTGAAAGATGCCGTAGCCTCAATAAAAGGTGCAATCAAGAAGTCTTACGGCAAAGCTGGCGAGAAGGTTCTGGAGATGAACTACAAGGCTGTTGATGCTGGTCTTAACAACTACTATGAAGTAAAGGTTCCTGCAAAGGCTAGCAGCAAACTGAAGATGGCTGCGGCTGTTTCTTCAAAGGCGCCAAAGTTTGTTAAAGAGGTTACAGGTATCATGGTTGCAGGGCTGGGTGATAACCTGCCTGTCTCAAAGATGCCTGCCGATGGCACATTCCCTACAGCAACCAGCCAGTATGAGAAGCGTAATATTGCAACTGAAATCCCTGTATGGGATGCAGCGCTCTGCATTCAGTGCGGTATCTGTTCATTTGTCTGTCCTCATGCCGCAGTAAGGATGAAGTCATATGACGGCAAGCTGTTGAAGGATGCTCCAAAAACCTTCAAGTCAGCCGACTGCAAGATCAAGGGTCAGGAAGGCAAAAAGCTGACAGTACAGGTTGCTCCTGAGGACTGCACCGGTTGTGGCGCATGCGCTCACAACTGCCCTGCAAAGGACAAACAGAAACCTGAGCACAAGGCTCTGGATATGGCGTTCCAGCCACCACTTCGTGCTACAGAGGCTGAGAATTTCGATTTCTTCCTGAAACTGCCAGATGTTGATGCAAGTCAGGTCAAGCTTGATACATTAAGCAACAACCAACTGGTTCGTCCTCTGTTTGAGTTTTCCGGCGCCTGTGCAGGATGCGGCGAGACACCATATCTGAAGCTGCTTACCCAGCTGTTCGGCGACAGGATGATTGTTGCAAACGCTACCGGATGCTCCTCTATATATGGCGGAAACCTCCCAACAACTCCATATGCACAACGCGCAGATGGTCGAGGTCCTGCCTGGTCAAACTCACTGTTTGAAGACAACGCTGAATTTGGTTACGGCATGAGGTTGACAGTTGATCAGTTTACAAGTTCCGCAGCTGAATATCTTGAGCTACTCTCCGCAAACAAAGCCTTTGCTGCCAACGCAAAGCTCTTTAAAGAGATACTGACCGCTGACCAGACCACTCAGGGCGGTATCGAGGCACAACGTGGTCGTATTGAGAAACTGAAGGCCGCAATCAAGGGAAGTAAAGATCAGATTGCAAAACAACTGCTGCCTATTGCCGACTACCTTGTCAAGAAATCGGTCTGGTGTATAGGTGGTGATGGTTGGGCTTACGATATCGGTTTTGGCGGCCTGGATCACGTTATCGCCTCCGGTAAGAACATTAATCTATTTGTTCTAGACACCGAGGTTTACTCAAACACAGGTGGACAGGCTTCCAAGTCTACCCCAATGGGAGCTGTCGGACTCTTTGCAGCTGGCGGCAAGCCTGTTGCCAAGAAAGACCTGGGCATGATAGCCATGACCTACGGCACTGTATATGTGGCTACCGTTTCCCTCTCCAATCCGGCGCAATGCGTAAAGGCATTCCTTGAGGCAGAGGCTTACGATGGACCATCTCTTGTCATTGCATATGCCCACTGCATCGCGCACGGTATAGATATGACTTCAGGCGTTGATGCACAAAGGAAAGCAGTGCAGTCAGGTCACTGGCCGCTGTACCGCTATAATCCTGCCCTTGCGCTTGAAAACAAGAACCCTCTTCAGCTCGATAGCAAGGCGCCTTCAATAAGCTTTGAAGAGTATACAAACAACGAAAACCGTTACCGTATGCTCAAGAAGGCAAACCCGACTCAGGCAGAAGCGCTGATGAAGAAAGCGGCTGAAGGCGCAAAGAAACATTTTGCCTACTATCAGAAACTTGCAGCGCTTGATTTTGATGAAACAAAATAATCTGTCTTTATAGCACAAACAGAAGAAGCCCCGCAGTAGTTCTGCGGGGCTTCTTCTGTTTTGGATTAACTCGTCGTAGCCTCTTAAACCAGTTACTAACCGCTTTTGAAAGATGTAAGATAATCAAGCAGTCTAAACATTTGTGAGTTTGCATCCTTGTAGAGAACAGGTTTAATGTTCCTCAACTCTTCCATGCTCTGTATAAATTCCCCATCAATCAGCTCATCAGCACAATTTTCGAGCATCAGACCGGATGTTTCCGGAGTGGCTTCCAGGTGAAACTGCAGACCTATTACATTCGAGCCTATCTGAAATGCCTGGTTTTTACAGACCTCTGTGCTTGCCAGCCGTATTGCTCCATCAGGAAGTTCAAAGGTCTCTCCATGCCAGTGAAATACCGTTGATCTTGGTTGAAATCTGAAAAGAGGCAACTCATTTGGTTCAGCATCCACAGGGAACCAGCCTATCTCTTTATTGTTATTGACATAAACCGTTGCCCCAAGTGCGCTGGCTATAAGCTGGGCGCCAAGACAAATGCCGAGTACAGCAGTTTTCTTATCTATTGCAGCCTTTATAAATTCCTTTTCATCCTTCAGCCATTTGTAGTCATATTCATCATTAACACTCATCGGTCCACCCATTATAATCAGCAGATCAACAGTATCAGGGTCAGGCAAGATTTCGTTATCATACAGCCTTGTATAGCTTATATTTGCACCTTTCCGGTTTAACCAGTCAATGATACATCCTGCCCCCTCAAACGAAACATGCTGAAGAATATGAGCATTCATGGTTACAGACCTTTCTGGCGTTTATGGCTAAAAGCAGTTGAAGGTTGCAAAAAAGGGGCATAAAGCCCCTTTTGTATCGCAGTTCAGGATAGTCTTGATTATCCTTCAGTAAGCACTTTATCTTCGTACAGAGCTTCTATCTTGCGACGATGCCCAAGTTCAACCTCGGCAAAGGTCAAGAGAGTTTTTTGCAGTTTTGGATCATCAGTGGAACCGGCTGCCGCCTTGTAAAGCTGATATGCATCTTCCTCTGCCTTAAGCGCATATGTAAGTATCTCCTGATAAGACATCTCAGGTCGGAAGGGGACACTCTTAAGATACTTGCTGATAGTAGCCTCAGGTATCTTGCAAACGTTAACCTCTTCTATCTTGTCAGGATCAACCGAAGAGAAGACATGCTTATGAGTGGCCTCTTCCTGAGCCAGCTCTTCAAACATCTTGCGGGCAGCAGGACTTTCAGTCAGTTCAGCAGCCCTCTTGTAGCGTTGATAAGCATCCTCTTCCAACTCAATAGCAAAATCCAGAACCTCTTTAAGGGAAATAAAACTCATTTTTGCCTCCTTAGTCACAGTGAAATGTCTTTAAATACTCTAATACCTCTACCGGATGATTTTCAGCCTTTGATACCTTGGTCCAGTGTTTTCTTATAATGCCATGACAGATCAATACAGTAGAACGAATTATGCCGGAAACCATTTTCCCGTACATCATCTTCTCTCCAAATGCACGATATACCTTCAAAACCTCGGCATCCGGATCCGAGAGTAAAACCATATTAAGTTCATGATTTTCAATAAAACGGAGGTGAGCCGTCAAGGAATCGCGGCTTATCCCCAATATCTCAAAACCGAGTTTTTCAAATTCAGGTTTCAGATCTCTGAAAGCAGTGGCTTCTTTTGTACAACCCGAGGTGTTATCTCTTGGATAGAAGAACAATAGCAGACGCTTATCATCATAATCAGGAAGGCGGTGTCTTTTACCGTCGCTTCCCTCAAGATCAAAATAAGGCGCTTTAGTATCAATCAGGGACATTCGTCCTCCCAAAGCAGATTTACTGATTATTAAATGTATACACTGCATGAGAAAAAGTCAACAATACCTGATTGGAACCGTTCATTGAAGTAATGTCTACGTTCTGACTTGACATTTTGGGAGACTGGATTATTTAAAGTATATTAGGATCATGTTCGGGGTTTAAACCAATCTTCAGAGGTTTTGTCAAAGTTTCTAATACTGTATTCAGGAGAATTTAAGCCGGAATACAGCTCTTAAGAACTCTTAAAGTCTGGATCTGACAATCTTGTTGCAGGTGGATCTCCTGATAGCATTCGGACATATCTTCAAGAATTAGTAGTAAGGATAAGCAAGATGAACAGGTTTGCAGGACAATGGTTATTATTGCTTCTGGTATTGACATTGCTAGCCGGATCTGTCTTTCACAACCTTTATAAAGAATATCAGGATCTGATGACAGGTGAGCAGAAACGTCTTCTGACTCAGGTTCGTGTAATAAATGCCAACCTTTCTGCCCAGTTGACCGGAACCGATCGCTTTTTGCTGGAGATCCGCAAGAAACTGGGATCTGTCCCTGCGGAACGCTGGTCGCAGGTTGTACCAAACCACCGGATTGAAGTCATTACAGATGCCCTCTCAGGTGTCAGAACCATCCTGGCTATTGATGCTAACGGGACGGTAAGGCTTTCTAACTGGGGGCAAGTGCTGGGTACCAACCTGAGCAGCCGCGACTATTTCCAGGATGCCAGAAGGAAGCATGATCCTTCCGTTCTCTACATCTCTTCTCCCTTCAAAACGTTGCTGGGTGCCTGGGGAATGAATCTGGTACGGGTTATCACCGATACCAGAGGGAATTTTTCCGGCATAATGGTGGCAACCCTTGATCCAGACTATTTTAAGACAATACTTCACTCAGTCAATTATGCTCCTGATATGTGGTCTGCCCTTGCCCATGGAAAAGGAGCCCTTTTTCTGACACAGCCAATCAGCCAGCAGTTACAAGGGGTAAACCTCGCCAGCCCTGGCTCATTCTTTTCAGAACATATCAGTAGTGGCAAGCAGGAAGGTATATTCAGTGGCACGGTTAAAAGTACAGGGGAAAAGCGTCTCTTAGCTCAGTATTCCGTCCAGACTCCAGATTTGAGGATGGATACCCCGCTGGTAGTAGCGGCCAGCCGAGACCTTAACATATTACGCTCATCCTGGAGGCTTCATGCCCTTAATCAGGTAGCCATATTTTTTGTTATTACACTGATTGCTGTGTTGTCATTGGTCGCTTTCCAAAAATACCAGCGCAGACAGCTACAGCAGGCAGCAGAAGCTGCACAGGCTCTCCAGGATGCCAGACAACAACTCAATATTATAATTGAGTTTCTTCCTGATGCCACCTTTGTGATTGACAAAGAGAAAAGGGTACTAATCTGGAACAGAGCCATGGAAAAGATGTCCGGCGTACCCAAAGAAGATGTGCTAGGGAAGGGGGATCATGAATACTCTATTCCGTTCTATGGCAAACGAAGGGATCAGCTGATTGATCTGCTGTACGCAGAAGATGCTGAACTACCTTCCAACTATAGCAATGTTCGGCGAACTGGCGAGATACTGGATGCCGAGACATTCTGTCCTGCCCTGTACGGTGGTCAAGGCGCCTACGTATGGGCTACCGGCGCGCCCTTGTATGATTCAAACGGGCAACAGGTGGGAGCAATTGAGTCAATCAGAGACATATCCAACCGGAAGCAGACCGAAGAATACCTGAGGAAGTTGACCCATGGCATTGAACATAGTGCCAGCGCTGTGCTGATTACTGATCGTCATGGTACCATCGAATATGTAAACCGTAAATTTACCATGCTGACTGGCTACACATCTGACGAGGCAGTGGGTCGTAACCCGCGTATACTAAAGTCAGATGCTACCCCACGCGAGGTATTTGACGACCTCTGGAATACCATCCTTTCAGGTAGAGAATGGCGCGGTGAGTTGCTGAACCGACGGAAGGCTGGTGAGGTATACTGGTCAGTTACCTCTATAAGCCCTTTACATAATGATATTGGCGAAATCACACATTTTGTGGCAAATGTCGAGGATATCAACGAACGTAAGAATGCCGAAGCGACCATCGAACGGCTGGCATATTTCGATCCTCTTACCGACCTTCCAAACCGCCGTCTGCTTCAGGATCGTCTGAAACAGGGATTAAAGCGAAGTCTCCGGCAATCAAACGGAATGGCTCTACTGTACCTTGATCTTGACAGCTTCAAGCATATCAATGACAGCCTTGGACATCCTGCAGGTGATAAACTGCTGCGTGAGATGGCCAGACGTATAACGGAAATCCTTAGGGATGATGATGTGGTCTGCCGTTTGGGAGGGGATGAGTATGCCATCCTTCTTCACGATATCCGGCATAATCAGGATGTTGCATCGGTGACCGGGAAATTGCTTGATAGAATATCTGAGCCTCTAAACCTTGATGGACGTGAGGTGGTAGTTACAGCCAGTATCGGAATTGCCCTGTTCCCAAAAGACGGAAACGATGGGAAAACACTTGAAAAAAATGCGGATATTGCGCTCTACCATGCCAAGTCAGAGGGAAAGAACACCTTCCGCTTCTTCTCTGAAGAGCTGAACAGCAGTTTTAGGGACAGGATTGCCATGGAACATGGGCTGCGTCATCTGCTTGAACGGGACGAGCTTGAACTGCTGTACCAGCCCAAAGTTAGCGTGGCAACGGGACAGGTGGTTGGTGTAGAGGCACTTTTGCGTTGGAACAGCCCGGAATTTGGCTTGGTATCACCTCTCCGTTTTATTCCTTTGGCGGAGGAGACCAGACAGATCATCCCTATAGGTGAATGGGTCTTGCGCCACGCTTGCCTGCAACAGCTAGAGTGGCTCCGTCAGGGGCTACAGCTTTCCATGGCGGTTAACATCTCAGCGGTGCAGTTCAAGTCACCAGCACTAGTTGAGCGGATATCTGGAATTATCGATGAAACAGGTATTAGCCCTGAAAATCTGGAGCTGGAACTTACCGAGAGTGCCCTGGTGGAGAAGCCGGATGAGGTTGTGCAACTCCTTGAGCGGTTGCGGTCGTTGGGCTGCGGAATCTCTATTGACGATTTTGGGACAGGCTACTCTTCCTTAAGCTACCTGAAGGCCTTCCCTGTTACGGTACTCAAGATTGACCGTTCCTTTGTAATGGATCTCTCTCATAATTCTGGCGATCGGGCTATTGCGCAATCAGTGGTGGATCTAGCCACCAACCTTGGCATGCTTACAGTTGCCGAAGGAGTTGAAACACCAGAACAGCTTGAGATTTTGGAACAGATCGGTTGCACTTACATTCAGGGCTTTATATATTCCCGACCGATTCCTGCTGATCAGATCCCTGATATGGTGAATACCAGACAGGCAGCCTGCTCCTCTAAACTGGTTACTTGAACGGATACTCTCCAAGCCTTACAAACCTGTATCCGCGCTTTCTTAATTCCGGCACTGCCGAGATAATTCCTGCTCCGGTACCGGCCTCCGGATGATTTATATGGGCTATAATAATATCTCCAGGCTTTGAGGTAAGTAGCGCAGCCTTTACCTGAGAGGCGGTAAAGGTCGCCCCTGCATCACCAAGCACTGAAAAACCGACAACTTCATGTCCCAGCCGTTGAGAAACCTGTACTGCATACTCGTCATAATAGGCTGTGCCTGAACGGTAATAACGGGTTCTCTTTCCGGTAATCTTCTCTATCTTTCTGGCATTCAGCTCAATTTCATTCACCAGATCTTTCAGATCAGTGGTTCCATCTATGCCGTAAACCGAGCGTCCGTTAATGGATGCAGGTTTATGCAACATCCCATGATTTGCTATCTCGAACAGTGGATTCATTGAAAGTTTTCTGAAAAGTTCAGGATTGGCATCTATCCAGCGTGCATTTATAAAAAGCGTTACAGGGATATTTTCCTTAACAAAGAAATCAACCAGCGTCTGATCTATACCGCTACCTTTTGGAGAACCGCAAGCATCAAGAGTCAGGGCAAGGACTTTTTCCCTGGTAGCCAGCGTGGTTTTTACACCTGTTACGTTTTCACCCCACTCTTTGGGTATTTTACCCGTAAATTCGGCAGTTATGCGGTCAGTCAACAGGTTCATATCTTCGAATGCCGAGGCATTCAAACAGGTAGCTGCAAGAAAAAGTGCAAAAATTATAAACATCAATATTCTGGTCATGTTTTGTTCCTTATTTTATTCTGTACAGAGCGCGATAGATTTCCATGTAGGCAACTATCTTTTTTACATAATCACGGGTTTCCATATATGGAATGCTCTCGATAAATTCATCTTTTGGCAGTTCACCAAACGATTTGCGCCAGCGGTTTACAGCTCCGGCTCCTGCATTGTAAGCGGCAAGAGTATAGACCGGATCCTGCTGGTACTGATTCAACAGATCCCGAAGATGCTTAGTCCCAAGCCGTATGTTGTACTCCGGAACGGTTAGCATCAAAGGATTAAAGTTTTTACCTTTTTCCTTGTCCGTCATACGGGCGGTTGCAGGCATAAGCTGCATAAGACCTATAGCCCCTGCATGAGACTTAACCTCTGGCCGGAAACTGCTTTCAGCCTTGGCAAGAGAGATTACAAATGCCTCGGACAGCCCGTTACTGTTGCTGTATCTGCTGAACAGTTCTGAATAGGGGCGTGGGAAGCCGATAGCCCAGAATGGCATATTTGAACTATCAATGGTTGATGGGCGATTCTGGTGAAAAGTAACAAGAGACCCATGTAAATCACCGGCAATATTCTGAATCCTGGCAAGCCCCGGAGCCATGCCCTTATCCGTATTATTCGACTTCAGCTCTGACAACTCGGCACGAGCCTCTTCCATCAGACCAAGAAAGGCCAAAGCTTGAACCCTCTGGCTGTCCTGAGGCAATGGAGGCTCAGCATAATTAGCCGATAGATGCGGCCAGCCTGTTGAAAGGTCGGTTCTTGTCCTATACCATGCTGCATAAAAACCAAAAGGAAACTCCCCCAGAAGTTGCCTGTAACCTGCTTCCGCATCGGACAATCTGTTTTGTCGCTCTTTTGAACGGGCATGCCAGTACAATGCTCTTTCACGATAAGTTGCTGATTTAAAGAGCAGATGCATGCTTTCTTCTGCAGCCGGCATATTGCCGGCACGATATTGCCCCCAGGCCAGCTCCCATCCTGCCCGTGACACTATCTCCGATGCAGGAAATTCTCTTATAAGTCTCTTTAGAATCTGTTCAGACTCTGAGAAATGGCCGCTTTTCTTATAAATCATCGCCATCTCAAGCATAGCTTCAGGCGCAAGAGATTTCTTTTCAGCAGCAAGAGAGAGCAGTCGCGCCAGAGCTTTATCCGAAGCCCCTTGCCGCTCTTCCAGACGGGCAAGCATAAGGCGAGCCTCATCTCTCACAGTAGAATCTGGTGAAATAACAGCCCGTTTCAGAAACGGTTCTGCAAGGTTGTAGTGACGCTGCCTTATGACAGCCTGCGCTGATTTAAGATCTATCCTGGAGAGTAGTTCATCCGAAAGGTTGTTTCTGGATATGGCGGAAAATGCGGCAAACGCAGAGGCTGGCTGATTGTTTACCAGCAGCAATTGGCCTCTCTGAAACAGTTCCTGAGGAGTAAAAGTGAGAGCATCAGCCACCCCATTTTTCTTAAGCTCACTTAGATGCTCAAACGCCTTTGCAGATTGGGCTGAAGCAGGGTATTTCAAATAAACATCCCGTAAGCCGGTTATGGCAGCCTTCAACTCACCGGTATTTTCCTGGCAGACTGCAGTCTGATACAATGCATCAACGTAATCTTTACCCAAACTGTATCTGGCAGTAAAACCTCGATAAGCAGCCAGCGCAGCCTTTAGATCCCCTGCCTGAAAGAGTCCATCAGCAGCCAGTTTTGCCATCCTGCGACTTAGCGCAGTTGAATTAGAAAACTTAATCACTCTGTTTGCAGCTTCGACCGCCTCACGGTACTCTTTCTTGGCATAAAATGCATCTGCCTTCAGAGATGTTGCTACATCAGCAAGCAGAGGGTAGTTGGCCTCGGCAACCTTAAGATACGATATGGCATCATCATACCGCTTCAGGCGAAGCGCTGCCTTGCCTGCCAACAGATTTAGAGAGCCTTCGGCAGGTCTGTTACCAGCTACCTGCAGAGCCTGCTGATAATCTTTAGCTTTAAGCAAAGATGCTGCCTTGCTAATCTCTGCAGTTGACGAACTTGAGGCTCCATTGCAACTGACAGTCCATCCGGCGATAAAAACAGTTAAAAAAGCCGCCACCAGGCGGCTGAATGAAAGTTTCATATATTAAGCAAGCCCTTCTGATAAGTAGATTCAGATGTTAAATTTACAGCCTCGCCGCTATGTTTTAAAGTTGCCATTATCAATATTTATTTAGTGCAAAAATGGCAATAAAAAACCATCAAAATTATCCACTGGCGTCAGGTTATGACTGTTACTATTCAAACAACTCTAATTGTATATCGTTGGTCAATGCTTGAAAGCAACAAGTAAATCCTGACCACCGCCTCTATTGGAGTATGAATTATGGGTAGCGCAAACAGATCAATTCATGACTTAGATTTCAACTTGGTATGCGAGTACTTTTCCACTTTAGAACGTCAGGAGCCTGGCAACCCCGAGGCAACTATCAAGGCTCTGAGTTGCTGGTCAGCCAGCAATCTGAAACTATCATCAGTACGATTGATCTCTCTGAACGTTTCGAAAAGACCTCTTTCAGAACTACTTCAGGAAAAGAGTTGAGCCATGCATTCCGAAGTCTACAACAGAAATGGTTACATTAAAACAAGGAACCCATAGAATGCTATAACTCACAAATTGAAGAACACTCAGTTTGCTGGATATCCGGTCGCTTACTTTGGGGTAAAAGCCGTAGTTAGCCGACAACAAGAAACAAAAAAGCCCCTGATTTCTCAGAGGCTTTATATTGTACCAGACTTCTCTGGATTTTTTGTTGGTGCCCAGGACTAGACTCGAACTAGCACACCCTTGCGAGCACAAGAACCTGAATCTTGCGTGTCTACCAATTCCACCACCTGGGCACGGAGCGATTTTTTTAGCATTCCAAAAGCTCTAATGCAAGCTGTTTTTTAAAAATAGATAAAATGAACCGGCCACCCCTTTGGAAGGTGGCCGGATTTTAAATCAGATTAAGATTTAATCTACATGTTATAGCCGGATTCGCTGTGCTGAGTCTGATCAAGACCCATGATTTCATCTTCCTTGTCAACCCGCAGGCCAATAGTCTTGTCCAGTATGAAGGCGATAATCATTGTGACAATCACGGCGTAGGCGCCTGCCGCAACGATGGCGATTATCTGGGTCATGAACTGCTTGGTGTCGCCCATCAGCAGACCTTTTGCACCGACCGTTGCAAATACACCGGTCAGTATTGCGCCAAGGGTTCCTCCAACACCATGTACGCCGAAGGCATCAAGTGAGTCGTCATACTTAAGCTTGGCCTTGACAATGATGGCGCCGTAGCAGACCAGGCCTGCGGCTACACCGATGATAAGGGCAGCGCCCGGCTGTACAAAACCGGCAGCAGGGGTGATTCCAACCAGACCTGCAACCACACCGGAACCAAAGCCGAGGGCAGAAGGCTTGCCAGAGTGCATCCATTCAGCGATCATCCAGGTCAGACCACCGGCAGCCGGTGCGATGGTTGTGGTCAGGAAGGCAAGACCGGCCAAGCCGCCTGCTGCATCAGAGCTGTTGATGCCAACCACTGCGGAACCTGCGTTGAAACCGAACCAGCCGAACCAGAGGAGACCTACACCCAGCATGGTCATCGGCAGGCTGTGGGGTGCCATACGCTCAGTGGGGAAGCCGTGACGCTTGCCAACGAAGAACAGCAGAGCCAGAGCCGAGATACCTGATGAGAGGTGGACAACTGTACCACCGGCAAAGTCCAGCGCGCCTTTTTTGAACAGCCATCCATCAACCATCCAGACCCAGTGAGCCAGCGGATCGTAGACCAGGGTAGTCCAGAGCAGTACAAAGGCGCACCATGCGGCAAACTTGATCCGTTCAGCTACGGCGCCGGAGATCAGGGCAACGGTAATCATGGCAAACATACCCTGGAACATGGCAAAGACATACTCAGGAATGGCTCCAGGTTCAGTAGTAACGTTCTGAAACAGGGTGTAGACCGGGTTGCCATCTTTAAAGGTAATCAGACCGTTAAACAGCGCTTTGGAGAAGTTACCGACCAAACCGCCGCCTGCATCAGGGCCGAATGAGAGCGAGTAGCCTATCAGAGCCCACTGTACGCCGACAATACCCATCGCCACGAAGGAGTGCATCATGGTGGAGAGGACGTTTTTGTGACGAACCATTCCGCCGTAGAAGAGAGCCAGACCGGGTACCATAAGCAGTACCAGGGCGGATGATATCAACATCCAGGCAGTATCGCCGGTGTTGAGTACCGGATCGACAGTTTTGGGTGCTTCGGCCGGTGTCGACGCTGCAGCAGGTGCAGGTGCGGCTGCGGCATCAGGCGCCTTGACGGCTTCGACTGCAACAGCCGCTGCCGGAGCAACATCCTTTTTCTCTTCGGCTATGGCAGGTATTGCCAGTGCCGTGCAGAGTGCAAACATGACCATTGTAATTGAGTGCTTCAGTTTCATGACCAACCTCCTGTATCTGCCTGGCCGTGCCGCACAGCTGCGACCGGCTGTAGTTTTGTAGTATTAGATGGCGTCGCCGCCGGTCTCTCCGGTTCTGATCCTGACAGCCTCTTCCAGAGCGATCACAAAGATCTTGCCGTCTCCTATCCTGCCGGTTTTTGCCGTATTTTGTATGGTCTCAACAACTTTTCCTACAATCTCATCAGAAACGGCTATTTCAAGTTTTACCTTGGGTATGAAATCCACGACATATTCAGCGCCACGGTACAGCTCGGTATGTCCTTTTTGTCGACCGAACCCTTTTACCTCACTTACGGTAATTCCATCGATCCCGATTTCATTAAGGGCATCCTTCACTTCATCCAGCTTGAACGGTTTGATGATTGCCTCTACCAGTTTCATGTTGTAAACCTCCTTTCAATCATACTGCTGTATAGTTCCAATTCAGATTGTGGCCAAAAAAGCCCGGGGGCCTGACACCCCCGGTAAGAGAAGGAGGACAGCGGTGTTATGCAGCGTCTGTCTTGATATCTCTAAAGCAGTCTCTGTGCCATCTTTATATTTTAAGTAATTTCAGTCTGTTATCAGATTTTATGCGTTTGACGAGATTATCTGCTGCATAAAAAATAGGCAGCCTGATGCTGTCCAAGCCTGCATGTAGTGCAACATCTGATATCTTTGACCAGAAGATAAACTGTGCTAGGCTAAGGCTGTTCAAATAATCAAAAACTGAAAGGAGTATATGCCATGCCTGTTGTTGCTCGCCTGGAAGAGATTCCCAATCTTGGCAAGAAGAAGATAGAGCTGAATGGAGAGGAGATACTGCTGATTAATATGAAGGGAACTATATACGCAGTTGAGGCGGAGTGCCCTCATCAGGGTGCTCCGCTTTCAGGCGCTATTCTTAAGGAGAGTTACCTTGCATGCCCACGCCACGGTTACAGGTTTGAACTAAAAGATGGCAGTTGCAAGGATTTTACTGAGTACAAACTAAAAACCTGGCCGGTTCGTATAGAAAACGGTGAGATCATTGTTGAGCCTGCCTGAAAAGATCATCATTGATGATATGACCCTTCTTATACTTACTGTGGCTGTGATATCAGCTACAGTCTGGGCTGTAGCCCATGCCTTGCTTAACAAGCGGGATCCACGCTCTGCTCTGGTATGGGTCAGTCTTAGTCTGGCCATGCCAGCTATCGGGCCTCTTGCCTATTGGCTGATGGGAATCAACCGGATCACCCGCCGTGCACACAAATGGCACAAGACCGGTCGCAGATCCGGAACACAGAGTTTTTCACCCATTGAAGAGAATCAGCTGATCCGACTGCCGGAAAATTACAGCTCTTTATACAATCTTGAGTATTTGGCTGACAGGGTTGCCAGAACCCGCACTCATCCGGGCAACAGCATTGTTCCGCTTGTAAACGGGGAAGAGGCATATCCTGCAATGCTTGATACGATCAATCAAGCCACTCATACTATCCATTTATGCTGTTATATCTTCGATGGCAACCTTATTGGCGAACAGTTTGTAAGAGCCCTTGCAGCTGCAGTAAATCGTGGCGTATCGGTAAGGGTCATTGTTGATGCAATGGGTGAGCGGTACAGCAAGGTTACAGCAAGAAAGGCTTTAGCAGGCAGCGGAGTTGATATCCGTCATTTTCTGCCTCTGTATAAAGGACCTTTTATTAACCTTCGTAATCACAGAAAGCTGCTGGTAGTTGACGGATGCCTGGCTTATACAGGCGGCATGAATATAAGAAGTAACCATTGCATAAAGACAGCTGATCCGGCCTCAGCCGCAAGCGACCTGCACTTTAAGGTAAAAGGCCCGGTTGTTGGAGATCTACAGAGAATCTTTCTGGAAGACTGGTTTTTTGTGACAGGAGAGCATCTGGATGATCCTGCCCTTTTCCCTGAGCTGCAAGATGAAGGGCTCGGATTTGCCAGAGCCATTTCAGACGGACCTGACAGGGCATTCAGAAAGCTTGAGTGGATTGTCCTGGGCGCCCTGGCAACAGCAAAAAAAAGGGTTCGTATAATGACCCCTTACTTTATACCGGACAGGCCAATGGTTACCGCCCTGATTACTGCAGCGCTGCAAGGAGTTGATGTCATCTTGATACTGCCAAAGATGAACAATCTGCCTTTTGTAGCCTGGGCATCACGCGCTTCATACTGGGAGTTGATCAAAAACGGAGTAAAGATATTTGAACAGCCTCCCCCTTTTGCCCACACAAAGCTGTTGCTCGTTGATGATCTCTGGTCGCTTATCGGTTCAGCCAATTTTGATACCCGCAGCTTCAGACTCAACTTTGAGCTGAATCTGTCCGTTTTTGACGCTGGATTTGCTGCAACACTAGGAAATCACTTTGAAATGATAAAGGAAAAATCAAAACCTATAACAGTTAAAGAGATGGATGGACGCCCTTTGCCTGTAAAACTCAGGGATGCTGCGGCAAGACTTTTTTCTCCCTATCTTTAATTCCTGTTTATCCAAGGAAGACAAATGTTAGATATCGCCATTGGCACAATTACCATGCGTCCATATGTGTTCGCCTTTTTTGGAGCATTCCTCCTCGCCTGCGTACCCCATGTAGGCTGGAAAAAAACGGTTACCTTTACCGGCATCGGTTATCTGATTGCCTTTTTTTCTGAAAAACTCTCCATAACAACCGGTTTTCCATATGGATGGTACTACTACATTGATATAACAAGCAAAAAAGAACTATGGATATGGGGGGTTCCTTTTTTTGACTCACTCTCTTACGTCTTTCTGACCTACTGCAGCTATGCAACTGCGCTCTTGATACTTTCTCCTCTGGCAACCCGCAAACTGGATCTTATTACCCTGGAAACCCGGGCGATAAGACACTCCTGGGGGACACTGGTTCTCGGAAGTTTCCTGCAGACATTTCTTGATATAATTATCGACCCTGTCGCTCTGCAAGGAAGCCGCTGGTTTTTGGGACAGATTTACGGCTACAAGGAGGCGGGGGTACATTTCGGAGTGCCGTTATCCAATTATGCCGGTTGGCTATTGACAAGTTTTGCGCTTGTAGCCGCTTTCCAGTGGGTTGACAGAAAACAGGACAGAGAGACCCCTAAAGGGATATTTCCGCTCCCTTTCCGCTCCCTTATCGGACCAGTCCTCTACCTGTCAGTACTGCTATTCAACTGGGGAGTAACTCTCTGGATAGGGGAGAGGTTGATGGCAATAACCGGCATTTTCATATTTACACTGCCGATTGTGATTGTAACGGTGCAGGCGATGATACGGGTTAATCGTTACAGGGAAGAGGAGCTGCGGGAACATCTGAAGGACTACCCCTGGTCGCCGCTTGGCAGATGGTAAGAGAGTCCCGGCTTAAGACTGCCCCTGCATAAGCAACAGACTGCCTGTGTCAACACCGGCTAAAGCGGCCATATATTCACATTTGATTCTCAACAGGAAGAAAAGCCTTTTATCAGCTATCGGCAGCAGGGTCTCAAAATTTCCCTGCCCTTTGGCAAGGATCAGATCCGCTGATTCATACAGCTTCTTAAACTCTTCCGTTGTTTCAGACAGAATCGTGCCTGGATATATACTACCGCTTGAAATGGTTCTTATAACCTTATCCAGCCCGACCTCCCTGGCATCATCAAGAGTCGCATCATTGATAATCGGAATGTCACGAACAGCAGCAACAATCTCAAGTCCGGGGTAAGAGCGTTTCAACTCCCTGATAAACAGCATGTCAAAAACTATCTCTCCGCTATTGTCACAGATGTAGAGAAGAGAAGAAGCAGTATCCAATGCATCTTTAAAGGAGATAATGTCATAACGGTCAAACGGTATGGTGGTAATTGTTTCAAGCTCATTTTCCAGATTAAGTGAAGCATGATCCTTTGCTCCGAAATCTATGATATTTCCGGCGGCAGCAATCTGTAATCCGGTTTCCAGCGGATTACTCCCCTCGTCTATCTTTTTTTGCAGATCGTTTGCATATTTCAGGGACAAGAGATTGGATTTCTCTTTTACCCCGGCATAGATGTCAAAATCAGCCGATTCACCCCTTTCCCTGATGATCGCATCGGCGATATACCGGACTATATGCTGAACAAGCAAAGGGGCAGTTCGGGATCTTTGAAGCCCTTCTTCTGCAACTGCTACAATCCGCGCAGTCTGTTCTTCATCAAGATTTGCAAAAGAGGCTGCTGTACATGCCTGATTTATAACACAGGAATAACAGTCCGAGGCAATACCGCCGAATCTCTTGCCATTTTCTTCAATAATACTGTTCACTTCAGTATATTTCTCCATTTAGCTTATTAGCATTCTATAGCAGATGTTCCTGCTTCAGGTTTTTGATAATCTCCGTGGTTGAATAGCTCCTGTCCATTGTATAAAAATGAAGTCCTGCAACCCCTTCTTTCAGCAGACCTCTGCACTGTTCCAAAGCAAAGTCAACGCCTGCATTTAGCACAGCCTTGCTGTCAGTCTCATCAAGAGCATCAAGTTGACGCTGTAGTTTTGGCACTATAGTTGAACCGCAGACTCTGGATAACATCTGTGTCATTTTTATCGTATATACTGGCATGATGCCTGGAATAATCGGGACTTCTATACCTGCTGCACGGCATTTATCAACAAAACGGAAAAAGAATTCGTTATCATAGAAATACTGGGTAACTATATAGTCCGCGCCGTTATCCACCTTCAGCTTAAGATATCTGATGTCTGATTCAAGGCTTTCAGCCTCAATATGCCCTTCAGGATAACCGGCAGCCCCCAGAGTAAAATCATACCGTTTTTTTATAAAGGCTATCATATCGGAAGCATATCCAAAACTTTCAGGATGAGGGACAAAATCCTGCTCTTTTGATGCATCGCCCCTGATTACAAAAATGCTCTTAACGCCCAGCGCCTTGTAGGCATCAAGTATGCTGACTATCTCTTCGGGAGAGAGACCGTATCCTGCTATGTAGGCAACTGTAGGCAGGGCTCTGTCGATAATAAGCTGCTTGACTGTCTGGTATGATCCTTCTCGAGTTGAACCGCCGGCTCCAAATGTAACAGAGAGATAATCAGGATTGAGGGCTGACAGACTGTCAAGGATGCCTGGAAATGACTCAGCCATTTTCTCGTTTCTGGGAGGGAAAAACTCCATGGATACAACCGGGCTTTTCTGTTTGTATAGCTCTTTTACGTTCATTTGACTCCTCCTCAACTGTTTTTGCAGGGATTGGTGAATTGACAAAACTATAACATCACTATGATCTGCTCCAAAGCAATACCCAGAGCCTTTCCTGCCTTGCCGCTGTTAGCAGCAAGCCTTGCAAGCTGTGGAATTATACGTGGTTTTTTGAGACAGGTAAACAGCACGGAAGGAATGCTTATCCTGAACTGATCATCTGTCAGTTCAGCCAGAGAGAATCCCAGCTCTTCCGAAGCATCATCACTTACAACCCGCAACCCCAGAAACGGAACCCCTGCTGAACCGGCTGCAACTGCAACAGAAGCTGTCTCCATCTCAAGCACAGGTGTTGCAAGGTTGTCAGGAAGTTCTTCTGAAAGGCGGGACTTGCTAACTATCCTGTCGGTTGTTATAAAACTGCCCTGCCATGTCCGAATCCCTTTGCTCTGGAGTTCTGCAGATAGACGACCTGAGGCCATATCGTTGCCAGGCAGCGCAACCTCATCAAGACCGCTTTCATTATGAAAGTAAAGCCTCTTGCAGATAACCATGTCGGCCACTTTTGCCCCATCACGCAAAGCCCCGCAGAACCCTGAAGATATGATTAAAGCAGGTTTGAATTTGCTCAAAAGAGTTCTTGCCGCCTTCGTGGCCGAGGCTGTGCCCATTCCTCCCTCTGCAACGCAAACATAACGATCTGACAGACGACCAGAATAAAAAGGGATAGAGTCAACGGTTATCCGCTTAACCTCTTTAAGCCTTTTTACGAGCGCCATCCTCTCTTCAGGCAGGGCGACCACAATTCCGATAAGTTTGTCTGTTTTGTTCATTAAGTTTAACCTGTCAGAGATATAACCCGCCGTCAGAGCAGGCGGGTAACTGTCCCGGAAACGGCATCCAGGATCTCGTTAGTAGAGGCATTGGGAGGAAGCAGCACTAACAGGCGATGGTCAGGTGTAAACTGGTAGGTTGCAGGCTCAGTTCGTATAAGGTTGATCAGGTTCTCAGGGTTTACGGTTGTCTTAGGATGGAAGGTAAAGCTGCACCTCTTTCCGTCAGAGTCGATCTTCATAACCTTGAGTTTCTTGAGAGAGATCCTGAGATCCATGATTCTGCTTAAAATATGCACTGTAGCTGGAAGAGCGCCATAACGGTCATTCATCTCAAATGCGACCTCTGTAATATCCTCGCTGGATTCGGCCTGCACCAGGCGCTTGTACAGCACCAGCCGCTGGTTTGTATCAGGAACATAGCTCTCAGGGATAAAGGCGGCTATTGCCAGATTTATCTCCGGCTCTATCCTTTCTTCAAGCTCTTCCCCTTTCAGTTTGGAAATCGCCTCTTCCAGCATCTGAGTGTAAAGCTCAAAGCCGATATCAGCTACAGTTCCGGATTGCCGCGGACCCAGCATATCACCTGCTCCACGCAGTTCCAGATCGTGGGTGGCTATCCTGAAACCGGCTCCAAGCTCTGAAATATCCTGAATAATCTTAAGCCGTTCACGGGCATCACCGGTTATGGAACCTTCCCCCGGAATCAAAAGATAGGCAAAGCTTCTTACTGTTGAACGCCCAATCCTTCCACGCAACTGATAAAGCTGTGAAAGTCCGAAGGTGTCGGCACGGTCAACTATCATCGTATTGGCGCGGGGTATATCAAGGCCGGATTCTATGATTGTGGTTGTCAGCAACAGATTTGTCTCTGCATGCATGAAACCCAGCATTACCTTTTCAAGCTGTTTCTCATCCATCTGACCGTGGGCAATCGCAATTGCAGCTTCAGGAACCAGCCGGCTCAACCTTTCAGCCACAAGACCTATCGACTGTACCCTGTTATGGACATAGAAGATCTGTCCGTTACGTTCCAGTTCCTGCATGACTGCATTCCTGATAAGCTCATCTGAATCTCTTGCCACTACGGTCTTTATCGCCTGTCTGTCTACCGGAGGGGTGTCAATTATCGAGAGATCCCGGATACCCAGCATTGAAAGGTGGAGGGTTCTGGGGATGGGGGTGGCGGTCAAGGTCATTATATCAACGCTGGCTCTATACTGTTTTAGTCGCTCCTTGTCCTTGACCCCGAAACGCTGCTCCTCATCCACTATCAACAGCCCCAGATCCTTGAAGGCAACATCTTTCTGCAGAAGCCGGTGGGTTCCTATAATAATATCAAGCTTGCCAGCCTTAAGAAGTTCCAGCGTCTCTTTCTGCTCTTTGGCAGTACGAAAACGGGAGAGCATCTCTATTGATACCGGATAGCCTGAAAGCCGGTTATTGAAGGTTTCAAAATGCTGCTGAGCCAGAATGGTGGTAGGAACCAGCATTGCCACCTGCTTGCCGTCAAGCACAGCCTTGAAAGCAGCCCTTAATGCAACCTCTGTCTTTCCGTAACCTACATCACCGCAAACCAGCCTGTCCATCGGGCGGCTATGCTGCATATCAGCAAGGACATCCTGAATGGCAGCGAGCTGATCCGGCGTTTCCTCCCAGGGGAAAGTTGCCTCAAACTCTCTGAAAAGCTCATCAGGAGGGGTAAAGGCATATCCCTGGCTGGCCTGCCTCTTTGCGTAGACCTCAAGCAGCTCTTCAGCAAGTTCTTCAATATTCCTCCGTGCCTTGCTTCTAGTCTTTTCCCATCCAGCCCCTCCAAGTTTTGCAGGAGCGGGCGACGCCCCTTCGCCACCTGTATACCTCTGCACCAGCCCCAGACGATCAATCGGCAGATAGAGCTTGTCGGAATTTGCATATTCAAGAAGGAGAAAATCCCCCTCAACCGTACCTGCCTTCAAATGCTGCAGTCCCCGGTAGATGCCGATGCCGTGATCGATATGCACCATTGCGTCGCCTGGCTTCAGCTCTGCGAGCGAGGCCATAATCTGCTTGGTGCGAAGAGCCGTTACTCCACTTTTACGACGGCTTCTCTTCCCAAACAGCTCTTCTTCGGCAATAACAGCCAGCCGCGCCTCAGGCAGTCTGAATCCTTTTGAAAGATCCCCGACTGAAAGAAACAGATCCGCCTCCTGCATGATCGGTTCGCCCCCAAAGGGATAAAGATCGCTCTTCACGCAGTTCAGGTTGTAAGGTGCAAGCAGCTTCTCCAGTCTTTCAGCCTGTGTCGGCTGGTGACAGACCATAACTATCCGCCAGCCCTCCTTGCGCCAGGCTTTTATCCTCTCTGCAAAAGGGGACAGCAGATGTTGCTGCTCACCGATTATGGCAAGCTTCAGGTCGCTGTTGTTTTCAGAAATAACTGAGAATCTGCTTTCAGCTGATTCATCTGCAATCAATCCGGTAAGTTCCAACCTCTGATATCCGGAAATTGCAGATTCCAGCTCCTCCGGCAAAAGATACAGCTCCATTGTTTCAGGGTGCAATCGTTCTTCAGCCAATGCCATTCTGGCGCCGTTTGTTATCTCTTCGAACCGGCTGTTTACAGCCTGCCTTATCCTTTCAGGTTCAGAAAGAATCAGCAGCGGATTTTCCATATAGTTAAAAAACAGTTCAAGCGAGGGGTGAAATAACGGCTGCAGATATTCGATACCTGGAGGATATGAATCCCCCTGAAGCTCCGCCACCAGCTGCCTGCGGCGGTCAGCCGGAATATCGAGGTGATCCGCTCTATCCTTGAGACGCGGCACAAATTTCTGCAACGAATCAGCAGTTATGACCAGTTCACGGGATGGCATCAGGGTCATACCGGCCAGATTTTCAACCGTTCTTTGTGAAATAGGGTCAAAACTGCGGACAGTCTCAACGGTATCCCCAAAGAATTCAATCCGCACAGGTCTTGGAAGGGCAGGTGGAAATATGTCCAGTATCCCTCCTCGCACTGCAAAACTACCCCTTTCCTCAACAAGCGGGCAGTTCGTGTAACCCATTTTAACCAGATTTTCCAACAGGGATTCACGGTCAGGCTCATCACCCGGCATTAATCTCAAAGATGCGCTCGCAAGGACGGATCGCGGAATAACTCGCTGCAGAAGAGCTGCGACTGGAGATACTACAATGCAGGGAGAGCCTTGCAGAAGGAGTTGCAGGGTTTCAAGCCTGCTGCCTGAAATATCAGGATCCGGAGAGGTTGCTTCAAAGGGGCTTGTATCCCAGGCAGGAAAAGCAGTCAGGTTTGAATCATTGAAGAAGGAGATAGCATGCGTCAACTCATCCGCAGCAGCCTGATCGGGGGTTATCAGCAGTATCTGACGTCCGGTAAGAGTTGATAGTTCTGTTGCAAGAAGAGCTGAAGCTGAACCTGCAACTCCGGCAACTGATATCTTTTTATCAGCGGTTTTCAACTGCTCCGCCAAACGGTCTGCGCCGGTCGAGAATCTATAGTCTTGGTTCAGGTTGGTCATCTTGAGAAAATGGGGCTATTCTTCAGAGGTCTTATGTTTTAAACCAGCTTTTATCTTCGGTTTTCCGTTTTCAATTACTACCCGGAACTGAACCTCTCTGGCTCCAAGCTTCTGTGAGATTACAGGGCGCTGTTTTTCAAGGGTTTCGGCAAGCTGCTTTCTGGAAAGGCCATCCACCGGCAGTTTGCAGTTGCGTCTTGCCTCAACCAGCTCTGCATAAACCCGATCTATCTCAATCTCGTGAGATGATCTCTGCGGAACTGCATCTGTTGAGGGGATAGGAGATTTTCGGCCTTCATTCAGATCCGCCCGGAAGCGATCCCTTGAATAACGTCCTTCCTCAATCTCTCTTAGAATTCTGTTCCAGTGTTGTCTGTAACTGTTAAAACGGGCAACCAGGGTGTTATAGCGATGTTTGTACATGGTGTTGTTTATAGGGGTGTTGGCATAACGCCTAACCATCTTTTCAACATCAGCAAACATACCGACTGGCTCCCTCTTCTCCACACCGGCAAAATACTTTTCGTAGAGGGTTATCAGCTCTTTAAGCCTGGTTTCAAGTATGAGGAGATCTTCGGCAATTCCCATATATCTCTTTGTGAAAACAGCATGTTTAATAATTTTGGGGACTATAGGTTGAATTGATACCGCTGTAAAGCAATTATAGCCGTAAGAACTTGACGCTAACGGTTTCAGTGGCTATAAAACAGATGATAAAACTTACTCAGGGAGTCTATTTATGTCAATTACAGCAGCTTTGATACTTGCCGCAGGCAAGGGAACCCGTATGAAATCAAACCTGGTTAAGGTGCTGCATGAATTGCTGGGTAAACCGATGCTTGGCTGGCCACTGGAGGCAGCCAGAGAAGCAGGGGCAAAACGGATAGTTATTGTCGCAGGTCATCAGGCCGATCAACTGCAAAAGCAGTTTCAAGAATCTGAAGAGATAAAAATCGCACTGCAGGAGGAACAACTGGGAACCGGACATGCGGTATCCTGTGCCTTATCCTGTTTGGATGATCTTGCAGGCTCAGTCTTGATACTTTGCGGAGACACTCCTCTTTTAACAGGCGAGACGCTCGGCAGGCTTGCAGCCGAACATGCTGCATCAACAGCAGCGGTAACCGTATTGACAGCCAGAATCGAGAAACCGTACGGATATGGCCGGATTGTAAGGGATTCGGAAGGGCATGTAAGAAGGATTGTCGAACAGAAGGATGCTACCATTGAAGAACAGGCAATTAACGAGGTAAACAGCGGGATATACTGCATGAATATAGACTTCCTGAAGGCTCATATAGGCCGTCTGGGAAGCGAAAACGCACAGAACGAGTATTATCTGACAGACCTTGTCGGGATTGCTGTTGCTGAACATGCCGGTTGCACAGCAATGATTGTTGATGATTCTGACGAGATACTCGGGGTAAACGATCGCGAACAACTCGCCATTGCAGGAACAGAGCTTCGTAGACGTATAAATCGAAACCATCTGCTTTCAGGAGTAACCTTGATTGACCCTGAGAGCACATATATTGACGCTGATGTAAAAATAGGCTCTGACACCGTGATCTGGCCTGGTTCGGTTTTGCGTGGCAAAACGGTCATAGGCTCCAGCTGCCTGATTGAAAGCAATGTCCAGATAACGGATTGCACTGTTGCGGACAGAGTTCATATAAAAACTGGCTCTGTTCTTTCAGAAGCAGAAATTGATGAAGAGGTTGCAATAGGCCCCATGGCGCACCTGCGCCCCGGTTCGGTTCTTAAATCTCATGTAAAGATAGGCAACTTTGTAGAAACCAAGAAGATTGTAATGGGTGAAGGATCAAAGGCCTCTCATCTTACCTATCTGGGTGATGCCGAAATAGGGAGCGAGGTAAACATCGGCTGCGGAACAATTACCTGCAACTATGACGGAAAGAAAAAGCACAAGACTGTGATTGGTGATGGAGTATTCGTTGGAAGTGACGTGCAACTGGTTGCGCCGGTGAGAGTAGGGGCAAATGTCCTTATTGCGGCAGGCACTACGGTTACCCAGGATATCCCTGCTGATTCCCTTGCCATCTCCAGGACGCCACAGGTGAACAAGGTTGGTTGGTGCCTTAAAAAGAAGGATTGAACTACAGGGCTATTTATCTCTCAAGAAGGAACGACAGCTCCGGGAACGTTATGAATCCCGAAGCTGTCAATTTCAAGTCAAGGGGAAAAACAGGATGTAGCCCTGACAGATATGTACCCTACAATTAGCCCAAATGCTTATGATCTCAAGGTGTTCCAGAGGTTTGTTTAGTTGCTAAAGCGTCAGGTCAATATCCTGGATTGTTCCTACCGTGCCGTTTTCATTCAGGTAAACGCTACTTGTCCTTAATGTGCCAAGTGACTCGTTACTTGCTGTCTTCATGTCAAACCGGGTTGATATCTCGCCAAGATACAAAGCTCCTACCCCGCTTGCCTTAAGCCCTGTCAATGAGTCATGCCCCATCGCGTCCTTCATCCAGACCTTGAGCTGGCTGAACACCGGATCATTGTCGTCTATCCAGCCGTTTTGATCCTGGTCGTATGCAGCCAGATCCTGAAAACCGTCTCCGCTTGCAGTGCCGAACAGTTCGCTGCCATTATTCACTGTGCCGTCATTGTTTTTGTCAAGGGCTATAAAGCCGCTATTGGGGTCGACAAATGAGATCTGCTCTGCATCGCCGTCAGTATCAATGTCAAAGCTGAACTTGGCGCTGGTCAACTGTGCAGCGGTGCCGTTAAAGTTGATTATCAGAGGATCTTTCTGGACAGCGTCACCGATCCGGAGGCTGGTGCTTGATTCACTGTAGAATGCCCGCTGCATGGAAAGCTCCAGATTGAAGTCAATCTGCTTGCCGTCGGAAGTCCTTACCATCCCCCTGGCAGAGAAATTCATGCTTTCTGCCTCAAAGTATGTCTCGCTGGAGTCGTACTCAAGCCCGAATCCTGCTGAACCGGTCTGCGGAGTTTTCTGAGCCTGTGCAGCGTTTGCCGCCTGGCTCAATTCTGCTGCGGCTTCGGGATCAACAACCTCCTGTTCTGGTTTGACAATATGCAGTTTTATCTTCTTACCGGTTATGGACTCCATAATCATTTGAAGGAGCCTTGCGACAGGGCTGTTGTCAATGGAATCAGTTTGATCATTTTTGCCGTGAACCTTTTTCTCATGCCCTCTGTTGCTATGGGCTGCTGACTTGGCATGCTCCGTCAGGTCAACGCTGTCACCCACAGGCAACCGGGGTGTCCCGGCAGTCCCCTCGAAATCAGGTCTCTGATTGCCTACCCAGATTTTCAGGGATTCAGTTTTTGTCTGTTCCTTCAGAGCAACATGCTGACTGTTCAATAACATATTGGAACTTTCGATTTTCATGGCAGCCCCCGTGCTCTGAATTTTAGACCTGTAGTTTCACTTATCGGCTTTATAAAATATAAAATCCAGAAGATATAAGGTTGAAGCTACCGCCAAAGGGGTGACCGTTAACCCACATTATTCCAATTACAACTTAATCCCTGGAAGCTGTTTAGCGTACGGCAAATATCGCTCAATATTTTTTCTGATTGCCGCAATCACCTCCGCTGCGAACCCTGTTTCCTCCCCGGGAATCAGCAGAGAAAGATCTATTGCATCCATTGCTTTAAGCAGCTTGTCCGATAATGTAATAAGCGTATTGGCTACCAGACGTTTCTGAAGATTACACCTCTCACACATCTCCGCCAGTTCCCACGGCGAAATATCCTGAGGCGCAAAGGCATCGCCGAACGCCATTGAAAAGTCAGCGTCATACTGTGCGGAATAGATCTCTAGATTAAGCAGATCATATGCAGGAGCCAGATCAATTCCTGCAAATCCGACAAAAAACGAAATGTTTTTACCGTGGGCATCACTATTGCCTATCAGAAGCTGGAAAAGCACCCAGTTAAGCATATCCCGCATAGCTACCGCAGGCACACGGCACAAACGGCATGAGGCAAAAAGATCAGGCAAATTGGCACCCGACCTTATTACGGCGGCATCTCCACCCTTGCCAAAAGGACGCTCGTATTTGTAAGCAGGAGGCAAATCCAGCATCTGACAGCCATCAATCAGATGTTTCCGGATCACAAAATTATCGCTCAATTGACGATCAAACCGACGCACCACCAGCACAGGCTCGCCTAAACGAGCCAAAGTAGCCTCGGCAACCGGCAGTTTTACAGCCTTGGCCAACTGCATGCAGATATATTCGTTGATTACCAGATGCAAAGCAGTATCGGTACCGAACTTCAATATATGAGTAGAGGCAAGCTCCCCCTCGCCAAACCCCATCTGTCCATCCGCACGGATCAGGAGCGGCAGCTTATCCTGCACCCCTGCAACCGAAAGTCGCGGTTTGCCGTCCCATAACGCTATGGAGATGTTTCTGCGTTGGCTGATCCGCTCAGTAAGCTCATCAGGCGTCACCGGTCTGAAACTTGTAGGCAGATCCTCATCCGAATCACCACCTATCCTGAACGACAACGCTCCTGCCGTCTCCGCACCTATCGCTGCAATCAGCCCGAATACATTTGAACGGGAAATGTGACTGGAAACTGAAAGCTCTTCCAGCCATCGCCCCTCAGGCAGCAGATTGGCCAGAAACCGCTTTACCGATTCCGGAGCAGATTGCCCCGGCTTCAGATGTGGCGACAAGGCAAAACCTGCTCCGTCAAGCCAGGATTGAGAATACTCCAGCCTGTACTGCTCACTCTTTTCTTCAAGAATGATCTTTCCGAGAACCCTGCGATCGAGATTTAACACGAGAAACGGCTCCATCAACCCTCCCGTGCCTCGATATTAAGGGTAATCCCCAGCATAGAGCATACCTTCAGGATGCTGCTCAACTTCAGATCGCCACCTGCCGTTTCCAGCTTACTCATCGTTCCGACAGCAACACCGCAAAATGCAGCAGCTTCATGGATGGTCATACCAGCCTGCGTCCTTCTGGCGCGAACAAACCTCCCCAGTGTTGCTGCATCAATAAGTATTTGAGGATCCGGAACCGGAATCGGGGTCACTGTCTTTGACATTGGATGCCTTTCACAAGGTTAAATATCACTCGATTGGTATTATTGCAGGCAGAATAGCAATTATCAACATAAATATGACTAAAGTGATATTTATGTTGTTTTAATCGGACAGATTCGTATTAATATCATTATAGTAGTATAAACGGTTGAGGATGGGCAGTATCCCGAATATCCTAGAAGGGACGACAGCTCCGGGAACGTTATGAATCCCGAAGCTGTCAATCTACAGACTTGCTGTTGCCGCTGGGCGTGGGGAGGCGGTTCCCCTGAGCTGTTAAGTAAAACTTATCAGATAGTTGAATGTTGTTGCTCTCTTATATCAGTTGCTGCCGAACACTTTTCGTAATAGTTCTGTTGTCCGTGCTGCCGGGTTAGTTCTGATCTTTTTCTCTTCTTCTCCAACCATTTTGAATAAACCATCCAGCGCCTTGTTGGTCACATAGCTGTTTAGGTCAAGATCAGGTTTGTTGACCAATCCTGCCATCGGTATGCGATCCAGCTTTCCTATCATGTTCTGGTAGGCACGGGCGGTTCCTGTCTGTTCGATGGTCTGACTGACAGTGGGTTTAAAACTCTCAAACAGTTGAGTGCGGGTCTTCTGTTCAAAATAGCTGGTAGCCGCAGTGTCTCCGCCGGTAAGAATCCCCTTTGCATCTTCCAGAGTCATTGTTCGGATGGCATTGCCAAAGAAGCTGACTGCCCTGGGTGCCGCCTTTTCGGCTGCGCGGTTCATGCTTAAAACCAGATCATTCACCTGTTTTTCGTAACCTGCTTTTTTGAGCAATTCTCCAGCCTGCTGCACCTTGTCAGGTAACAGAATCTTAATCAACTGGTTGCCAAAGTAGCCATCCGTTTTGGCAACGTTGGCAACGGCTCGCTCGGTGCCGGTTGCTAGCGCCTCTTTTAAGCCTTTGGTTGTGGTTGCACTATCAAGTTTGCTGTCGGAGGTTTTGTTCGAGCGAAGGCTTTGGCCTATATCGTCAAAAAAGCCTGCAATGCAAGTAGTCTGAAACGACAGCAGGGCAACGGAAACAAAGAATACTATACGGTGCATGGATCTCCCCCTTATTACTCCTCTATATAGTAATAAAGCCATTATCAGACTTTGAATCTCCCTATAAGCCTCTCAAGCTCTTCAGCAAGAGCTGACAGATTAGCGGCAGCACTGGCAGTGTCATTAGCTCCTTTTGCTGTTTCCTGTGTTATCTCTGTCATCTGGTGTATGTTGCCGGTAATTTCGCTGGTTGTGGCAGTCTGCTCTTCAGCAGCCGTGGCAATCTGATTTATCTGCATGGTAACATCGTTTATCCGTGACAGGATCTCCTGTAGAGCTACCCCTGAACGGGAAGCATCTTCGGTTCCGGTTTCAACATCTTTTACCCCCTGCTCCATCTGCTGCACCGCAGTCCTGGTCTCCATCTGTATAGCCTTCAGCATCTCGCTGATTTCACGGGTAGCCTTTGTTGTCCTTTCAGCAAGTGCTCGAACCTCATCGGCTACTACGGCAAAACCGCGCCCCATCTCTCCGGCTCTGGCCGCCTCAATAGCTGCATTTAAAGCCAGGAGGTTGGTCTGATCAGCAATATCCTCAATAGTGCCTGCAATAGCCCCAATCTGCTCGGATCTCTCGCCCAGCTTTGTAACCGTATTGGCGGAACTTCTGACCCGTTCCGCTATCTGTTCCATTCCGGCAATGGTTGATGAAACCACTTGTGAGCCTGTAACCGCCGCATCGCTTGCACTCTGCGCACCTTCGACGGCCATCATGCAGTTCTGTGCAATATCTCCGCTTGTGGCTGACATCTCTTCGCTTGCTGTGGCGATAGTGATGGTTTGACCTGCCGCTTTTTCCGCTCCTGATGCTATCTTGACCGCCGCATTATCAAGCTGTCTGGTTGAAGCGGTAATACTGGCAGCTGCCTGATGCACTCCGCCTAGCGCATTGGACATGTTCTGAAGCATGGTATTAACACTGACGGCAACCTTGTCTATCTCATTGTTACCGCCACTCAACTCAAGGCGCACCTTAAGATCACCATCCGCAACTTTCTGCATAAGATCGCCTATTTTTACAAGACACCGCAGATTTGCAGTTACCATCCAAGAGGAAATCAGACCTGCCAGAACAAGGCAGACTGCAGCTGCCGAGATGACGATCCATACCAGCCTGTTAAAAGATGCGAAATCATCATCTTTTTTTACTCCTACATACATTACACCAATTACTTCTCCCTGAGAGTTTTTGATAGGGTCATATGCAGTGAAATAGGGAACACCAAGAATCTTGGCCTCGCCACGGTATTTTTTGCCCTGTTTCACTGCCTCAAGCGCCGCCCCCTGCAGTTTCGTGCCAACCGCCCGACTGCCATCCGGTTTCATTACGTTTGTTGAAACTCTTGTATCGTTCATAAAGATTGTGGCGGTGCCTCCGCAGAGATCTTTGACCTTGTCAGGAAGCTCGAAGTTGCCGTTTATCTGGTAATCGGAAATCATCAATTTATCGTCAAGCAGCTTAAACTCTTTTCCTTTTTGAAATGCAAGCTCCCAGAAGGTCTTCATCCTGCTTTCCTGCATGACGACTGCTTCATGAGCAAGCTCCCGATACATGATTACAAGCGATATGGAGCTGGTGACAAGAACTGTCAGAACAATTAGGACACAGGTAACGACTGAAAGTTTTGTGCTGATTTTCATGAATTTTACCTCCGTTTGCGATAATCTGATATCTGCTTGATTCTTTGTTATACTTACCTATACCAGACAAACTACCTTCTGTCCGGTCGGAATCTTTGATTTCAGATTAAATTGCATTCATAAAGAAAGCTATTCAGCCATCCGCTTCAGCTCATCAAAAAGTTAGTCAACTAATCAACGATGGTGCCAGGTCGCCACTCTTTTACCTGAAACCCTGATCTTCATATATTTCTTTCTAAACCGGGCAGTCTCCAAATATCTTCCGTTAAACATATCTGCTGACATAGTCGGAAAAGCTGTCAGGCGGTGTCAGGTTGCGGTCGTACAGCGCTATCAAATTAAAAATATTAAGTTTTTAACCAAGCGTGAGGTTGAGCGGAATATTGATCTGTCGTAAACTTGGTTGAAAATTTGTTTCTTTTAATTTAGCAAAACATGTATTATGCTGTTTACGATATATATACCTGCTGATATAAAAAGGAGGGTATGCAATTGTACAAAATAATTGTTGTTTTTTTGTTGCTTCTCATGCCGGTGTCATCATATGCCCTAAATGCCTACGGCGTTCAGATTGAAGGTGTAACGGTAGTTGATGGGCAGACATTGCATTTAAACGGGTTTGGACTTCGAACAAAAATGTTCGGTAAAGTTTATCTAAGTTCGCTCTATTTAGCTAAACAGACTGCCAAAAGCGCCGAGGTACTCAATGACCCCGGTGTCAAGCTGGTCAGGATCAATTTCTTACATAAACGGGTTTTGAAAGACAAGTTTATTGAGGGATTAAATGATGCCGTAATAAGAAACACCTCTAGCCTTGGAGGAAATGCTGATCTACAGCGTTTGTACGCACTTTTTAATAAAGACTTTATAAAGGGGGAAGTGTTGGATATATGCTTCTCTCTGGATGGAACGGTACGGGTCAGTCGCAACAACCAGGTGGTGGGATCGGTTGTTTCTAAAAATTTGCAGGCTGCCTTACTCAAGTCGTTTGTCGGACTCTATCCGATCGATGAAGCAGTGCGAGCCGGGATGTTGGGGAAACTCTGATCTGCTAAACGGCCAAGACGCCAAACTTTTTAAGCCCTTCGGGAAACAGTCGTCCCGAAGGGCTTTTTCATGCCATCCGCTTCAGTTCATCCAGCAGGTTCAGTGCTTCCAGAGGTGAAATGTTGTTGATGTTAAGTTTCTTAAGCCTCTCCCTCAGCTGATCCCCCTGCGGCTCAAAGAGCGAATACTGTCTGGGCTCCTCCTTTTCAGGTTTTTTCTTTGATTGAGCCAGTCTGGGAGCCCCCTGTTCAAACTCCCCCTCCTCAAGCGTTTTAAGAATCTCCTTTGCACGTTCTATTAGATCCATCGGCATGCCAGCAAGACGAGCCACTTGAATGCCGTAGGAGTGAGAGGCAGCACCGGTGATGATGGTACGCAGGAAGATGACCTGATCGTTCCACTCTTTCACCGCCACGGTCAGGTTGGTGATCCGCTCGCGGGTAGCAGCCAGGTCAGCCAGTTCATGGTAGTGGGTGGCAAACAGGGTGCGGGGGCGGCAGACCTGATCGTCGTGCAGAAATTCTGCCACGGCCCAGGCAATGGAGAGGCCGTCAAAGGTGGAGGTGCCGCGTCCGATCTCATCCAGCACAACCAGGCTTTTGTTGCTGGCTGTGCGCAGGATATGGGCGGTCTCCATCATCTCCACCATGAAGGTTGACTGCCCCTTGGCCAGGTTGTCGCCAGCCCCGACCCGGGTGAAGATCCGGTCAGCTATACCGATGGTTGCAGCGGTGGCAGGGACATAAGAACCGGCCTGAGCCATCAGGGTTATCAATGCCACCTGGCGCATGTAGGTGGATTTACCGGCCATGTTGGGGCCGGTGATCATCAGGATCTGGTTGGCCTCGCCATCCAGCCTGGTATCATTGGGAACAAAACGTTCCCCCAGGTTCATCGCCTCCACCACCGGGTGACGACCCTCGTATATTTCAATAATATCAGTATCATCAACCATCGGCTTGCAGTAGTTACGATCCACCGCAACAAAGGCCAGGGATGCGAGCACATCCAGACTGGCAACGGCTGCGGCAGTGCTGCTAGTCCTCCTGCATGATGCCGCCACAGTCTCCCTCACCTGCTGAAACAGTGTGTATTCCAGCTCGCAGATCCGATCCTCGGCTCCAAGTACTTTTTCTTCGTAGTTCTTGAGCTCTTCGGTGATAAAGCGTTCACCGGTGGCAATGGTCTGACGTCGAATGTAGTCAGCCGGTACGCTGGCAAGGTTTGTCCTTGTTACTTCAATGTAGTAACCAAAGACCTTGTTGTAGCGGATCTTGAGTGACGAGATGCCGGTGCGCTCCCGCTCCTGCGCCTCCAACCGGGCAATGTACCCTTTGCCTTCCCGGCTGATTGATCGCAGTTCATCGAGTTCAGTATTATAGCCATCAGCGATTATCCCCCCCTCACGCAGTGAAAAAGGCGGGGCAGGAGAAATGGCACGATTGATCAGTTCCCGCAGATCATCCAATGGATCAAGCTCTTCCAAAAGCCTGCAGAGCAGTGGCGCTTCCACCCCCGCCAGGGCATCACGCAGACAGGGAATCCGATCCAGTGAGTCATGTAGTGCTCGCAGGTCACGGCCGCCGGAGCCAGCCATGCTGATCCGGGCATTGAGACGTTCCAGGTCATGCATCCCTTTCAGCAGGTTATTCAGCTGATCCCGCAGAAGTCCCTGTTCCACCAGTTCCTCCACAGCCGACAGCCGCTGATGAATAAGTTCCACCTGCACCAGAGGATAGGAAAGCCACTGTTTAAGGGTACGAGCACCCATGGCGGTGGCAGTGCGATCCAGACAGCCCAGTAGCGAACCTGACTTCTTGTTGTCGGTCATGGTGGCGGTCAGTTCAAGATTGCGACGGGTGGACGGATCAATGGTCAGAAAATCTTTGCGGCGCACCACGCTGATATCCCGCAGATGGGGCAGGGAGGCATGACGGTTCTCCTGCAGGTAGTGCAGTACCATCCCGACCGCCAGCAGAGCCAGCGGCAGTCCTTCCAGTCCATATGAAGCTGGCGACGCGACACCAAAACGGCTGCAGATCAGACCGGAACAGTAATCCTTGTCCAATACCCAGTCAGCCACGCCGGAACGGGGGCGCTCACCATGCAGTTGCGCCAACTCGTCCGGCAGTTCCTTGCGTAGTGCCTCCGCCAGTAGCAGCTCCCGTGGGCCGATTGCAGCCAGCATGGCAGCAGCGCCGGTAAGGCTTTCTTCTTCAGATACCTTGAATTCGCCGGTTGAAAGATCCAGCCAGGCGCATCCCCAGCGTTCGTCCTGCTGGCAGAGCGCCAAAAGGTAGCTGTTTTCATCCGGCGTCAGGCTCTCACTCTCGGTTACCAGAGCGGGAGTAAGTACTTTGACCACATCCCGCTTGACAATCCCTTTGGCCTGCTTTGGGTCTTCCACCTGCTCGCAGATTGCAACCCGGTGGCCTGCCTCGATCAACTTTGCGATGTAAGGTTGAGCTGAGTGGAACGGCACCCCGCAGAACGGGATCTCATCGGCGCTGTTCTTGTTGCGGGAGGTGAGGGTGATATCCAGAATTCGAGCCGCAATCAGGGCGTCATCCAGAAACATCTCGTAGAAATCACCCATCCTGAAGAACAGGATGCTCTCGGGATAACGAGCCTTAATCTCAAGATATTGCTTCATCATGGGTGTTTGGAGGGCAGAACTCATGGAGTTGTTATTACCATACAGCCGCTGGGCATTGCAAGGAAGCGGGGCAAACATATCACAACCTCTTCTCTGTGCGGATTTCCGCATAGATTTTTGTGGCTGTTCTGTAAAACCGCTCAAACAATAATTCTCATGTTGTTTTCAAACAAAAAAACACCGTTAGATTTTAGCGTATTAGCGAATTGTTTGTAACGCGCCATATTGGGCATGCGCTTTGCTATTTAACTAAGCATATCTGAATTTATGTTTGAGCGAAAACATAATTAATAGAACGATTTTACATCTGGAGGCTTTTATGCCGATCTTATCTCGCAATCTACTGAAACTTTTTTGCCGCTCACCTGATTACAGCTATTCAGGGAAAAGTAGTCTCTGGTTTTCCGAAGGAGCCAGAAGCAAAGGCAAGCACCAGGATCTGTGTTTTCAAATACCCCTTAGATATATTTAATTTGTTAACAGGAGGAAAAAATGAAGGATTTGCGTAGAAGAGATTTTATTAAAGGCATCGCTGTTTTATCAGGAGCGGCGCTCTGTGGTGTGGCGACGACGAATATTGCAAAGGCTACAATTCCGCAGGAAACGTTTGTCGCGCCGCCATTTCCATGGACATATCAGGAGCTTGATCCTGAATATGTAAGAAAACTCGGTCATCTGGGCTACTATCTTGAAGAGTGTGGCGGTGGAGCCTTCTGGGCGATCATGACCGCGTTAAGGGAGAAAGTAGGCTACCCCTATACTATTTTGCCCATGCCAACCAAAGAGCAGTTCATCGAACATCTTGCCAGTGGAAAGAAAGAAAGCCCCTTCCCCCCGATCTTGATGCAATATGGAGTAGGCGGGGTGGCAGGATATGGATCTCTGTGCGGCGCGCCCAACGGTTCAGCCTCCGCCATTACGCTTGTGGCACCTTTTAGCGCGGCAGAGAAGATCATTCCAAGGCTGATGCGCTACTATGAAACAGAAGCGTTCCCAACTGATAAATCCAATGAATATGCGGTGAAGAAACAATTTTTTCCACCAAAGTATAAAAGCGGCCAGTCGTTGACTCAATCACCCAGCCATTCTGTTTTATGTCATGTAAGTGTTGGAAAATGGTGTGAAAAATCTGGATATGCCAGTGGTTCCAGTGAAAGATCAGAACGATGTGGAAGGGTAACAGGAGATGTAGCAGCAATGGCTGTAACACTATTGAACGCCTACTACAAAGGAAATCTGGAAACCGCGTTCCCCATGAAATTGTCGCAGGAAACCGCAGGATGTATGACCTGCCATACCAAGGGTGAAAAGTACGAAACAGGTCATTTTACCAGAGGTTCGATGGAATGTAGCAGCTGCCATACGGATATGACTCCTCACAAGTCTAAAAACAAGCTGAAAACAGCATATGGCATGGATGTCGGCACCTTGGCCGGCGCCGCAGCTATTGGGACAGTTACGGGTATTGGGGCTCATGCAATCAGTAAGCGCGCCAGCAAGGGGGAAGACGATGGTGAAGAATGAAACCATAACCGTTAAGAGACATAGTTTTCTCTACAGGATGCTGCATTGGTTGATTGTGGCGGAGGTGTTGTTGCTTCTGCTTTCAGGACTGGCGGTTAGTGACTATCTACCGTTTGGAGTTATGAGCAGAGGGGCGGGGAGAAGCCTGCATATAGTCCTCGGTCTGGGCTGGATGGGTACCATCACGTTCTTTGTCTACAATTTTGTGATGAGCGGAGAATATAACTGGTTTGGGGTTTCCAAGATAGGTAATGCCTTTGATTTCTTTGTGCATGAAGTCAGATGTCTTGTGGGTGGCAAAAAAATTGAAAACCCGGTTGGATACGAAGTTGATGAAAAGCGGTATGTCGAAAAGATCATGGCAACTGAAGTATTGGCATGGTGGGGGTGGCTGGGATTGTGGATGGCAATGGCTATAACCGGTCTGGCTCTTCTCTTTCCTGAAAGTTTCAGTTTGGTAAATCGTTTGTGCCATGGGCTGTTGCCTGCTTTCAATCATGCCACAGCGGCAACAAGAGTAATCCATATGTTCTTCTCCATGGTAATTGTCTTGTACATCATGATTCATGCATATGCCTCCTGGGTCTTTGGGATGGTTGGTTCGATGATTTCAGGAAATAAAGATGAGCGGATTATTGTGTCAAAAAAACAGTGATTCCAGGTTTATATATTGTATTCCGATCCCCTCTCCCTGCAAAGGAGGGGGGATTCTTCTCAATTAGAATTACAACAAACGGTTTTCTGACAGATAGGAGAAACAGCATGTTTGGATTAGGAATGCCGGAACTGGCCGTGATTGGCGGAATTATGCTGCTTATCTTCGGGCCTGGCAAGTTGCCGCAACTGGGTGCTTCACTTGGAGGCGCGATCAAGAGCTTTCGCACCGCAACGGATACTGGCGACAAGCAGGTTGATTCTGGAGACTGCAAAAAAGATGAGGGAAAAAATTAAATGGCTAGAATGAAAGAAAATCCCCGGTACAATGTTATTTCAATGCGTGTCAGTGATAAAGAACGCATCCAGTTGGAATCGCTGGTACGCCACACCCGTAAATCGGTCTCGGAGCTGATGCGGGAGGCGATGGTGGAGCAGATTGAGGGACGCGGGATGCGTAGGGCAGCTTAGAATGATCCAGGCTATTTGACCTGAAGGAAGCTACTATGAACTGTTTAAGTCTAAAATGTCGTATGATCGGCTTTGCCTGTGGTATGGTTGCCGACAGTCTGTTGTAGGTTGTAAGGCGGTTCAAGCTGTAGGCTGGGGTGTAGAAAGAGGTGGCAGCATGGGGATGAATCGCAATCTGGCATTTTTCAGTGGTGTGACAATCACCTTTGTTGCGCTGGCTGCTTTTGTCGCTGGCTGGGGTATCTACAGTCTGAACAATGCCTTTTTTTCACTTCATCAACATGAAATTACCACAAAAATTGAAACAATAAAGATTGCCCGTGATGTTAATTACGTCTCCCGCCTTACCCGTAACATCATGCTTGGATCCGATTTTGATGAAGATATGCATGAGCTTGAGGAGACTGCTGCTACAATTGCTGAATCGTTTGACGCTTTGACCAGGGCTGCCCATGATAAAAACGATCAAAAGCTTGTTGAACAGGCCAGGATTGATACAATGGCTTTTGTTGATAACTGTATAGAACGTATGGAACGGATCAGAAATGTTCCAGCTCATCTTCGCAATAAAGCTTATAACAACTACAAAAAAGAGGCCACCCCGCTAGCCATGAAATCGCGGGCAAGCTTCAGAGCAATAATCCAGGCCGCAGATCTGCGGTTTGAAATGGGTAATAAACAGTTCCCCAAAACCATTCATCGCACTTTTACACTTATCTTTATTGCCGGAGCCATGATTGCCCTCTTTTTTCAGCTTTCTACCAAGGGGTACAAGGAAAGGCGTATGGCAGAAGCAGCGTTGCGCAAGGCACATCAGGAACTTGAACAGAGGATTGCAGAGCGTACAGCAGAGTTGCTGGCAACCAACAGTTCATTACTTGAGAAAATTGATGAGTTAAAAACTACAGAAGGGATTCTGCGCGAATCACGCGACGATGCTGTTCAAGCAGGAAAACTGGCGGTGCTGGGACAGATGTCAGCCGGGATCAGTCATGAAATAAACCAGCCTTTAACCGCTATTCATACTTTTACTGATAACGCGATAAGTTTTCTTGAAAAAGGACGCGTTCCTGAGGCGCTTGAAAATCTTGGGGTGATCAGTCGCATGACTGACCGGATAGGTACTATTGTCGCCGAGATCAAGTCATTCTCCCGCAAGTCCCCTGCAGAAAGACAGCGCATCAGCATTATCACTGCCATCAATCATGCCAGTATGCTGGTAGAGCCACAACGGCGCCAACTCAATGCAAAAATTGAAGTGCAGCCATTTATGGAAACACTACAGGTCTGGGCTGATCCTGTACGCTTTGAGCAAGTTCTGGTCAATCTGTTCCGTAACGGTCTGGATGCTGTTGCAGATCAGCCGGTAAAGCGAATAACGGTGACCATTTTACTGAAAAGTCCAGAAGTCCATATCGTTATTAGAGATACCGGATCTGGCATCGCCGAAGAAATTTTCCCGCATCTGTTTGAATCATTTGTTACCACAAAACAGGCTGGCCACGGGTTAGGACTTGGCCTGGCCATATCGCATCTGATTATCACCGAACTAGGTGGTAGGCTCACAGCCAGAAATCCTGCTTCAGGAGGGGCAGAGTTTACCATTGCTCTGGAGGAGGCGGATAATGGACAGTCATAACAACAACCACCAGACTAATCTTCCGATCTATCTGATTGAAGATGATGAGGACGTTCGTCGTGGGTGCGAACAGACCATTCAGCTGGCTGGTTTTACTGTCCGCTCATTTGCCTCTGCTGAAAGCGCAATAACTGTAATCAAAAATGCGCCGCCTGCTGTTGTGGTCAGTGATGTGAGGCTCCCTGGTATTTCTGGCATGGAGCTGCTGGATGAAATGCAGAAATATGATCGTGATATTCCCCTTATTCTGATTACAGGTCATGGTGATGTTTCAATGGCTGTACAGGCCATGCGGCAGAATGCCTACGATTTTATTGAAAAACCTTTTCACTCTGAACGTCTGCTGGACGTAATCCGGCGGGCGCTGGAGAAACGCCATCTAATCCTTGAGATTCGCCGGTTGCATGAGCAGCTGGGAGATATCGGAACAATGCCACTGATCGGAAATTCTGATGGCATCCAAAAGGTGCGTAGTTCTATTGCCGCCCTTGCCCCCACTGATGTTGATCTGCTGATCCTTGGCGAAACCGGTACCGGTAAAGAGGTTGTTGCCCATGCAATACATGCCATGAGTGGTCGCAATGGGCCTTTTGTGGCCTTGAACTGTGGGGCGTTGCCAGAGACAATTTTTGAAAGCGAGATGTTTGGTCATGAATCCGGCGCCTTTACCGGTGCGGTTAAAAAACGGGTCGGGAAAATTGAGTATGCAGATGGCGGAACGCTTTTTCTGGATGAGATTGAATCAATGCCGCTGCAGTTACAGGTAAAACTGTTGCGTGTTCTACAGGAACGTAGTGTGGAAAGATTGGGTAGTAATATTTCAATACCGGTTGATTGCCGGATTGTAGCGGCAACCAAGGTGGATCTGCAGAGTTTGTCTGATCAGGGCGGTTTTCGTTCTGATCTGTATTACCGCCTGAATGTAGTAACTATTGAATTGCCGCCGCTCAGGCAGCGTCCCGGTGATATTGCACCGTTGATGGCGTACTTTGTATCCCAGGCCTGCGCCCGTTTTAAACGGGAACCGGTCAGTTGGAATGAGCATGATCTTATAAGATGGCAACAACATAACTGGCCGGGCAATGTACGCGAACTCAAGGCTGTGGCTGAACGTCTCTGCCTCGGTATCGGTGACAGCCTGGAACCATCCAGAGTTGCGAATACTTCGTTGGCATCAAAGCTGGAGATATACGAACGGGGGTTGATCCGTGATGCACTGAAAAGTACAAAGGGAAGTGTGGCTGATGCAGCTGATTTGCTCCAGATGCCGAAGAAGACACTCTACGACAAGCTGAACCGCCACGAGCTGGATCCGGAGACGTTCAGATAAAGGGTTGTTTACCAACAAGGCTCGCAATCTCTGGCCGAGCCAGTTTGCAGATCTCCTGCTGACCCTCTACATCACGCCGGTTGTCTATTACTACATGGATCGCTTGCTAAAACGGATTCGGCAAGGTATTAAAGCGGCTTAACTGATAGAACAAAACTAAACTCGAGGAGAAACGTGCTATGAAGATGCTTATCCATTATTGCGCAACCTGAGGGCAGTATCCTATAGCGGCAGGTCTTGCCACTGAACTTGAAAACAATGTTGATGATCTGACTGTAGAACTTGAAATTGGTCCAAAAAGAAGTGAAATGGCGGTATTTATCGATGGTGAGCTGATTTTTTCCCGTTTTGAAAAGAGGCGCTACCCTGAGGCTCGTGAATTGATTGTAGCCTGCCGCAGCAGGCAATAAATATCGAGATGATAAAAACCATACTGACACTATTACTTACAGCTCTTATCACCGGTTCTGCACTGGCTGATGATCATGCAAAGAGCACAGCAGATGCTCGCTACGAGCTTACCCTGCTGACCGGTTACGGCATTACCCACCGTGGCTTTGGCGATACCCACACTCAGGTTCAAACATGGGATGCCATTGCCCGCCTGGGCTGGTATCTGTCTGATGATATTGCAAAAGGAAGCTGGTATCAGGGCAGACATCAACTACTTGTAGAACTGCCGTACCATCTTGCCGTTGATCATGGAGGTCGATCAATGGTTGGTGGCTACTTGCTCGGAAGCTGGAAATTCACCGGCCTGAGCCAGATAAAACCTTACGTTTTTGCCGGTGGCGGACCGGTATATGTAGGGCTTGGACTGCCCAGCATGGGGGCAAAACTAAACTTCAGCTATCAAGGCGGAGCCGGATTTCAGATCCCGATAGCAGAGGCCACCATGTTAAATTTTGAGTACCGCTACCACCATATTTCAAATGCCGCTACCGCAACCCCCAATGAGCCACTTAACTCAAGCAAGTTCCTGCTGGGGGTCAGTTGGTTGTATTAAAATACGATCTGTTCTTGTCTGCCTATCAGTTTTCCCTCAACTGTTAATCTGGTAAAATTCAGAACTGAAAAGAAACCTACAGACCTTTCTTTTCTATCCATCGGAACAACAGGATGGTGCCAGCCACAAACGGCACAATCACGAACCAGTGGTTGATCCCCAGTAGTTGCGGCAGGGTTACCTTACCGATGTTCCCCCAGGTCAGTACGCTGGCTTTCATGACAGGAAATGCCTCCGCATACAGCGCTGCACCGGCCAGCATGCCGACTACTCCCCATAGCGCATCCCAGCGACCCTCAGCCACTGCGCCGACCGAGGTGCCTGGACAATAGCCCAAAACGCCCCAACCCACGCCGAACAACAGACCGCCGATGATGTTGGCTCCGAGAATAGTGGATTTGATCGAAAGCTTGGCAAGCCCCAGATCTACAAGCAGGTAGGTTCCCACCATGGCAACAATCACACTGGAAAGCATGAATTTGATTATAGTCATATCCTTGAACAGCAAGGCATTAATCTGCTTTTCAAACCGTAAAACTCTCCCTTTCTGCAACAGGAAGCCGAACAGAAGGCCGGTAATCAGACCATAGAATAACTGGCTCATCGCTCACCTCCACCATACAGCATCCGCGCCATGATTATACCACCTATAAAAAAACAGGCCAGAGAGACAAAACCACTCAACGCTAGCTGAAGCGAACCGCTCAGCCCATGACCGCTCGGTCAGCCATCGGCCAGACGTGCGCCGAACATAGCCACGGTGCCACCCAGAAAGGCCAGAATTCCACGCGTTACAGCGCTGGAACCAAAGCGTTTTTCCCATAAAGCAGGGATTGTTTGTAACCGGAAGGAACCATCAGTAAGGGATGCAATCAGGGCACCACTAAAGATCCCTACCAGGAACATGCTTTGCCAGTCCACCTTGGGTACTTCCTTGATAAAATATTGCATCTGAGCAACCCGTTCAGGACTAAACAGCTGCTCAATCATTCCGGCAGTCCTCACAAAAGTTGTAGAGGCGCCGAAGTACTTGCCTGCAAACCAGACCGACCCGATACTTACAAGCCCAGCCAGCGCTCCTGCCAGGTAGGGACTCCACGGTTTTCCATCGTTTGACATCTCTGTTTCTCCTTTCGTTGTTCTGTTATCAACAATATTTTCAGTTGAGTATACCAGCTGTTTTAAGTTCTGCCAGTTGTTCTGGTCAACTGATGAACTACCCCGCCGCAAGCAGCGGGGTATCTACAAACGTATTGGATGCATCAATCGCCCCAAGGGACGGGGAATATCACCCCCAGCGATTTAATTTTAAAGAACAATATTTTTGATTGGCAGGTTGACTATAGAATGTCCCCTTTCCCCTCCAGGGGAAGCAGATTTTTGTAGTGCAATAATCGGAAGATTGGTGTGACGCCTGAATACAGGAAAGGAATTAGGAAAGAAGCAAGGATGTTTTTTGGGTATTTTCAATCTGCACAAGCACACTTCACGATGTGAAAATTAAGTTTTTCTGGTATACACAATGGGTACACACACTAAAACGTATCCAGTGGAAATACATGGAACCTCTTACACAACACTCCTTCCCTCCGGTTCTTGATACATCAACGAATGATATCATCAGGGACTTTTTTAACCCGGCTCTAAAGGCTGAGTGGGAATTGAATATGCTGTCCCCATAACTCGTCGAGTGGGAATTGAATATGCTGTCCCCATAACTCATAACTCTATAACTCGAAACACATTTTCTCAAGGAGAAAGATATGGCTCACAACATTCTCAGGTTTAAAGTATGTACTGTTCTTTTGATGCTGGCTTGCTTGTTTTTACTGAGTCCGTACAGGACGGCACATTCTTCACCTTTACAAAGGAGTTCTATCCAAAGAGTTGAGGGAATCAGCAATGTAACGGTCACCTCCCAGAGCGGATGCAACGTCGGCACCATTGCATATGTCAGCTGGAGCTGGCCCGGGCATGAAAAAGATGCTGTGGATTTTCTGATTGCCGGACGTAAACTCACCTCACTGCCATGGACACGTGGCCCGCTCTTTGCCTTCAGCATCCCCCACCACCTCGAAAAGAGGGACTATGTTCTTACGGTACGCAGCGCATTAAACCCCACCCTGCAGGCCAGTGGCAGAATCTGCTCGTCACATCCGGTTACCATGCCAGCTAGAGCTACAATACCGCCCCAGGCAAAAGGACAAGCAGCATCACCATCAAAAACACCTGCGTCGTCACCTGCAAGACCGCTACCCTCCAGCCCCACACCCCAAACAGGCACGGTATCAAGCGGGGCTCCACAGGGTGCTGCCAATTCCGGGGTCAGTACACCGCCGCCTCAGAGTACCCCGACAGAATCAACCGGCAGCTGTTGCCATCCCAAAATCTCATTTGTAAACGAAAGCGGTGTTCATGCGGTACGCTGCCTGGATAAGCTGACCGAGCAGAAGTGCAAACAGCTGCAGGGCAACTGGGCTATCAGCAAGGCCTGCGCAGACCTGAATGAAGCAACCTGCGGCAGTTTTGGCGCCTGCTGCTATATTGATCCGGCAAACGGTCAGGCAAAGTGTGCCAAGGATATGCTGGAGGGCGCTTGTAAAACAGTGAACGGCACCTTCTCGCCGAACAAAGAGTGCAACCAGATCACCTGTAGCACACCTGAAGCCCCTAAAGGTAGCTGTTGCCATCCTAAAATCTCATTTGTAAACGAAAGCGGTGTACATGCGGTTCGCTGCCTGGACAACCAGACCGAGCAGAAGTGCAAACAGCTGCAAGGAAACTGGGCTCTCAGCAAAGCTTGCGCTGCCCTGGATGAAGCAACCTGCGGCAGCTTTGGCGCATGCTGCTATATTGATGCGGCAAACGGTCAGGCAAAGTGTGCCAAGGATATGCTGGCAGGTGCTTGTAGCACACTAAACGGCACCTTCTCACCCAACAAAGACTGCAGCCAGGTAACCTGTGATTCGCCAACCGGCAGCTGCTGCCATCCCAAAATCTCATTTGTAAACGAAAGCGGTGTTCATGCGGTACGCTGCCTGGATAAGCTGACCGAGCAGAAGTGCAAACAGCTGCAGGGCAACTGGGCTATCAGCAAGGCCTGCGCTGCCCTGGATGAAGCAACCTGCGGCAGCTTTGGCGCCTGCTGTTACATTGATCCGGCAAACGGTCAGGCAAAGTGTGCCAACAATATGTTGGAGGGCGCTTGCAAAACAGTGAACGGCACCTTTTCACCCAACAAAGAGTGCAACCAGATCACCTGTACCACGCCAACCGGCAGCTGTTGCCATCCCAAAATCTCATTTGTAGATTCCAGTGGTGTCGCACATGCGGTACGCTGTCTGGACAACCAGACCGAGTACAAGTGCAAAATCATACAAGGCACCTGGGATAGCAGCAAGGCCTGCACCGCCCTGGATGAAGCAACCTGCGGCAGCTTTGGCGCCTGCTGCTATATTGATCCGGCAAACGGCCAGGCAAAGTGTGCCAAGGATATGCTGGCAGGTGCTTGTAGCACACTAAACGGCACCTTCTCACCCAACAAAGACTGCAGCCAGGTAACCTGTGATTCGCCAACCGGCAGCTGCTGCCATCCCAAAATCTCATTTGTAAACGAAAGCGGTGTTCATGCGGTACGCTGCCTGGATAAGCTGACCGAGCAGAAGTGCAAACAGCTGCAGGGCAACTGGGCTATCAGCAAGGCCTGCGCTGCCCTGGATGAAGCAACCTGCGGCAGCTTTGGCGCCTGCTGTTACATTGATCCGGCAAACGGTCAGGCAAAGTGTGCCAACAATATGCTGGAGGGCGCTTGCAAAACAGTGAACGGCACCTTTTCAGCCAACAAGGAGTGCAGTGCTTCAACTTGTGTAACCGGTCAATAACACTTCGCATACTGAATATATCACTGCAAATAAGAAGAGCCCCTGTCAAAAAGCGTAAGTGGCGAGGGGACATTCTATAGTCACCCGGGACGGACAAGGGGACGTTGTTAATTTGGTTAACTTGATGAAGTCAGTTTACAAACTTAACTGCGTCCCATTTGTCTTCCGGCCTGGATCAGCAAACAGCTGAAACAGACCGGTTCCTGAGCAGCCATCTATCCGACCCACGGCGAGGTCTGTACTGAATCGCTGAACAAGCCCTACTATCGCCTGCTTGAAGAGTTGGATGGCAACCGGACAGCCGGTGTCATTGCCAAGCAGTTGCGGATTCCTGCTGCTGACGCACTGGATTTTCTGCAGTTTGCCATGGCTTAGGGGGTGGTAACGGGGGAGTAACGTTAGTTTGAACATTTACCATGAAAATTCGGATTACAAGTTCGATTTTTCATGGTAAATTGTCCCCATGATCATTCGCCAACTACACCTTACCCAACTTACCGAAAGACTGGCTGACTTTCCGGTTGTGGCACTGCTCGGCTCGCGCCAGGTTGGCAAGACCACCCTTGCCCGCCAACTGGCAACTCAGTGGCAGGAGCCGGTCAGGCACTTTGATCTGGAAGACCCAGATGATCAGGCCCGCCTTGCTGACCCCTCCTTTGTGCTGCGCCCCCTGACTGGTCTGGTGGTGCTGGACGAGATCCAGCTCAGACCTGATCTGTTTCCGCTGCTGCGGGTACTGGCTGACCGGGAAGGTACGCCGACCCGTTTTCTGTTGCTGGGAAGTGCAGCGCCTGAACTGATGCGCCAGACCGCAGAGACCCTTGCCGGACGGGTGGCTTTCCATGAGCTTGACGGGCTGGCGCTGCACGAAACCATAGCCGATTCAAGCGATACTGCAGCACTGGACAGGCACTGGTTGCGAGGCGGTTTTCCCCGCGCCCTGTTGGCCGGAAGTGACAAGGTCAGCCGTGAATGGCATGAAGCCTTTATCCGTACCTACCTTGAACGTGACCTGCCGCAACTGGGTATCAACCTTTCCGCTGTTACCATGCGGCGCTTTTGGACCATGCTGGCTCATTACCACGGTCAGACCTGGAATGGTAGTGAACTGGGGCGTGCGTTGGGGGTCAGCGACAAATCGGTTTCCCGCTGGCTTGATATCCTTGAAGGCACCTACATGGCCTTTCGTCTGCTGCCGTGGCATACCAACCTGGGTAAGCGTCAGGTCAAGGCTCCCAAGGTGTATGTGGCTGATTCAGGAGTCTTGCACACTCTACTGGGGGTGCAGGGGATGGATAATCTGCTGGCCCACCCCAAATGCGGCGCATCCTGGGAAGGAGCCATGATCCGCGAGGTGCTGCAGCGTACCGGGGTACGACGTAATGAGGCCTACTTCTGGGGTGTGCATACCGGCGCCGAGCTGGACTTGCTGATTGAGCTGAACGGACGCAAGATCGGTTTTGAATTCAAGCTGACCCGTTCCCCCAAGGTCACGCCATCCATGCGGTCAGCCCGTGAGCAACTTGGCCTGGATCATCTGTACGTGGTCTGCCACGGTGCAGGGCAACCCTGGCTCCTGGCTGAAGGGATTACTGCCCTGCCTGCGCTCTGTCTGGCCTCAACGGCGTGGGTGCCGTGATGACACGGCTTGGAAAAAGCACACTGAAGAAATATTCCATTTGGAAGGTTGAGCGGTTCACGCGCGTGCGCGCGTGAACCGCTCAATTATGAGTTGGACAGCACAGAAAAAGACAGAAAATCCAAGGAGTAGTATCGGTGCTCCAGATAGAATTGTCCAGAACGACCGGAATATATTTAGAGTTTAAAAAAACCACGGGCCGAGAAAATATCGCTCTTCAAAGGTTTTTCTGACTTACATACTTACGATCTTGCTTATTCAACCCATGCCCTGGCGGGCATAAACGGATTTCAAAAAATCATGAAAAAAACCATTATAGTTTTAATATATATTTTCTTAATTACTCTGTCAGCTGGCACGGGAACTATTTGTTTATGGCTTGGCGTACACGAAGCTATTGCAAAAGGGGCCGCTTCTAATTGGCCAACTACTATTGCTACTATTGACAAAGTAGGAACATATGAACATAAGGACCGCTATGGAACACGCTACTGCCCGGACTTGGAATATTTTTACACCATATCAGATGTAATTTATCACAGTAATAGAATGGAGCCGACAATAACCACAGCTAGACACTGTTATGCCAAAAGAGATGACGCTGAAAACGATTTAAAGAAACTACCTATTGGGTCCAAAATTTCAATCCGCTATAATCCTCAGATTCCTTCTCAATCATCATTAGTCATACTAAAGCCAATTGGATCCTTTGAACTATTATTAATCATCTCAGGTAGTGTGTTTCTGTATATAGGAATTAAAGTAATTAAAGAGGCATGGCAGAGATACAAATCTTAAAATAGACGATGTGTTTCGTCACATAGAGATGAGATGCGCAGAGAGGGAAACCCCGTGAAGCGGCATAAATATTAAATTTGCAGTTTAATGATGGGCACAATTTCAAAAGAATAGAAAACCATGAATCTAAACGAGTATCCCAACCACTCGGCGGCAGCTGGCCGTCGCGGAGGACCGCGCCGCCGCTGCGCCTCGACACCGTTATTCTCATTTCATCCGTTGAACAAAGAAAACCAAAGTAATAACCACGTTAAAGATGGTAATGCCGGTGCGTAAGCGTTGCGGACTGATACGTCGAATCCAGCAGGCACCGCCGTAGCCTCCAATGACAGCTCCTGTCAGCATTACTATGGACTGTGACCACCAGACCAGTTCAGTCCCGGCAAAATATATGACAGCTGCTGAATTGGTCATCCCTACCAATAAGGTCTTGGCTGCATTCATTGATCTGATGTCGGTAATGCCGAACACGCTCCAGGCAGCCATCATCATAATGCCGACTGCGCCACCAAAATACCCGCCATACACAGCCAGAGTCGCTTGTAGTATCAGCATAAAAGGAGAACCAGGTTGCACTGACTTTCGCATCAGGTAACCGATTTTGGGGCCAAAGCTGAAAGCAACGGTGCCAAGCGCAAGCAACCATGGGATCAGGTTATCGAATATCTTCGTAGGGGTCATATGCAGGAGTAGAGCGCCCAGCAGCCCTCCAGCCAGGCTGGCCCCTATCATAGGTTTCAACGGTATTGCGGTGAATGACCTGCACTCTCTGCGATAGGCCCACGCACCGGCGAGGCTGCCGGGGAAAAGGGCGACAGCGCTGGTGGCATTCGCTGAAACCGAAGGCAAGCCTGCCAAAACCAGAGCCGGGAATGTAACAAATGACCCGCCCCCTGCTGCGGAATTCATGGCGCCTGCCAACAGACCTGCAAAAAATAAGAGTATGTTTATTTCCATGGGTTCAGTATCATTCGGTTTGTCAACTCTGTAAATGTGGATTATATTGAACAAGACTATGTTTAATACGAAGGCTTCCGGTACAAGGGACGTACAGCTATGCGCTTTGACCTTATCGATCTGAAACTTTTTTTGAACATTGTGGAAGCAGGCAGCATCACCGGTGGGGCCGAACTTGGCCATATGGCCTTGGCGTCTGCCAGTGCTCGTGTGCGGGGCATGGAAGAAGAACTTGGTGTGCCACTTCTTGAGCGCGGGCGCCGTGGTGTTCAGCCAACAGATGCAGGCTGGACGCTTGCTGGTCATGCAAGAACCGTTTTACGCCAGATTGTTGACATGAAAGGCGCGCTCGGCGAATTCGCCCGAGGTATCAAGGCACAGATCCGCCTGCCTTGCAATACCGCTGCCTTGACAGAGTTCTTACCCGAATCCCTAGGAGCGTTTTTGGCTCTGCACCCGCAGATAGATATTGAGCTTCAGGAATATCCAAGCGCCGAAATTGTCCGGTTGGTCATGGCGGACAAGGCAGATGTGGGGATTGTTGCCGACTCCAGTGATCGCGGCCAGCTTGAATCGCGATTATTTCGCATCGATCAGCTTGTCGCTGTGGTGCCTCAACACCACCCCTTGGCAACCGCACAAACGGCCAATTTCAGCGACCTGCTCGGGTACCCGTTTGTCGGGCTCATGAAAGGTAGTGCTCTTCAAGACCATCTGGATAACCATGCGGAACGCTTAGGCAGACGCATCTGCTACCGTGTTCGTTTGCATGATTTTGATTCTGTATGCCACCTGGTTGAAGAAAATGTGGGTATCGGTGTCACCTCAGAAACGTCAGCCGTCAGATGCAGTAGAAAAATGGCAATTAATCACATCCGGCTGACAGAACCATGGGCGCGTCGGCAACTGGTGTTTTGCATGAAAGATTTTGATGCCCTGCCGTATCACACACAAGAGTTAATCGAAAGTCTCTCAGGCCCCCTGAACTGATGAGTTCTTTCATGTAATGCACCAAATTACTACAAGTTCAACCTGGCAGAAACAGCGGTGACCCTGCTGGTTTCAGCAGCTTGGCAATAGCAAACACTTCAGCGATTCTTTCAAAAGGCAAAACAGTATTAAATTGTCACACGCTACAAGCGCTTGGCCAGAAACTACGCTGCAATGCTAACTCTGATCTCAACCGTTATATGGATGGCATGATTGAGAACGCGCCCTAGGCAGCGTTCTCAATCAAGAATAACTTTCAAATTTCCGATAAAGAGGTATCA
>CAZZMP010000021.1:0-61089 GCA_964655435.1 uncultured Geobacter sp.
AAAAACAAAATAGGCGTAACAGATCATGTTGATTTTGTACTGTTGTTTTACATGGTTCATGAAGTTTCTGACAAGCTCATATTTTTTGATGAGATCGCAACAATACTTAAACCAAACGGCCAAATTCTTTTGGTGGAACCACCATTTCATGTTTCAAAATCAGCGTTTGAAGAGACAATCAAAAAAACTCGAGATGCTGGGTTTTCAGATACTGAAGGACCGCATATGTTTTTTCATAAGACAGCTCTATTGAAAAAAGGCTAACAAGGCTTTTGCAGCAGAGCGCACAAAGACGCACCTGCTGAAAAGCCTGTCCAAGTACAGATAGCATTTTTTAGGTGTCCCCAATAACCTGCTGGATACAAGCAGTCCCCAAAATATGTTCTATATGTAATGCAATTTGCACTTGAATAGATAAATTGTTTTATATAGAATGCATTTATGTTATTCGAAATAGGCAAAGAAATACGCAAAGAGCGCAAGCGCCGGAAGATATCCCAGGAACTGATGGCAAAACAGCTGGAGATGAGCCGTACGACGATCAGCCAGATCGAATCGGGAACGGTTCAGGAAATCGGCGTTCGCAAGCTAATCAGAATTTTGGAGTATCTTGATTTGGAACTCCGTGTGCGACAGGCAGGGTTGCCGCCAACCCTGGATGAGTTGAGGAGCATGAAGTGAGCACCCTTGCCTTGGCCGTATGGGCCGCTGATAACCGAGCCGGACTTCTGGACCGGACGCCGGACCAGAACCGGTACCTCTTTGCGTACGATCAATCTGCAGAATCACCAAATGCCCAAGTATCACTTACCATGCCGGTGCGTCTGGAAACCTGGCTGAGCCAGGATCTGCATCCGGTTTTTCAGATGAACCTGCCGGAGGGGGCACTGCTTGAGGCTATCCGTCGTGCCATTGCCAAGCTTGCCGGTGAAGACGATTTGACCATTCTTCGCATTACCGGCGGCAATCAGATCGGTCGAAACCGCTTTTCCCTGCCGGGGGATAGTAGCCCCGGCAATCCGGAAACAACTGAATCGCTGGATGGATTGTTATCATACCCGGATACAGAAGAGTTGTTTAACGACCTGTTGACAAAGTATGCACTCCGATCCGGCGTATCAGGTGTGCAGCCCAAAGTCATGCTGGATGCGACCGAACGTGGAACCGCAACTGCCGGCAACTATATCGTAAAATCCTGGGGGCTTGATTATCCGCAACTGGCGGCGAACGAGTTTTTTTGCATGACCGTTGCCAAACGTTCCGGCTTGCCGGTACCGGAGTTTTATCTCTCTGAAAATGGCGGATTATTCGTAATGAAGCGGTTTGATCTGGATGCATCCAGGGGATATTCTCTGGGCTTTGAGGATATGTGCTCTCTGCAGGCCCTTGGCACAGCCCGGAAATACAGCAGCACTTACGAACGTGTGGCCCGCTCGATCAAGGATTTTGTTTCGGGTGAGTACCTGCAGGCAGCCCGTGAGCAGTTTTTTGCCTCACTCGTTTTGTCTTGCATGATCAGAAACGGTGATGCCCACCTGAAAAATTTTGGCGTGCTGTATGAACGACCCGGTCAGTCAATCCGGCTGGCGCCGGTGTATGATATGGTGACAACAGCGGCATATATCCCCAAAGACGTTCCCGCTCTCTCACTGGCAGGGACCAAGAAGTGGTGGCAACGGAAGATCCTGGAAAAATTTGCGGTGTCTCACCTTGCGTTACCGGTCGGCAAAATCAAGCAGATCTTTGAAGAGATTGCCGATGGCGTTAACGATACTCAGGGTATGCTGTCTGAGTATAGTGCGGAACACCCGGAGTTTCAGGAAGTGGGAACCAGGATGCTGACCGCCTGGAACGAGGGAGTGACTTTTACCTTGTCGGCATAAAATGTGCCCTGCTCTCCAGACTAACCACTATGTCGGTTCACCTCCCGCTGATCCACAAAAAAAATATAACAAGCTGAACGGGCGGATCGGCCAGCAAAGCGTCAGTAGCTAATTTTATCAATCTACCTCGCATTTCTTCCAAATATTCAATTCTTCACTCCAAATATACAATCACCACCACCATTATTATGGTATTGATATCCACAATCAAAACTATCCATCGGAGGCTGACATGGTCAACCACTCTGTCATCAATCTTACCGGTGTACCGGAAACCATGCTGTGGACATTGCATAACCGGGCCAGCGCAGCCCTGCGACCTGACGGTATTTTGCGCGATCCTGACTGCCTGCGGATTTATCAATCCATTGCCTATGACTTTGAGCGCAGTTTTGGCAAGCCGGATGGTTCCCACGCCAAACGCTCACTGATCTTTGACCGTGCCGTTACCGCATGGATGTCACACCATCCCGGCGGCACAGTGGTTGAGCTGGCATGCGGTCTGGAAACCCAGTTCCAGCGGCTTGACAACGGCAAGGTGAACTGGCTGTGCGTTGATCTGCCCGATGCCATTGCCGTGCGTGAGCGGTTTTTGCAACCCACAGACCGCTGCCGTCACCTGCCGCTCAGTGCCCTTGATTTCAGCTGGATGGATAAGGTTGACCCTGCACAGGGTGTATTCGTCACTGCACAGGGGTTACTGATGTATTTTGAGGAAAAAGAGGTACGGCAGATCCTGACCACTCTTTTCAGGCGATTCCCCGATCTTGAGATTATGTTTGACACCATACCACGCTGGTTTTCACGCAAGACCATGCAGGGCATGAAAAAAACGCCCCATTACACCACCCCCAAGATGCCTTGGGGCATCAATCGCAACGAAATCAGGAAATTTTGCCTGTCCTGCAGCGGCAAAAGCAGCAGTATAACCGATGTATCCTACGGCTATATCCCCGGTCTCGGCCTGAAAGGGATCGCCTTCTATCTGTTTTCCGTGTTGCCATTCCTGAGCACCATCACACCGACCATTGTCCATCTTAAAAACACTGAAAAGAACAGGACAGCCACCCAGAGCAGGCAAAAAACATGAATCCCTCCGTCCCCCCGTCAACGTCCCAATTCCAGACTTACACCACCGATATACCGATAGCACCTCCGCAGAGCAAAAACACGCTGTCCACAAAACAGCGTAGTGACGCCTGGGCCGTCATGACCCCTGTCAAGTGGCAGATACGTCTGGGCATGGTTATGTCGGTGGCTGCTGCCGTCACAAGCCTTGCAGCCATGGTGGCAATGGCTCTGACCATCCGCTCACTGCATAATGCGCCCGGCCAATGGCCGCAAGGTGCCATGCTTGCAGCTCTGTTATGCACCGCAGCTTCGTATACCCTGCGGAAAGGCTCATTCGACCAGACGCATTACGCGGCATTCAGGCTGGAGCGCATCTTGCGCATGCAGCTCAGTGATCATCTGGCAAATGTCTCACTCGGCTATATCCAGTCCCAGGGTGCCGGATCACTGGCAAAGGTCATCCACGATGATGTGAAAGAACTGCATGTCTTTGTGGCCGACAGCACGCCATTGTATGCACGGGCCTATGCGACGCCGACAATTACATTGTTAGCGCTGTTCTGGCTGGACTGGCGACTTGCCTTGGCAGCGGTCGGTGTGCTTGTGGGCGGTTTTGCCATCCTGGGTCTGGCAATGCGCAACTATCAGGAGATGACAAACCTGTACAACAGGTCACGCGAACGGGTTAGTGCTGCAATTGTAGAATTTGTACAGGCCATGCCGGTGGTACGCACCTTTGATACCGGTAAGTCAACCTTTGGCCGCTACCAGCATGCCCTGGAAGACTATTTGAGCTTTATTGTGCGCTGGTATCACGAAAACGGCTTTCCGGCTCGATTCTCAATGGCTGTACTCAGCCCGTTACCTACGTTGCTTGCGGTGCTGATTGCAGGATTGTGGCTTGGCCAGAGTCTTGATACCAACCGCTGGATAGCGACACTGCTGCTCTGTACCGGTATGGCCGAGGCCATGATGCCGATGATGATGCTGAGACATTTGAATGAAAAGGTAAAACTGAGCATTACCCGTATTCAGGAAGTAATGTCAGCGCCTGTTTTACCTGAACCGGCAGTTCCTGAGCATCAGCCGTCAGAGGCAAGTGTCACCTTTGAAAAGGTTACTTTCTGCTATGAAACTGGTGAATCGGCAGCCATCAAGAACATCAGCTTTCATGCTACACCAGGCACTGTAACTGCTTTGGTTGGGCCATCCGGCGCCGGAAAAAGTACCGTGGCCAGACTTATTCCCCGTTTTTGGGATGTATCTGATGGCCGTGTGCTGCTGGGAGGTGCAGATGTACGGCAACTATCAGGTAATGCGCTCATGCAACAGGTTGCCTTTGTGTTTCAGGATACTTTTCTGTTTGCCGACACCATAGCGGCCAACATCAGTATTGGCATGTCCGGTGCCGATACTGCAGTCATTGAGACTGCTGCCCGAGCTGCCCAGGCTCACGATTTCATCATGGAGCTGCCCCAGGGGTACAACACCCCGGTCGGCGAACGGGGTGTTTTCCTTTCCGGCGGCCAACGTCAACGGATTACCATTGCCCGGGCCATTCTGCAAAACCGTCCGATCCTGGTACTGGATGAAGCAACCGCCTTTGCCGACCCTGAAAATGAAGCTGCCCTGATTGAGGCATTGTCGGTTCTCATGCGGGGCAAGACGGTCATTATGGTTGCACATCGACTGAGCACCATTCGGGACGCTGACCAAATTCTGGTGTTTGACCATGGAGAACTTATCGAACAGGGGCGTCATGATGCCCTTGTCAGATCAGACGGCATTTATGCGCGACTCTGGCGCAACTATGAAACTGCCCGGAACTGGTCAATGGGCCACGGTCTGAGCAAGGAGCGCCCATGACTACTGCAGATTTATCAATTGAAGAGAACGCCTTAAAAGAGCCAACGCCATGGCGCACCACCTACGCGCAACTGTTACGCAGCGCAGGAGAAGATGCAGACGGCATGCGGCGAAGCATTATCGCTCTGATGCTTGCTGCGGCTTTACAGGGGCTTGCCTTTGCCTGCATCGTGCCGCTCTTGCAAGCTGTTCTGTCCCGTTCAGACTACACAGCAGGCTGGAACTGGGCCGGAATCATGGCACTCGTCTCCTTTTTATCAATGATCTTGCGCTGGAAAGGACAGAGCTTTGATTATGACGGACGTATGGCACAGGCAACCCATCGCCTGCGCACCAGTCTGGGAGAACAGTTGCGCCGGATGCCGCTGGAACAGCTACAGAATAAGCGGGCAGGCGAGCTGAACGCCATGGTGTTGGGTAATGTTGACGAAAATCTGAGCTACACTCTCATGATTCTCAATCTGATTTTTGTTTCTCTGATTACTCCGGCCTTTACTGCGCTGGCGCTGTTATTTGTTGACTGGCGCATGGCCGTAGCGCTGATGCTGCTGTTTCCCACCATTGTACCACTCTACCGCTGGCGTCGCCCGATCATGGGTCGCTCACTGCGTACCCTTGCCGAAGCAAACCAGAAAGCCAGCGGCGATGTTGTAGAATTTTTACAAGGCCTTCCGGTGCTACGTGCTGCCTGTCTGGCAGGCGAAAAAACAGAGCATCTTAAATCCAGCTTCGAACGTATGGAACAGATCCAGACTGTCAGTCAACGCACAAGCGCCAAACCCAACCTGCTGGTTACCGGTATCGTTGAAACCGGTCTTTTACTGGTGCTGGGTCTGGGGGTTGTCTGGGTATTGAACGGTTCTCTTGATCTGGCAACGCTGGCGGCGCTGTGTATTATCACCGTACGCTTTGCCGATCCGATGGCCACTTTCATATCCTATACCGTTATCCTTGAATTGAGTGAAACCGCCCTGAAACGGATTGAGGCGCTGATGGCGATCAAGCCACTGCCTCAGCTGCAAGCATCTCAGGTGCCCGATCGTTATGACATACGGTTTGAAGGAGTACAGTTCCAATATACACAAGGAGATACACCTTCAATTATCAATCTTAATGCAGATATTCCAGCCCGTAGCCTTACCGCCCTGGTGGGACCATCCGGATCGGGAAAGACCACCCTTACCCGCCTGCTTATGCGTCAGGCGGATCCACAGGAAGGCCGGATTTTGATCGGTGGAGTGGATCTGCGTCAGATCCCCCCCGAAGAGCTGCAAAGCCTGATTTCAGTGGTATTTCAGGATGTCTATCTGTTCGATGATACTGTCTTGGCCAATATCAGGATGGCAAGACCGGATGCTGATCAAGACGAGATTTTTGAAGCCTCGCGTGCCGCGCGTTGCACAGAATTTATCGAACGCCTGCCGCAAGGCTGGAATACACGACTTGGCGAGATTGGTGGACGACTGTCAGGCGGCGAGCGTCAGCGTATCTCCATTGCACGGGCTTTACTTAAAAATGCGCCCATTGTCGTGCTTGACGAACCCACCGCTGCACTTGACACAGAAAGCGAACTGTCAGTGCAACAAGCCATTGATGCACTGATCCGTGAAAAAACCGTCATTGTCATTGCCCACCGCCTTTCAACCATTGCCGCAGCAGAACGGATACTGGTCATCGATGCCGGACGCCTGATCGAACAGGGAAATCATACCGAGCTGCTTGCCTCCAATGGCCGGTACCGTGCAATGTGGGAAGCCCAGACAAAGATCAAGGATTGGCACCTTACTTCCGGCCAGCTATGAGTTGCCGTGAAACAGTCTCAACACTTTCAAGGCGTCTCTACAAAAAAACTATTGACTGTCACCATTAATTGATTATAGTTTTCAATATCCATAATCAATTAGTGTAATAGAAAGGAAAAAGGCAGATGCTGTCAACAGCCCATAAACATATGGCTCAATCGGCATGGGACTGCCTGAACTATTGGGACAACTCGTTTCCCAACACCGGAAAGCATCTGATCCTGCCTTCATCGATTGAGCTGCTTTTTTGCGATTTTACCAACAGAAAATCGTTGCAGATTGAATATCGATATACACAATCACCGGTTGTTTTTGCGTTTTGGCTTGAAGGTGTGGGACGGGGTCATTTTTCATTTTCACCCCATGAAAGGACATTTATTGAATTAAAACCGGGCAAAGCTGCAATCCACTATACTCCCGGAGTTTTAGGCAAAACAGAAATGCTGGAGAAACAGCATTACCGTAACTTCAGCCTGTACGTCTCACCTGCCTGGCTGCTTCGCCTTCTTGAAGATGAAGAGTTTTTGAACACTCGAGAATTATGTTCAATTCTCGGAGAAAAGGCGCATAAACCGTATTATCAGGTTTCAGACATGAGTGCTCGTGTCAGGATGATTCTTGACCAGATTTACCATTGTCCATACAGGGGTGCCCACGGGAAAATGTACCTTGAAAACAAATGTCTGGAACTTATCATCTGCCAGCTGGAAGACACTCTTGTATCAGCTGCAGAAAGAAAACAGATCAGACTCGTACCACGGGATATCGAGAGAATACACGAAGCAAAGCAGATCATCAGCCATAATCTGGAAAACCCACCAACCCTGCAGGAGCTGAGTCGCATGGTTGGTATTAACCGCTCAAAACTCAGTTACGGATTCCGTCAGGTTTTTGGCTCTACGGCACATGCCTTGCTTCAAAAAGAACGCCTGCAACTGGCCGGAGTTCTTCTTTCAGAAAACAGGATGAACATAACGGAGATCAGTCAATATCTCGGTTTCAGTGATGCATCCCATTTTGTCAGGGAATTTTCAAAGCAGTACGGCACCACGCCAGGCAAGTTTGCCAAGACCGTAACAACGCTACAGTAGCTGTTTTGCATAACAACCTGCCCCTCTGTAGATCAATTTGTTACAAACCATCCAATCTGCCTCTCTTTTCTTAGTAGTAGCTGCCTTAACAATCCATTACGAACCAATTAAATATCTAACCTGTTAATTTTCAATAGCTTTATTTACTTCACAGATTAGAGAAAACTGTCAAAAGTTCTATTATTTGCTCCATATATTCTATTGCATACCTATTCATCGTGATATTGATAACACGAGTCACAATCATAATTAAAGTCATGCGACTTTTAAAGCAGGTACAAAAAAAGGAGATACCACCATATGCATCCAAGATCACGTACAAAAAAAGAACATCCAACCTGTATTTTGGAGCAGTTGCTCAAACAACCCTGCACTGCCCGTTCTTCAAGAGGAATTGCCGTTGCAACACTGTTGTTAGCAGTTGCTACCACCAGTACTGCCCTTGCAGAAGAAAAAACCGATACCTCCGGCACCAAATCAATGTCACTGGACAGCATTTCAGTAACGGCCAATAAAATTGAAGAAAGTGTCAAGGACGTCCCCCAGAGTATTTCGGTTATCAGCGATTACGATATCGAAGACAAAGGAATCAAAAATGTTGAGGGAATCATCCATGAAGTTCCAAATATGTATATCGGCAGCAGCTTTAACGGCAGCGCTGTAAACTTCAGAGGGTTAAACTCCTCCATGTTTACTAACAATAACCCGGTAGTAATCTATATTGACGGTGTCCCCTCCAGTGACAGATATAGTTTTGATGCATCTATGGCCAATGTGGAGCGGGTTGAAGTATTACGGGGACCCCAGGGCACCCTGTACGGCAAAGACGCCATCGGCGCTGTTATCAACATAATTACCAAAACAGGCGACAACAAATGGCACGGCACTCTTGGCGCTGAATACGGCAACAATAATTATGTACAAGGGATATTCAATGTTTCAGGGCCGGCAGTCAAAGACAAACTGTTTTTTGGCGTCAACGGTCAGTATCAGCGGGATGACGGCTGGATTAAAAACATCTATCCCGGCATGGGAAAAGATGCAAACCACAAGAATGACCAGCGCTACAGCGGTTATCTGCTCTATAAACCGACAAACAGACTCAGCGCCAGACTGACCTTGGGATATGACTATACAAAGGGGGGATGGCTTGATGGCTATGGTCTAGGCGGGGGTGCATCGGTAAGTTCAGCCAACAGAAACGACGCTGAATTTGTGAGTTACGACATAGCCACCAGGGAAATAACTGAAAGCAACTCACAGGCACTTAATATAACTTACGACTTCGACGCACTGAGTCTGACATCCGTAACCACCCGTAAGAAGACAAATATGAATGGTGTCTATGACGCTGATTTCACTTCCGGCACAGCATATAACGGTTTGAAGCAGTTTAACACGACTGACCTTGAAACATGGACACAGGAATTCAGGGCATCAAGCACCAAAAAAGAAGGGTTCAGGTGGGTTGGGGGCGTCTATTTTGATTTTGAACAACGGGATCAGGGGCCATATGGCATGGAGTTCCCGTTTCCACCTTTTGGTAATTTTGAGATGAATGCCATGTCCCGCTCCGACAGCAACACCCAGGCTGTATTCGGGCAGGTTATGATTCCTCTGGTGGCCGGATTTGAACTGACTGCCGGCGGGCGCTATCAGCAGATTGAAAAAAAGATGGATCTGGATATGTACTATCTGCCAGTAGGTACCAGCGGCTCTCCCATGTACTCACTGCACGGTAAAAAAACATGGGATGCCTTTTTGCCTAAACTGGCTCTTTCGTACAAGATCAACAACAATCTGACAACCTATTTTACCTGGTCCCAGGGCTATATGCCGGGCGGCTTCAACTATTTTGCCACCAGCGGTACGGCTGACGACAACAGCTTTAAACCTCAACGCTCAACAAACTACGAACTTGGTCTTAAAGGCTCATATAATCGTCTAAGCTTTGCCGCTTCACTCTTCAGAATGGATATCAAGGATATTCATGTTTACAAGTCGGACAGTACAGGATCGATATTTCTCACCAGCAATGCCAAAGAGGCTCACTCCCAGGGCATTGAACTGGAAGCACGTTATCTGTTGCTTGACGGCCTTGAACTAAGCGCCGCTGCAGGTTTTATTGATGCCGAATACGATGACTACGACACCGGAACAAAAAACCTGAAAGGCAACAAGATTGAGAACACCCCTTCACATACTGCAAAAATAGGAATCGCCTACAGCCATCCAAAAGGGGTTTACGCCAGAGCCGATATCCGCAATCAGGGTGACACCTATTTTTATGATAGTGGTAACCAGAGGTTTGGCAAGCAAAAGAGTTACACCGTTGCCGACATGAAGGTAGGCTACCGCTTTGGCGACTGGGATATCTACGGCTATGTAAAGAATCTGGCCGACGAAGCCTACGTAAATTCCTACCAATCCAGCGCCAGGTTGACCATGGTTGGATTTGGCGAACCCCGCACCTATGGCGCAGGAGTCAGATACAAGTTCTGATACGACACAAAGAAAAGGAGCCTTACTATGTTTAAAAAAAGCCTGTTGACAATTGCAACCACCCTTCTGCTTGCCCCGATGGCTCATGCACACTCCATCTGGATCAATGCCTTTGAATCCCACTCCCATCAACCTCCCCATGCCATGGTGTCCCTTGGCTGGGGGCATGTCCTGCCGATGGATGATATCCTTAACTCACCAAACGGGCGTTTTGCCCTTGAGCACTTTGATATTATTGACCCCAAGCAGAGCATAAGCAACCTGATAAAGCCCAAAGATGCCCCCGGCAAGGCTGAGCTGACTACAGCTGATTTTGAGCTGTTTGCCGGAGATATGGCGTTACAGAAGGTGGCATTGAAAAAAGACTCTGCCAAGGGGGTCTATCAGTTGAGCGCTGTTTCTGTTTCTTCCTTCTTTACCCAGTATATTGATACCAAGGGACGAGAACGGATGCAGATGAAACCACGCAATGAGATCAGCGACATTCAGAAGGTCTTGATGAGCGTAAAATATCAGGCGTTTGCCAAGTCGTTTCTTACTGTGGGAGAATGGAAAAATCCGGCGCCACTGGGACACGATTTGGAGATCATTCCCTTAAGCGATCTAAGTAACCTTCATGTTGGTGATATGGTGGAAGTAAAGGTTCTGTTCCGTGGTCAACCGCTAAGTGCCAATGCCAAAAGTATTGAATATATTACCGCCCATGGTGCCGGTTTTGGCCAGAACGACGGATTCAGCCTGTTTTCTTACCTGAAGGACGGCAAGGCTCAGTTTCGGATCCAGAGCTCCGGCCAATGGATGATTGCCGTTAATCACAAGGACGATGTAACCAAAGACGGTTCGCTCAAGGAACTGTATGGCAAGGCTGATCAGGTCTATCACGGTGCATCCCTGACCTTTACGGTTAAATAACAGCTTCTCAGTGACTGCAAAAAAGACCGGAATCGCATCATCTGCGGTTCCGGTCTTTTTTTCTCCCCCTGCCCGGCACGTTCAAAGTCTTCTCCACTGTTTATGCTGATTATTCAATTTTTTGTACCTGGTCTTCTATCCGGGCAGCCAATCATCATGCTACAGAAATTAATCATCATTATCATGTGTATCTCTAACATAGCCGCCAGATAATTTCATCAAAACAACATAAAAACAGGAGGTCATAGTCAATCATGCAGAATAAATTACTCATACTTGCCCTGATGTTCTCGTTATTCATGTTCGATCATCCCATCCTGCATGCAGCAGCTCCACTTGACGGCAAGAAGATCATGACCCAGGTATATGATCGACCAGACGGTAATGACCGAACCTCTATCATCACCATGAGCCTGATCAACAAAAACGGCCGAAAGCGTGTACGTGAAATGCAGTCGTTTTCAAAAGACTACGGTAAAGACAGAAAATCGGTCATGGTCTTTAAAGATCCTGCCGATGTTCGAGGCACCGCCTTTTTATCCTGGGATTACGATGAAGTACAAAAAGAGGATGACAAGTGGATCTACCTGCCTGCCATGAAAAAAGTCAGACGGATCAGCGGCGCTTCCAAAAACGAACTGTTTATGGGCAGCGACTATACCTACGACGATATGGGAAAACGTAGTGTGGATAAAGATACACACAAACTGATCGGTGATGACCGGGTTTTGGGGCACGACTGCTGGAAAATAGAATCAATCTCAAAAGATCCCGATGATTTGTATCACAAGCGGATTATCTGGGTCAGTAAAGCGGCGTTTATGGTGATGCAGGCCGAATATTTAGATAAAGACGGTCTGGTAAAGCTCTTTAAGGTGCTTGATGCCAAAAAGCAGAATGGCTTCTGGACCATGCTCCGCTCTGAAATGGATAATGTGTCCCGCCATCACAAGACGGTTATGGAAACCGGCTCAGTTCAGTACGACACCGGCGTGCGGGATGATCTGTTTACGGTATCCACTATCCAGCGAGGCGCCATAAGGTGAAGTTGGCTGTATTACTGCTGTTTCTGCTTTGCGCACAAGCGGCTGCCGCAGAGACGGACGACACGGGTACCTGGACTGATCCGTTCAAACTCTCAGGCTGGCTGGATACGGTTCAGTCCGTTCGCACCAAGAATCCTGGGGACGGCCTGCTGACTTCAAGAGCCCGGCTTCGGCTGGAACTGTCCGCAGACTTCAAGATGCTATACGGATTTGTTTCCACCGATGTTGAAAAAAACTGGAAGATTACGAGCGAAACCGGTGCAGAGCTGCATGAGTTCTGGCTGGAACATGCCGGTAAGGGCTGGGATATACGACTGGGACGCCAGATCATTATCTGGGGTAAGGCAGACGGTGTACAGATAACTGACATTATATCACCCCCCGATTATACCGAGGCATTTACCCGAGATCTTGATGAAACACGTCTTCCGGTAGATGCGATAAAATTCAGGTTACTGAGCGATTGGCTCAACACCGAACTGATCTGGATTCCAACCTTCAGACCGGCGGTTCTGCCTGCCCCCGGCAATCCCTGGGCAATTTCCACGGTGCTGCCTGATGGAGTCACCGTTTCATCGGCATCTGCCATTGAACCTGGATTATCATTTAAAAACAGTGAAATAGGCATGAAGCTGACCTCCTTTCAACCGGGTCTGGATCTGGGAGCATCGTTCTTCTACACCTGGGATGACTTCCCGGCAAACCACCGCAGCGTTCAACAGGTTGGCAGTTTAACCAAAGTTCAGCTCACGCCGCGACACCACCGCCTTGCCGTCTTTGGTCTGGAATGTTCACGTCCCTGCTCTGATTTTGTCTTCCGGAGCGAGGCTGCCTGGTATCTGGGTCGCTATCTGGATACCAAAACCATTGCGGATGAGCCGCTTTCCCGCAATGTTGTTTCCTGGCTGGGGGGTATTGACTGGACTCCCGGCAATGACTGGAACCTGATAGCCCAACTCACCGGAAACCATATTATCAACTATGAACAACGACTCAAGGATCGGGAACACAGTTTTATGAGTACCCTGAATCTGTCAAAAAAGTTACTGAGACAGACACTGACCCTCTCAACCATGCTCTATTATCAGATCAACAGCAGCGAGCTCTACTCCCGCCTGAAGGCGGAATACGAATTGACCGACAACTTCCGTCTGGCTCTGGGGGCAGATATGTTTGCCGGCAAAAACGGCCAGTTTGGAGTGTACAAAGACAATTCCCAGCTATGGGTAAAGGCAAAATTCAGTTTTTGAAACAGATAAAGGAGTTAAAGACCATGCTGAACATTGAAAAAATAAACTCCCGCTTTAGGCAAATAGCTGAAACTATTTTAAAGTATCGCTGGGTGAATATTCTGGTGTTCCTGATCATTCTTGCAGTGGCGATTGCAGGACTTAAGCTCATCAAGACCGATGTCAATCAGGACAACTGGTTTTTGGAAGGTGATGCCCAGGTTGCTGTCAAAAAACGTTTTGAGCAGATCTTCGGCAATGACGATTTCTGCGCTGTACTGGTAGAGGCGGATTCTGTTTTTAACCCGAAAATACTTGCAGGCATCCGCGAGCTGGGAAAAGAACTAGTGGCAAAAGTCCCATATGCTGATGATGTACTCTCCCTGACTGATTTTGAGTACACCCAGGGAACGCAGGAGGGGATGAATATCATAGATCTTGTCCCGGAGAAGATTCCGCAATCAGCTACAGAATTGAAACAGATCAAGAAGATGGCACTGGACAAACCGGCACTGAAAAACCGCATCGTATCGGAAGACGGACGACAGACCTGGATTCTCTTGAGAATGAAGCCTATTCCCTCAGATTGGCGTAAAGAGACAAAAGAAAATCCGGAACTGGCTGTGGGGCGGATCGTCAATGAAGTGGCAGGACAGCCCAAATATGCCAATCTACACCCCAAAACCGCCGGGCTTCCGGTCATCAACGTTGAAAAAATGCAGTTTTTCAGACAGGAAACGCCCAAACTGTTTGGGCTGTCGCTGCTGATCAACATCCTGATCCTGACCTTCTCATTACACAGCCTGCGCGGTATTATCTTTCCGCTGCTGGCGGCGGCAAGCTCGATTATCGTTGTCTTTGGTGCCCAGGGCTATCTAGGGGCATCTATTGACCCGTCCATGATCTTTTTACCCGTCTTTCTCAGCATGGCTCTGGCCACCGGATACTCTATCCATCTGTTCAACTTTTTCCAGCGGGAATATCTGCGTACCGGACAACGCCGCCAGTCCCTGATTACCGCCATTGAGGAAACCGGCTGGCCGCTTCTCTTCTGCACATTCACGACCCTGACTGCTCTGCTTTCGTTTCTCCTGGTTCCGGTACGCCCAATTCGCTGGGTGGGACTCACCTCTGCATCACTGGTTGCAGTAACCTATCTGCTGGTTATCGTTATCCTGCCTTCACTGTTAAGCTTCGGAAAAGACCGCAAACCAGATCCGGTCTATGCCGCAAAAGGGGGGCGTCTGACGGAACGGCTGATGGGCTGGCTTGGAGGCCGGGTACTGCTCCGCCCCAAAACAACCCTGACTGTCTTAATACTGATCGTTGGAACATGTCTGGCAGGGCTCGCCAACTTTGAGGTATCCTTTGATGTTCGACGCACCTTCGGTCTTAAGATTCCATACGTCAACCGTCTCAGCTATGTTGGCGACAGTACGGTGGGTTCCATGTATTCGTACGGCGTAGCCATTGAATTCGACCGCCCCGATGCTGCCAAGGATCCGGAAAACCTTAAAAAGTTTGAGCTGTTAGTAGACAAGATCAAGGGTTTTCCACTGACAAAAAAAACCACGTCCCTGCTTGATATCATTAAAGACACCAATCAAACCCTGAATTCCGGTGATCCTGACTTTTACCGTATACCTGACAAACGTGAAATGGTTGCTCAACTGCTTTTGCTGTATGAAAACGCTGGCGGCTCCGAAGCGGAAAAGTGGATAGACTACGACTATCAGCGCCTGCGGCTTATGGTGGAGGTAAACCGCTATAACTCTTCTGAAGCGACCAGAGAGCTGCGCGCAGTCCGGGAGTACGGCAAAGAACTGTTTCCTGATGCAGATGTATTACTAATCGGCTCACTGCCCCAATATACTACCATGATGGACTATGTGACCTGGGGGCAGATCAAATCGTTTTTCCTGGCGCTGGGGGTCATATCCATACTCATGACCTTGGTGTTCGGCAGCATCAGAATCGGGTTAATCGCCATGATTCCCAATATTGCGCCAGCCCTGGTTGTCGGGGGCATTATGGGCTTTGCCAACATCCCGCTGGATATCATGACCGTCACTATCATGCCGATGCTGCTGGGACTTGCCGTGGACGACACCATCCACTTCATCAATCACGCCCAGCTTGAATTCAAACGCACCGGCAGTTATCAGCAATGCACAGAAAAGGTCTTTGTCATGGTAGGAACCGCCATGTTTTTCACCTCGCTGATACTGATACTCTCGTTTGCAGCCTATCTGATTTCACCGGCAAAGGTGTTTTTTAACATGGGGCTGCTGGTTGGTGCCGGGGTACTGGCGGCGCTTGCAGCTGATTATTTTGTTACGCCAGTGCTATTACAGCAGTTTAAAGTCTTTGGTGAAGAAACCGATGCCAAGTGATTAACTCACCAACAACATGGAAAAGTAGTTTAAGAATTTCAAGAGTTTCCCGCTGTTTTTATCGTCTGACAATCTGCTTCGACTTTGCTCAGAGCCTAAACTGTATCCTGAACTGAATATACTGAGCAAAGCCGAGGCTGCATAAAGCAATTTCCTTATACAACAACAGACGTAACCTTCTGATTTTATAATGACTGCATTACTTTATTTTAATTATAGCTTGACATTTGAGGGTTATTGATATTAGCCTTCAAATACATTTAGATATATGCAAGCTATATTGATGTAATGTCACCAGCCAGCCACGCTTCCTCCGTAGATTCCGGTTTACAAGCCCAGCCAGCAGACTTCAAACTAACCAGCTAAACGTACAGACTTTTTTATCTTTACCGATCTTATCGGCTGAAACTGATACAGATATTCATTCTTGGAAGTATCCATAACTCTTTACCTGCACAGGCAGAACAGCTGCAGCTTGCTGGAAAGGACTGATACAACATGACTCTTGATCAAATTCACCCAGGCAATGAGTGCCGGATTATTGATCTTTTCTCCAGAGACAAACTTGGTAAACGCCTGTTAAGCATGGGGTTTTTCCCCGGACTTGAGTTACGGGTGGTGCGTAACGCCCCGCTGAATGACCCGATGGAAATTGAAATCGGCGCCAGCTTTCTCAGTCTCAGACGCCATGAGGCTCGCTACATTGAGGTTGAACCGGCGTGAGAAAGCAGACATCCCCTCGCATAGCGCTGGCCGGACAGCCCAACTGCGGCAAATCAACCCTGTTTAACGTGCTGACCGGCGCAAACCAGCGGGTTGCCAACTGGCCGGGGGTGACGGTTGACAAACTGAGCGGCTGGATCCGGATTGCAGGCAAAAAGGTTGAAATCATCGATCTTCCCGGCACCTACAGCCTGACCTCGTCTTCACCGGAAGAACGGGTTACCCGTGGCTATCTGCTGCACGAGACCCCTGACCTTGTGGTTAATGTAGTTGATGCCTCCAATCTGCGGCAAGGCCTCTCCCTTACCATGCAACTCCTGGAGATGGGGCTGCCGCTGATCGTTAATCTGAATATGATGGATGCCGCTGAAAAAGCCGGCATATTAATCACCATAACCACACTTGAGCGGCTGTTACAGGTGCCGGTAATCCCCTCAACCATGCACCGGAGCCAAGGGAAGCAGGAACTACTGCAGGCCATTGGAGAGCGGCTTCAGGAACCACGGCAACAGACTCCCTATAGAATCGATTATGGCAACATGGAAAGCTGTCTTCAGGAGATGGAGACACGGCTTGCAGGGAATACAACCGTTTCTGCCGCATTCCCGTTACGCTGGACAACTGTCAAACTGCTGGAGGGTGATGATCAGGTTCGCTCACAGCTTCGTGAGACGCTTGATAATGCTGAGTACCTGCTCACATTCGCAGATGGACTCCGTCAGCGCTATGAAGAGCAGCAGCAGACTGCCACGGAACTACAATCGGCTAAAAGCAGACACCTGGAAGTCGGACGTATCGTACAGATGGGAACCAGCCGTCCGGTCATAAAAACAGTGCTGTCGGAAAAGATCGACCGGGTTGTCTGCAACCGTTTTGCCGGGCCGTTGATCCTGCTGGGGATCATGTACCTGCTGTACTACTGCTCAATTGTACTCGGTTACAAGGTAACGGAATATACCTGGCCTCTGCTTGCCAAAATTCATACATGGGTAGAAGCGGTAACGCCTGCCCCCGGTTTTCTGGATATCCCAATCCTCAGGGCATATCCGCTCTGGCTTACCGACAGTGTCACGGCGTTACTGAATTATCTGCCGGTGTTTTTTATCCTGTTTCTGCTAATCGCCCTGCTTGAAGACAGCGGCTATATGCCACGCATGGCCTTTATCACGGATCGTCTCCTGCACCGGTTTGGTCTGCACGGCCAATCCATCCTGCCGATGGTGCTCAGCGGGGTGTATGTGGGGGGCTGCGCCGTGCCGGGGGTGATGTCCTGTAAGGGGATTCCCGATGAGCAGTCCCGTATGGCCACGATCCTGACCCTGCCGCTTTTGAACTGTCAGGCCAAGGTGCCGCTCTACATCCTGCTGGTGAACGCCTATTTCACTCAACACAAAGGCTTTGCCATGTTCTTTATCTCCACCATCAGCCTGTTGCTGGTGCTGCCGGTGGCAAAACTGCTGACCCTCACCCTTTTGAAGGACAAGGAAACCGCACCGTTTGTGATGGAGATGCCGAGCTACCACCTGCCGACCCTGCGGGGGGTGCTGGGTAAGGCGCTTGAACGGATCTGGATGTATCTGCGCAAGATTACGACCATTGTGGCTGCCGTGGCCAGCATCATCTTTGTGCTGCTCCAGTTTCCGGGATTAAGCGCTGAACGCCAGGTTCATTATGCCGGAGAACAACAACGGCTGCTTGCACAGTACCGGGCAGCAACCGCAGGAACCGTCTACCAGCAGTACGGCAACTCCGACACGGCGATCATGCCGCTTCTGCAGTACCAGGATACCTACAAAAAAGCTAAACAGGCGGCTGGAGGAGATGCAGCAACCGCAGCGGTGAATGCACGTTTTCAACAGGAGCAGCCGGTGTTTTTCACACTGCTGCAGCCAGGCGAGGCGCCGGAGGCAACCAGATCCAACCGGGCACTGCGTAAACTCGCCCACGGACGTGAACTGCTGCTGGTTGATATGCGCAAGGAACGGCTGGAAGGCAGCCTGCTGGGCAAGGCAGGCAGAGCCCTTGAACCGATCAGCCGGTGGGCCGGATTTGACTGGCGGGTGAATGTGGCATTGCTGAGTTCACTGGCTGCCAAAGAGAACAGTGTGGCAACCCTTGGTGCACTCTATGAGCAGAGTGGCGGAGAGGATTCACTTGAAGATCGCATATCCAGCCAAAACACCGGCTTTACACCACTGCATGCCCTGACCCTGATGCTGTTTATGGTGCTCTACCCTCCCTGCATTGCCACCTCTGTAGCGGTAAAGGTACAGACCGGTTCCTACCGCTGGATGCTGCTCTCTGTCGGTTATCCGATTTTGTTAGGCTTTGGCGTGGCTGCACTTGTGTTTTCCGTTGCCCAGGCAGTTGGACTGAGCGGCCTGCAGGCGATGTACAGCTTTTATGCCCTGGCTTTTGTTATCACCCTGGCAACAGGGCTGATTAAAAGAAACAGCAAGACAGCCAGGGAGGCGCAACCGGAACAGAATCTAACTACCGCATGCAGTGAAGCCGGACAATAACCAGAATGACAGGAACTCAGTTCAATCATCAAAGGAGCACTACTAAATGTCAGCAAAACTGCTGTATCTCGTACTCTGCGCAGTATCTGCCTTGTATATCCTGCTACCCGGCAATGCGCTGGCTGATGACTGTATGCAGTGTCATGCCAAAAACGGCGTAACCGTGCGGGTTCCGCAAACAGCACCGATCAGAATCATGGCTGACGGTAAGGAACACCAGATTACTCTGGCACAAGGGTTTAAATTCCACGGCCATGAATGTCCCGGCATGACCACCGCCTTTGTGGCCATCCGCCACGGCATCAAGCTGCTGTTCGGTAATGCTGTTCCCGACAGAAACGACCTCTTAATTACCTCCATCACACCGGCAGGCGGGGTAAAAGATATGATTGACCTGATCATGAAGGGAGACAGTCCGTCTGACAGAACCTGGGCACCGCACGGCATGAAACCGGATATTCAAGGATTCGTATTTACCCTGATACGTAAATCAACAAGCGAGGCGGTAGAAGTCAGACTGAAGCCAGCGCTGTTTCCAGATGATTTCTATCTGCTGAAACAGAAACAGAAGGAAAAGACAGCTACTCCAGAAGAGAATGAACGTGTCCACAATACAATGAAAAACATCATTCTCAGGTTCCCGTCCAAACCTGCTGAAGAACTGTTCGGCACAGCGAAACCGCGTAAAGTCATCCTATGGGGTACGGTACAAGAGGGTGAAATGGATCGCCATATCCGCAAAATGAGACGGATAGAAAAACAAAAACAGTTTCAAAACTAATCTGGAGGTCAGACAATGAAACAAAAAACACAAACAATCCTGAAACGCTCACTTGTTACAGGATGCGCAGCAGTATGCATCTCGGCTCCCTTTCTTGCACAAGCCGATGAGCCGAAAGCAGCGGTAGATACACGGCAGGATCTGGACAAAGTGGTAGTTACTGCAACCATGACAGAAAAGAATATTGATGATGCACCTGGCTCAGTTCAAGTTATAAATTCAAAAGAGATTGAAGAGATGGGGGCACAGACAGTTGCAGATGCCCTGGAACAGGCAACCGGTCTGTTTGTAGAACGAGTAGAAGCAGGGAGAGTTACAAGTCCCAACATACGTGGCACAGGAACCAGGCATTCACTGGTCTTGATTGATGGAAGAAGAATGGCATGGGGCTACAAGAACTACATGGACATAGACCAGATCCCTCTTGAAATGGTCGAAAAAATTGAGATCATAAGAGGGCCGGCCTCTGCCCTGTATGGCAGTGACGCAATAGGTGGCGTTGTAAATATAATTACCAGAAAACCACCAAAAAAACTTACTCTAAACAGTACACTGCAAGCTGGTATTAATGGATATGGAGAAGGAGCCGAACTGTCCGGCAGAGGGTATATCGGCGACACTATAGATCGTTTCGGATTTATCGTAGGAGGTGGTTACCGCAACAAAAACAAATGGGATAGAGACAGCATCGTACCTGACGATGGAGACCATGAAAAACTTGGGTCTGTTTCAGGAAGATTAGCCTTTAAACTCAATGAACAGCACAGTTTTCTTACTGGATTTGAATATAGCAATAAAAACCGTGAAGGGCTGAGGTATTATCAAAACCGAAACAGGACAAGAGATGCAGATGATACAACACACAGCTATTTCGCACAATATAATGGGGTTTTTCAACCAGATTTAAATCTTATGCTTCTTGCCAACCACGCCCAGCATGAAACCAAAGTCGGAATGTCGCCATTCTCGCCAGTAACTCAAGAAGAAAACGCAACTCGTAAATTGGATCAGATTGAAGCCAGGTTCAGCACTCTTCTTTTCAAGAAACATCTTGTTACAATCGGTTCTGAATTTAGAAATGAAAATATCAAAGTGCCTGGAGTAAACAAGGGAGTAAACAATATCAGTGGATATATTCAGGATGAGTATCAGATTTTCAATCCTCTCTATCTTGTCGCAGGTCTGCGCTTTGATGAACATTCTGAATTTGGCAGCAGATGGACACCAAAGGCTTCTATTGTTTACTGCATTTTAGAGCATTTACGGTTAAAAGGCTCATTTGGAACCGGTTTCGCAGCCCCGGGTCTCTCAGAGCTTTATGTTACAACTATGGGAAAAATGGGCAAAGAAGTCTATGAAAGTAATCCTAATCTAAAACCAGAAAAATCAGAGAGTTATGAATTTGGAGTAGAAGGCGAGTATAAAATTTTTAGTGGAAAGCTTACTTATTTTAAAAATGAAATAGATGACCTTATTGAAGCAGTTTATTACAAAACAGTGGGATCCGGGGCAAGCAAACAGGTCTATTCCAAATATCAGAATGTCTCCAATGCAGTTACAGAAGGTATTGAGCTGGAAAGCAACCTTGCTATTCCATTTGGCTTCCGCATTGGAGGAAATTTCACCTGGATGGATACAAAAAACAAACAGACCAATAAAAAGCTTGAGGGGCAACCTGACTATAAAGGCTCTTTAAAACTGGGATATGACAACTCAGACTTCGGGATTCATACAAATCTAAGAATGGATTACATCGGAGAAAGATATTTCAGCACAGGTCAACAGAGTGATTACACACTTTTCAATTTATATCTTTCAAAAACTATTACCAAAAATCTCAGATTGTTTGCCGGTATTAACAATATTTTCGACACCAAAAGGGAAAAAGATGGCGTTGTATATATAGAACCAACTTACTATTACAGCGGAGTAAACATTACTTTTTAAAACAATAAATGGAGCGATAACATGTTCAAAAAGACAATAATCAATCTGGGAATTTTTATCGGTTTTTGCATGTCAAATCAGGTATATGCCCACTCACCCATGTGCAGTTGCTATGACAATGGTGACAAGACCATCACCTGCGAAGGTGCCTTCTCGGACGGTTCATCGGCATCCGGTGTAACAATGCAGGTTAAGAGAACCGACGGCAAGGTAATTACCCAAGGCAAGATGGATAAAACCGGCAACTACACCTTCAAGAAACCTGCCGGTGACTACAAGGTGCTCTTTGACGGTGGCCCTGGTCACCAGATTGAAATCAACGGGAAAAGCATCAAAAAGTAAGACCTGAATACTTCAAGAACAGCTGTACCACGCCAGCCACTCCTGCCGCCCAGGCACAAGCAGCCAGCCCTTTCTATGAAACAGACAAACAAAGGAGACTGCTGTGCATACACGTTTTAAACCAAAGCAAAATCCATTACAAAATCTTGAAGCAGTACACGGAACCCACCCGGCACAACGCGCCCTGCGTTTGGCAGTCGGCTGCGCACTGCTTACCGGCAGCGCTGTATTTGCCCATGCAGACAGTGCTGCAACAACCGACGCCGTACCTAAAAAAGCCGAAGAACAGACCACTACCCTGCAAAAGGTTACGGTCAAGGCAAAGGCTGAAGAACAGCCTGTCGGCAGTCATGAAATTTCAAATGAAGTCCTCCAGCGTACCCAGGCCAGGGATATCAAGGATATCTTTGCAACCGATCCGTCCGTTAACGTCAGCGGCGGCGGACGCAATGCCCAGCGGATCTACCTGCGGGGCATTGAAGGCAGCAACCTGAATATCAGCGTAGACGGCGCAAAACAGGGCAGAAGCCTGCATCAGCATAACGGCACCATTGGCGTTATTGACCCTGAACTGCTCAAACAGGTTGAGGTACAACCTGGCCCTGGTGCTGATCGTGGTCCCGGTGCTCTGGGCGGCAGCATCACGTTTGAAACCGTGGATGCCCAGGATCTGCTTGATCCCGGAAAACGGTTCGGTGCCAAACTGTTGACCAGCTACTCCAGCGCTGCCCAGGCCATTCAGGGTGGGACATCGGTGTATGGTCTGCTGGCTGACGGCATCGGCCTGCTGGCCCATATCTCCGCTGAAAACCGGGAAAGCTACCGGATCGGTGGCGGCGGCACTACCCCAAACAGCTCGTATCAATCGCAAACCGGCGGCAAGGATCGTGACTACTTCGTCAAATTCAGCATGCTTGAAAAGGCGGGACACAGTCTGCGCCTCAGTGCTGAACAGAACACCAACTCCGGTCTCTATATTGCCGGAAGTACCGGTAGCGACATGGGGTATGCACCGCTCACCTCAACCCCCGTCTATCAGACAATCACCACTAACCGGTATACCCTTGACCATCGCTACCGTCCCGGCAACCAGTTGGTCGATGCAAAAATCAACCTGTATTACAACGAAAACCAACTGGAAACCCGTGGTTCAAACGCCAAGAACATAACCGAAAACTCCGGTGGTGACATTCGTAATACCTTCAGATTCAATCTCTGGAAAACCAAACACAGCCTTACCCTGGGTACTGATTACCTGCATGAAAAACTGAAAAGCCAACTGGCTAACGGTTCAACGGTCAATGACACATCAAAAAATCTTGGAGTGTTTCTGCAGGAACGCCTGACCATAGGAGCCCTGACCATATCTGCCGGGGCACGCTATGACCATTACGATGCCGGATATCTGTATTCCACTTTTTCCGGTGATGAGATCTCTCCCAATGTAGGCGCTGAATACGAACTGACCAAAGGATTGGTGGTGTACACCAATTACGGTGAAGCTGTCCGTGCCACCGGTATTATTCCCACCGGCTGGATGACCAGCATCGACCCCAAAATCAAATTCAACAATGGAGCTGGACTAAAACCTGAGACCTCACAGCAAATAGCCGGGGGGATGCGCTACCGCACCACACATATGTTCAGCGCTGGTGATCGTTTTAATGCCGAGGCATCGGTCTTTGAAACCCGCATGAAAAACCTGATCGAAATCCCGTCTGATGGTGGCGGCACACAGGGCAAACCGGTCACCAAAATCTGGAACAATCCCAATACCCTTACCTCTCTGGGCTACGAACTTCGCTTCGGTTACGGCATAGGCACGTTCGATTCATCCGTGGCCTACAGTCATATTTCCCAGGATCAGAACAACCAGCCAACAACCGTGGTGCGGCGTAAAAACGCCCCCACCGGAGACCGGGTTGTCTGGGATAACCGCTGGCAACCGATCAGCGAAATCACCCTGGGATACACCCTGACCGCCGTAGCACCATTGACAGACCTGCCTGCAGCTACCCCCAGACGTCCCGGTTATGTATTGCACAATCTGCAGACCGAATGGAAACCGAAGGCGGTTCCCGGCCTGAGCCTGGCGCTTGCTGTGCGCAACCTGTTTGATCTGCGCTATCGCGATCAGACCTCCATCTCCTCCGGCACCGACAACATTATCTATGAACCGGGCCGCGATATCAGGATTTCCGTCAGTTACAAGTTCTAATCTCACACCCACCCCAAAAAGGAGCTTTACGATGATACAAACTGCTTTTGCTTCACTGACACGTACCCTTGGCCTGACCTTACTGCTGCTTACCGTGGCCCTTTCTGCCTTTGCCGCTCCGGCGCCTGCTGCAGCAAAGGGACAACTCTATCTGGTCAGCGCCGGAATCGGTGATCCTGACAACATCACCATCCGTGCCCAAAAGATTCTGGAACGGGCTGATATTGTCTTTGCCATGAAAGGTACTGCCGGTCAGATGGCTGATCTGCTGAAAGGTAAAGAGCTGCATGAAGCCGGACACGGTCTGTTCGGCATGGGAGAAAAGCCGAAGGCTGATGCCCAAAAGACCAAGACTCCCCGCCCGCCCAAAGATGCAGCTCCAGCCGGACGTATGGCCCTTGATCCCAAAAAACGGGCTGAAGAGCAGGCCAAGGCCAGGAAGATCATTCGTGACGGCGTTGCTGCCGGAAAGACCGTGGTGGTGCTTGATTACGGTGATCCCACCATCTATGGCCCCCAGATCGGCTATATGAAGGAATTTGCTGACCTGAACCCTGAAATAGTTCCCGGCATTTCCAGTTTTAACGCTGCCAACGCAGCCCTTAAACGCGGGCTTGTGGGCGGTGGCAGCAATGGCGTGATTATCACTGCAGCCGGTAGTGGTCGCAAAGGTCCAAACGCCGATAACAGCCTGGCACAACTGGCTAAAAGCCGCTCCACCATGGTGTTTTTTACCATGGGGATGAACCTGCCGGAGGTGGTGCGCCAACTGAAAACCGGCTATCCCGGAACCACCCCGATTGCCATCGTCTCCCATGCAGGCTTCAAGGCAAAGGAAGCGGTCTTGTATGCCACTCTGGATACGGTTGTTGAGAAAACCAGTGGCGGCAAGCTCCCCTTTGAGCACCTGATCTATGTTGGAGACTTTCTGAAATGAAAAATGCACTGGCAAACGGAACCCTGCAACGTGAACTGGGGCTGACCTCCGCCATTGTTCTGGTGATTGCCAATATGGTGGGAACCGGCGTATTTACCACATCCGGCTTTATGCTGGCTGAACTGGGCAACCCGCAATCCCTGTTACTCTGCTGGCTTGCAGGTGGTCTGTTTGCCCTGACCGGTGCACTCTGTTACGGCGAGCTGGGGGCCATGATGCCCCAGGCCGGTGGAGAATACATCTACCTCCGGCAAAGTTTCGGCCCCCTGCCCGCCTTTCTGTCCGGCTGGATATCATTAATTGTCGGCTTTTCAGCCCCCATTGCCGCTGCCGGAATTGCCTGCGCCACCTACCTGCTGGGTGGCTCAGGATATTCCTGGTTCACCCTTGAACTGGGCGAGTACCGCATTCTTACCCTGTCAACCGCAACCACAGTTGCCATTTCAGTGGTTCTGGTATTCTCTTTTATCCACTATCACAGCCTTAAGATGGGACAACAGGTACAGAACCTGCTTACCGCATTCAAGATACTCTTTATCCTTGTGCTGGGGGTTGGCGGACTGTTGTTTGGTAACGGCGACGCCACCAGGCTGGGACAGGTATTGTTCAGTACCAGTGCCACCTTTAACAGCGCCACCTTTGCTGTTTCCCTGATCTTTGTTTCATTTGCCTACAGCGGATGGAACGCGGCAGCCTATCTGGGTGGCGAGATTCGCAACCCGGAACGGAATCTGCCACTGGCCCTGCTGGTCGGCACCGCCTTTGTCAGCCTGCTGTATCTGCTGCTTAATCTGGTATATCTCTATGCATTGCCGGTCAGCTCCATGAGCGGCATGCTGGAAGTGGGCACCGGGGCCGCAACCGCCCTGTTTGGTCCGGCAGTCGGTTCGGTTGTCAGTATAGCCGTTGCCCTTGGGCTTTTATCCGTAATCAGCGCCATGATCATGGCCGGTCCACGGGTCTATTATGCCATGGCCAGGGACGGACATTTCTTCCGCAGCTTTGGCCGGATTGATGCCGCACACCACACCCCTGCAGTGGCCATCATGTTCCAGGCACTGATTGCCATTGTCATGATCCTGAGCGCCGCCTTTGACACCCTGCTGATCTACATCGGTTTCACCCTGTCGCTGGCCGCCATGCTGACCGTGGCCGGTCTGATCAAACTTCGCATCACCCGACCTGACCTGCCCCGCCCCTACCGCACCTGGGGCTACCCCTTTACCCCGCTTCTGTTCATCGCAGGCAACCTCTGGATTGTGATACACTCCCTGATCAGCCGCCCGGTGGTGGCACTGTACGGTTTTGGCACCATTGCCGTTGGGGTATGCCTGTACCTGGGATTCAGGCAGCGGTCAGGCGATCCTTGCAGCGAGGTCTCAACCGTTTCACTTCCTGCTTCAGGAGAACAAATATGATGCTGCATGATATTTCCAATCCGATTGGCCGTTGGTTTGATCCTGTATCCAGTGAAGAGATCCCCCATGCCAGGTTACTCAAACGTCTGGCCGGTCAGCAGGTGGTACTGCTGGGAGAGAATCATGATCAGGCTGACATACACCGCTGGCAACTGCATGTAGCCGCCGGTCTGCTGACACACCGGCCTGATCTGGTGCTGGGGTTTGAGATGTTTCCGGTCAGGGTTCAGCCGGTGCTTGATGCCTGGGTTTCAGGAGTGCTTACAGAGGAGATGTTTCTTGATGAGGTTGACTGGAAGACCATCTGGGGCTTTCCTGCCGGGCTGTACCTGCCGCTGTTCCAGTTCTGCCGTCAGTTCCGCATTCCGATGAAGGCACTGAATTGCCGTCGCACACTGGTAAGCGAGGTGGGAAAGACAGGATGGGATGCCATACCTGAAGCTGACCGCGATGGTCTGACTCCGGCCAAAGCCGCAACCAGTTCCTATCGCCGTTACCTCTTCGACAGCACCGGCGGCGGCATGGGGCCGCAAAAAGCAAGCTCTCCCGATGATCCGTCCTTTGATCGTTTTGTGCGGGCTCAGCAGACCTGGGATCGGGCCTTTGCCTGCAACATCAGGTCTGTTCTTGATCAGACCGATCCCCCGCTGGTGATCGGCATTATCGGTCGCGGTCACCTGGAGTACGGACATGGTACCCCCTATCAACTGCGTGATCTTGACGTTGATGCTATTAAAGTGCTGCTTCCCTGCACAACAGAGGAACTTGGACGCAGATGCGAACAGCATGCTGATTGTGCTGACGCACTGTTTTGTATGGATGACAGCCACCATTGATTAGTTACTGCATATTCATTTTTGGGGATTGACAACAAGACACTATTGATATTTAATATCATTATTAGTTGCTTGGCCAGTTCAGCAAGATTTGCGCAAAATCCTCTTATAGCCAGCCATTCCGGACTGATCCAGGCACAAGCAGCCAGCCAGTATCCAAGCAACAATACCACTTGAGTTACATTGAGACAAATACGGGCAGGATCACAACTTGGGAGGGGCAAAATGGATCATAATATTAATAAAGCTGGTAACTACTTCAACACCTCCTCAAACATGAGAGATACAGCAGATCGAATTGACGCCGTCATCTTCGATTTTGACGGAACATTAACCGACTATATGGATGCTGACCGACGGGCTATCAAATACGTACATGCCTTAACCGGAACATCCGTTCCGTTTCATGATTTTTTCATACTGTCGGTTGATTCTTTGATGACATTTCATCGGCTGGTTGATGAAGCCCAAATAGATCCATTAACCATGAACCATTACAGACTGTCCACAACCTTCGCTGCATATGCAATTCCGTGGGGTGCTCACTATCCGGCAAGATATACCAGGGCATTACGACAATTTTGCGTTCCTTTTGCGGGAACAGCCCAGATGTTGTCACACATCAGGAGCAAAGTGAAATTAGGAATCATAAGCAACGCTTATGACGCTATTGAGCAACACCGGCGTGTCCGGTCGTCAGGCTTGGCCCACTATTTCAATAAGATCCTTGTTGCCGGAGATATTGGTGTGTACAAGCCGGACCCGGCAATTTATTTACATTTACTCGACGCGCTACACGTTACCCCCGGCCATGCCCTCTTTGTGGGAGATTCCATTGAATATGACATACGCGGTGCACATAGCGCCGGTATGCAGACGGTACTACTCAGACATACTCTCTCTTCCGACTCCGATAATGCAGACTACACTGTTGTCGGAACAAATGAATTGCATCTCCTGCTCGGCAAATTGATCCGGGATCACTGAAAAACCAGCTAATTGTGCAACAACAGCAAACCGTTCAGCCATGAACTGCCGTTTATGGTCAGCAAGGTGGGGAAGAAGAGGTGGGATGCCATACCTGAATCTGATAGCTATGGCCTGACATCGGCCAAAGCTGTTCTTGATCAGACCGATCCCCCGCTGGTGATCGGCATTATCGGTCGCGGTCACCTGGAGTACGGACATGGTACCCCCTATCAACTGCGCGATCTTAACGTTGATGCGATTAAAGTGCTGCTTCCCTGCACAGCAGAAGAACTTGGACGCAGATACGAACAGCATGCCGATTGTGCTGACGCCTTGTTTTGCCTGGATGACAGCCACCATTGATTAGTTACTGCATATTCATATTTGGAGATTGACAACAAGACGCTATTGATATTTAATGTCGTTATTAGTTTCTTTGACTAGTTCAGCAAGATTTGCGCAAAATTATCTTATCGCCAGCCACTCCCCCCACAGGTTCCAGTAGCCAGCCTTCTTTACAATCAAATATGGCACTATACTACTCTATCCATAACCATTAACAGGCCATCTACCAATGCAAACCTTACAGATCATACCTAAAGACAAGAAGCTGCACGATAACCGGGTAAACACAACTTTGCCAACTACCATTGGTCAGGGCGGCGTTGCCATGATGCATTTCAATACCGGTATCAGTCTCCATCTTTCCAACTACCGTCTTCATTCGTCAACGGCGTTCGAATACCTTTCTTCTTCTCGAGTGTACGGTTTTGGATTCTGTCTGTCCGGGGATATTTCCAGCCATCCTGCCGGTTTTAAGTGCGCTGAAGATGTCCGGGCAGGACAGAATGCACTTTTTCATTTTGAGGGTGGCAAGATGAAAGAAACGGTCAGCACCAAACAGGTGATCAGGCTTAATATCATGATGACACCGGAACGTTTTGAAGGAATTATTGAAAGCGATACCGGCCAGTTAGCCAAAAAGCTGCAACCATTTACCAAACAGCCCCAACGGATTTTCGGGACACTTACCCCGGCCATGCACAACAGTATCCGTCAGATACTTGAATGTCCTTTTCAGGGACCAACCCGTGAGCTCTTTATGGAAAGCAAGGCCCTTGAACTGATTGCCTGCAAATTTGATCAGTTGAGTGGGGGAGCAAGAGAGCAGTGCCCAAAACGCCAGGGGATAAAAGGGGAAGATCTTGACCGGGTGAGATATGCAGGGCAGTTGTTGGTCAAGAATCTGGAAACACCGCCCTGTCTTGCTGAACTGGCCCGCCAAGCCGGGATGTGTCAAAGCAGGTTTTATCAATGCTTCAGGGATATCTACGGTATCCCTCCCTTTGATTACCTCAGACGGAAAAGGCTTGATGCAGCAGAACAACTGCTCAGACAAGGAGAGCTGACGGTCACCCAGATCGCACTTTCCGTAGGCTATTTAAGCCTCAGTCATTTTGCAAAGGCCTTTAAACAGCATATCGGTCTGCTCCCCAGCCAGTATCAACGAAATAACGGGATAACGCCGATTCCAGCTCTGGAATTTTACCAAAACAGTGAAGAGTTTGGTGATACAGGTCTGCACGCAGCCCATTAATTCCATTTTGCTTTCAAGTTGATATGTATAGACCCTAAAGGTTTTAAAAACCTTTAGGGTCTGCACTGGTAGCGGTCTCATCTTGATTGCAATTCGGAATTAATACAGATTTTTTTTGTAGTTCTCTGTGTTTCTCTGCGACCTCTGTGGCTAACTGCCGTTTTAAGGATTACGCAGAAAAAGCTGTTTCTGAACCGTCATAAAAACAGAAGAAACCGCTAAAGAAAAATAAGCAACCGTTAGTCGCTGCTTCCCGCCCCATGCTACATGTTCACTATCGAATAGAAACTGATCGTGACGCTGGCGAGACAGAAGGAGTGATCAAAAGATGAAAAGACAGAAGAAAAAACAGACAGCTGCTCTTCGTATCATAACGACAGGTTTGGGGGTTGCTTTTCTAACGGCATTTTCTTTGCCGGAATGGGCCTATACGCAGGAAACACCGGATAAAAATGACCGCACGAATGCTGCAACAACAGAAAGCCGGGATTCTGTAAATACGACTCCCGAACTCCGGCAGGAAGTTTTGCCGCAGGTAATGGTCACAGGCGAAAAGATTACCCGCAGTATTCAGGATACCGCATCATCAGTTACTGCTGTAAACGCAGAGGATCTGGAGAGCAGAAAAGGTGCTGCATCGGTAAACGATGTCATCAGTGATACACCAAACGTTACCTATACCCACACCGTAGGCGCACCGATCATCCGTGGTCAGGATACCCAGGGACCCAATTCTGGTTCAACCGCCTTTTTTGGCGGCACCATTCCACGCGCCACCATCAATCTCGATGGCCATTACTTAAACTATTACGAATATGTTTTCGGGGCCACATCAATCTGGGATGTTGATAATCTGGAGGTTTTCCGTGGTCCGCAGACCACCTCCCAAGGTGCCAATGCAATCGCAGGCGCAATAATTGTAAACACCAAAGATCCAACCTTTAAGCCGGAAGGGGCTTTTCAGGTGGAAGCGGGCAGTAACAACCGACAACGGGCATCGCTTGCGCTATCCGGTCCACTTGTCAAGGACGAATTAGCCGCACGTCTGGCAATCGACTACTGGGGGCGGGATACCTTTATTGACTACATAAACGGCAGCTTTGCAAAAGGTGCTACGGATCATGATTTCAAAACCATGAACGCCAGGGCCAAGCTCTTGTGGAAACCACAGGAGCTGTCTGCTCTGACCATAAAACTTAGCTACGCACACACCTATAATAACCGTCCAACCGGGGAGGCTGCTTCACTACCTTACCATGAGCTTAACAGCAAAACAGCCACCATGCCCAGCTGGGAACAGAATACCGACTCCGGTATTCTGGACGTTGGTTACGACTTCAGGAACGGCCTCAAGCTTTTTAACCAGTCGCAGTATTCGTATGTGCATGTTGACCGGGTTGCCGAACCTGCCGCAAATGGCACCGCTGTGGTGGACCAGCAGAATATGACAAATGAAACCCGCCTGCTCTTTGGTAACGCCAATGCAACCATCAGCAACGTTACAGGCCTCTACCTGGCCAGGACCACCTCTGAAAACACCCTCTACAGTGGCGGCACCTCCCGTTTTGACGATACAAAAGAAAATATCGGGCTCTACTCCGAAATGACCATCAAACTGACGGACCGCTGGAAGCTGACCGGCGGACTACGCTACCAACGGGATCAGATTGAACGTAGCGGCAGCTCAAGTTACGCAACAGTACCACTCAGCTACAACAAAACCTTTGACGCGCTATTGCCCAAAATTACCCTTTCCTATGCCATCACTCCAGATATCACGCTCGGAGCACTGGTGAGCAAAGGCTATAATCCGGGAGGTGTAAACCTGAGCCTTGCGAACCGTAACTACCTGACCTTTAGCGATGAAACCGTCTGGAACTATGAACTGTTCAGCAGGGCCAGATTTTTGAACGGACGGTTGGCAGTTACCGGCAACCTGTTTTACAGCGACTATCACAACTCCCAGCGTCTGCTTCCTGATTATCTGAACGGCAAACAGTACGGCAGCGTTGCCGTCAACGCAGATCGTGCTGAAGCCTACGGACTTGAGCTAGGGGTGGATAGCCTTATCCTGGATAATCTGCGGCTCAGAGCAGGCGTCGGCCTGCTTCATACCGAGATAGGGACGTTCACTGATGCGGCTGGTAAATCCTATAAAGGGAACGAATTTGGCAACGCTCCAGGTTATATGCTGAACTTCGGTGCCGATTGGGACATTGTTCCCCAGATCAGGCTTATGGCTGAACTGCGACACACGGATGGTTACTATTCAACTGATGAAAACAAAGCGGCTTATGCGGTGAAATCCTACACCATTGCCAATACACGGGTGATCTACACACCGTTCAAAATGCTGGAGCTGTACGGATACGTGAACAATATCCTTGATAAACGGGCAGCAACCTATCTGTCCGATGACCGATCAGTCGGCGGCATTGTGGCAAACATGACCGAACCACGCACCTTCGGCGTCGGCATGAAAGTCTCTTTTTAACTGACAACTATCCGACGTCCCCTGTTTTTCTCAAAACAGGGGACGTCACCTTTAACCGAGGTATATCCTTTGACCCTCTCCAATCTCTATACAAACTTACGTACACCAGAAAAAGTCGGCACTAAAATCGGCCTGTTCAGAACATGCTGTGCAGTGGGCGGCGGTTTGCTTGTTGCCTACTCAGCCATGACGCTGGTTACCCTGCTCATTCCCGCTCCGGTTGGACACGCCATGATTGTGCCGTTCATCTTTACCCCGTTTGTCTGGGCCTGTACCGCGCTCTGGATATCTCTGGCCCCCAGCAAATTACATGCGTTGTCACGTTCTCTGGCACCTTCTCTCCTGTTTGCCATCGGCAGTTCTCTTACCATGTATCTGAGGGGTACCTGATGCAAACCTTACAAAAAGCCAGCTCCCGCCTATTCAAACAGAGGCTGTTTCGCGGGCACGTTTCCCTGGGAATCATCCTCTCATTGTTCCTGTACGTATCAGTATTCTTTGGAATATTTGCGATTTTCCTACCCTACATCCAGCAATGGGAAAGGCCTTCACGACATTTTAAAATCATGGATATAACCACGATCAACTATGAACCGATGCTTGCCACGGTGCTTGCAGATCCTGAATTTCCCAAAGACGGCATACTCATCGAACTTCCCGGATTCATGGAGGACCCCGCCTTAAAGATTGGTCACCAGTTTACCGGCAAGACACTGTTCAATCCGTCAACCCTTAAAAAGCTGAACGATGAAGGCAACCGTACCGGTCTTGCCATGTTCCTGAACGGCCTGCATTACGGACGGCCATTACAGAAGCTGGGCCTGCTCCTGTTTGGTTTCCTGTCGGTTGGGACATTATTTCTGATACTGGGTGGATTACTGTTGATTTACCTGCTGCCGTTTAACGGATCGGCTCAAACACCGTATGCCGTTTTCTCCCGGTGGCACCGTAAACTGTTTACCTGGGGCACCCCTCTCTTTCTGATTGTTGTCATCTGCGGATCGGTCATGTGTCTCAGTTTTGACGGCTCAGGTCCGATGACCTCCATCATTACGAACGGCGTCAAAACAAATATCCGTCCGGTTATCGGACCGGTACTGTTCCCGGAAGACACAGCTGTTGAAAAATCAGGGGAAACCGTTCCCATGCTGCCGATCAGTGCATTAATCAAGACAGCATCCGAAAGCAACCCCCGGATTGTGTTTCAAAAAATCACCCTGTTCAACTGGGGAGACCGTACTGCAACCATTAAACTGGAAGGCTATGACCCACACCAGCCGTTTCTAAACGGCATTACCAACAAACCTGCAATTGTGTTAACGGCCCAAAACGGCAGTCTGCTGAAACAGACCCGAGTTTTTGACAGGCCCTGGAGCGTTTTGTTAACCGACTTTTTCTATTCGCTACACCTTTTGTTTGGAATGGGGCTTTTTTTGCGACTGTTCATTTTTGTTATTATGTCAGCAAGTTGTCTGGCCATCGTCTTTGGCGTACTGCTCCATCTTGAAAAAAAGGCCAGACTCTTTGGAAATGCAATCCCCTTTTACCATTGGCTGGAAAAACTGTCCCTCGCCACCATGATTGGCGTCATTCCGGCAACAGGTCTGGTACTCAATCTGCAATGGTTGTTGCCATTTGATCTTCCTGACCGCCTGATCTGGCAACAAGGCCTCTTTTTTGACGCCTGGCTGGCAACACTTGCCTGGTCGTTTTACCGGATCAACACCTACAGAGCAGCAAAGGAATTTCTGGCTCTGGGCGGCATACTGTTTCTTACAGCACCCCTGCTTCACGCCGTTACAACCGGATTCTGGCCTTTTAAGCTGCTGCAACAGGGTTTGTGGGCAATCGCGGGGGTTACTATTGGCTTATGCATCTGCGGCATTTTCTTTCTGCTGGCTGCACGCCTGCTTCCGGCCAACCGGGAAGAGGCAGGTCAATTCAAAACAGGTACATGGAGTATGACTCATGGGTAACATACTACTGATACTGGCATTGCTTCTTATTGGAGTCACAAACTCCTCTGCGCACACCTTGATACTCAACAGCTACGCTAACCCGGACGACACCGTCACCATTGAAGGCAAGTTTGATACAGGAGCGACTGCAACCGGTGCATTGGTACTACTGGAATCAACCAACACCGGCAAAGAGCTGTATCGACAAAGAATGCCCCGTGAAAGTGAACTTACCGTAAAAATCCCGAAAGAACCGTACCGGATTGTACTTGACGGCGGGTCGGGCCATAGAACGACACAGGTGGGATTTCCCCCTAAAAGCGGCTTTTCTGTACTGCCCCAAAAGGGTAAACCTGCTGCTGATCAGCATAAAAACAGCAGCTGGAACCTTCCATTAACCGTTACCATCGGTTTGGCGTTTGCCCTTTTATTCGTAACACTATGGGCAAGCAGCCGGAACACTGCCAGACTTCTGCAGGCTGTCTCAGAAAAACCCAACTAAAACAGGCCTATGGGCACTGTTCCTCCTCAATATGGAAACTATCTCAAAATTTAACCTTGACAGCACAGGGTAATTGATATTTAGTGTCATTATCTTCACAATCACCTGAGTATATATTTATAGCCAGCCACTCCAGTCTGTTCCAGGCATCAGCAGCCAGCTCCCAACTTTATAAAAAACATTACAAAAATCAGCACGGGCGTTTGCAGTACGATGCAAGCATCCTCCTGAAATGTATGTTATGGAGGGAGAGGAATCTCCCACAATTTTTCATATTCGCCTTTGAAATCAAGATGACCTATATCTGTATGGGCGAACGGTTGTTTGCCCAATCGTGTCGGGTTTAATCCGATACCAAAAACAGTTATTTTTGAATCATCTTGATTGAGAATTAGAATTAGCAGCACAGCAAACCCATAAACAGCATTATCCCGCCAGCCAGTTCTGCTCTTCCAGCTAACCAGCCAGCCACATTTATTTTATTCAACAACTCAGTGGCAGCAACTGATCGCCCTGCATTGATAACAACAACCATTGGCACAACAAAGGTAGATAGACCCATGAATACTGCTCCTGCCCATAGTTCCATACACGACACAGTCACGGCGCCGGAATACATCTATGAACGGTATTACGCCTGTGAAGATAAAGATCCACTGGCCTACGCCTTTTCAGCAAAGGCAACCGTACATGCCGGCATGAAAAGCAAGCCGGTGGCAAAGGAAGAACAACTGCCAATTTTTCGCTGTATCAGCCGTGAACCGCGCTCTGAAAAAAGCGCCGCCTATTTCAATATCCCGTTCTGTGAAACCAGATGTACCTATTGCGGGTTCTTCATCAGATTCAGTGACCCGGATGAGAGTAGAAAATATACCGATGCCTTGATTGCCGAGATTTCTGCTACCTCCCTGACTGAAGCGGTCAGCCAATGGCCGATTCATGCGGTATATTTGGGTGGCGGTACGCCAACCGCATTGCAGCCGCAAGACCTGTCGCGCTTGTTGTTAAGCATTAAACGCCTGCTACCGTTGGCCAACGACTGTGAGATTACCCTGGAAGGCCGGATAAGCGGATTATCCCCTGAATTGATTGAAGCGGCCATTGTAGGCGGCGTTAACCGGTTTTCCATTGGCGTACAGAGCTTTGATACCAACATACGTCAAGCCACTGGTCGGATTGATGATCGCGAAACAGTGATAGCTACCCTGAAACGCCTCTGTTCCCATGATCAGGCTGCCGTGGTGATCGATCTGGTCTACGGTTTTCCGGGACAGACCATGCAGATGTGGGAGCAGGATATCTATACCCTGCAGGAGCTTCCCCTTGACGGGGTTGATCTTTACCAACTGAACCTGCTGCCCCACACCACCCTGGCTCGCATGGTAAAGGATGGCACCTCAAAACCTGCAGCAACATTACCTGAGCAGTCTGCCATGTATGCCCGTGGCATGGAACTGATGCAGGAGCTGCACTGGCAACGTCTGTCCATCAGTCACTGGCGTACCGGCAACCGTGAACGCAGCCTGTATAACCGTCTGGTCAAGAGCGGCGCACCTATTCTGGCCTATGGCTGCGGAGCCGGTGGTTCACTGCACGGCTACCGTTACGCCAACAGCAGAGATTACAACGACTACATGCAAAAAGTGGCGGATGGTGTCAAGCCACTGGCAATGCTTGCCTATCCTGCACATAACAGGGCTCTGGCAAACCTTATTTCAGATGGCTTTGATCTGGGGATGCTGAACCTGCAAGCTATAGACGCAGTAACAGGTGTTTCCGTTATTAAAGACTGGTCTCTACCGCTTTTGCAGCAATGGCAACGGGTCGGTTTGCTGCAGATATCCGGGAACTGGTTGCAACTGACCAGGGCTGGTGAGTTCTGGCAGGTTACCATGGCTCAGGCTCTGCTGAATCTCTGTGAAGAATTTTCAGCTGACACCTTGGTTGAGGCATAAACAGTATGACTAACGGAGTCAAAGCATTAATGATCTCTTTGATTCTGCACGCCGGAATAGCCGGTGGTGGTATAGCCATATTTGGCAGCATGCCGACCCCCTCCGAAGCAATGGCCATTGATCTGAGCCTGCTGGATACTGGCTGTTATTCCGGCACAACAGATCCAGAAAATGCTGCCACACCCAAAATCCTGCAACGGCGTTGCTCAACCATGCACCAGCAAGTCGAGCCCCAGCGCTCCCCACAAGCATCGGCCTCACCGTCCCGACCTGGGTCTGCCCAAGCAGCCAGACAGACCGAACCATCTCCGGTCACAACTCAGGCTTCAGGTGACCAGACACGCATTGCTGCCTATCTGCCAACCGCTCCTGTGTACAATCCACCCAGCCAGGGTTCAGTCTCTCCTGCACCAACAGCAGGAACCGCTGCTGCCAGCCGTTCAGGCAGCATACAGGCCGGTACCGGTTCAGTTGAAGGGTCTGCAGAGCAGTTGCAGCAGCAGTACAGCAAAGAGCATTTCGCCTATATCCGCAGGATCATTAACGACACTATCCGTTATCCCCGTGCAGCCCGGATTCGGGGTCAGGAAGGAACTGTCATGGTCGCTTTTACTATTAAAAAAGACGGCACTATTTCTCATCCGCAGGTCATTTCCAGCAGCGGTCACGCACTGCTGGATGAGCAGGCGATCAGCGCTGTTCTGGATGCCGCACCGTTTCCCCGCCCACCGGTTACTGCCCATATGCGGGTACCGGTGGTGTATCGGCTGACCTGAATCTGATGAACAGAAGAAATTTTGAAAGGAGTTAAAAACATGCAGAAAACCGTACCAGCCATCGTGATGACCGGTCTTTTGCTCTGCCCGCTTGCAGCGGCACAGGCTCAGGAGCAGGAACTGAAGCAAACCACCGACGAGGTAAAGGTAACCGCCACCAAAGTGGAACGCCCGATTGAGGAAGTACCCTATTCGGTTGGTCAGGTACGTAGCGACGAAATTGTCCGGCGCGGGAACGAATCCGTTGCCGATGCACTGCGGGATATACCGGGGGTACAGGTTACCGATACCGGCGCCAACGGCATCAAACGGATCTCAATCCGTGGCGAGTCTGCGGCACGGGTTCTGATCCTGATCGATGGGCAGAAATTGTCTGAGCAAAAATCCATGGATGGCGCTGCCATGCTGATCGACCCCTCGCTGGTGGAGCGGATCGAAGTTATCAAAGGTCCGGCCTCGGTACTGTACGGTTCCGAAGCCATTGGCGGGGTGGTCAATATCATTACCAAAAAGGGAGGCTCAAAACCGGTTCAGATTGAGGCCGGAGCCACCTTTGATTCCTCCACCAACGGCTGGAAAGAGTCCCTCGCCCTGTTCGGCAAGATCGACCGCTTCGGGTATCGCCTGTCCGGGGTCAGTTCTGATCAGCACAACCTGCAGACCCCCAAGGGCGGCCTTGACGGCACCGCCTACAAGGAGCTGAACGGCAAGGCCTATCTGGATTACCAGTGGGATAACGCCACCCTGGCCTTCAGCTATGAAAAATATATAAACGACATACGTGTTTATACCCCCGAGGGCACCACCAGCTCTGCCATGCCCTATTTCCATCAGGATCTGCCGGAATGGTCCCGAGAAAAATATGCCATGTTCCTTGATCTGCGTAAACTGCCTGCTCCGCTGGTCAAGGTTACGGCAAATGCCTACTATCAGAACACCTACAAAGATTTTTTGATGGAGATGGATATCAAACCAACCAGCACCATGACCATCCAGACCCGTAACCAGACCCGGAATGACTTGGATTCGCTGGGAGTACAGCTTCAGGCAGACTGGCTGTTGTTCAACGACCATTACGTGGTAACCGGTTTTGATTTCAACAAAGACTGGCTGACCGCCGACGAGACGCGACGCAGCCGAACCTTGCCAATGGCTCCGGTTTTCACCACAAAACTATACAAGGACAAGGCAGAAAGTGATGTCTATTCCGTGTATGCCCAGGACGAATGGAGTTTTGCCAAGGACTTTATCCTGACCGGCGGCCTGCGGCAGACCTGGATTTCAACAGCTCTTACCTCGACAACCGATCCGCTGCTCAAAACCGGCGCCCACAGCGACAACAATCTGGTCGGTTCTATGGGGCTGACCTGGAACGGTCTGCCCCATACCTCACTGCGTCTGCTGTACTCACAGGGCTACCGCTCTGCCACCCTGCAGCAGTTGTACATGGGTACTGTCCACGGCAGCTCTAGCCCCACCTACGGCAATCCTGACCTGAAGCCTGAAGAATCCCAAAACATCGAAATGGGAGTTCGTTATAAAAACAGCGGTTTTCATCTGGATACCGCCCTGTTTGGCAGTGAGACCAAAAACCTGATCACCACCGTAAAGCACCCGACCATTGCAAAGGCCAATATGTTTGGCAACGTAGACAAGGCACTCAGTTACGGGGTTGAGACATCACTGGGGTACTTGATCGCACCGCTGGATCTGACTCCGTACGGTTCACTCACCTATCTTGAGCGCAAATATGAATCTTCCAAACTAAACACATGGAAGACCGGAATACCGACCGTACAGGGCAGATTCGGTCTGTTGTTTGAGCAAAACCGGAGCAAAAACCTGGGTTATTTTGTTGATCTGTACGGCAGGTACGCCGACCGGGCTGATGAAGATTACAGCGACGGCAGCATTGAACGTTACCCCGGCTGGGTTACCATGAACCTGGGAACCGGTGTGCAGTTTGGTGAAGGGCAACGTTTCAAACTGGCGCTTAACCTGAATAATATTCTGGACAAGCAGTATGTCACGATCAACGAAACCGTTCCGATGGCAGGCCGCAGTGTTGTGGTAAGCCTGAACGTCGCTTTTTAGGGGCAGACCATGACTGAATCAAAACAGAACGTCCCCTACTGGAACGTACGGGAGCTGGTGGTAATCGGCATCTTTGCGGCGGTAATCAAGGTATCCAGTATTCTGGTGGCGCTGGTGGGGGGTGGCATGAACCCCCTGACCCTGATCATGAAGAACCTGCTGTTTACCACCCTGCTAGTAGTGCTGCTGTACAAGCTGCGTAAATTTGGCACACTGACCCTCTTTCTGGGGGTCAGCGCGCTGGTCTCAGCCATGCTGTTGGGGGGGAGTCTGGTACTGATTCCGGCCTCAATTCTGGCCGGTCTGATCGCCGAGGTATTTATCAAGTTGCTGGGGGGCTACCGTTCCCCGGCAGCAATCATGATCGGCGTTGCGATCTATGATGCGCTGTCCAAACTGATGTCCCTGGGGGTTTCCTGGTTCATGCTGAGGGAACAACCCAAAATGGTGATCATGGGGGCGGTTATTGTGGCAGTAGGCTATTGCGGATCACTGATCGGCCTGTTTACCGGTCGCTATTTTGTCAAGGAGCTGCGCCATGCAGGTATCATTCACCAGTAACGAACTGGAAACAACCCTGCACCACCTGGATGTGCGCACCAAGATGTTGATCAGCGCGGTAGCCTCGATTGTGGTGATACTGCTGAAGAGTGTCCCGGCCCTGGCGCTGTTGTCCCTTGCCAGCTGTTGCTATCTGATGCTGACCCGCCGCTGGCGGGTAATGGTTATTTCCTGGCTGGTTATCCTGCTGCTCTGGATCACGGCAGTCGGCTTCATGAACCTGATGCACCTGATCATGCCCAAAATGGGAGCCACCGGCATGGCCAACATGCTGATACCGTTTTTGCGCTCGCTGGTGCTGGTCAACACCCTGCTGGCCATGGCTCTGTCAACCAGAATCCAGGGGATTCTGACCACCCTGCGTTCACTGCATCTGCCCTACTGGCTCTACATCCCGGCTGCGGTGATGGTTCGGTTTCTGCCGTCACTGGTAGAGGATATGCGTCAGATCGCCGAGGCAGTCAGGATCAAGGGATACCCGCTTAATCCGGCAGCACTACTGTTTTCCCCCTGGCAAACCATCCGACTGCTCTTTGTGCCGATGCTGTTCCGGGCATTGCGTACCTCAGACGATCTGGGGATTGCAGCTGAACTGAAAGGGGTCGGTTACGGTAGCACCATTTCCCGTTTCAGGGAACAGCGCTTCAGCCGGTTTGATTACGGTATACTGGCTGTTTCATGCACCTTTTTTGTTCTGTCGTTGGTCATCAATGCCTACAGCAAGGTAACCACCTTCATGGGGATGTAATCCGGTTTTTGCCCCATGCCAACCATTTAGGAGTCTTTCTACGTGCTGAAATTTACTGACGTAACCTACACCTACCCCTTTGCAGACAAGCAGGCTGTGGATCAGATCAGCCTGCAGGCTGATGCAGGGCAGGCCATACTCTGTACCGGCAGCTCAGGCTGCGGAAAATCCACACTTATCAGACTGGCAAACGGCCTTGCCCCCCACTTTTTTCAGGGTACCCTGACCGGAAAGATTGTGGTAGCCGGCATTGATAATGCTGACCGTCCAATCCATGCTATTGGCCATGACCTGGGCACCCTGTTTCAAGACCCGGAGCAGCAGTTTTTTGCCCTGAATGTGACTGATGAACTGGCCTTTGCACATGAATGGCGCAACACCCCACCCAACCTGATCCGGCAACGGATTATGACAGCAGCAGAACGGTTCGGGCTTCAGGATCTGCTTGAATCAAGCATCCATGAGCTGTCAGAAGGGCAGAAACAGAAGGTTGCTCTGGCCGGTATCATGTCACTTGCTCCGCACATTCTGATACTTGACGAACCCTCAGCCAACCTGGACCCTGAGGCAACCAGAGAACTGGCCCTTCTGCTGGGTGAACTGAAACGATCCGGCATTACCCTGTTAATTGTTGACCACCGTCTCTACTGGCTGCGGGATCTGATTGATCAGGTGCTGGTGATGGAAAATGGCCGGATTGCCGAACGACTCACCTTTCAGCAGCTGGATGACGACACCCTGCGCGCACGTTACGGACTACGCAACACCACTGTGCATGACCATCGTAACCAGTTAAGCTGCGTCACCAGCCATGCCGGGGTCATCTCTATATCGGGTCTGACCTTTGCCTATCAGGGCAAAACACCGCTCTTCACTGATTTCTCCGTTACCCTGCCCAAAGGAATGGTAATCGGCATTATTGGTGATAACGGCGTTGGCAAGACTACCTTTGCCCGCCTGATTACCGGGCTGCTGCCGATGAAAAGCGGAACCATCTGCATAGACGGTAAACCGGTCACCCCCAAAGAACTGATGCACCGTTCAAGTATCGTGCTGCAGAACACCGATCACCAGCTGCATATGCATACGGTGCGCAAAGAACTTGAAGCGGTAACCCAACGCCATGCAGACCGGGCAGATGCTGCTGCCGTTGACACCATCATGCAGGAGTTCAACATTTACCACCTGGCCGATCGGCACCCCCAGTCCCTTTCCGGTGGCGAAAAACAGCGGCTGGTGATCACCTGTGCCGTGAACAGGCAGCCTGACATACTGATACTTGATGAACCAACCAGCGGCCTTGATGGAGCCAACATGGCCGTTATTGCCGCAACCATTACCCGTTTTGCCCAACAAGGAGCCTGTGTGCTGGTCATCAGCCACGACCTTGAACTGCTGGAGCGGGTCTGTACCTGCCGGATGGAGCTGTGCAGTACCGGACTGAAAACAGATTAGACAAATGAGCTTACAGGAGGAAAAACCAATGAAGGCATTGATCACCTACTCAAGCAGAACCGGCAACACCAAACTGGTGGCCGAAGCGATCCACAGCGTCTTTCCGCAGGATGCCCAACTGCACCCGGTAGAATCAGCACCAGAACCTGAACTGTTTGATTATATTGCCATCGGTTACTGGGTTGATAAAGGGCTGCCCGATGAGCTGGCCAAGAGCTTTATGAGCACGGTACACAACAAGCGGGTGGGACTGTTCGGCACCCTGGGCGCCTGGCCTGATTCAGACCATGCCCGTCAGTGTATGGAGCAGGCGGTACAGGTGATGGAGGCCAACGGCAATACCGTAACCTGCACCTTTCTTTGCATGGGCAAGGTTGATCCCAAGCTGCTTGAGATGATGCAGAGCATGCCCGGCGCTGCCGACCGGCACGCCATGACACCAGAACGGAAGGCTCGCTTGGAAGAAGGTATGAAACACCCTGATGCTGGTGACCTGCAGCGAGCACGAATGATGTTCAGCAGTGCCTGGGAACACTCCAGTAATGATTAAGGTACGTAATCTGGTGAAACGCTACGGTGCCAAAACCGCCGTGGATCAGCTTGATCTTGAGGTGCAGCCGGGTGAAATTTTTGGACTACTGGGCCCGAACGGAGCAGGTAAAACCACCACCATCAGGATGTTGACCACCCTCTGCAAGCCGGATGATGGTTCAATCGAGATAGCCGGACATAACCTGCACAATGAACGGGATGCGGTACGCCGTATGATCGGTGTGGTTCCTCAGGAGCGGAATCTGGATCTTGAACTGACTGTACAGGAAAACCTGATGGTATACGCCCGGTTGTATCATATAAAAAATCGTCAACAGCGGATTGAGGAATGCCTGGAACAGTTTGGCCTGACACAGGAGCAGAAGACCCAGACAGATAAATTGTCGGGCGGCATGCAACGCCGTCTGCTGATTGCCCGCGCCCTGCTCTCCCGCCCCCGGATACTGTTTCTTGATGAACCGAGTATCGGGCTTGACCCCCAGATCCGGCGCGGTATCTGGAACAGTATCGCCATGCTGCGTAACGACGGGGTTACCATCGTGCTGACCACCCACTATATGGATGAGGCTGCCATACTCTGCAACCGGATCGGCCTGATGAGCCACGGCAGACTGCTGATGACTGATACACCGGATAATCTGCAGATTGCGGCAGGATCATTCATGGTGGAAGCACCGGACAACAGCGGATTCAAACGCACCCTCTGCCGTGATCAGGAACAGGCTGAAACGGTGGCTGCCGCACTGCCCGGAGCATTGATCCGGCCTGCAAACCTTGAAGACGCTTTTATCGCACTCACCGGACAGGAATTGTAGCTATGTTCTCATTGAACCCGATATTTTACCGTGAAATGCTGTTGCTCCGTAAAAAGACCATGAGACTGGGGTATCTCTTTTCCACTCTGCTGTTTCCGCTGTTATACCTGTTTGCCTTTGGCTGGGGGCTGGGCAGCAAGGTACGTCTTGATGGCATCAGCTATGTCAACTTCCTGGTGCCCGGCCTGCTGGCCATGACCGCCATGAACAACGCATTTAATCTCTCAGCTGCTTCAGTCGGCATGGGACGTCTCTTTTCCCGCACCATGCAGCCAATTCTGATCGCACCGGTAAGCCGCTGCAGCATTGTTAACGGCTATCTGCTGGCCGGACTGGTTCGCGGCATGATAGCATGTGCCATTGTTGCCCTTGCCGCACTATTGCTGTTTGGCACTGGAAGTCTGCCGCTGACCTTCCCTGCCTTAACCGGACTGATGCTGACTATGATATTTTTTGCACTGGCAGGCCTGTTGGCGGGACTGCTCATCAAAGACCTTGAAGATATAGCCGTAATAACCAACTTCATCATTATGCCGATGGCCTTTTTTTCAGGCACCTTTTTCCCTCTGGATCGTATTCCGGCCTTATTGCGCATGATTCTCAACATGCTCCCCCTTACTCAGGCCAATTTGCTGCTGCGCAGTCAGATTTTTTCAAGCCAGGCACTTGGTGCGCTCTCTCTGCTTACAGCGCTTTGTACCATCACCTATGTCACTGTCTGGAGTTGCCTTGAGCGATACCAGGAATAATTATAATAGTATAATAACAGTAAGTTATCTTTTAAGATTAGGCAGCTCACAAACACCGATTGAACCTTAAAGTTTAAAATAGATATGTGTCTTATTCAACGGCCTCAACACCGTGCCCTTTAATTTGGCGTAAATATCCGCATATATGCAGAACCATGAGCATTGAAATTGCTGCAATAATTGTTGCCGTCGTCATTATTCATTCGATGTTCATGATAGATAAACAGACAGGTAAATATCAGATCAGGAATTGTTTCAGCGAGCGTATCCGGTAGTAGGAAAGGTTGATCCTCTCTTCAGTAATAACACCACGTTTAACCAATGAGGTCACCAAATCAATCACCTTGCCAGCAACATCCGGGTCATAATGTGCTTCATTGCAAATATCCAGGATATCAACACCTGCAATAATAGCTTTTTCCACTGCTGTTTCCAGGGGATAGTACTGACTAATGGCTCCCATCTGCAGGTCATCACTGACTACCACACCGTTAAAACCGAGCTTCTGGCGTAACAAACCATTTATCGTCGCGCTTGAAAGAGTTGCAGGATAATCCAGATCAATCCTGCGATTAAAAATGTGTCCCACCATAACCATCCGGCAAAGACCTTCACTAATAAGTATCCTGTAAGGTGCAAGCTCTGATTCGTTCCAGGTGTCAGTCAGATCAACAAAACCTTTGTGGGAATCTGTAGAGGAGCTTCCATGCCCTGGAAAATGTTTGAGTGACGTGAGTATACCGTTACGCTCATGAGCCAGCACAACCTGACGTGCATGGGTAGTCACCACTGTCGGATCGGCTGAAAAGCTGCGCTCAAGCCTGCCTATAACAGGGTTGTCAGGATTTATGTTCAGATCAACCACCGGAGCGAAATTTACGTTAATTCCGGCCTTCCTCAAGGTTTTTGCAGTTGCATCGGAGAACCAGGCGGTTTGAGCAGGGGCATTGACTCTTCCAAGATACTGGGCAGAGACTGTCGGCGGGAAACCATGCCTCAATTTAAGTCTCTCCACCCTTCCTCCTTCCTGATCTACGGCAATAAGCAGTGGAATAGCTGCACGTGAACTTAGGGCGGCGGTCAACTCGCGGAGCTGTTCCGGGGAGGCAATATCCCGATCATAGCTCTTCAGAAGCAGGTCATAATCAAACAGGATGACAGCACCTATTCCCAGCTGAGCAATATCGCGTGCTATAGGGTCACTATCGGAAATTGTTATGCCCCTGAAGCCTATCATAAGCATCTGGGCAATTTTCTGTTGCAAGGTTAACTGGCTTGCATCCGGCAAGCTGACAGATTTTGACGGCAGTGTGGCACACCCTGTATATGAAAACGGCACTACTGCAGTAGCACAGCCTAGCAGTGACAGTTTCAGGAAACTCCTCCGGGAAATTTTATTGATTGCCAACATGTTTTTACTTCCCCCTGACTATTGAATTATTCCAGCCCGGTTAGAGATTCATAGAAATTAAGAAGTGGGACAATATGCAGTAAAATGACAAGATAATAACAATTTTTAACTAATGATCTTGGAGTTCCAGCAGAAGGCCAGCCGGACAAGACAGTTTCCATCTACATGAATGCTCCTCCTAATTACAAAACTTTACCATTAATCCAATAATCTTGACAAATCTGTCAGTCTATTGATCCGATAATATAAACATTACTTATACTTTTTGTAATGAGGTGAAAATATGTCAGTCATTTCAGCCACTGACAAGATGTTCTCAGCCATTGTTGATAGCCAAGGCACACGTAGCAGTATTGCAACTACCATGCTTTCTACAGCTATCAGCTATATGGAAGATGAAAATTATACCCGTGCAGCCCAAACTTTACGAGCTTCAATATCTTATAATCCAGAATCAACTGATTCCTACAACTATCTTGCTTCTGCATACCTACAGTTAGGCAAAAACAATGAAGCGATATCAGCTTATAAGTCTTCATTGCAGCTGGACAACTCTCAGGCTGAAATACATGTCAATCTTGCCAATGTCTATGTTGCTGAGAACAAAACTACTGAGGCAGAAAAAGAGTTTAGAGCCGCAGTACAGGCTGATTCAACCGAAGTGCTTGCCTCATATACATATGGGCTCTATCTTCTGGATAATGATCGTCCTACAGAAGCGATTACCCAGTTTATCAAGGCAAGCAGACTGGAACCAAATGACGGTAATATCAATTATGCTATGGGCTCTGCTTACAACAAACTTGGACGTTATTCAGAAGCAATTACCCAGCTAGATAAAGCCATCGCCAGGAAAGGTGATGACTTCTATGCAGCTTACTCAGAATTGGGCTTTGCCTACATTGGGTTGGGGGATAAGGATAATGCAAATAGTATTATTGATTCACTTAACGATACAGGGGATTCTACGGCAATAAACTATGCTGAAACCCTTGAAGAGGCCATCAAACAGCCACAGATCTTAGGAATTGTAGATTCAGGCAGCTCCCTCCTTACTGCACTTGGCGCATCAACTCCTGTTTATTATCTGGATATATCTCTTGCCGAGCCAAACAGTTCAAAAGATTTTACCATTCAGTTCCAATTTGATTCAGAAATGGATGTCAGTTCTATAATGGATGTTACCAAGTGGTATATCAGGAAGGGATCCGGAATAGAGGAAGGTTTTTATAACAACGGCGCATATTCATCAAACAGGCATGATGCTGTTTTTTCTCCTATTCCTAAATTGGTTACATATGACCCAACAACACTGCGGGCAACTGTAACTTTCAGTATCAGCCAGAATTCAGAAGGAAATGCCACTATCGATCCATCTCGACTGGTTTTCAAATTTATGGGAACTGATCTCAACGGCAGAAGCATGGATACCAGCGCCGATGAATACGACGGATTCGCAGGAGGCTCATTTTAGTCAGGCAGTTTAATCAAACAGCGGCAGAGAGTACTAACAGTCTACCTTCAATCAATAGTTTTTAACCAGAACCTCATACAGACCTTTACCTCTACGGTCTGCCTTACAGTTTATAAAACGTGAAGCCTCAATCTCAACAACATCAAAATCCTTATACAACTCTCTGATAAAAGGGACATTGCTGTTGCTTAGCATCAAATAACACCCTTTTTTTGAGAGGCTGCGGAACATATCGGCAAGCGCCTCCTGATCCGATGCAGTGAAATCCCCTTTTGCATATCTGGTAAATGAGGCTGTCTGGCTGACAGGATGGTATGGAGGATCAAAATAGACAAAATCTCCCGCTTTCGCCATAGCGGCAGTGGTTTTGTAATCCTGACATATAATTTCTGTTTTAGACCTGTTTAAAAATAAGGATATTGCCCGCAGATTTTCTTCATCATCAATATTAGGGTTTTTGTACCTTCCAAAAGGGACATTAAACCTCCCTTTGCTGTTTTCTCTGTAAAGACCGTTAAAACAGGTTTTATTAAGAAAGATAAAGCGGCTTGCACGTTCAATTTCCGAGAGACCGGAAATATCCAGAGCCCTTATCTTGTAAAAGTATTCCTCATCATTACGATGCAGACGCAGGGATGCCAGCAGACCCTCCGGATCTTTTGCAATAACCTTGTAGGCATTAATCAACTCAGGATTAATATCCGAAATTATTCCATTATCAGGCATAATATTAAAAAACAAAGCCCCGCCTCCTATAAAAGGCTCCAGATATCTGTTAAAAGATACCGGTGCATTTTCAAGGAGAATATTAACGAGCTGGCGTTTACCGCCAGCCCACTTTACAAAAGGCTTGGGAATTATCATAGAACCGGCTGATTTACCTTGAGCTAATCTTTGCATTAAGTCCTGTCCGTTATTAACTTGTTGATTTTATTTTACGCTCAATCCTTTAAAAACTGTTAAACAGAGCTTCAGACTGTAAACAGAGACAACCGCTGAACTTTTATCAATTGGATGAATATAATGGAATAATATGATAGCCTGAGCAAGACAAGTTATTTATATAAATCCGAAAAAATCGACTGGATATTCTGCCTGATTATCCAAAAAGGATTGTAAATGTTCGATTACACTGAATCCCCGACCCTGGCTCGATATGCCTGTACCAACTCCGGTTCACTCGGTCGCAAATATGAAGAACAGTCCGGTGACCTCCGGCCAATGTTTGAGAGAGACAGGGACAGGATAATCCACTGCGCCGCCTTCCGCCGCCTTGAATACAAGACCCAGGTCTTTCTTAACCATGAAGGCGACTACTACCGTACCAGACTTACCCACTCTCTTGAAGTGGCTCAGATAGGAAGAGCCATAGCCAGAAGACTTAATCTTAATGTAGACCTTACCGAAGCGCTCGCTTTATCACACGATCTCGGGCATACCCCGTTCGGCCACACAGGGGAAGAGGTCTTGAACAACCTCATGCAGGGATATGGAGGATTTGAGCACAACTATCAGTCATTCAGGGTTGTTGATGAACTGGAGGAAAGATATCCCGAATTTGATGGACTTAACCTCTCATGGGAGGTTAGAGAAGGGATACTTAAACATTCCTCCCCTCACGATGTCCCGGGCAGGATAATGGATGAATTTCTGCCGGACAAAGTCCCTTCAATCGAAGCCCAGCTGATAAACTATGCAGATGAAATAGCATACAACAACCACGACCTTGATGACGGCCTTAAATCAGGGTATCTGACGCTTGATCTGCTGAAAGGGCTTGAACTCTGGGAAAGGATGGCAAACCGGATACGTGATAAATATCCAGCCATTGACGATAAACGTCTTGTATCACGCACTGTAAGCTCCCTAATCGGCATGCAGATAACGGACATCTGTGAGACCACATACAGCAACATAAGTAACCACAGCATAAAATGCCTGGATGATCTAAGAAAGGTCAACCGGGTGCTGGTTCATTTCAGTCCGCAATTTGAAGCTGAAAATCAGCTGCTCAAAAAATTTTTAAAGGAAAATCTGTACCGTCACCACAAGGTTGACAAGATGAGGGTAAAGGCTGAACATATCCTTTCCAAACTGTTTGAAACCTATTTAAAACGCCCCAACCTGCTCCCTCCAAAGTATCACCGCCGTATAGAAAATAACGGAGTAGAAAGAACCGTTGCGGATTATCTTGCCGGAATGACTGACAGATACGCACTGGATGACTATAAAACCCTCTTTGAGACATTTGAGAGGGTCTGAACCGTTATCAGGCAGATAAACACTTAATCCCGCCGGTAATCCCGAGGCTAAAAAAATGTTTCAGCTTCAGGATTACCCTAAGCTTACCCAGCTTAGAGATACATAGATATGAATATCCTCTTGATGCCCCTTAAACTTGCCACCTCATTTGCCCTGTGGTATCGTTACAAAAAAACAGGAGACCTTTTTATATGGCAACAGCATCCCAACATCTTGATCTATCCCTGTTACCCCCCACAGCACGGCGTGAGGTGCTGGATTTTTACCACTTTCTTCTAACTCGAAGTAAAAAACAAAAACAGACCGTTTCACAACAACCGGCACCGTATCATTTTTCAGATCTCTGTGGCAAATTATCATGGAAAGGAGATGCGGTAGCATATCAAAGGAACCTGCGAGATGAGTGGTAAACTGAGAGCCGTGCTTGACACCAATGCCGTTATCGCACTTCTGACAGGCAATCACAGCCTTTCACGGAAGCTTGAACATGCTGAATATGTTGGAATCTCAATCATTACCTACCTTGAATTTCTTGCCTTTGATGGCCTTACTGATACTGACCGTGCCTGTTTTTCAGCTTTCTGCAAACGGATCAACATTGAATCGCTGACGATTGGTGAGGAGGGTAGCTTACTGCTGCAAAAGACACTTGAGCTGCGTAGTCACTACCGGCTGAAACTACCTGATGCTATCATCGGAGCAACAGCACTTTTCCGCAACGCCCTGCTTATTACAAACGACACTCATTTTTCCACTATTCCCGCTTTAACGATTGAGGCTTGCTGATTCCTGAACTCCTTCGTTGCACTCACTTAAGGCACAGAGCTCGCGCAGAAAGCAGGCGGAATGACCGCGCCTTTACGGCTTAAGTGAGAGTAACGAACAAGCGAGAGGACGAAAATAAACCTGACCACCCCCAGCCCCTCCTGAAACAGGAGGGGAGCTAAAAACTGATTCCCATTGGTTGCAATTTTCTAACCGGACAACGATGAAAAAAGTATCTTCGTTGCTACCTGTTGCAAATACAAAATAGCCACAAAAAAAAGGGCAACGCTTACGCGCTGCCCTTTTTAATACTGTCAGTTTTTTTTACAGTTGTCTTTTTCTGCGTGCAAACAGGCCAAGACCAAGGAGTCCTGCTCCCAGAAGTGCAAAAGTACCTGGCTCAGGAACAGCAGTGTTCTGATAAATCTCATCATTCCCGCAGGTAACACCATAGCCGATTATAAATGGCTTATCAAAATTTAACAGACTATTCTGGCCAAAATTAAACTCAATTCCATCAACATCAGCTGTGTAGTTAACAGACATAAGCGAAGTCAGATTACTAGTTTCAGAACTCAACAGTCCAACCGGTAACCCTGCACGATAATTTGTAGCAGTGGTTGACATGGTTGTGTTATCAAAAACATATCCATAGCTTGAATACGCATACGCAGTAGTCGAATGCAAAGCTACATCAATTTGGTACAGAGCCAGGGTTGCGGTAATGACAGGATTTGCTGCATCATTAAGATCTGAACCAATAGCCTTTACTACATAATCCCAATTTTTATCAGCATCGGCATCAATAAAAAGATCGCCAGACTTTAAAATCCAAGAATCTGTGAATGAAGTCGGAGCGGCATAATTAAATGCAATTTTCTGCAACTGTGTACCGTCCTGAGTAACCGATGTGGATGCAAAATCAGGATGCCCCAGTGGGTCAACCTCAATATTATTGGTTGAACTCCATGTAGCCCAGTTTACTGAAGTGTCTGCAAATGTTGTCGTTACAGGTGTTGCATGAGCAGCCTGACTGATACCCAATGCCGCAACAATTGCCAATGAAAGTAATGTCTTTTTCATAATCTTAGTTCTCCTTTTTATTTTGTTATTTAGTAGGTAAAATCAATTATGGCAATATATACATGTTCCGTGCCAATACTGTATCTTACTGATATTACGCAGCTTATTATTATATCAAACTTTAATTAATAATAAATGTAAAGAAAACTGACAAATATGAGGGGGATAATAAGACTTAAATCGAATTTTACAGCTGAGGAAAACATAGGAAATAGATTAAATGAATAGAAAATGCTCGAAATTTAATCTGAAAACAGCAGGTCAAATAGAAAAAATCACTGGAATTAATAATGATATGTGCAGGTTGAAGTCTAGATACACAAAAAGACAATCCATACACCATAATCAGATTAGCCTAAACCTATAACTAAATAGAGTGTTAAAATTTCCGACAACCAATAAACCCCAAAACCGAAATTTATCTTACAAAAAGGCTAAATATCAACTTTGTCCGGTTTGCATTTGCATTTTGTCCCCCTCCTTTCTTTCAAGGAGGGGTTAGGGGTGGTTTCATCAATCTTAAGGATAAAAAGAAGTCAAAAGTTAAAACCTTACCACCCCCAGCCCCTCCTAAAATAGGAGGGGGGCTAAAAACATGATTCCCATTGCTTGCGGTCTTCTAACCGGACAACACTGGCAAAATACATACAAAATACAAATAAACCAGATAGTTAGCAGGATATAATGATTTATTACGGATCTGATTAACTTGCATTAATGCCTTGAACCAACAATCACAAAATCACCAATAACCGGCAGGTGATCAGATCCAATATCCGAACCAACCTTGCAACTTAGCGGCTTAATCCTGTCATTAGTTAAAATATGGTCAATCCTGGCAGACAACCTTAGACCACGCAGATGCGATTGCACTGTATAGCCATACCCAAAACCGGTTGCAGAAAATGCATTGGTATAGCCAGCCAAATTTTCACGATAGATACTGCTCTCAGCCGGCATATTAAAGTCACCCGCCATAACCACCGGCAACGGCACTGCAGTAACCAACCGCTGCAGATCCCAGGCAACCTGGCGGCGATGAGCCGTTTCATTTTGAAGCAAACCTGCTTTTGAAATACGAACTCCGGTATGCAGATCCAGCACATGTTGCAGACCATAACGAGGGCTTGGCAGATGAACGGCACAAAAACCAACAACTCCATCAGGGGTGGTCACAGCAGCAAGCAATGCACAAAAACGGGGGGATTTATGGGGGGGATGAAGCGCCTTAATTGTCTGTAGCTCACGCAGCGGAAAACGGGATAAAATAACCAACTCTCCCTGCCTGATCATCTGCCACCCCAGTGGCGGCTTCAACGGTTTGTCATCCCTGTATTCCTGCAAGGCGACAATATCGGCAGATAGGGTCTGTGCCAGATCAACAGCCCGCTGCTGGGCATTTCCATTTTCAGTATTGCAGGTAAGCACCCGCACAGCCCTGTTTGCAGTTTTACTTCCAATTGGAAAGGAAACCTTCAAACCCATCAGCGGCCAAAAAACAATTACAAAAGCCAAACCTAACGGCAGTAGCAGCTTTCTTTGCTGCAACAACGCCAACGGTGCCAGAAAAACTAAAGGCAAGGCAAAAATCCAACGAGGACCAAAAAGCAACAGTGTTGCCGGCCACCAACGGTCACCTTCAAACATCATAGCTAACAATAAAATCAGAATGATTATTGGGTAAGCAATGGATATTTTCCAGAGTTTACCTGTTATCCAATTCACTAATTTTTCTCACTATCCAAACTTAAATACTCAAGGACTCATTGCATTCAAATGACTTGCCCAATCAGCCGGCAAACCAATTTTGTACACATCAAGTACCGTTCTTGTAGGATCACCCCAGTTGCCTGAATGCCATAACGATAAACCATCAAAACTCATAGCTGTAGGTGCCTGTGCTCTGTACGAAACCCCATTCCAGGCATTATACTTGGGTATCACTCTCCATATTAACGGATTGGATTTTAACTGTAACATCAGAACCTGATTATCAATATTATGGGTATTGGTTGCCACATATGTATCCATCTCAATCCAACCCTTGAAGTTCTGATTGTACATCTTTGCAAAGTGATAATTCCCCCAACCAACCGCAGCCAGATTTAATACATTTGTGCAGTTGGTGGGCCATGTTCCTGTTGTTTTGCATGATATGACCCAACCAGTATCATCGTCTACAGAAACATAAACTTCATCGCCATTTGCATCAAAGGCCCAAGCTGAATGATTCGTACTTCTGCCTACCTGAACGTGGCTATTCAGATTGGAAAGATCCAGATTGACTACATTAGGACCATCCATAACAGTACCGATGTAGCAAGCACGATTACCAACATCAAGAGTCATTGCTTTGGTATTAGGATCGGAATTATCCGAAAGACGGGCATAAAGTGTATTGGTACTTCCACTATAGGTATATTGTCCAGCAGCAGTAATCATTGCCAAGGTACCATTACTATTAGCTGTAGAGCCCATACGCCACAACGGTACACCATTAACTTTTAAGTCGTCTACATTGTCATATATAGACGGTCTGGTATAGGAGTAGCTGTAGACGTTGCCTCCCTCATGCGTCCATATACCTGTTAATGAAACGCCGCAAGTGCCTTTCGCTTTGTTGAATAAAAGGTGTAACTTGTTACCTGTGCCGGTTGGTTCTGCATTGTACATATACATACCGCCCGGTCTGCCGAAGTCTGCTGAGGTAGCTGTCCCAACAATCGTGTTCGTTGTTGCATCATATGTAACAACAGCGATATTCTGCCATCCATTATAGTATGCATTAGTAGTAATCTTGAATGCCCAGTAACGGGAATCATTCGATGAATCACCGTTATCTGATATGACAGCATAGTTACCGGCAGGAAACTCAACAGAAAAGTCATGCAAGAGTGTTGGATTACCATTGGCTGTTAATACGTTCATCTTGTAGAATTTCATGCCTGCATCAGTAAAATAAATTGTATATGGTTCTAAGGGATTGTAACTCCAGCGCATATAGTTACCAGTACCTATTACAGAATTACCGGGTCCATGTAGCAAATACAAAGCCGTATTGTCAGATAGCCGGTACAGTGTCGCTGATTGTGAGTCTTCGTGTGAAGCAATCAGATATTCGTTGGTTATATTTACCGGCGTATATCTACTGTAATTATTAAGGCATGAATACACTGTTGGCCTGCCAGCTGCAGGCCCATCGGTAATACGGGTGATAGGTGCCCCTGTTACAGCATCGGTTCTGGTTTCACCCTTTACAGGTAGTGTGCCATAGGTAGGGTTTATGGTTTGAGTAAGACCTGTGATGTAGTTAGAGGTTACTACTGCTGCTGTCGGAGCAGTTGGAACTGTTCCGACACTGGTTGCACTAGATGCACCGCCACCAGAGCCGCCACAAGCGGTTAATAAGGCAGAGATGATAAATAAGTAGTACGCAAGATATCTCTTCATGGCTTATCCTTTTTTACTGATTAATAGTTAATTGACAACTCAAAAGAGACCATCAGACCATACTGTTTAATAGGTCATACAGCTGTTCTACTGTAGTTGTTACATCATACCGTTTAGCAGCGATTGGGGCATACTCAATAAACTTTTGTCTTAAATCATGTTCTATACAGAACCTAATCCCCTCGGCAAGCGAATTACCATCACCTGCCTGCACAACAATCGCTGGGGTATCCTGCACGACCTCTCGCAGGCCAATGCAGTTTGATGCAACCAAAGGCGTACCACAAGTCAGCACTTCCATGGGGAGTAGTGGACAGGCTTCCCAGAGCGACGGCATAGCTACCAGATTAAGCCCCTTGACTACACCGGCCACATTCGGGGTAAAGGGTAAAAAGCGGAAATATTCATCCAGGCCACGTTCGTGCAGGGCTGCCTTTTCTTCACGGATAAAGCCGCCTTCACCAAATGCTACCACTAAAAAATTTTTATGCAAGGTCTGGCTCTGTAATAATTGTGCAACAGCATCAACAAGATAGACAAATCCCTTCGGCTTCATAAATCGACCGAAAAAACCTATCAAAAAACAATCATTGTCAACCAGAAGTTCTTTATGCAGATTACGGGGGTCTGCCTGCTGAAACCGGCCTACCTCAATACCGTTAGGAATTACTAAACAGCGTTCACGCAAAAGAGGGAAGAAGTCGAGCAGGTTGGCCTGTGCATCATGACTGACTGACTGAACTTCGTTTATTAACGACAGGGCGATCTCCATACCAACACGTTTAAAGAAACCACTATACCCAGAAAATTGATTATCATTAAGAGTTTCATGAACAGTAAGTAAATGAGGTGTTCTTGTAAAAGTAGCTGGTAGGGATGAGCAGATACCAGAGGTAAAACCCTGAGAATGAACCAGATCAATACTACCGGTTACCAATTGTCGAAAAACAGCCCTGGCTAATTCAAAGGAACCGGGGTTTTCAGATACCGGGCAATAGGTAACGTCCAACCCTGCCAGATCCTGCAGCAACACCCGTGTTTCAGCCTGATCCGGAGCTATCAGGGTAAAGCAATAGTCTTCAGCAGGAAAATGGCTATAGACATAGCGCATAAAGGTACGGATACCCCCAACCGGCCAGCGCACCACCAGCAACACCCGTATTGGCCGGGCTGGTTTACTATTATGTTCTGTTTCCATCAATATGGCTCCTGTACCACATCTCCAGTACCATCAAAGTCCAGATCAGATAACTGTGATCCCTGCGTCCCTGACGGTGCTCTTTCATAATCCTGTCCAGATAGGCAGGGTTAAAATTGCCACGCTTACGGGCAAGTGTGCCCAAAACCAGATCCTGACTCATTTCCTGCCACTCTGCATTTATCCACTGGGCAACCGGCATGGCAAACCCCATTTTGGGGCGGTAAATCAACTCTTTGGGCAGTAACTTCTCTGCCAGCTGTTTAAGAAGGTATTTACCGGTTCTACCCCGTACCTTGTACTCCACCGGCACAGTAGCGCTAAACTCTACAAATTTATGATCCAGAATCGGTGCCCTGGCCTCTAATGAAACAAACATGGTGGCTCTATCAACCTTGGTCATAATATCGCCTGGCAGATAGGTTAAACAGTCCAGATACTGACGACGGGTAATGGGATCAAGAGCGGAGACCCGCCTAAGTATTTGCCTTAACGGTTCAGCCGGATCACTTCCACCTGCTGCTTGAATCAATTCAGGGCTGAAAACATTGGCATGGGCGGCAGAAAGCCCCTTGGTCATCTCCATCAAATAACGTTCATCCTGATCAGCCGCCAGATAGCGCAAGCGGTTAATGCCAGGGAATGATTCCGGTAGCAACCACACTGGCAGGCCAAACAGCCCCTGCCGCAGCAAGTGGGGTAACAGATCAGTCTTGTTACTTAGCTGGCTATCAAGATAGCGGTCATATCCGCCAAAGGTTTCATCACCACCATCACCGGATAACGCTACTGTTACATGGCGCCGGGCGAGGCGGGAGACATAATAGGTAGGTATGGCTGATGAATCGGCAAACGGCTCGTCAAACATCCTGATCAGGTAGGGAATAACCTCTTCCGCATCCGGCCTTACAATCTCTTCATGGTGATCAGTACCGTACTTATGTGCCACCAGACGAGCATACGGCAGTTCATTATACTTTTTTTCATCAAAACCTATGGAGAAGGTCTTAACCGGACTTGCCATCTGGCGCGCCATTAAAGCCACCACCAGACTTGAATCAATACCTCCGCTTAAAAATGCCCCAAGCGGCACATCACTCATCAGCCTTATCCTGACTGCTTCATCCAGTTGGGCCTCTGTTTCTTCCAGCCACTGCTGTTCAGACTTCCTATAGTCCGGCTGATAATTGATATCCCAGTAACGCTTAACGGCTATTTTACCCTGTTGCCAGGTTAGAGCATGGGCTGGTGGCAGCTTGTAAATACCTTTAAACATGGTTTCCGGATCAGGTACATAGCCGCACCCCAGATAGGGAACAATAGCAGGCTGGTTAACCTCTGCAGTAATATCGGGATGTTGCAGTAGAGACTTGATCTCTGACCCAAAGACCAGCTTGTTTTGGTCATGCAGGTAATGCAGCGGTTTTTTACCCAGACGGTCACGAGCCATAAACAGACAATTATGGCGGGCATCCCAGATGGCAAAGGCAAACATGCCACGCAACTGCTGCACGCAGTCCTCGCCATATTCTTCGTACAAGTGCAGGATCGCCTCAGTATCAGAAGAGGTACGAAACCGGTAACCACGTTGTTCAAGATCAGCCCGCAGGTCAAGATGGTTATATATTTCACCATTAAACACAATCTGTACTGATCCATCGGCATTGGCCATAGGTTGATGACCGCCGCTTAAGTCAATAATCTGCAGCCGCTTCATACCGATGCCTACTGATCCATTGCACCAAAGCCCCCATTCATCAGGCCCCCGGTGATGGATTACAGCGCACATCTGCTCAACAACCTGGCTCTGAACCGGCTGTTGTTTATCTGTATTAATGTAGCCTGCTATTCCGCACATATACTCTCTCAATTTGTTTTAATACGATTCAGAACAAGTTAACTGATTTTGACAAAGTCTCAAAAGCAGAAGAATAGCATTAATCAAGAAATTTCATAAGTTGACCTTGACAGCTATTTTATTTGCAATTTTTTCGCTTATCACCTTAGAACCTTTAATATTTATATGATCACCATCTGAAAAAAAATCATCGTTTAATGGCTCTTTGGTATAATCTATAAATTCTACGTTATTATACTTACTAAGAATATAGTTGATAAATGTATTGTATTCATACTTTGCTTTAGTTGGTATTAGGTTTATATACGTTTCATGCAATGGAGAATTATACAGATAAAGTTTAATATTGTTGTCACGGCAAAGCTTTACTATATTTTCAGTATAATTCATAATTATCTTTGATGAACCGGTATAGCTCATATTACTATCTAAAAAATATAAATTTATTTTATTTTTTATCTTATCGTAATTTATATTGTTTTTATCAGATGAGCTGAATGCTCCATATCCTTTAATATCAGATCTATCTATATTACTTCTTAACAATATCTTAAATTTTCCAGCATCCTTATACTCCATTAAAGGAACACCAAATTCGTTCTTCAGAAAAAAAGTAATGTTATTATCAATATTATTAATTACAAACAGTTCTTTTTTAACATTATAATCTAAAAAATAATAATAATTATCAAAAGAAAATGCTGATTTGACCTTATCATACAAATAGTCTTCTTGATATTTCTTTGCAATATTATGGTATGAGAATGACAGAACAATATTCTTAATATGTTTATTAAGCTGAACAATTTTTTTCAATTTATAATATGTAAAAAAGATACATTCGCCGCTAGAAGAAATATTTATTGATTTTTTTAAAATATCAGGATTAATTGATGTTTCAGAATGCGAATCACCTGCTATAATAGTAGAAATATCTGTTGATATTTTAAAATTTTTATTATTATACATTGATTTTAACATTGCTTTATTTAATATTGAAAATGGTATAATTACTATTATAACCAATAGCATTAATACAATTATTTTTTTAAATAAATATAACAATCAAGCCTCTTATAAAAATTATTCGTTAGTATGAGTTTTAATTTTTAAAATAATATCATGTGAGATATTTAACTTATCTTAATTTATGTAATATAGCCTTAAAACTTATTATATATAAAATTACTTCCATTATCTATGTACATCAACATAATAATCACCACCAAAAAGACATAGAACAACCATCTGATATTTCTTTTCTTCGCAGTAACATAACTACAAAAATCAACTTTATTTTCACTTAATAATATCCTTACAATTACTAAAATAAATGAACAGATGATTAAAATACATAGATGAGATATGCCTTGTGACATTATATATTTCTGCAAATTTTTAACATTTGACAACAAATTTGAAACGACACAAATAGCATCCCCAACACTGTTTGCCCTAAAAAACACCCACGCAAAGCAAACAAGATGGAAGGTAACAAACACCTGCCACCATTTCAGCCAGCGAGACTTCTCAATCCCCAACCATTTGTACAACTTTTTCTGATACGGTTTGTAGTATGTAGATGAAGCAAGATAGATGCCATGCAATAGACCCCAGATTACAAAGCCCCAGGTTGCGCCATGCCAGATGCCGGAGATGATGAAAGTAACCAGCAGAGCCAGAGCAGTACCTGTTTGTCCCCAATCACGCCATCCTAACTGTAACGGTTTGAAGATGTAATCCAGTATCCACCTGGAAAAGGAGATATGCCAGCGACGCCAGAAGTCGGCTATGGATGTAGCTAAATATGGACTATTGAAGTTTTCAGTCAGGTTAATTCCGAACATCCGCCCTACCCCGCGAGCCATGTCGGTATATGCAGAGAAATCAAAGTATATCTGGAATGCATATGCGTAGATGCCAATCAAAAGTGACAGACCGCTGTAATCGTGAACATTGTTGAACACCTGATCAGCATAGAGGGCAAAGCGGTCGGCAATGACGATTTTTTTGAATAGTCCCCAGGTAAAGAGGAGCATACCGGAACGGATGGAGTCATAGTCGAACTGGTACGGTTTCTTTAGCTGTGGTAGCAGATCACCGGCACGTTCAATAGGCCCCTGTAACAGTTTAGGGAAAAACGCAAGATAGAGGGCATATCTGCCAAAGTGCCGTTCCGGTTCTTCTTCAACCTCAAGATAGATGTCGGCCATATAGGAAATGGCCTGGAAGGTGAAATAGGATACACCAATGCTGACCAAGGTTTTGGTAATGGTGCTGTTCAGGTCAAATAGATTGTTACTCTGAGCCTCCAGGAATGGAAGGTATTTCATTACAGCAAGAATAGCGACACAGGAGATACTGCCAATCCAGAGCCATCTCTTTTTGGATAACTCGTCCTGTTGTGCGGTAATTCTCAGTCCGCAGGTGTAGCTTATACCAGTTACCATCAGCAATACTGCCAGCAGGTACGGCGCCTTGAATGAGGCATAGAAGGCATAACTGGCTGCAAGCAGTACCAGCCAGCGCCATCGGTCGCTTGTCCAGTAGAAGATCAGGTAGACGACCGGTAAAAAGAGGTAAAATGTAAAGGAGGTGAAGGTCATCAGTTTCCGGTCAGTTTCCTGTCAATGTCAGTTATCAGGTCACCTACGTTCTTTTGTTTGAGCAGTTCCTTCTGGGTAAACCGGATACCAAATTTTGCCTCAATGGTAGTGATCAGGTTGACATGTGATAATGAATCCCATCCGTCAACATCGTTGGCGGTCATAGCCAAGTGTATCTGAATACTGTCGTCGTCAAAGACCATCTGAAATATCTGGTTAAGGGTTTCCATTGTTGTCA
>CAZZMP010000022.1:0-60111 GCA_964655435.1 uncultured Geobacter sp.
TATGCTGGAAGCTGGCTCTTTGCTTTTGGCTTCTTCTGAAGCGTTCTTGATCATTCCATACAGGCTGATAAGAGCTGGAACAAGTTGTGCTACTACTACCAGGGCAAGGAATCCCGCAAAGGCAAGTACCAGTATGCCACTGTTAAAGGTCAGGCTTGTGTCGATATGGTTGGCTGCTGCACCTGATGCTATGGCGGTTGTAAGGCTGGCAAAAATCATGGTTACGGTGGCTATAACAGTTGATGTAGTTTTCATGGTCGTTCTCCTTTGTAAGGTAGTTTGGTTGAATTTGGATGATTAATTAATTTCGGTTTTTATCTTTTTTGCTATTTGGTTTTCCAAGAGCTTTTTCTTCATCTTCTGATTTTATAATTAGCAAGTAGAATGCCAAAGCATAAAAAATAATTAAATATATATAACATGCTGAATTAACAGTATTTATTATATTCATAAATTCCAAAACAAAAATTAATCTGTATTAAATTTATATGCAGGTTTAGCGATTGGATTAGATATAATATTGCTTAACATGCTGATATTATAAGCTGTATATCTGTAATGTTCAGTAATGGGATGTATGTATGATTAATACATTAGTTCGCCTCCAGTCCAATCCTCCAAAAAAGTTAAGACCTCAATCATATTTTTTGACTTACGTCATGTTTTTTTCAAATGGACTGATTTAATCTCATTTCAAACGGGAATATTAAACGCATCGTTCAGATGCAACAAACCAAAAGGAGGAATAATTATGAGTATGTTTTGTTTTCAGTGCCAGGAAACGGCCAAAGGAAGCGGCTGTACAGTAGCAGGGGTATGCGGAAAGAAGGAGAATACAGCAAATCTTCAAGACCTGCTTGTTTTTGCACTTAAAGGTTTGGCTCTGACTGCAGCTGAAGCCAAACAACAGGGAAAGCTTGATAATACTACCGGTCTGTTCATCTGTCAGGCATTGTTCGCTACTATTACAAATGCCAACTTTGACGACAGCAGGATAACAGCCTTGATCAAGGAGGCATTTGCCAAGCGGGATTCTCTCAAACTGGCAACCGGATTTACCGGCGGTGAGGATTGTGTAACCTGGAATGGCAGCGAAGGAGAATTTACAGCGAAAGCCAGAGAAGTTGGAGTCCTCTCGCAGCCTAACGAAGATGTCCGTTCACTCAGGGAGCTGCTCATCTACGGATTAAAAGGTATGGCAGCCTACGCCGATCATGCCGCAGTGCTCGGTTTTGAGAATCCAGAAATCTACGACTACATGATATCTGCCCTGGTCTCAACGACAAAGGATCTCTCAGTCGGTGAGATGGTAGCGCAGGTGCTTAAGTGCGGTGAGGTAGCGGTAACGGCAATGGCTCTTCTTGATGAAGCCAATACAACCAGTTACGGCAATCCCGAGATTACAAAGGTAAATATCGGCGTCAGGAACAATCCGGGCATCCTGATTTCAGGGCATGATCTTAAAGATATGGAGGAACTGCTTGAGCAGACAGCCGGCACAGGAGTTGATGTTTATACCCATAGCGAGATGCTGCCGGCAAACTACTATCCTGCATTCAAGAAATACCCGCACTTTGTAGGTAACTACGGTAACGCCTGGTGGCAGCAGGATAAGGAGTTTGCCTCATTTAACGGCCCAATCCTTATGACCACCAACTGCATTACTCCGGTCAAGGATGCCTACAAGGACAGAATCTATACCACCGGTATGGCCGGCTGGCCAGGAGCAGCACATATTCCGGATCGCCCCAAAGGCGGCAAAAAGGATTTTTCCTTAATTATCGCGCAGGCCAAGAGCTGTCAACCTCCTGTTGAAATAGAAAAAGGGGAAATTGTTGGCGGGTTTGCACATCATCAGGTAATGGCGCTGGCAGACAAGGTTGTTGAGGCGGTCAAGTCCGGCGCGGTTAGGCGCTTTGTTGTGATGGCAGGGTGTGATGGCCGTCATACTACCCGCAACTATTTCACCGAAGTGGCCAAGGCTCTTCCGAACGACACGATCATACTTACCGCAGGTTGCGCCAAATACCGTTACAACAAGTTGAATCTTGGCGATATCGGGGGTATTCCTCGCGTTCTGGATGCAGGACAGTGCAATGACTCTTACTCCCTTGCTTATATCGCCCTGCAACTTAAGAAGGTATTCGGGCTTGACGATATCAACGACCTGCCGATCTCCTACGATATCGCCTGGTACGAGCAGAAGGCTGTCGTTGTTCTGCTTGCCCTGCTTTATCTGGGTGTAAAACATATTCGCCTCGGGCCTACACTGCCAGCCTTCCTGTCACCGAACGTAGCCAAGGTGCTGGTTGAAAACTTCGACATTAAACCTATTGGTACCGTTGCTGACGATGTAGCAGCAATTATAGCCGGGAAATAATCTGAGTCCGGTTACCTGACAGCGGAAAGTCTAATGACTTTCCGCTGTTTAAACTCCCATAAAGCGTACAATTTTAAAAAACGAGGGTCTGACCGTCAGGGAAAACTTTAAATTTTTCAGGGAACCGAGTAAATGCCTGTTATAAATGAAAAATCCATAAATATCCTGCGCATATTCATACAATGGCTCTTTATGTTATGGGTAATAGGGATAGGTATAAGGTTTGGCATCTTTGTATCCGCAATGGAAAACGGAAATCCTGTCCCGCTGTTCAACCGACCTCCCGGAGTAGAGGGTTTTCTACCAATTGGCTCGCTTGCCAGCCTTAAATACTGGTTTATAACCGGAGAGATCCATCCTGTCCATCCTGCCGCGCCTGTTATCTTTATAGCCATAATTCTGATGAGTCTGTTAGCCAGAAAGTCTTTCTGCTCATGGATATGTCCAATCGGTACAGCTTCTGAGGTTACATACAAGTTGGGCGCACGGCTGTTCGGCAGAAATTTCAGGATTCCAGTCTGGCTTGATTATATCCTGATGAGCATCAAGTACCTTTTGTTGTTTTTCTTTATAAAAGTAATCCTGATAGATCTGCCTGTTTCCGGTCTGATTAGCTTCATGAATGCCCCTTACTGGGCGGCAAGCGATATCAAGATGCTCCATTTCTTTACACAGATATCAAAAATCACTGTTGTAGTGCTGGCTGCTTTAATCATACTTTCCTTGATTTATCGTAATTTCTGGTGCCGATACCTCTGCCCGTACGGTGCGCTGCTCGGGATTGCAGCCATTGCAAGCCCCTTCAAGATACGGAGAGATCAGAACAGATGCACTGGCTGCGGAGCATGTGCATCTGCATGCCCTTCAGGTATCGCTGTACACTCCAAAAAAACCGTTATTTCTCCTGAATGCACCGGATGCCTTACCTGTATATCAGTCTGCCCCGAATCCAACGTGCTTTCAATCCGTCCATCCTTCTGGAAAAGAAGGCTGCCTGTCTGGGTCTTTCCCTCTGTTTTGCTGATTGTATATTTTTCATCCATTGCAATCGGAATTCTGACTGGAAACTGGCATAGCTCACTTCGCTTTGAGGACTATCAATATCTGCTGCCGATGGTTCCGGAGTTGACTCACTGAAAAACCTGAAGAACAGGAAAATTGTAAAGAGAAAGTATAAGCGCCGTTTTCATCTCTTAAAATAATCAGTAATCAACTGCAAGAAAGGGGGTGAAGTGATGGGAGCATTTTTTACTGTTAAAAGGCTGAAGATCGCCGGGATTGTTCTGGTGTGCGGCGCATTGTTCGGACTTTTTTTGTTGCTTGGTCCGCCGCATCTTCTGGCAAAGTCAGAATCTCCTGATTTTTGCGCCAGTTGTCACGTCATGGAGGCACAACATGTCGCTTACCTGCACAACGGGGCACACCGTCGCCTGAAATGTGTTGACTGCCACCTTCCAAATGAGAATTTGGCATCCCACTACATCTGGAAGTCTATAGACGGCATGAAAGATGTGCTGGTATTCAATTCCGGCAAAGTCCCTGAACATATTACTATTTCAGAGCATGGAGCCAAGGTATTGAAGGCTAACTGCATCCGCTGTCACGAAACTCTGGTTTCCCAAATGGATACTTCTCGTGACTGCTGGAAATGTCACCGCCGTATAACACACACAGGTACCGGTGCAATTGCCACTAATCCGATTTGACATTAACCACCTGGAAGGAGAGATTATATGAAAATGAAACTGCTTGCAGCATTTACGGCAGCCTTGATGACCGGTGCAATGGTCACGGCCTGTGCGCCACCCAAGGCCGAGAAGGTAAAGGTGGGGGAGATCCCTGACGGCACCGTTGATCCGGCGGTCTGGGGTAAAAACTACCCTGAAGAGTATGAAACCTGGAAGGCTACGGCTCAGGCGACCCCCGAAGGGAAGAGCAAGTACAAGAAAGGAAATGACGGGGGCAAGGTTTACGACAAGCTGTCCGAATATCCATTTATCGCCCTGCTTTTCAACGGATGGGGATTCGGGATTGAGTATAATGAACCTCGAGGCCACGTCTACATGATGAAGGATCAGGCGGAAATAGATCCTTCCCGCGTCAAGGCCGGGGGAGCCTGCCTGACCTGCAAGACCCCCTACGCACCACAACTTGCTCAGAAACATGGTGTTTCAGGTTACTTTTCAGCCAACTACAAGGATGCTGTAAACCTGATTCCGAAAGAGCATCAGGAACTCGGGGTAGCCTGTATAGATTGTCATAACAACAAGGATATGAGTCTTAAAATATCCCGAGGTTTTACCCTTACAAAGGCTCTTGAGAAACTGGGGGTCGATCAAACCAAATTTACCAATCAGGACAAACGTACTCTTGTCTGCGCCCAATGTCATGTCAGCTACATAATTCCCAAAGATGAGAACATGAAATCACAGAATGTCTTCTTCCCCTGGGACGGAAGCAAGTACGGTAATATCCCGATTGAAAACATCATCAAGAAGATCCGTAGCGACAAGTCCCACGGTGAGTGGGTACAGGCTGTCACCGGTTTCAAGATGGGCTATATTCGCCATCCTGAGTTTGAGATGTACTCCACCAAGAGCGTTCACTGGATGGCCGGTGTTTCATGTGCAGACTGCCATATGCCATACACAAGGGTTGGCAGCAAAAAGATCTCTGACCACAGAATCATGAGTCCGCTTAAAAACGGCTTCAAGGCCTGCCAACAGTGCCATACTGAAACACCTGAATGGCTCAAGGAACAGGTTCTTATTATTCAGGACAGGGCAGCCTCACAATACATCCGTTCAGGATACGCCCTGGCAACCGTTGCCAAACTGTTTGAGTTGACCCACAAGCAGCAGGCTTTGGGCAAGCAGATAGACAAGGCGCTCTATGACAAGGCCAAGGATTATTATGAAGAAGGTTTCTATCGCAACCTCTTCTTTGGCGCTGAAAACTCCATCGGTTTTCACAACCCGACTGAAGCAATGCGTATTCTGGGGGATGCCTCGATGTACGCAGCAAAGGCAGATGGTCTGCTGCGTCAGGCTCTGACCAAGGCTGGCGTGGAAGTACCGGCAAAGATAGACCTTGAGCTATCCAAGTACACCAACAATCGCGGTATCAAGAAGCTTATGTTCAAGCCGGAGCAGGAGTTTAAAGATCCTTACGGTGAACTGAAATAGGCTGCAAACAAAACAGAACTTTCTAAAGAGCAATAGATATTCACAGATGCTCCCACTAACCAGCGGGCAGCATCTGTGATGAAAGACAGATAATCCAGCGGTTATCTTTGACATTTCATTTACAACTACTATCTGTGAGCTGTAAGGATACCACCACAGAACATGGCAGACCGATTTTTCACCATTGAGAGGAGTGTTTTGTTCATGTTTGCAAATATGAAAATTGCGTCCAAACTATTGATCCTTATCCTTATTCCTATTATGGGGATGGTCTTTTTTGCAGCAACAATACTGAAGGACAATATTGTAACATTGCGTAATATGCGCTCAACCCAGGCATTGGTAGAGGTGTCGGTTTCTGCCGGGAACCTGATCCATGAGCTTCAGAAAGAGCGGGGGATGTCTGCCGGATTTATCGCCTCCAAGGGTGAAAAATTCAGTGATGAGCTAAAGAAACAAAGAGTTGTCGGCGATTCCATGCTTAAAAAACTCCAGGGAACTATCGCAGCGCAGGGGGGAAAAATTGATTCCATCAAAAAAGGATTGGAGAAGGTCTCTGAACAGACCGGCAAGCTCCAGGCAACCCGCACTGCGGTCGATAGCCAGTCAATTGATGCCAAATCCACTATTGCTTATTTCAACGGTCTGATTGGCAGTTGTCTGGAAATAGGATTTTCTGTTGTGGGAAAGGCAGATGAGCCTGAAATAGCTATGGAGGCATTTAGCTATGTTGCCTTCCAGGGCGCAAAAGAATCTGTAGGGCAACTTCGTGCCACTGTTAATGGGGTACTCGCAGAAGATGCAATGGATTTTCCCGGTTCCCAACGTATTGCCAGGCTGGTTGCAAGCGAACAGAACAGGATGAGCAATTTTCAACGTTATGCAGATCCTTCCGTTGTCAGTTATTTCAAAGAGCAGGTTCAGAAGGATGAAAACTTTAAAAAAACTGATGAGCTGCTTCAAACCATTCTTGATAAGGGAGTTGGCAGCAATTTAGGGATACCTGCCGAAACCTGGTTTAATACGATTACCGCCAAGATTAATCTTTTGAAGGGAATCGAAGACAAACTTTCTGCCGGCCTGATTGAGCTGAGCAAAAGCAAGGCATCTACAGCAACCCGAAATGTCACCGTAAGCATTGTCATTACAGCAATTCTCTCTTTATCGACCCTGCTTTTCGGTCTCTTAATCATTCGCAGCATATCTGTTCCACTCAGAGAACTGGTAGCTACACTTAAAAATATTGCCGAGGGGGAGGGTGATCTGACCCGTCGTCTACCTGAAGGACGAAGGGATGAGACCGGCGAGGTCTGTCTCTGGTTCAACCGCTTTGTCGGAAATGTCCACGGCATCATAAGCCAGGTTTCAAATACCACCATGCAGGTGGCCAGCTCATCAGGTCACTTGCAGAGCACAGCGGAACAGATAGCCACAGCTGCTGAGGAGGTCGCTGCGCAATCTGCCACAGTAGCCACGGCAAGTGAAGAGATGTCAGCCACATCTAACGACATATCGCGTAACTGCACCCTTGCAGCTGATATTGCAAATCGCGCAAGCGAAATGGCTGGAGACGGAGCTGCCGTAGTACAGGAAACCCTTCTTGGTATGGAACATATTGCAGAAAAAGTTCGTGAATCCGCACATACAGTTGAGGCTCTGGGCGCGAGATCCCAGCAGATCGGCGCAATTGTCGGCACAATCGAGGATATCGCAGACCAGACCAATCTGCTGGCTCTTAACGCAGCCATTGAGGCTGCGCGCGCAGGAGAACAGGGACGAGGCTTTGCAGTTGTTGCCGATGAAGTTCGTGCCCTTGCAGAGCGGACAACCAGGGCGACCAGAGAGATAGGAGAGATGATCAAGGCGATTCAGAACGAAACCGGAGGAGCTGTAAGCACTATGGAAGAGGGGGTAAACGAGGTTGAGAAAGGAATGGACAGCTCCCGCCGATCAGGAGAGGCTCTGCAGCAGATACTTGCAGGCATAAAAGAGGTAACGATGCAGGTTCACCAGATCGCTACCGCTGCCGAAGAGCAGACTGCCGTCACAGGAGAGATTTCTACAAATATCCATCAGATAACTGATGTAGTGCAGCAGACTGCAAATGGCGCGCATGAGACAGCGGGGGCAGCCTCTAACCTCTCAAACCTCTCGAAAGATCTGGAAAGGCTTGTAAGACGTTTTAAACTGTAAATCAGAATAAAACTTTCAGCTTCTCTTTATATATTTAAAAAGGCTGGAACCTGTTTTTCGTGGTTCCGGCCTTTTTAACCTGGAAAAGACTGTTGGCGTTCCCCCGAGAACGAGCAAGTATAGTTAACTATTTTTGCCATTAGCTTACGACATCGCCATCATTACCAATCCAGCAGGCACATTCCTGCTTAAGCGGAGGATCTGTAAACGAAAAAGTGTACTCAAAACTCTGCTGGTACACTGCATCCCATGCTTTATCAGACACGGTTTCGGTGGCAATCGGATAGATAATCAGCTTTTCCTTCACCGGTTTCCTCATGGGTGATGCCGTCCCGGATGTGGTAAATCCGCTTGAACGTCGGGATAATCTTTTCGTCATGAGTCACCACAATAACCGCAGTCTGATACTGCTGCGCCATTTCATTGAGGATACGGATAACCCCCAGTGCTCGCTGACTATCAAGCGGTGCAGTCGGCTCGTCTGCCAGGACAACCGGTGGACGGTTGATCAGACCACGGGCAATGGCAACCCGTTGCTGCTCGCCGCCGGAAAGCTGTGCCGGCATGGCCTTGGCCCGATGTTCTACATCGAGTGCTGCCAGCAGCTCCCTGGCCCGTTTCCGTGCCTCCTGATTCGGCACACCGGCCAGCATCGGCAACAGGGCTACATTATCGGTCACATCCAGAAACGGGATCAGGTAGGGCGCCTGAAAGACAAAGCCGATCCGGTCGCGGCGCAGTGCCCGCAGATCCCGTACTTGCCAGCCGTTCTCATAGATCACCTCATCCCCCAGCACGATCCGCCCGAGAGTCGGGTCGATCACCGCCCCCAGACATTTCAGCAGGGTGCTCTTGCCGGAACCGGATGGCCCCACCAGCCCGATCACCTCACCCGGCGCCACCTGTAGCTCCACCCCCTGCAAGGCATCAACCGCCGTATCACCGCTGCCGTAGCGTTTCCTCAGTCCTTCAATCCGAATGCCTGTACCTCCCAACGCATTACCCCCCTATGGCTTCTGCCGGATCAACCCGTAGCGCCATCCTGATAGCAACCAGGCTGGCCAGCGCACAGATCACCAGCACCGCCAGAAAACCTGTCAGCGAATCCTCCGGCATCAAAAGCACATATTTGGGAAAATAGGGTGCCGCAAAAGCGGCGCTGATTTTGCCCACCGCAAAGCCTATGATGCCCAAGGCCAATGACTGCTGCATGATCATGGCGGCAATGGTGCGATTACGGGTGCCGATCAGCTTTAAGACGGCGATCTCTCGGATCTTGTCCATGGTCAGGGTGTAGATGATGAAGGCCACAATCGTGGCGCTGACCAGAGCCAGGATCACCAGAAACATACCGATCTGCCTGGCTGAGGTGGCAATCAGCTTACCCACCAGGATCTCTTCCATCTGCGTCCTGCTGTACACGGTCAGCCGCTTCCAGCGTCGGATTGCTGCTGCAACCTCATTGGGATCGTGGCCGTTTTTGACCGTCACCAGCACGGCATTAACGTAAGGATTGCTGCTCTGCGATGCATGCACGGCGTTAAGCAGGCCGGGCACACCTGGACGGTTGAAGGTTGGATTGGCCTCGGTGCGCCGCCTGCCCTGCCAGATTGCATCATTATCCTTCAAGAACTGAGCCTCCTGGGCATCCTTGAGCGGGATAAAGACCATTGGATCACCGCTGGATGAGACCATGCGACGTGTCAGCCCCACCACGGTGTAGTGATTGCGCCGAATTTCCAGCTGATCACCAACCCTGAACCTGGTGGCGCTATCCGCAACGACTTCGTAGTGCCCCCGTGTGATCTGTCGGCCTGTTGTCAGATACGCCGGCCATCCAGGCACAGGACCATTGTTTGTGGGCGCTATCCCCACCACCATTGCACGTACATCACTCTGGCCTTTACGCACCTGCATAGTAAGGTAGGTGATATTGGCGGCATGGGCAACTCCCGGTATTGAGCGTATGCCTCGGTAGAGATCATCATTGATACTGGATGATTCAGCATATGGCCCCAGGGTATTTTTCTGCACCACCCACAGGTCTGCACCACTGTTGTCCAGCAAAGCCTTACCATCGGCCACCATGCCGCGATAGACGCCGGCCATGACCAGAGTGACACCGAGCAGCAATCCCAGGCCTATACCGGTAAAGACAAATTTGCCCCAGCTGTGGAGAATATCGCGCCCTGCAAGGCTGATCATCGTTCGGAGACCTCCAGTTTTTCAACCGGTTTGATGCGGCTCTTGCTGGTCAGTGCCCTGGGGCTGTACACCACAACCCGATCCCCCGGCTTAAGTCCTTCAAGCACTTGCACACGTCCTTCCAGGTCGCTTGCTCCAACGGTAATCGGGACAAACGCCACACCGGATATACGGACTCTCCATACTCCAACCCGATACCCTCTCTGCTGTAATGCAGCATTCGGCACCACCGGTGCTACAGTGCCTGACGGCAGCTCCACCGTCACCTCAGCCAGTTCTCCAAGCGGCGGCAGCGTGGTCAAGGCCTCATCAAAAACCACTTTGGCCAGTAATTCCTCGGTAACACTGTCAGCTCTGGGTTCAATGCGTTCAATGGTACCACGCAGCAGCTGGCTCTTACGCGAACGAAGTTCAATTTTAGCTGGAAGCCCAGCCTTAAGTCCACCAGCAGCACTCTGGTCAAAGCGTGTATTGATCCAGATTGTTGAAGGTTCAATCATCTCGATTACTGTCTGCCCTGCAACCACCGTGGTGCCCGGTTCTGCAGCCCGCTGTGTCACAAGTCCGTTAACCGGAGCCACAAGCCTCAGATTTCCTTTTTGGGAATGAAGACCGGCCTGTTCGGCCTGGAGCCGGAAACGTTCTTCGCGGGCACCGGAAAGCAAGGCCTCAGCCGTCTGTAACTCCTGCTGCCGCGCATCCACTATTTCTTGACTGGTTGCCTTGAGTGGCAGCAGTTCTTTATACCTTTTCGCCTGGATATTTGCATAACGCTGCCGTACCTCAGCATCAACCACGTTTGCCTCGGCTCGTTTGATAGCTGCCTGCTGCGCCTGCAAACGATCATCAAGATCCACTGGATCCATCTCGCCAAGCAGATCTCCTGCCAACACCCGATCCCCCACCTGAACATACACCTGTTTGATCCTGCCAGCGATTGTCGGCCCCACCTGATAACTGTAGCGAGCCTCAACCGTACCGACACCAAACAGTGCCGGTCTGATTGCTTGTGATACGACCGGTATAACCGTCACTTCAACAGGCGCAAAAGGACTGGAGCGAAATAAAACATACACAAAAAGCAGAACAATCGGCACTAATACTGCGGCCAGAAGCACTGTACGCCGTTGCATTTTTGGTAAACTCATGGCCATCTCCAGTTTGTGAATTTTTATTCACAGCTCCCACCATCGCCACCTGCAAGAAAAAATATTACTTTCAGGTTCAGTAACCTACCCCGGCAGCCTTAAGACTTTTTATATCAGAGGCATGACAGGGTGTGACCCCGTAGACCATACCGCAACTGTCGCATTTTGATTCCATAGTGCGGGCACTAAACTTCTGACCACAACCTGCGCAAATCAACTCCATTTCGATAGGCAGCGGCATGCCGCTGAAACCCATTGCCCGTAACTTGTCAACCACTCCAGCGCCTCCGCCAAAACTTCCATCACATCCCTGATGCATCTTTTCTCTCCTTTATTTTGTAGTCAGATAGCTTCCAGGGTTTCGCCGGATCGAATCCGGTTACGCAGCTCCAGCAGCCTGTTATCCAATTCTTCCAATTTTGTCAGGTTCTTGCGTTCTTCTTCGCTGGACTCAATGATCCTGGTAATTCCCCCATTCTTTATCACCAACCGCCTGTCACCCATCAAGGCAAGGATCGGATCATGGGTGGCCATCAGGATGATCTTCTCCTGCTTCACCAGTAGCTCCAGTGCCTTCTTACGGTCAATACCGGCATTCTCGATCTCATCAATCAGCACAATTGGGGACTTGCTCAAGATAGCCATATCGGCGATCATCAAGGCGCGGGACTGACCGCCACTCAGAGAGGTTACCGGAGTATCCGGTTTAAATTGTTCACCTGCCAACTGATTAGCCTGTTCCAGTATCCTTGCCACCTTTTCTTCCGGATCAGGCAGCAGACGGCTCTCGGCATGCATCCGCACAAACTCCTCTGCTGTCAAATCCATCACAAAGTTCATATTCTGGGAGAGCTGGGCTACCAGTTTATGTTCTGTAGAGAAGCGCCACTTGTTATCCGGTCGCTTGCCGTTGACTAGCACCTTACGTCTGGTAGGGGTATCACCCTGTGCCACCCATTCAATGTCGGCCAACAGGCGACTCTTGCCGGAGCCTGTCGGCCCTACTATACAGATAACCTGCCCTGGCTCCAGGGTCAGCTCCAACTCCTCTGCCCTGCCGGTCTTGTCATAGCCGCCGATGATGGTCAGCGACTCAACCTTCTCAGCATCTTCTTCAAGGGAGAGCATGCCGGCAACAAAGTCATGCAGCGACTGGCTTAGCTGCTCTATGCTAATCCCGAGATCAAGCAGATGATCAGGGTCAAGCTGTTCCAGATACTGTTGCAACGACTGTTCAGTAGCCTTGAGTTGCAGCCCAAAAGAACTGAAGAAATCCTCCAGCCAGGGATAATCGAGCAACATCTGTTTTAGCGATTGTTTCAAAAGATCATGGTAGTTCATTATCAGGACTCCATTTTTCTGACATTACCGCTCTGGTATTCATCCCCTATTCTCGTCTCTCCCAGACAGTAGGAACAGAGCGCAGAAGGCATGGAGAACCTCAGCCGCATGCCCTGCAACGTATCAATATCCGAGGCATCCTCAAACAGACTGGTCAATTCAAAGGCGCCCTGACCGGTGATGCCGTTTATGTTCATGATAACTGCCCCTGGATTAACCTGCTTGACCCGTGAGGCAAACACCTCCCGCTCTGCCTGGGAGACGATATCCCCCTTTGTGATCACCACAATATCGGCTGACTTGAGCATCGGCCCGATCTTGCGCGGGGTATTGATTCCGCTTAAGTTGTCAATCACGCAGACTGCAGTGATATCCTTGATATGAGGAGAACAGCGGTTGCAGAGACCGGCCGACTCGCTTATCAGAAAATCGCAGCTGTTTTCCATCCCCCATCTGACACAGGCCTCGATATTGCTGACAAAGTAATGATCAGGGCACTGGGAGCCCGAGAGCCCCTTTTTTACCAGCACACCTTTTTTGGCATAACGCAGGTCATCCTCTGTCATAAGGCAATCATACTTGACCACCCCGATCTTCTTCTGTCTTGCCTGCAATGCCTCGATTACCCTCAGGATTACAGATGTCTTACCAGATGACGGCGGGCCTGATATGGTTAAAAAGCGCATGATTGTGTCTCCTTATGCGGCATTCATGGCATCTTCAAACAGCTGCATACTGTAGCGGATCTGTTCAGCGACATCGCGGCTGTACAGATAATCCCAGCCAACCCACTCCCAGGGGTGCTGTTCCGGCAACAGGTTCTTTACTTGCGGGTTGAGTGACGGAAACAACCCCTTGCCGGTCAGTATTTCACCGATCTCCTTGCTGAAAAGGAATTCTGCAATCGGCTGAAGCTGCTCTTTCTTGTCTGACTTGGTCAGCATAAAGATCGGGCTGATGATGGCACCGTCTTCTGGCCAGACCACCTCCAGACTCTTTACCATACCGGCCATACGGCTGAAGAAGTATGGAATTATAGTAATAGGCGGTTTTTCCTCTGCCACCCGTTGAGCATTTTTGATCATCTGAGCCGGATGCATGGACTTGAACATGCAGCGTCCCAATCTCCTGACCCCCTCATCGCCATAGAGCTTATCAATGGTCAACAGGATGGCATTAAACAGATCGAAATCACCCACCGGCAGAGCCACCTTCTGCTCATATTCAGGCTTAAGAATCTCTGCCCAAGTACAGGGAACCGGCAGTCCGCCAAGTTCGTCATGGTTTACCATAAAGACGGCAGGAACAACGGATATCAGACTGTAATCTCCCTTGGGATCACGAAGATTAATCTTATCGAAATCCTTGTTGAAATCTCCGTCTAACAGATCCGAAAACAGCCCCGCTTTCTTGTGTTTTCCGATACCTGCAGGGTCAAAAAAGGTCTCGAATCCGGCAGAAACGAACAGATCAGGCAGTTCTGAGCCATCTTTAACTTTACGGATATCCTCATCAATCCAGTCAGACCCCAGAGAGGCGGCCTCAAACCTGTAACTGACCGAACGTCCGGTTTCGATCCGGTACTGCTCCAGATAGCGGTCAAATCCCTCCAGAAGCGGTAAACGCACAGGACATGGAAGCAGACCTGAGATCTTTATCTCACTCTTCTCCTGCAGAGTCTGCTTCATGGTTACATCCACCTGTTGATGCTTTTCTGCTACCTTCTGCATTAAAAGACCCAAGAAATTTTCCAGATCGTAGTTTTTTGATTTTGCAGCGCTTTCCAGCTTCAGAAATTTCCCGACTCCATTCAGAATCTTTGGGTCTTTAAGATTTTCAAAACCGTTGGCTACCAAAAGTTCCAGCGTCTCAGGATACTGTCCAACCAGTTCGTTTATTGTCATATCTTTATTTATCAACTCCGTTTGCATATAAATCCTCCTTGATGTTATGTGACAATATTAGTCCTCTTTTCGTTCAGAGTCTTTGACCATGATCAAAAAACGACTGTTTGATTTTTATGATTGGTGGGGAAACAAAGATGGTTGGGAAACAGGATTAAAACATTATATTGGTAAGTTACGAATTCTTTAGGGAGGACTGAATTAATTCAGAGAAGAAATATATGCCTCTATCCCTTCCATAATACCATCTGCGGCAAGGTCATCGAAGTCGGGATCTTTTAAGCGAGCCTCTTCTGTGTTGTTACTTATAAAGGCAACTTCAGTCAGTATGCTTGGCATTGTGGCGCCTACAAGGACATAAAACGGCCCCTGTTTTACACCCAGGCTTTTGGTCTCAAAAAATTTTCCTTTTAAGCTTTTATGCAGATGCTTTTGCACCTCTTCCGCCAGATGAGCGGAATCGTTTAATTTGTAGTTTGCCATCAGATCAAACAGGATGGCCTGCAGGGTGCTTACCTTTTCAAGGGTTGTGCCGTTTTCCTTTGCAGCAAGCTGCGCAACCTTTTCCGTCTTGGCCAGATTAAGATAGTAGGTTTCAATTCCGTTTGCATTACGATTCGGGGCTGCATTAGCATGGATCGAGACAAAGAGATCCCCGTTAACCTTATTGGCGATAGCCGTTCTCTCTTCCAGAGGTATAAAGATATCAGTAGAACGGGTCATAACAACATCAAGCCCAAGCTCATTCTTAATCTTTTCTCTTAGCTTTAAGGCAATGGCGAGAACAACATCCTTTTCCATCAGTCCTGATTGGCCAACAGCGCCGGAGTCATGCCCCCCATGCCCGGGATCAATAACAATCCTGCGGATCTTTGAAATTGGCGGCTGTTTCTTTGGCTGCCTGGGGGTTGAAACCACTTTTGGCGTCTCCTGCACAGACTTTGTTGGCCGTACAGCAGCAATGCCATCAAGCACGTTGCTTGTAAGACTACTTTCAAGGCGGGCAATCTCGGTTCTTCTGTCACCTCGTACATCAATAATCAGCCGCGCCGGATCAGAAAGCGGAAACACCTTGTAATCACGTATGTTCTGTGTATCAAGCACCACACGAACCACCCCAGGTTTATACAGAGCAGCCCTGACACCTTTAAGCAAACCATCTCCTATTGTGATATCACGTATTGTGCTGCCAAGCCTTGCATTATGAAGATCTATAAAAATCCTGCCTGGTTTGTCTGGCAGGTTAGCCCCCTTCAAGAGATCATGGCTTTCCCAGGTCAGATCCCGCTCAAGGGCTATAGCCACTCTTGTATAATCTGGATTAGACCAGTGCTTTAGCCCAAGAACCTGAGCAGGTTGAAGCTGTAAAATTGGCTTTGCATCTTTTGAAGGATTTTTTTTGTTAGGCTTTGCGTAAATTTCAGGAGAGAGGGAGATTAAAAGCAGCAGGGAAGCCAGAAGCAAAAATATGATGGATTTGAGTCGGTTCATTGCGCCTTGTTTTCAATTCATAATCATAAATCCAGTTGCTAACGGCTGTCATACCAGAAATATTAAGGTTTTTCAACTATTCCCGAATCCCGACCACTGTTGATTCCAGTTTTGCTTCTGAACTGATAATGTGATATGGATTCTCCCTTAAATTTATAATAGCTGAAAGGGTTCTTAAGATATGGGAGTTTATTCAAACAGTGTCAGCGTCAGTCAATTCCGTGTTACAGGAGAACTGCCAAAAGAAGAGTTGTTCACCTGGTTTTCCAATACCTTGCAGGGAAGAGGATTCAGGAGCATCGAACAGTCCGCCGAAGAGACTGCTGAAGGATGGGTCTGTACAGACAGCCCTGATGAGGCAACATTTAACAAACCTGATTCCTGCTGGCGTGACCGCTATCTTTTTTTCAGTTACCGCAGGGATCAGAGAAGGATACCTTCCGCCCTCTTAAAATTTCATCTGAACAGGGCAGAAGAGGAATATCTTGCAAAACGACCGGAGATGAAGCGCCCGCCAAAACGGGAAAAAGAAGAGATGACAGAACGGATCAGGCTCTCTCTGCTTGCAAAATCACTCCCGTCCCCTGCAACCGTTGATCTTGTATGGAACCTTGACAGCTCAGTACTTACCCTGTTTTCATCTTCTTCAAAAGCAATGGAACGTTTTGAAGATCTTTTTGCCAAAAGCTTCGAAAATATCCGCACACAGCTTGTCTATCCTTACCGTCGCACAATGTCGCTTCTTGACGAATCGGACAGGGAAAAACTTGCAGAACTTAACCAGTCATCTTCAGAAGCTGCCCTTGAAGAGATCTCAGGCAACCGCTGGTTAGGAGAAGAGTTTCTGCTATGGCTCCTTCATGGCGGGATTGACGGCGAGGCCTTTCGGATATCAACACCTGGCCATCTTGAAACCGGCACCCCTTTTTCGGCCTGGGTGGATGACAGGATTCAGTTGCATGGGGGGGGAGAGGCCGGCCCGCAAAAGGTTGCAGTATCAGGTTCACAGGATCACTACCTTGAAGCCCGTTCCGCGCTTCGCACAGGAAAAACCATTTCCAGCGCAATAGTACATTTGGAAAAGGATGAACTGCAATGGCGCTTTTCACTTAACGCTGAGCTGTTCACCTTCAGTTCATTCAAATGCCCCTCAGTAAAGATTGAGCGTGAAGGGGTTGAACAGATCTCTGAGAGGGAATCCGCATTTTACGAGCGTATCTATCTGCTTGAATCAGGATTGCAGATGTTTGACAGCCTCCTGTTTTCCTTTCTGAAGCAGCGGCTTGGCAATGATTGGCAGGATCGGTTAAGGGCTATCAGTAAATGGCTTGAGGAATAATAATTGTCACTAATTACAGAAGGTTCAGAAAAACTGAATGCCGGCGATCTGCTCTCTGCTGTTCCTGATGCCTCCAACGCTGAATTGCTGGAGACCATTATCAATCTCGACGGAATCTGCCTTGAGCGGATCATTTCCAAAGGCCAGGCAACACCTGCAGGTTACTGGTATGACCAACCCTGGCACGAATGGGTCTTACTGGCGGCAGGAGAGGCATTGCTTCTGATTGAAGGAGAAACTGAACCACGCCGACTCTGTCAGGGTCAGTGGATTATGCTTCCTGCCCGTTGCCGCCACAGAGTCGAATGGACCTTGCCGGAACAGAACACCATCTGGCTGGCAGTCAACTGGCCAGTAGCTTCAGAAGACAGACAGACGGCTTAAGATATGGAAGACAACTGTAGCATACAGAAACCTTCTTCCGAAAAGGTACTGTTTTTTCTGATTCTTACAACCTTATTCTGGGGTGGCAGCTTTCTTTTCACAAAAATAGGGGTCAGAGAGATTCCACCACCTTTTTTCGTCTTTTTCAGATTTTCCCTGGCAAGCATCCTTATGTTACTGCTCTGCCTGCCCCGCCTTAAAAAACTCAATCGTCTTATAATCAGAAAAGGGATTATTGTCGGCTTGGCCCTTGGAATAACCAACCTGACATTTGTTGTCGGGATCAAGGGAACCAGCATCTCCCGGGCAGGTGTAATCAACAACCTTTTTGTGCTCTTTATTCCGATGATAGCCAGAATGCTCTGGAAAGAGAAAATCGGAAAGCTGAACATGACCGGCATATTGCTCGCCTGCGCCGGAATAGCCCTGCTTGCCTCCGGAGGCGGCGAGGGTTTTAACCGGGGTGATATGGTCTCTACCCTTTGCGCCTTTTTTATAGCAATACATATAATTACCGTATCAAAGGTACTAAAAGATGATGATGTATGGCTTGTATCTCTGGTGCAATTCTGCATGGTTACAATAATGTCGGCATTTGCGGCCATGATAGTTCCAACTCCGGTTTTTTCAGTTAGCTCAACATCTGTTATGACAATTGTCTACTGCGCTATCCTCCCAACCGTAGTCTGTTTTACCTTACAGAATTATTATCAGCGTTACGTCACACCTACTCAGGCAGGCCTTATCTATACCCTTGACCCTGTATGGAGCCTTCTTGCCGGTTTTCTCGTTCTGGAGGAGAGGCTTTCACCAAGAGAGTGGTACGGCTGCGGACTTATATTCCTCGCTGTTGTAGTTCCTCTTGCCATCCGTTTTGTAATAGAGCGCCGACTTGTTTCCCACTATCTGGGTCATAAGGTTTTTTGAGGACGGCTTGCCAACTTTTCAAAGGATGATATATTCAAAGCTCAAGTTACTTCAGTAAACAGCGCAAGAGGTAAAACATGCAGAATTTTACCGACGACCAACTACTCGATGAGCTGAAATTCAGACTGGAACAGAGTCGTCGTTCCTTGCAGGATTTATCAGTAGTCAACCGCAAGCTCGTAGATATGAACAAAAAACTGGAAGAGTCGGAAACACTAAAAACCAACTTCCTGTCAAACATCCGCAATGAAATAAACAATCCGCTTAACGCCATAATCGGTCTCTCGCTGCAAATGGCCGATATTGTAAAAACTCAGGAAGTAAGCAAGCTGGTAAGCATGATTCTATCAGAGGCTTTCAACCTTGATTTCCAGTTGCGGAACATATTTATCGCCGCAGAGCTGGAAGCAGGAGAAGCCTTGCCGAATATTGAGCATGTTGAAGTAATATCGGTGCTTACAGCGGTGTTGGAAAATTTCTCTCTACATGCCTCAGACAGGCAGATATCCTTAAAATCGACACTTATAGGCGCTGATGAAGAAGGCAAGATATTCTTTCCAACCGATTCGGAGAAGCTACAGGTTATAATGGCAAATCTTCTGGCCAATGCTATTGAGTACAGCAAGCCTGGCACAGATGTTACAGTTCTTCTTGAAAAGTCTGATAAACAACTCCTTTTAAAGGTTGAAGATCAAGGAATAGGGATTGATGAGTCTGACCTTGGAAGGATCTTTAACCGCTTTGTCCAGCTTGATACAGGCCCTGCGCGCGCCCATCTGGGACATGGACTGGGTCTTAGCGTGGTAAAATCGCTTCTGGATCTTCTCCAGGGGAGGGTTGAGGTTACCAGCAAACCGGGTATCGGCTCAACCTTTACTGTTATAATTCCTGCAGCAGATTATCCTTCTGACAAGATGATCTTTGCGGAGGGAGGCAATCTATTCCTTTTTGATGAGATGGAAGAGAAGTAACGTGAAGGAAACAGGCAGATCTTCAGATGACTGCAGGCATTTTCTGTTTCCAGGCATGACCTTTGTTCATCCTGATGAATGTGAGATAACTACCGTTCTCGGATCCTGCGTAGCTGTCTGCCTCTGGGATCAACGGCATGGCGGCGGCGGAATGAATCATTTTATGCTCCCGCTCTGGAACGGCGAGGGGCTGCCCACTCCAAAGTACGGAAACATTGCAATGGAGCGGCTTCTGGAACATATACTCAGGATAGGCGCACGCAGGGAAAATCTTGTGGCAAAGGTTTTTGGCGGAGCAAACCTCCTTAATACAAGCAGTTCGGCATACCCGATAGGAACAAGAAACATCGAGCTGGCTCTAAACCAGCTTGAAGAGTGGAAAATTCCTGTTGTAGCTTCAGATCTGGCTGGAAGGGTAGGTCGCAAGGTGATTATGAACACGCTTACCGGAGCTGTACTTCTTGGACGGGGGAAAAGACAATAACTGTAACCACCTGATTTATCTTGTTTGACATTTGGAGCCGCTTTTCTTAGTATCTCTAACAACTTCACGGGGAGTCTGATAAACAGTATGCAGAAGATACCAATAACTCTTGCAGATGCAGAGATGGTTCTGGCCAGGGACATCTTTAAAAATGACAGTCCTTCAGGTATGCCGATCTGCGGCAAAGGGACGGCATTATCAACCTCCTTGATAAACCGCCTGCAGCAAATGGGGGTTCAATCCCTCTATGTTGAAGGACACCCTGTACAACTTGAAGGAGATCGCGGGCTTGACGAACAACTACAGGATCTTGAAAAACGGTTCTCAAAAACCAGGAACAACAGATACAACAATATCCTGCTTGAGATCTATCGCAACCAGATTACCGTAGCAATGGGAGAAGATGGTGGACGACCGGAGGATTGAACTTAAAAAGATAATAATGGACACCAAAACCCTTCCCACGCTTCCGGGTGTCATAAATAAACTAAACACACTGTCAAACGATGACAAATCATCCGTTCAGGAGATGGCCAGAATTGTCTCAGCCGATCAGGTTCTTTCGGCTCGTATCCTGCGACTTGCAAATTCCCCTTCATATGGCTTCTACAGGGTTTCCACCATCTCAAACGCAATGATCCTGCTTGGAGTAAATGTCGTCAAATCGCTTGCGCTTTCCTCCTCCATATTTGAAATTATGGAGAAGAACAGCTTAGGACTCTGGGAACATTCTCTTGGCGCCGCTACTGCTGCAGGTATAATTGCCCGTAAACTAGGGATCCCTGAGGTTGAGGAGATCACTACTGCCGGTCTTCTGCATGATATAGGAAAGGTAATCATAGGACTTAAGTGCGCGGAACAGATGCCGGAAATCCGCAGGGTAATCAAGCTGGATGAGCTTTATGTCAGCGAGGCCGAAAAAAAGGTGCTGGACACTGACCATGCCGAGGTTGGCGGATGGCTCTCCAAGAGCTGGTTTCTGCCTGAAAAACTGTCCGAGCCGATTGCCTGCCATCATAATCTGGCCGCATCCGAGGATCACAGGGTAAAGACATCGGTAGTACACCTGGCGGACGTCCTGATAAAGGCAAGCGGTTTTGGTGACAGCGGAGATAACTATGTCCCGAATATTCAGCAGATAGCCTGGGAAACCCTTAAACTTGATGACAGCCTGCTCAGAGAAATCGTCATCGAATTGGAAGACAAGCTTGTTGAGGTAAAAAACTTCAGCCTTGAACTACAGGTAGCCTGATGTCGCAATCCAGAATTGCTATAATCTCCAGCCAGGCTCCCCTATCATCAATGCTGCAATTACGCCTGCAGAGCAAAGGCTATCAGGTTGCGATAGTTGAAAAAACAACCGCTGCTCTGGGCGCATTCTATTCCGATCCCCCTGATCTGATTATTGTAGACTTTTCCTCTCCATGCATCGGCTGCCATGATATGTTGTTTATGGTACGTAGCGATAGTTTTTTCAGTCCTATTCCGATTATCGGGATATTTCCTGCCAGTAATGAACAGGAATCCTGGGAAGATTTCCCTCTGGACGATTTTGTCACCATCCCTTTCAACTTTTCTGAGCTCTCAAGCCGAATTACCCTTGCACTCTCCAGAATCAAGAGGATCTTTGACAACAACCCGCTTACAAGACTCCCTGGAAACACATCTATCCACAGGGCTATTGAAGAATCAATGGGACTCCCTTTAGCCGTCTGTTACGTAGATATAAACCACTTTAAACCGTACAATGACGTATTCGGTTTTTCTCACGGAGATGAAGTAATCAGGATGCTGGCGCGTATCATGTCAAATGCCGTAAGGGAATCTGGAGGGGGATTTAGCGGTCATGTCGGCGGGGATGACTTTGTGTTTATTGTCCCCCGTGAAAGGGCAGAACAGGTTTGCACAACCATAATCAATCATTTTGATCAGATAGTGCAAGCCCTCTTTGATGAAGAGACAAAGCAGCTTGGTCACTACACCGCATTAAACCGCAAAGGTGAGAAGGAACAGATGCCGATCCTGGGAATATCGATTGCTGTTGTTCCGATGGATTCTTCCACAATAACACATGCTGCACGGGTAGCTGAGGTTGCCGCCGATCTCAAAAAACTTGCAAAAGGGAATACTGGAAGCAGTTTTGTAGTGGACAGGAGGTCAAAAACAAAGGGAACGCGTTTAAACTGACTGACTCCTTTTTCCTTGACAACAGAGTTAAAATTAAATAAAAACTTAGCTCTTTTGAACTTTCTTAATATTTTGGCTGCGTAGCTCAGCTGGCTAGAGCAAGCGACTCATATTCGCTAGGTCCGGGGTTCAAGTCCCTGCGCAGCCACCATTTGATAGTCCGTAAACGTGCGGAGAAGACTAAAAGCCCTTGATAAATCAAGGGCTTTTTCTGTTGTATTGTTCCGATAATCTGCCCGTAAAGATTGGAAAAATAACGGCTGTTGCCCGAAACAAAGAAAATCCAGTACATGCTCAACCAACTGCTGTTTCAGATAAAAACAATTCTCCATGATTATTGATTCTCCTCTTGCGTTCCTCCAGATAAAATGTGAAATTATTTTAACATTACTTTCTGAGGGAGGAGATGCTCATGCTTCAGCTACGTAATCCTTACATCTTTGCACCGATAAAACTTGGCTACAGCGACGGCTCAGGAATCGTAACCCAGCGGCACATAGATTTCTACCGACGACGCAGCCACTATCTGGGGGCAATCATCTCTGAGCCGCTATATCTGGACAAAGGTCTGCGTGAGATACCTGCACAGATGGGAATTGACACAAAAGATAAAATTACAGGCCTGCTCACTCTTACGGAAGCAATCCATGCCGGAGGATGCAAGGCGATTGCCCACCTGAATCACCCCGGCCGGATGGTTAATCCTAAAATTCCGGGCAACTACCATATTTCTTCAACTGATAAGGCCTGTGAGAATGGAGGCGCACCGCCACGGCGTATGGAACGTGCCGATATGGATCAGGTTATTGAGCTGTTTGTAAATGCCTCCAGGCGGGCTGAACAGGCCGGCTTTGATATCCTGGAGCTGCAGTTCGGTCACGGCTACCTGCTGGCTCAGTTTCTCAGCCCGGCAGTTAACGACAGAACAGATGCCTACGGTGGAAGCCTTGAAAACCGGTTGCGATTTCCCCTTGAGGTATTAAGAGAGGTTCAGCGTCAATCAACACTCCCTGTAATTGTAAGGGTAAGCGGAGATGAAATGACCCCCAACGGTATAAAGCTCAATGAAACCATTGAGCTTGCCTCAATCCTTCGGACGATGGGAGTGGCAGCGGCACATGTCTCGGCCGGAACCGTCTGTTCAACTCCACCCTGGTTTTTCCAACATATGTTTGTACCTAAAGGCAAGACCTGGGAGATGGCAGCAAAGGTAAAAGAGGCGACAGATATTCCGGTTGTCTTTGTTGGCAGGGTTGACTCAAGCGAGGATATCCTAAAACTTGAGACAGCGTTCAAGGCCGAGTATATCGCCATTGGCCGGGGGCTGGTTGCTGACCCCGATATGGTGGGGAAACATCTTGGTCAGGCAAGCGGTTCGATTGCCCCCTGTATGGCCTGTGCCGAGGGATGCCTCGGCGGTGTCAGAGGTGGCAAGGGGTTGCACTGCCTTGTTAATCCACAGGTCGGGGATGCTGAAATTGCTATTCCGAAGGCAGAGCAGTCCAAGTGCTATGCGGTTGTGGGCGGTGGCCTTGCCGGCATGGAGGCTGCTATTATACTGAGTGAACGTGGTCATCTAGTGGATCTGTTTGAAAAACAGCAGCTGGGAGGTCAGTTTAACCTTGCACCGCTAACTCCGCACAAAACTGCTATGGCAGCTCTGGTGCCCTACCTTGAAGAGCGTCTGCAGGAAACCGGAGTATCGGTTCTACATGAAGAGGCAACTCCAGACAAACTGCTTAACCGGTATGATGCCGTTCTCCTCGCAACCGGCTCGGTGCCGACCATTCCGGCCATTGAAGGGCTAACCACCTACTCATGGGCTGAAATTCTGCTACCTGAGAACCTGCCTGAGGGCAAACATATCCTGATTATCGGTGGTGGTCTCATCGGTGTGGATATCGCCACTGCCCTTATCCCGCGTAACAATCGTGTCACCATTGTCAAGCGAACTGAGGATTTTGGCGAGGATATGGAACTTATCGCCAAAAATCTTTCATTAAAAATGATGAAGGAAAAACAGGTTTTTATGAGCGACCATACTCATATCACCAGGGTCGAAGGTTCAACCGTCCATGCACTGCGTGATGGTGAGCCGATGCAGTTTGATGATGTTGACCTGATTGTAGTCAGCACCGGTATGCAGAGCTACAATCCGCTTGCAGAGGCACTGCAGGACAAGCTGCCTCTGTACGTTATCGGGGATGCCCGTACGGTGGGAAAGGCTCAGGATGCCATTGTCGATGGCTATCGCACGGCTTTGACACTGTAATTCCATCTACATCAAAAATGATGCTCTCTTAAAAAGATTATCATCACTTAATACTTCTATCGGGAATCCATGATAATAAAATCTGGATTCCCGATTAACCCCCCAGGGAATGACAATTAATCAGCATTTTCCGGTTGTTTTTTTGCATTTTGTCCCCGTTCTTCCTTTTAAGGGGGGGGTATGGGTCGTTGTCTTTTTTTCTCATCAATTATTATTGTCAGCCTGAAACAGGCAGCTCAACGATAAAACTGCTTCCTTTTCCTGATTGAGACTCAACCCTGATACTGCCTCCCATAATCTCTACAAGACGCCGACAGATAGTAAGACCCAGACCGCTTCCCCCATATTTACGAGTAGTTGAGCTATCCGCCTGTGTAAAAGGTTTGAATATAATCTCTTGTTGCTCTTTAGAGATCCCTATTCCTGTATCTTTTACCTCAACTCTCAACCTTTTATTCTGACCTGTCAGATTTAATATCTCTGCTTTAACGGTAACGGTTCCTGCATCTGTAAACTTGATAGCATTGCCGATAAGATTGAGTAGTATCTGCCTGAAACGGAGTGCATCTCCTCTAAACTGATCCGGCAAATCTTCTGAAAGCTCAGAAACGAGGGTTATTGATTTCTTTTTTGCATTTCCTGACTGGAATCCAACTGTATCGAGTATTGTATTTTTGAGTGGAAATAACCTGCTTTCAATCTCAAATCGCCCTGCTTCGATCCGTGATAGATCCAGAATATCGTTAATCAGCGCCAGAAGTGTCTCAGAAGAAAGTTCAATGTTTTCAAGATACTCTTGCTGCTCCTGAGTCAAAGAGGTGTAACGCATAAGCTGAACCATCCCCATAAGTCCATTCAGGGGAGTCCTTATCTCATGGCTCATGTTTGCCAGAAACTCGCTCTTTGCACGATTTGCTGCCTCAGCATTATAACGAGCCTCTATCAGCTCTTTTTCATGCTGCTTTCTTTCTGTGATATCACGCGCAAGCACAACAAACCTCGATGGATGAGGGTCTTCCGTCTTTTTCTTTGCAATAGAAAGCTCGAACCAGCGCTCCCCTTCAGGAGTGACCAGACTAAACTGATGGCCAAAGGAATGGCCGGATGATTCTGCCTCACGCAGGGCAACAAAAAAAACAGCTGAAGCCTCCTGTGGCAAGACATCCCGAATCTTCTTAGCCAATGAAAAGATTTGAGAAAGGGCACGGTTTCTGTTGTTAATGCTGAAATATCTGTAAAAACGTCCATCCTCCCCGATTTCAAAAAGGAGATCCGGTATCGCCTCAACAAGACTTTCAAGACTGTTCTTCTCCTCTGCCAAATCCTGCTCACTCTTAATATCCCGCTCCATCATCACAAACATCTGGCAGACCAGCAAGGTGGCAAACGGATATATAAGAAGCACAGGCAGCGTTATATTTGACAGTGTTTTCCATACCAGCCCGGCAGGCAGTGTAAACATGCAGGCGATCATCCAGAGGTGTACCAGCAGACCAAAAAGATACAGACCTGCTGAACCGGCTAAAGCTGGACGTCTTGTTTTGAGGATCCTCCACAAAACGCCAATCGAAGCGGAGCCGGCTATAACTGCAGCACCTGTCAACGCGCCTACTCCACCCAAAAAGATTCTATAGGATATAGATATGGAAGCGGCAATAAAAGCAGTTAACGGACCTCCAAAAAGACCTGCCACAGCAATGACAATGGATCGCCCGTCAAATATCAGACCTGGCTGGAGTTTCATCGGGGTGGTCATCCCTATAAGCGCAACCAGTCCAAAAAGTATCCCTGAGAATATGGCAAGGCTTTTATTCTGTTCTTTTATGCGACGTATAAGAAGACCCTGTACGAATGTAAGGGCAACAAGCAGGGCAATATTTTGAATAAGTGTGATATAGATCATTTTGAGATAACCTGGTTCAGCTTTTCAGATAATTCCGAAAGCCTGAACGGTTTTGAGAGGTAGGAATCAAACCCCTCTGCAAGTAACCGCTCTTTATCTCCGGCCATTGCAAATGCGGTCAGGGCAATGACAGGCGTCCGTTTTTCTGTGCCCTGTTCACGCTGCCTGATAAACCTGAGGGCTTCCCGACCATCCATTAAAGGCATCTGGATATCCATCAGGACAATATCAATTCCTCCCTGTAACCAGTGAGCAACAGCCTGTTTCCCATCTTCAGCTTCTATAACCTTTATCCCGAGCTTATTTAAAAGTCCGCAGGCAGCTTTCATGTTTGTGTCATTATCTTCAGCCAGAAGCACCGTAATGTTGTCGGCCTTAAATGATTGAAGAACATTCTCCTGCACTCCAGATTTAAACTCCGGCAATTCATCAGCAGATTTTTTAAAAGGGAGTTCAAGGATAAAGCAGCTCCCCTCCCCCTCTTTGCTTTCAAGCAGGATTCGACCTCCCATTATTTCTGAGAGTCTTCTGCATATAGCAAGACCTAGACCTGTTCCTCCAAAGTTCCTGGTATTTGACATATCGACCTGAACAAATGGAGCAAAGATCCTTTCCTGATCATCTTTGGCAATGCCTATTCCTGTATCAGTCAGTATGAAACGGAAATCAAGCTCCCCTGTTACAGCTTCTATGACTTCTGCAAAAATACTAATCTTTCCCTGTCTGGTAAATTTAACCGCATTGCTTAGAAGATTGCTCAATATCTGCTTCAGCCTGCTTGGGTCTCCGACTGCATCCAGATTAAGGCTGTCGGATAACGAAAGCTCAAGAGAGAGACCTTTTCCCGATATGGAAGCGCTATAGTTCTCTGTTACATTTCTGATTACGTCCAAAAGTTTGAAGGTAGAGTTACGGATCTGAATTCCGGAGGCCTCAAGGCTTGCAAGGTCAATAAGGTCATTTACAAGCGCAAGCTCGTTATCAGCAGCCTGTTTAGTAATTTGCAGATACTCTTTCTGATCATCAGAAAGCTCTGTCATCTCAAGAAGCTGCACTCCCCCCATAACACCGTTAAGAGGTGTGCGCAATTCATGACTTACTGTTGCAAGAAGCTCAGTCTTGGCGCGGCTAGCCGACTCTGCCATATCCCTTGCTATAGTCAGCAGTTCTTCAATCTGTTTATGCTCGGTAATATCCTGCAAGGTTCCGGCAATGTACTCCCCCTCTTCAGAATTAATCCTGCCGACGCATCTGAAATTTGCCCAAAAACTTCGTCCTGAAGAGCTAATCATCTTACAGTTGAGATTAAACGGAGTACTCTTTTCAAATGCGTCCTGAAAGGTCTGACTTACAGCAACTCTAAACTCAGGGTCAAAATATATAAGACAATCCCTATAGTTAACAGGCTCATCCATTGGATGCTCCAGCATTCGATAAAGTTCATCCGTCCAGTAGAGCAGGTTTTTCTCAGGATTTAATTTCCATCCTGCAAGATGGGCAATTGCCTGACTTTCATTCAAAAACAGCATTGCCTCTGTCAGTTTCTCCTCCATCTGTTTCCGTCCTGTTATGTCTCTGCCTACCCCAAGGACTCCAAGTAGTTCGTTTTTATAGTCATATACAGGGGTCTTTATAGTTTCAAGAAACTCTCTGTGCATATCCGAGGCGAATGTAACCCACTCTTCATTTATGCTCGGTTTTCCTTCCAGAATCGCCTTGAGATCATGGTGCCTGAAAGAATCAGCCTCTTCGCTGCCCACAAAATCATAATCGCTCTTTCCTTTAATCTCCGTCTCTTTCATCCCGAAGAAGGTCTCAAAACGTCGATTGCAGTATACATATATACCATCCGGATCTTTAAACCAGACCAGATCCGGTATGGCGTTTACAAGGGTGCGGAGATGTTTCTCGTTGTAACTGGTCTCTATTTTTGCAACGGCCAGGCGGCGGTTAGAAATGATAAGCAGGACAGAGAGGACAAGGTTGGCAACAATGGCAGCTAGGACAGCTATAATCCAGGCATTATAAGCTTTCCAGATATCCTTAATGCTAAACGGTTCTGGCTCCTCAAAGGGAGGCAGGCGCATCTCCCTAAGCATCTTTTCAATAGATGTATAATCTGCAGGAATGGTAAAGCCGTGAATTTTTGCCTGTTTTGCGGCATAATTATCGGGATTTATAGTAAGAAGCGCGGTTGCAACCTGACGGCTTAACTTCTCAGGCAGATGCGGCATGGCAACAAACGGCCATTCTGGATATAGAGGCGTAGAAAGCAGAAATGGAAACCGTGAATCTTTCTGCTGATTAATAATCTTGATATTTTCGAGTTTAACCTTGCCTTCAGATGCAAGATCTTCAAGCATTCCGCTTCTTACAAAACCTGCGTCAGCCTTCCCTGAAAGCACTGCCTCAATAACGAGATCCTGCGGGAGCCCGGTCGTCTGCAATTCGACATCCGTTGAGAGTTTTATACCCCTTTTTTCAAATTCATAGCGCTGCAGCATATAAGCGGCATAAATACCTTTAGTTCCTGCGCAGACAATCTTTCTGCTTTTCAGATTAATAATCTCATTAATATCCGTTCGGTCTGCCCTGGCAAAGATCACTCCTCCAAAGCTGGAAAGGGGAATATTCTGCTCTTCAACCATCAAAGTGGCAAGAGCGCCGGTTAGCGGATTTTTGCTGCGGAGTTCTATATAATGGGCAGGATTTGTGAATACCATATCAAGCTTTTTGGCTTGAACCGCTTCCTGAAGCTCAGAATGGGAGAGAGGGACTACTTTTATCTTGTAACCGCCTATATTGCTGCCGATATAGTCAGCAAGCGGCTGCCACTTGGCAATTATCAACGGCTTGGGACGGATTGCCAGAACACCCAGGGTAAGTGTTTTTTCAGGCTCTGCTGAAAGCCGGGCAACAGATGTAAGCAGCAAAACAAGAATTGCAGACAGGATAATTCTTATCTGCTTCATAGTACACCCCGTGATGATAGATATATCTCAAATTCTACCGTCAGTTGTTACCTTCTAAAACAATTAATGAGGTTACTTCTTGTTGTTAATAGTAATGCAGAGGCACTGCCCTTCCGCATATACAGTGTTATCATCGGAAAAAAGGCGGCCATGAACCATGATTTTGCGCCCTTCAACCGATACCACCCTGCTCTCAAGCGTTACAACCTTCTGTAATGGAAGCAGATTTTTAAAACTGACATTAAGATTGCCAACAACAACGGAATAGCCTTCAGCCCAGGCTGCCAATCCAAGAGCCTCATCCATTACTGCAGCTATTGAACCTCCGTGTGCATTTCCGGGAGGACCCTCAGTCTCCGGGCCAAACCAGATTCTGGCATGCAGATGCTGCCCTGAATCACGAAAATATCTTATTCTAAAGCGATCCCCTTCAGGCTGACCCGAAACAAATTTCAGGGAATCTCCGACAAGCGCAGGAGCATCAAAAAATGTCCAATCCGATTCTCCACTTAAATCAACAATATTCTCCGACCTTTCATCATTATGCAGCACAATCAATCTCCTTTACAGTAATCAGCTCTAACTTTATTGATAGTCCGTTCTCAGGCGACAAGCCGGTCACGGTCATGATCTTTTGAGTGTTTTAAAAGGCTTAGCATAAAACTTGATAGGCAGTCTGTAAGAAGATTGAATCTGACCCCTATCCCGGGCGCATGACGCATCCCCCAGGAATGTTTCCAGCAGACCGTTGCTGTTATCTTGCAACCTGGCTCCTGAAAATAGACCGTCAGTTCATCTCCTGGTAAAAACCTCTCGGGATTGAAATCAACTATAAACGCCCCTCCCCAGGATATATCCAGTGTAAAGGCTCGGGTCTCAACATCCTTAAAGATTGTGGATACTGAAATACCTATGGCATGCCGGTGGTGTGAACGAAGCTGCCTGGCGGTAAAATTATAACAGGCTCTGTTTATAAAATCGTTAATACTGTTTTCCTGCTTTGCAGCGCCCGGCATAGTCATCGGAATAAGCATACACCCCATCAGCCTGACGCGTAAGGTAGGAAAGAAGCCGGTAAGCGAACAGGCTACAATCTTTTCTTCACCTTTAGCCTTAACTATTGAAGGGAGATCTACCAGGATTCCGCAGTAGAGACCGGCAAGGGAAAGGGTTTCTGCCTCAAGGAAGGTAGAGCATTCTACAGTCTCAACATCAAATGCCACAAGACTGTTTACAAGAGCGGCTCTGGTATCATCATTTACCGATATAACGAGGATTGGGTGATCAAGCAGAGGCATCAAGTCATCCTTAATTAAAAATGTGCCCAACAATAATGAAATATCCCAAAAACTTCAAACTAATTCAGAAAGAGCCTGTTTCTGTAAACTGGAGCTTTTTATCTTATTGATGTATGGTAGCCCCCATGCATCTACATCTTTCAACCATACATGCCATGCCTTCAGCTCAGGCGGTTCCTCTGGCTGCTGCCTTTATTAAAGCTTATCTGGAAGGCACCTCCGACTGCAAAAAGGCTCTGAAGATCAGCAGTTCTGAGTTCTTTAGCGGCACACCTACTGATCAGCTAATTTTATCCATACTTGCTCACCAACCACAAATTGTAGGTCTGCCGGTTTATCTCTGGAACAGAATGGAATGCTGCGAAGTTGCCAGGAGGCTTCGCAAGGAACAGCCCAATCTCTTGATTATTGCCGGTGGTCCTGAGGCTACTGCTGATCCAACCAGCCTCCTTGCAGAGGCTCCGTTTGATCTCCTTGTAATTGGCGAGGGGGAGATTACAGTTGCAGAGCTTGTAAAGAGAACTGAAGAAGGTATTCCGCTTGAAGGGCTGCCAGGGACAGCGCAACTGCTTGATGGCAGAGTGCGGATACTTCCCCGCCCTCAGATAGAAGATCTTTCCATACTGCCATCGCCATATCTTTCGGGCTTACTGGATAAACATATTGAAAACGGCATGGTATGGCAGCTTTCAAGGGGCTGTATCTTTGCATGCGAGTTTTGCTATGACGGCATGGGAGACCATAAGGTTCGCCGTTATCCGATGGAACGCCTTGAGGCTGAACTTGATTATCTGGTTGACCGGGGCGCATCTCAGATCTTCGCCCTTGATTCAACCTTCAACACTGATAAAAAAAGAGCCAAGAACTTATTGCGCCTTATTGCAAAAAAGGCTCCGAACGTCCATTTTCATTTTGAGGTTCGTCACGAACTGCTTGACAGAGAGCAGGCAGAGCTTTTTGCCCGGCTTACATGCTCCTTGCAAATCGGCCTTCAAAGCGCAGATCCGGCTGTTGCCGGAGGAGTAGGCAGAAAATTCAACAGGGAAGATTTTGTTGATAAAGTGATGCTTCTTAACAACAGTGGAGCCACATTTGGATTTGACCTGATATATGGACTACCTGACGACACCCTTTCAAAATTCAGTGAAGGATTGAACTTCGCCCTCTCCCTCTATCCGAACCACCTTGATATATTTCCGCTTTCCGTACTGCCTGGAACTGTTGTCGCTCATAAGTCAGACCGCTTCGGCATGAGACATCTCTTAACCCCGCCTTACACCCTGATAGAATCTGCAAGCTTTCCGCTCCAGGATATGCAGATGGCACACCGTCTTGCTGCGGCAAGCGATATTTTCTACAGCAGAGGCAAGGCAGTCGCCTGGTTCAACGCGGTTGCAAGAGCATTAAAGCTCCAACCGGTTGAGCTTCTGGAGCAGTTTGGCAACTGGCTCCTGATCCGCCTGAACAGGGAATTTGATGAGGCAGAGTTTGAAGACAGCGAGGTCTGGCAGCTTCAGAGAGATTTTCTCAAAGAAATATTTGAAGAACGCAGACAGAAAAGGCTGCTCTCAGCTGCGCTTGACTGTGTTGATTACCATTATGCCTACGGTATTGCCCTGATGGCTGTCCCTCCTGAACCGATAGATGAAGGAGAGATGCTGGCGATGGATCTGCTCTCTCTGCCACTTAAGAGAGCCGGTTCCGTCACGCTCATGCCGTTTAATTATGAAATAGTTGAAATACTTGATACCGGAGAACCTGACTTGACCTGGATTGCCAGACATCTGAAACAGTCCGGCTCACTTGCCGCTATCTACCCTGCTCACGGAGAAGTCTGCACAGAATCGCTTATCAGGCCATACTATCATCTGCTGGAACAGATGAATGGCATTAAGACAGCCGCCAAAGCTGCTGCCAAACTCCATATTCCTCCTGCTGATGCACTGGAGTTTCTTCAGTTTGCACTCTCTGAAGGGATGCTGACATTTTAATCAAATGCTTCTGATATACCCTCCTGTTACAAAGGGGTGCGAACCACCTCCAGGTATTTGCCGACTGGCCGGCTCACTGAAAGAACATGGTATTCCATACAAACTGTGGGATGCCAATCTTGAGGGTCAGTTATGGCTTCTTGAACAGCTACCTGCTGCCAATGACACCTGGAGCAGTAGAGCATGGAGGAGTAAAGATAAAAATCTGGAGGCTCTAAGGGACTCTCAAACATATCTTAATCAGGGTAAATACAAATCTGCAGTCAATGATCTGAATAGATTGTTGATACTTGCGGGCAAGAGTCATAATGTCTCAATCTCATTGTCAGACTACAGGGATGCAAATCTTTCTCCTCTTCGAAGCCCTGACCTGCTTGCTTCGGCGGCAAATCCTGAATTAAACCCGTTCTACGATTTTTTTATCAAACGGCTGCCTGAACTCCTCAATAATATCAATTCTGTCGGGATCTCAATCAACTTTCTGAATCAGGCGATATGCGGCTTCAGCCTTATAGGACTGATACGCATGGATTACCCTAAGCTTAAAATTGTGGTCGGCGGTGGACTGGTTACATCCTGGATGGCAAGACCTGATTGGAAAAACCCCTTTTCTGCTCTGATTGACAATCTGATAAGCGGTTCGGGAGAGGGTTTTCTGTTAAAATTATATGGATATTCCGAAAACCCAAAACCATCGCTCCCCTGCTATGACCAGCTTCCTCTTGAAAAATATCTGTCTCCCGACCTGATTCTCCCGTACAGCACAAGCTCCGGTTGCTGGTGGAACCGCTGCTCATTTTGTCCTGAAAAAGCTGAAGGAAACCGATATCTCCCCCTGCCTGTATCAGAGATAGCCAGACAGCTCCCTCTGCTGGTCGAAAAATACAGACCTAAGCTATTGCATCTGCTGGATAACGCCATTCCTCCTTCTCTGCTTGAATGGCTAATAAAAAATCCACCCGGAGTCAACTGGTACGGCTTTATCCGATTTGAAAAACGGCTGACAGATCCGGTTTTTTGCATATCTTTAAGACGTTCAGGCTGCGTTATGCTTAAAATAGGGATCGAGTCAGGAGATCAGGCGGTTTTGAACAGTCTGAACAAAGGCATTAATCTGGATATGGCGGCTCTGATACTGGAAAATCTGAAGAAGGCAGGAATTGCGGTCTATGCTTATCTGCTGTTTGGCACCCCTGCAGAGGATCCGGCAGCAGCCGGACGCACCCTTGAATTTGTACAAAGACATCATGTAGCGATAAGCTTTCTTAATCTGGCTATCTTTAATATGCCGGTCTTTGGAGAGGATGTTGAAGAGCATGAAACAGAGCTGTTCTATGAAGGGGATCTCTCTCTTTATACAGGTTTCAGACATCCATCCAACTGGCACAGGGGCAAAGTACGTCGTTTCCTGCGACAGCAGTTTAGCAACTCGCCTGAGATAGGAGAGATCCTGAGACGCAATCCGCCGCAGTTCAGCTCCAATCATGCTGCATTCTTTACTGGATATTCATGTATTGAGAAAAAATAATTCAAAATCTTACGGAAATATAGCCAGCCCTTCCAGTCCTGTTGTCTCAGGGAACCCAAAAACAAGGTTCATATTCTGAATTGCCTGGCCGGACGCCCCCTTAACAAGGTTATCAATAGCGGTAACTACCACAATCCTGTTTGCATGGCTGTCTAACGTTACACCGATATCACAGAAGTTTGAACCTCTCACAAAGGCTGTTGAGGGGAACTGCCCTTTTGGCAGCGCTCTGACAAAAGGCTCATCCCTGTATGTCCTGCCATACAGCTCTGCAAGTTCTTCGGTAGTTATATCACCAAGAGGTGTTGCATACAGGGTAGAAAGTATACCTCTATCCATCGGGACAAGGTGCGGAGTAAATGTAAGCGCCACAGGTTGCCCTGCCAATTCAGATATCTCCTGCTCAATCTCGGGAGTATGGCGGTGCAGACTGCCTACGCCGTAAGCTTTAAACGATTCATTTACTTCACAATAAAGTGACTCAACCTTTGTACTCCTGCCAGCCCCGCTGGTTCCTGATTTTGAATCTGCGATGACAGTTTTCAGATCGATCAGGCGGTTTTCAATAAGCGGCTTCAAACCAAGTATTACACTTGTCGGATAGCATCCCGGGTTTGCGACAAGTCGCGCAGCCCTGATTTTGTCACGTCTTAGTTCAGGCAGACCGTAAATCGCCTCCGGCAGGAGTTCCGGATTTATATGCGGCTGATACCATGCGGCATAGACCTCTGGGTCATGCAACCTGTAGTCTGCGGAAAGATCCACCACCTTTTTACCGGCAGCAAGAAAATCAGGTACAACCGCCATAGCAGCCTGGTGCGGCAACGCGGTAAATACCAAATCCGACTTTTCATTTACAGCGCTGGAATCAAGAGGTTCAAGCAACAGATCACAGCGGCCACGCAAGGTTGGAAATATATCAGAGATCCTCTTACCGGCGCTCTGCTCGGATGTAACACAGTTTATTCGAACCTCAGGATGACGATCAAGCAGGCGAATCAGTTCAAGGCCGGTGTAGCCGCTGGCTCCTACAATAGCAACATTCAACATCAGGTGACTCCCTTTACTCAGAAATAGCAGAACCTTCTTCATCTGGTTCTACAACATAAAGTTCATAAAGAATTGCAAGCAACAAAGGGCCAAAGATCGCCCCAAGTACACCAAATGCTGCCAAACCTCCAAAAGCTCCGATCATGATTGGCAGTATAGGCAGAGTTACCCTGCTGCTCATAAAAAGAGGTTTAACAATATTATCCGACATACCCACAGCAAAAAATCCCCAGATTATAAGTATAATCGCCTTTACAGCCGACCCTTTAAGGTAGAGGTAAAGGGCGGCAGGCAGCCAGATGAGGGCGGTTCCAACTAAAGGGATAAGGCCTCCGACAGCTGTAAGCGTTGCCAACAAAAGTGGCGAAGGCAAATCGAACAGCAGGTAGGCTCCGCCTGCAAGAATCCCCTGAACAATGCAGGTGAGTATAGTACCGAATATGAAACCTGACAGTACATTTTGAACAACAAGAGAGAGCCTCTTCTGCAAGATCTCCTCAATCGGCAAAACCCTTTTAATCCACAAAAGTCCTTTTTTACCATCAAGATAGACAAAAAATAGTACAAACAACATGAATACGAGATCAACAAGAAAGCCGAAAGAGTTTGTAAGTATTGAGGTCAAAAACTGCATCAGGCGAGAAAGCCCTTCTTTTGAATTTGCCATCAGGCTCTCAGTGATATTGAAGTTAGTATCCCCAAGCAGCTCTCTAAATCTCGCAATATACGGAGAAAGACGGGGATCTGCCTGCCATTGCTGGAAAAACTGCTCTGCGCCGCCACTGTTGATTCTGCTTGTGATCAGGCTGTAGAGATCCGCCACTTCCTGAGCAAGCACAGAGAGCAGGGTTATCACCGGCAATACAAAAAGGAGGGTAACCGCAAGAGTCATAACTGCTGCAGCACGTCCTTCACGCTGCTTCATAAAGATCAGAAGTTTTTTATAGGCCGGGAAGGTTATTATCCCTATAACAAGAGCCCATGCTATAGGGGAGAGGAAAGGCAACAGAATCTTCCCGAGAAACCAGCAGATAAAAATGATAAAGGTGTATAAAAGGAGTGTCTTTAGCAGGGTGCGGTCCATAATGACCTCTTGAGACAGTCTGACGTTCTGACGTAAAAGGGGGAAACCCTTTCGGATTTCCCCCTGTGTACCACAGTTTGAGGCGTATAACCAGCTCCGGTTTAGCGTTTGGAATACTGGAAGCGCTTGCGAGCCGCAGCAAGTCCGTATTTCTTGCGTTCTTTTACGCGGGAGTCACGGGTAATGAAGCCGGCTTTTTTAAGTTCGCCACGCAGTTCAGGGTCTGCCTCAAGCAGAGCTTTGGTGATACCATGCTTTATAGCACCGGCCTGACCGGAGTCACCGCCACCGCAAACATTGACGAATATATCAAACTTGCCGCTGTTCTCAGTCAGTTCAAGCGGCTGACGGACAACCATCTTGGAGGTTTCACGACCGAAATATTCATCAAGGGTCTTGTTGTTAACAACAATACGACCTGCTCCCGGCTTTAGCCATACGCGAGCTATAGAACTTTTTCTTTTGCCGGTGCCATAGAAACTTACTGCTGCCATATCTATTATCTCCTCAAATATAAAACTGTTTAGTCCGTAAAATTACAGGGTAAGTTGTGCCGGCTGCTGTGCATCATGAGGATGTGCGCTGCCGCTGTATACCTTAAGTTTTTTAATCATATGGCGAGCCAGCTTGTTCTTGGGCAGCATCCCTTTTACAGCCTTGCGTATCAGTTCTTCAGGCTTTTTTGTGAGAAGCTCTCCGGCAGTAGTTGATTTGATCCCGCCTGGATATCCGGAATGGCTGTAGTAAACCTTGTCAGCTATCTTATTGCCTGTAAGCGCAATCTTTTCAGCATTAATGATTACAACAAAATCACCGGTATCAACGCTTGGTGTAAAAATAGGTTTATGCTTTCCACGCAGCACATTGGCTACCTGGGTTGCCAGACGACCAAGCACAGCATTTTCAGCATCAACGACAAACCATTGGTGGTTAACTGTTTCTTTTTTAGCGACTTCTGTTTTCATTACTAACCTCATATCAGCAGCACTGTAGTATCTGCCTTAGTTTTACGAAGAGATGTAAAATACTTAAGCAGCATTTCCGTGTCAAGCAAAAAATAGTTGCCTGTTCTGAACGGAGTTGCCAGAGCTTAAGATTATATGCTAAAGAAACTATCAATTTCCACTTCATCTTTAAGGAACCTGATTATGAGTATAACCGAGCAGGAGATTGAACATATTGCCAAACTTTCCCGACTTGCCCTGAACAACGATGAGAAGAATCTCTTTACCGGCCAGATGGAAGCGATCCTTAAATATGTAGAGACCCTGAACGAACTGAATACCGATGGAATAACTCCTACATCTCATGCCGTACCGATGGAAAACGCCTTCCGGCCAGACTCGGTAACACCCTCAATCGGACATGAGAGGGCGCTTTTAAATGCACCTGACAAAAATGAAACATATTTCCGTGTTCCACCAGTCATAGAATAGAAGAGAACATTTCATGGAACTTTACGAACAGACCTTACTTACCCTGCATCAACAGTTAAAACAGAAGCAGGTTTCATCTGTAGAGATTACTAATGCCATGCTGAACCGGATAGAAGCGACCGATTCCGCCATTAATGCCTTTATTACCATTACACCGGAGCAGGCATTAAAAGATGCAAAAGCTGCGGATCTGATGATAGCTTCAGGTCAGGCTGCTGCACTTACCGGAATTCCGATTGCCTTGAAGGATATCTTTCTTACCGAAGGAATCCGCACCACATGCGCCTCTAGGATGCTTGAAAATTTTATAGCGCCATATAATGCCACTGCATGGAGCAGGATGAAAGAACAGGGAGCCGTACTGCTGGGCAAGTTAAACCAGGATGAGTTTGCCATGGGATCCTCCTGTGAAAACAGTCACTTTGGGGCTACACGCAATCCCTGGAATACAGGGCATATCCCTGGCGGCTCCTCTGGAGGTTCAGCAGCTGCCATAGCTGCGCAGCAGGCTGTGGCAACCCTGGGCACAGACACCGGCGGATCCATCCGTCAGCCGGCATCACACTGCGGCTGTGTCGGGCTTAAACCGACATATGGCCGTGTATCAAGATACGGTGTCATATCCTACGCATCTTCCCTTGATCAGGTTGGCCCAATGACCCGCGATGTAACTGATGCTGCACTGCTTCTTGGAGTAATCGCCGGTTACGACCCGAAAGACTCTACCAGCGTTAATTGCCCTGTGCCGGACTATTGCGAAGCTTTAAAGAATGACCTTAAAGGGATGAAGATCGGTCTGCCAAAAGAATACTTTATAGATGGACTTGATCCTGATGTTCAGAAGGCGATGGGACAGGCCATTCAGACCTGCCGGTCACTCGGCGCCGAATTTGTAGAGGTTTCACTTCCCCATACCAATTATGCTGTAGCCACCTATTATCTTATAGCCACTGCCGAAGCCAGCTCAAATCTGGCTCGTTACGAAGGAGTCCGTTTCGGGCACCGCGCAGAGCCTTCTTCCGGTCTTCTGGATATGATGATAAAGTCAAGATCCGAAGGATTTGGAGCCGAGGTAAAGCGCAGGATCATGCTAGGCACCTACGCCCTCTCTTCAGGATATTATGATGCTTACTACCTTAAGGCTCAAAAGGTTCGCACACTTATCCAGATGGACTTTATTGAAGCCTTCAAAAAGGTGGATATACTGCTTACGCCTGTAGCGCCGACACCGGCTTTCAGGATTGGAGAAAAGACATCCGATCCGTTGCAAATGTATCTTTCGGATATCTTTACCATCCCGGTAAACCTCGCAGGTATCTGCGGCATATCGGTTCCTGCCGGCTTCAGCAAGGACGGCCTCCCTGTCGGCCTCCAGCTTATTGGGCGCCCATTTGGTGAAGAGTCTATCATTAGAGCAGCATACAGCTTTGAACAAGCCACCCAGTGGCATATAAAAAAGGCAGCATTATGAGATTCCAACCTGTAATCGGACTTGAAGTTCATGTACAGCTAAAGACTGACAGCAAGATATTCTGCGGCTGTTCCACCCGTTTCGGCGCAGAGCCCAACCTGCATACCTGCCCTGTCTGTCTCGGGCTTCCCGGGGCTTTGCCGGTGCTAAACCGAAAGGTGGTAGAGTTTGCCATAATGGCCGGTCTCTCTACCAACTGCAGCATCACACCAACCAACATATTTGCCCGAAAGAATTACTTCTACCCAGATCTGCCTAAAGGATACCAGATAAGCCAGTTTGATCTGCCTGTCTGCCTGGGCGGATATCTGGATATTGTAGTCGGGGAAAAGCCCAAGAGGATAGGGATTACCCGTATCCATATGGAAGAAGATGCCGGAAAGCTGGTTCATGGACTGGGAAACGGCTCAGGAGTTGACCTAAACCGTGCCGGCACACCGCTGCTTGAAGTTGTCTCCGAACCTGACATGCGGAGTTCTGATGAAGCTGTTGCCTATCTTAAAAAACTGTACCAGATAGTAACCTACCTCGGCATCTGCGATGGCAACATGGAGGAAGGCTCATTCCGGTGCGACGCAAACGTATCTGTTATGCCTTTCGGCTCCGACAAATTCGGCACCAGGGCAGAGATAAAGAACGTAAACTCCTTCAAATTTGTCAAACAGGCAATTGAATACGAGATAACCCGCCAGTCTGAACTTATAGAAGATGGCGGAACTGTTGTTCAGGAGACTCGTCTGTTTGATCCAAACAAGGGTGTCACCAGATCGATGAGAAGCAAGGAAGAGGCGCATGATTACCGTTATTTCCCTGATCCTGATCTGGTGCCTGTAGTCATTTCCAATGACTGGATAAACAAAGTCAAGGCAGATCTGCCGGAACTGCCGGAAGCTAAACTAAGTCGATTCCTTTCTCAGTACGGTCTCCCTGAGTACGATGCAGAGGTCATTACCTCATCCCGCCCTCTGGCCGATTATTTTGAACAATGCGCCGCTCTCTGCAAAAACCCCAAATCTTCAGCCAACTGGATAATGGGTGAACTCACCCGCTTAATCAACGACAATTCAATCTCAATAGAATCCTCTCCTGTTGCGCCAAATCAGCTTGCAGGGATCATAAAGCTGATTGATGCCGGAACAATCTCCGGCACAATAGCGAAGAAGGTATTTGAAGAGATCTGGAAAAATGGCGGAGAGGCAGCAGATATCGTGAACAAACTAGGTTTGGCTCAGGTTTCTGACAGCAAGGCAATAGAGTCCGCTATTGACCAGATAATAGCTAACAACATGGGTCAGGTAGAGGAGTACCGCAACGGCAAGGAGAAGGTCTTTGGATTCTTTGTCGGCCAGGTAATGAAGGAGATGAAAGGCAAGGCCAACCCGACTCTGGTCAATGACCTGCTGAAGCAGAAGCTCGCGGGGCAATACCTGGTCTGAAAAACAGAAAGGAACCGGATCATGCTACAGAAAATCAATCATATCGGAATAGCCGTTCAATCCCTTGACGCCGCCCTGCCATTTTACCGTGATGCGCTGGGGATGTCATTCCACGGCTTTGAAGAAGTACCGGAACAGAAGGTTCGTGTGGCAATGTTGGGAATAGGTGAGGCAAAGATAGAGCTGCTGGAGCCCACAAGCCCTGACAGCCCGATTGCAAAGTCTCTTGAAAAGAACGGTTCAGGAATCCACCATATCGCTTACGAGGTAAATGACATTGAAGTTGCCATATCAACCCTGAAACAGCAGGGAGCCCGGATGATAGACGAAGTCCCGCGCAACGGGGCTCACGGCACACGTATAGCATTTGTCCATCCCAAAAGCAGTAACGGAGTCCTTACCGAACTCTGCCAAAGCGGGCATTAATGTGAGATCTATTTATGCATATTAAAAAACGCCACATTCCCTTGGCGCTGAATGAGGCAGCTGACCTCTTTCAACAAGGGGCACTCAAACAGGCATATCCTTTATTGGACGCCATTCTCAAGGCAGATCCCCGACAGCCGGAAGCATTGCATCTGATGGGTCTGCTTGAAGCAAGACAAGGGATGTTTGCCAGAGCAGAAGAGTATCTGTGTCGGGCGGCAAAAATTTCCCCTGATATGCCGGAATATCATAACAGCCTGGGAGTTGTGCTTCGGAAGCAGAACAAGCTGGGCGATGCAGAGCGCAGCTACCGTCGCTGCCTAAAGCTTGATCCTGACCATGTTGAGGCACTGGATAATCTGGGTACTCTGCTACGTCATGATAAACGTCCCGAAGAAGCTACACCGTTCTGTCGACGGGCAGTTCGACTTAGACCGGATGATCAGAAACTGATTGCAAACCTGGCAGGGAGCCTTGCTGAACAGGGCGCAGTTATTGAGCCAAAGCAGTTGTTTGAGCAACTCCTGCTTGGGACAATAGACAGGCAGATCAGGAAGATGGCATTGACCGGCTTGATGAGCATTGCCAGCAACGAGGGGAATGCTCATGAATACGTGCGGCTCCATCAGCAGATGATTAACAGTATCGACCCCGGATATTCATTGAGCAGCTATCTGTTTCACCTGAATTATCTGGATACTATCGACCAGCCTGGACTTGGACGCCAGCATCGCCTGTTTGCTGACAGGATGATGCAGAATATTAGCGTGACAGGAATCAGAAAGAATGTAGTTAATGGAGATAAACAGCCGCTGAGAATAGGCTATCTCTCACCTGATATGGTAAAAGGTTCCGCAGGCAGGTTGTTTGAGCCGGTGATTAAGTTCCACGATAAAGATCAGGTCTATACTGTAATATACGATCTGCATACCAAAGGCACTGAACCGCTCGAGGGAATACGCACCAGCTGCAATCTCTGGCATGATTGCCGAAAAAAGAGCGCTACGGAGCTTGCACAGCTGATTATTGATGACGGGATCGATATTCTTGTTGATCTGGCAGGCCACTGCGCTGAGAACCAGCTCCCATTATTTGCTCAGAGGTTTGCTCCGGTGCAAGTTTCCTGGCTTGGCTACTTCAATACAACAGGATTGCGACAGATGGACTGGCTGATTTCCGATCCATACAGCACTCCGCCCGGCGAAGAGCCCTGTTATACTGAAAAGATCTGGAGGATGCCATATTACAGGTTTCCGGTTCTCCTGAAACCGAATGCCTGCGAGAGCCGTTCTGAACGCCAGGCAGGAAAGGTAACATTTGTCAGTAACAATAACCTGCTGAAGGTAACACCCACTGTACTGGAAACCTGGGCAAAAATTCTTAATCGCTTGCCGGACTCTGTTCTGGCTATACGCTGGACAACTCTTGCCTCCGATGAAGTCAAGCTACTGCTCCTAAAACGTTTTGAATCGGCTGGGGGCAACAGTACACAGCTCTTGCTGCTGGATCCGATTGGCGACCATGAAAAATTCATGGCGTCATATTCAGATGTCGACATAATGCTGGATACATTCCCTTTTTCCGGAGGAGTCACCAGCCTGGATGCATTATCTCAAGGTGTGCCGGTTGTAACCCTGGCAGGCGATCGTATGGCAGGTCGCCAGACCCAGGCGTTTTTGGAACTGGCCGGCCATACGGAGCTTATCGCTTCAAGCCTGGACGAGTATGTTCGCATAGCTGTTGATCTTGCCAATAACCCTGAACGACTTGCACACCTGCGCAGAACATTGCGTGACGACTTGGCACAATCCCCTTTGTGTGATGTAGCCCGTTTTACCCGTGATCTGGAAACTGTCTATAGAACCATCTGGGAGAAGAGTTGCCAATCGTCTTCTGAGGTATAGGGTATCATCAGCTGGAAAAGTAGAAGGGCGGAGCAACCAGCTAATAGAATAAAACCCAAACCAACTCATCGTTATCAAACCGAAAAAAATCTCTGTCAAACAGTCGTCAGCTCCCCAGAACTCCTGAGAGCAGGAATCCATGACTATTTTTCCTGATACATTTCCAACCGAACCTTCTGAATCTTCAGAACCTTTATCTTTTGACGATATTGAGGAGATATTCGGCGACAAAGGGATGCTGGCGGGCAATCTGAAAGGTTACGAACGGCGCGATGAACAGGTGAGGATGGCCTTTAGTGTTGCAATGGCCTTTAACGAGAATATGGTTACATTGATTGAAGCCGGAACCGGCACCGGCAAATCACTGGCCTACCTTATCCCCTCGATTCTGTGGGCAATCAGCAACCAGCAGCGTGTAGTGATTTCAACCAATACAATAAATCTGCAGGAACAACTGATTAAAAAGGATATCCCGTTTCTCCAGCGTTATGCCGCAGAGCCTTTTACTGCCTGCCTGGTTAAAGGTCGAGGGAATTATCTCTGCCTAAGAAAGCTAAAGAATGGAATTGCCGAGCCATCACTGTTTCCAGATAAGGCTGCGGAAGAGCTGCAGGCTATTGCTGCATGGGCTGAAACATCGCGCACCGGATGTCTGAGTGATATGGAGTTTCATCCCAATCGTGATTTATGGGGAGAGCTTCGCACCGAGGCAGATCAGTGCAACCGTTCAAAATGTCCTGAGTTCAGCCGCTGCTTTTTCTACAAGGCCAGAAAAGATGCCGCGTCTGCAAGAATCCTGGTGGTCAATCATGCCCTCCTGCTTGCTGATATTTCGCTTCGCAAGGAGAGTGGCTACGATGCAGCTGCCATACTCCCTCCCTTTTCACGCCTGATAATTGATGAAGCGCATCATCTTGAGGATGCCGCAACCAGGGCGATGTCGGTGCAAATCAGCCGTCCGCTTTTGATGAAGCAGATATCAAGACTCGCCCCTGCCGGAGGTCGTGCCGGAATTCTCTCTCTGCTTAATTCAAAAATCGGGAAGGAGCTGCCGGAGGAGCTGGATGCCCTGTATCAGGAGCTATCCGCCTTGATAGAAGCTCTTCTGCTGCCACGCAGCCTGGAGCTGGCAGCCTCAGTCGACAGAGAGATGGACTGGCTGGCTCAGAGACTGCAGCAGGATTTGCCGCCTGAAAACGAAAAACGGGCAGGTGAGTTCAAGAGAAGAATTACACCGGAGATCAGGGAAACGGAGTTTTGGCAAGAGTTTTTAAAACGGATTCAGTGCCTTGAAGAACAGCTGACAGAACTCTCAGGAGCACTTGGAGCCCTGGATCGGGCTGCGGCAAAGCTGCCGGAAAAGATGAGAGAGTCTGTTGAAAGCCTTCTTACAGATGCCTTTGGAATAGGGCTCCGTCTTTCTGCCACATCCCGCCATCTTCAATGGTTCTGTGCCGATGACCAAGAGTCGTGTCGTTGGCTTGAGATAAAGATAGCCAGTAGTGGCAATCAGGCAAGCATCTGGATTGCCCCGCTGGATCTGGCAGAAACGATTAAACTTTCAATACTGGATCCTGTTCCTACTGTCGTTCTTACCTCTGCCACCATGACGGTTGGCGGCTCTTTTGGTTACCTGAGAAGGCGTATAGGACTTGATCTGCTGGAATCCAGACGTCTTCAGGAACTGGCTTTGCCCTCCCCGTTCGATTATGCAGCCCAGTCCCTTGTAGCTATACCAGGCGACCTGCCTGAACCTGGCAGCAAAGGATTCAGACAACCGTTTGCGGATGCCGTCTTGCGAGCGGTAAGCATATCTGAGGGGGGAGCCTTCATCCTGTTTACCTCTTTTGAACTGCTTCGTCAGACACATTCAGCTCTTAAAGACAAACTTGAGCAGCAGGGGATTCTGGTTCTTCGACAGGGAGAAGGGGGAGGACGTCATCAGTTACTGGCTCGTTTTCGTAAAGAGCGGAATGCCGTCCTGTTCGGAACAGATTCATTCTGGGAAGGAGTTGATGTAAAGGGGGATGCGCTGCGCCTAGTGATAATAGCCCGCCTCCCTTTTCAGGTTCCTACAGAACCGGTGCAGCAAGCTCGGGCAGAGCGTATTACCTCTCTTGGCGGGGATCCTTTCAGTGAGATGTCTGTGCCACAGGCGGTGCTCAAGCTTCGTCAGGGGTTTGGACGGCTTATTCGCAGCCGGACTGACAGGGGGGCGGTGCTTATCCTTGACAGCAGGATTGTAACAAAGAACTATGGCAAGCGATTCCTTAAATCGCTTCCGGAAGCAGCGCAGGTTGTGGCACCTGTTGATCAGCTGTTTGCAAGGATGAAGCAGTTTTTTGAAACAGATAACCGGTAACTGTATTAATTTTAGCACCCCTCCTGTTTCAGGAGGGGCTGTGGGTGGTAAGGTTTTCGCTTTTGATTATGTTTCCGATTTCAAGTTCACGCCATCTCAATAACTGCCTTGACACATTTTCCTATCCCTTCATAAATCTCTATAATCCTTCCTGCCAACATATATGCAGGGGTTGTCACTATCATGTTTTCTTTATCTACAACAAAACCGGATGCTTGACAGTTCTGGTGCTTTGAACCGGTTTTTTCTATCTCGGCAGAAGTTGCAGGGTCAGTGCCTATTGTTAATGTCGGTGAGACCTCCTTGCCCAGTATTGCAGCAATAAGTGCAGGGGCAATACAGATAGCGCCTATCGGTTTTTTTGCAGAATACATTTCTTTAACAAGTCGTGAGACTTCCGGATTAACTGAGGCCGCTGCCCCCTTCTGGGCAAAATCACAAAGATTAAGGGCTGCGCCGAAGCCGCCAGGGAAGATGATGGCATCAATATCCTCAGCCTTTACTCCTGCAATGTCTTTTATATTTCCCCGAGCAATACGGGCAGACTCAACAAGAACATTCCTTTTGGAACCTGTAGGCTCCATCGTACAGTGATTAACCTCATCAAGCTCGATATCAGGAGCCATGAATACAGCTTCGGCACCTGCCTGATCGATTGCCAGAACAGTGCAGACCGCTTCATGTATCTCACTGCCGTCACGTACGCCACAACCGGAAAGCACAACACCGATCTTTTTCATACTGTTTCTCCTTTTTTTTGTTCGGCCAAGGCCGTTTTAAGCGCTTCATCAAAAGGGGTAAGACGGAAGGGTATCAGATCTCTTATCCTGTTATCCCTGCAGATTACTTCGTTTTTCAATCCCTCAATAAGGGCTATGGCAATAGCAGACTTGACCGGAGTTACCAGCCCCACCCAGTATGATGACAGCTTAGGGGTAAGCACCGGAACAGGGATAATCAGTATTTTTTTCCCTTCAACGGCAGCAAAACGCTCCATCATCTCTTTATAGGTAAGTATCTCCGGGCCACCGATATCAAAGGTATCACCAACTGTTGCCGATTCTTCCAAGCAGCCTGCAAGATAAGCGATTACGTCGCTTACTGCAATAGGCTGATTTCGGGTGGAAACCCAGCGTGGGGTGATCATCAGAGGCAGTCTTTTAACCAGACTGTGCACCATATCGTAAGAGGCACCACCATAACCTATGATTACCGCAGCCCTTAAGAATGTTGTCTTGAAATTGCCGCTCCGGAGAATTTCAGCCACCTCAATCCGACTGGCAAGGTGATGAGAGAGATTGTCTCCCGTCTCTCCAAGACCTCCCAGATATATTGTCCGCTTGACCCCTGCGGCATTTGCCGCTGCTACAAAGTTTTTCGCCGCCACCCGATCCTGCTCTGCAAAATCCCCCTTGCCTGCTCCCATTGAGTGAACCAGATAATATGCCGTGCTTATTCCGCCAAGTGCAGCGGTCAAACTATCCGGTTGAATAAGATCTCCCTGCATCTGTTCCGCTTCTTTCGGTAAATCTGTAAATTTACGCACCAGACAGCGGACAGAATAACCTTTTTCAATAAGTTTTTTCACAAGTCTCCTGCCGATAAAGCCTCCAGCACCTGTTACAAGGATCTTTCCCGAATCTGTGATTTTCATAGTTTTTCCGTTCTGCCGCAAATCATCTGCTGGCAAGAGAAACATTTTATGTCACAATAGCAAATATGATGGCCTTACAACCACAACAGATTGCCTGTCAGCAGGTTTTACAGGAAGATAATTCGGTTTTTTCGATTCAGTGGACTGATCTGCCAATAGAGCTTTGCGCCGGAATAACCAGCCGTCGTCTCCTGGATATGTATATGGCTGCAATAAAGAAAATGACGCTGGGAATTATTCAGCCGGAAGAAAAAGCTACAGGTGTCGAGTTCCTCCTGTTTGGAAAATTTCCTCTGCTTTCTTTTCTCCCCCCTGAGCAGGAAACCGCCGGACTAGCCTTGCGAATATCCGGGGGACTTCTCGTTCAGAGGGATCAGTGTGATCGTGGCGAGCTGCTTTTCCAGTGCGAAAACCTTGAAAATGGAGCTGTCAGAATAAGTTTACGGCTCTCCGATTACTGCCCTCTTCTGCTCGGTTCACAAACCCCTTCAGTTTTAAGACGCTGGCTCTACCGCTTGACACAGGCAGCAGTTCACCGTCTTGTAACCGTCCGCTTTCTTGCTCTATTGTATCGCAGATTGGGCGGTAAAGCCCGCAGAGTAGAAAAAATCAGGGTAAAGGTTGTGGAAGGAAGACGTACATAAAAATGAAATATAGACTTGGTAAGGTATGAAAATACTCCGGATCGAAATAGCAGGTTTCAAATCATTTGCTGACAAGGTTGTGCTTGACTTCCAGCAGGGAGTAACCGGCGTAGTCGGACCTAACGGTTGCGGCAAGTCAAACATAGTGGATGCAATCCGCTGGTGTATGGGGGAGCAATCTGCAAAAAACCTCCGTGGCAAGGCAATGGATGATGTAATTTTTGCCGGAAGTGAAAGTCGTAAACCGCTTGGCATGGCTGAAGTCTCTCTGGTTTTTTCGACAGAAGATGGCCGCGCGCCTGCCAATTATCTTGAATTTAGCGAGATTCAGCTGACAAGACGTCTTTATCGTAATGGTGACAGCGAATATCTGATTAACAAAACGCCCTGCCGTCTTCTTGATATCTCAGAGCTTTTTATGGATACAGGGGTAGGTAATAAGGCCTATTCAATCATTGAGCAGGGAAAAATCGGTCAGATTCTGCATTCCCGTCCTGAAGAGCGCCGTTTGCTTATAGAGGAAGCGGCTGGAGTTACCAAGTATAAAGCAAGAAAGCAGGTGGCTCTTAAAAAAATTGAGTTGACCCGTCAGAATCTGCTTCGGCTTGAGGATCTTCTGGGTGAGATAAGGCGGAATCTTAACAGCCTGCAGCGACAGGCAAAGAAGGCAGAAAGGTTCAGGGATTACAGAGAGGAGCTAAGAGAGCTTGACCTCCTTGTGTCGCTCCACCAGGCGGAGATTTTGCAGGCTGAAAAACAGAAGATTGAATTGCAACTGACAGAAATGAACTCATCTCTTAATGATGCGGACAGGATCTCGAACAAGGCTGATAATCTGGTTGAAATTCAGCGCCTTGAGCTGATTGAAGCTGAGAAAAAACTTACTCTCCAACAGGAAGAACTGTTCAGGATAAAAACTGATGCTATTGCCTGTGAAAGCGCTCTGGGTTTTCATCGCAGGGAAAAGGAGGGCGTTGTTGAAAGGATTGCCAGAAATGACCTGGAACTTCAAGGTATTGCAGAAGGGCTTAATGCGGTTGAACTGGAGCTGAAGGTTATTGTAGAACGAAAACAGACCGGCAAGTTCAATCTGAATTCTGCAGAAGAACAGTTGAAATTTCTGCAGGAGGAACAAAATGATCGTGAAGAGGCTTTTGAACAGTTAAATCTCAGGATTGAATCTTTAAGAAGAGAGCTGTTTAGCTCCAAAGGTATGGCAGCACAGCACAAAACAAAACAGGAGGAGTCAAGCAAACGGCTTCTGGCAGTAAGCGAACGCCACAAAAGGCATCAGCAGGAGCAGAATACCCTGTTTGAATCGCTTTCTGAAGCGGGACAGAAGAAGGAGACTGCAAAAACTGAACTTGCGAGACATCATGAGGAGCAGAACGTTGTCAGACTGGAATTCGAAAGAATAACAGCAGAAGAGCAGGAGTTGCGGGAAAGATTACCTGCCGTTGAATCAATGGCACAGACTGTAAGAGATGAACTAAGCCGCCAGTCTTCACGTCTGACCTCCCTTAAGGAACTTGAGAGCCAGTATGCCGGTTATGGCCGGGGAGTGAAGCTGTTGATGACAGAATCTCCGGTTCGCGAATCTCTTCGCGGCATTGTCGCAGATATCTTGCAGGTGCCTGAAGAATATGAGGTTGCAGTTGAAACGGCACTTGCAGAGCGACTGCAGGCTGTGCTCTGTGAAAACGAAGAGGATCTTTTGGGCGCTGTTAGTTTTCTGAAGGCAAAAAGAGGGGGAAAGGCGCAACTCGTGTTGCCTTCAAACATTTTGATCGATTCGCTGCCTGTTACCGGAGCCATCTCTTTAATTTCACTACTGCAATTAACAGGCAAATATTCAACCGAAATTTCCAGAATGCTTGCAAATGTATATCTTACTGAAGATCTGGAACACTCCCTTGCCCTTGCCAAAATCTATCCTGACAAGACCTTTGTAAGCAGAGAAGGGGAAATTCTTTCTTCTGACGGCACTCTGACAGCCGGCTCATCAGAAGGGTCAAATGAAGGGATAATGCACAGAAAGAGGGAAATCCGGACGCTTGAAGAACATGTAAAGATCTTGCAGGAAGAGCTGAAAGGTATTGAGAAAAAGCGGGACAGCCTTCGTCTTTATCAAGAAGATCTGTCAACAAAGATTCTGAGCGGAAGGAACAATATCCACCGCCTTGAGCTTGTTATAAATGGTTTTACAAAGGATATTCAGCAGATTGATTCAGAGGTCTCTCGACTGAATGAACGTCTCAAGCTTCTGGAACATGAAAAGAGGACACTGGAAGAAGAGCAGACTGAGCTTGTTGAACAGCAGAAGTCCGCTGCTGTTGGGCAGGAAGAGTCAGAGCAGATGGCTATAAAGCATGAAGAATCCTTAAATACGGTTTTAACTGAATCTGAAGCTCAGCGTAAAGTTTTGGCTGAATCCCGGGAGCTGCTGACAAAGCAAAGGGTTGTTGTGGCAACAATAAGAGAACAGTTAGAGGCTGATCTCCACGCAGAATCTTCTCTTATTGTACAAAAGGAACAATTTGAAAAAAGAGTTGAAAAAAATCAGCAGGAAAAAAGAGAATCAGAGCTTGCAAGCCAGAATCTATCGCTAGATATAGAGAAGGCAGAAATACAATTAAAATCCCTGAACGATCAACAGCTTGAAAACGAGACCGCATTAAGGCAGCTACGAGACCTGCATGAAGCTGCCTCAATGAACCTGAAGGATGCGGAAAATACCGCCCGTTTAAACCATGCTGATCGGGAGCGGCTTCGCCAGATTCATAGTGAGCTCAACCTGCAGAACAGAACCGTTGCAATCCAGCTGCAGAGCCTTGAACATTCTCTTGAGGAAAGGCACCGCCTCTCTCTATCTGAAATTATAGATCGAATTGGTGAAAAAGAGTTTCACGAAGAAGATGCGCAGCAGCGCAGACTGGAACTTGACCGAATGATAACCGAGCTGGGCGAGGTTAACCTGATGGCTATAGAAGAATGCGCCGGCATGGAACAACGGCATGAGTTTCTATCCTCTCAAAAGGCAGATCTGGAAGAGTCTCTGCATGACCTGCAACAGGCAATTCACCGTATAAACAGAACCACGAGGAAGAGATTTCTCGAGGCATTTACACAGATAAATGATAAATTTCAGGAGGTTTTCCCCAGGCTTTTCTGCGGCGGCAAGGCAGAGCTTAAGCTTACAGATGAACAGGATCTTCTGGAAACCGGCATTGATATTATTGTGCAGCCTCCAGGCAAGAAACTGGCAAATGTAATGCTTTTGTCAGGAGGAGAGAAGGCTCTTACGGCAGTTGCCCTGATCTTCTCGATATTTCTGATCAAACCGACACCGTTCTGTTTGCTTGATGAGGTGGATGCCCCGCTTGATGATGCCAACATTGGCCGTTTTAATGAAATGGTAAGGGAGATGAGCGCCATATCACAATTTATTATAATCACCCACAACAAGGCTACCATGGCGGTCAGTGATACCCTTTACGGCATTACTATGGAGGAACCGGGAGCCTCGCGGCTGGTCTCTGTAAGATTGCATTAAAGGCGGGATTCTGCTATCTGAAAGACTCATTTAATAACTCGATAAGGAGTTCAACATGCCTTTTCATGCAGCACTTAAAGAGTTGGTTGATAAGGTGCCTTATGCAGTAGGAGCCATTCTGGTTGATTGGGAAGGTGAAGCCGTACAGGAGTACTGCCACGGCGATCCATATAATATTCGCTTTGTTGCCGCTCATAAAGGAATTGTACTTTCCCGTCTGCGGGAGACCAATAGCGAAGAACTCGGCGGCGAGATTGAAGATGTAGTTGTTACATCAAGAGATCAGATACTGTTTATAGGTGCGGTAGACAAGGATTATTCCCTTGTGCTGCAAGCAAAGAGAACCTGTCCTGTAGGGCTCGCCCGTTACCATTTTATTAACACTCTTGCAAGCCTGAAAAAGGAGATATAATGGCTGAAGAGAAAAAAGGACTTTTTCGCGGACTTATTAATCGCGTAACAGGATTAATCGAACAACCTGAGCCTGCTCCTACATCTTCCGATGAAATAGTTGCTAAAGAGCCAAAGCCCGGTTTTTTTGATCGGCTTAAGACAGGACTTAAAAAGACAACTGATGGCCTTGTTGGAAGGATAGACAGACTTGTCCTCGGCAAAAAAGAGATTGATGCCGATACATTGGAGGATCTTGAAGAGATTCTCATCACCTCTGACATAGGTGTTAAAACCACTGTTGAGATTATAAGGAATCTTGAACAGAGACTTTCCCGCAACGAGCTGAAGGATGGGGCAGGCTTGAGGACAGCCCTGAAGGAAGAGCTGTTGACCCGACTCCTTGCACACCATGCACCACTTTCAACAGATGGGGCAGCCCCTTTTGTTATACTTGTTGTTGGTGTAAACGGTGTCGGTAAAACAACGACAATAGGCAAGCTGGCTGCAAAATATGCTTCAGAAGGCAAAAAGGTTCTTCTGGCGGCAGGAGATACTTTTAGAGCTGCAGCAGCAGAACAGCTGGAAATATGGGGTGCAAGAGCCGGTGTCCAGGTTATACGTCATCAGGAAGGAGCCGATCCTTCTGCTGTAGCCTTTGATGCCTGCAAGGCCGCTCTCAGTCGAGGCACAGAAATACTTATTATAGATACTGCTGGTCGCCTTCATACAAAAGTTAATCTTATGGAGGAGATGAAGAAGATTAATCGAGTAATAGGCAGAGAGATCCCTGGCGCGCCTAACGAGACATTACTTATACTGGATGGCGCAACAGGCCAGAATGCAATTTCACAGGCACGCCTGTTCAAGGAATCTGCGGGTGTAAGCGGGCTCGTGATCACAAAGCTTGATGGAACAGCAAAAGGGGGGATTGTTGTGGCAGTTTCGTCTGAGTTTGGGCTCCCTGTCCGTTACATTGGGGTTGGCGAAGGAGTTGATGACCTGCGGGAGTTTGATCCCCGGGAGTTTGTAGATGCCATCTTCCAGACAGAATAAAAGTCGAAAGAAGGATCTCCCAATCCAAATGGGACTTGACTTTATTCAGGAAAATCAATATATTAATGCACCTTTTAAAGGAGATACTGCTGTGGAATCAGAACTTTTGGAAAGACTTGAAGAAAAGATTGGCAGCCTGCTTTCCCGCTATGCTGAATTACAGGAAAAGAATCAGGCTTTACAGGATGAAAACATACGACTGCAGTCAGAGAGGGAAGCATTTAAAGGACGCATTGACTCAGTGCTCTCTAAATTAGAAGGCGTCTGATTATTATGACAAAGGCCCACCTGATTACTGTGCTGGGTCGGAAAATCCCTGTTCGAAGTTCCGCATCTGAAGAAAAGGTGCGAAATATTGAGACTTTTGTAAACAGCAGGATTGAAAAACTTGGGGAGCGCCTGACATCGGCTGATCCACAACTGCTAATAACACTTGCATTTCTTAATCTTGCCGAATCCTATATTGACCTGCAGGCAAAGCAGGAAGGAACGACAGATATTAATGCAAAGGTTTCAGATATAATTGAACGCCTGGAAAAGGCGATATAGGCAACCGGTCTCTTCAGGGAGACTTGATATATATATCCAACGCATTAACGTAGTTTATCTGTTCAGTTTCCGCAGCAACATTTGCGTACTGATACCTGCACTGGCTATATATCCCGCAATGAAAGGGATATTCGGTAGTTTGTTACCTGCCGCTACCGTAACCCCCGATCATCCCTCCCTGTAGCAGATTCATACCCTGTTTTATGGGTAACTTCTCGTTTTTACACAGTTATTTGAGGCTACAAATGCCCAAGAACGCCATACGCAATCAGATGCTTGCACGGCGTAACTCCATAACCAAAGAACTCTTGCAGGTGGCAAGCGACGCTGCCCAGAAAAGACTGATCGGTATGGACGAGTTTAAGAGTGCAGCCTGTATTGCACTTTATTCAGCTATTCAGAAAGAGATAAAGACTGATCTGATCTTTGAAGTTGCGTTGTCAGAAGGCAAAGAAGTTCTTTTCCCTGCTGTCTGTAAAAATTTTCTCAGATTCAGCAGGGTTAAGGATTTTAGACAACTGGGATCTGGCTGTTTTGGCATACTTGAACCCTCTTCTACTGATATGGAGCGTTCAATTGAAGAGGCTGATCTTATAGTTGTTCCGGGGGTAGCATTTGACCTGAATGGAAACAGGATTGGATTTGGCAAAGGTTATTACGACCAATCTCTAAGCCGGATTTCCGGCAGAGGGATTCTGGTTGGTCTTTGTCATGAATTTCAGGTAGTTGAATCTCTTCAGACAGAAGAACATGACATAAGGATGCGCTATATAGTTACAGACAAGCGTATTATCATTGCAGGAACCGGCCAAAAACGGTCGGATTAACATAGATAGAAGGAGGCGGTATTATGATAACCAGTATCGTCATGGCGCTAGTGATTGTTGCAGTAGCCGGCGCGGCGTATTTTGCAGGAAACCGTTTTGGTAGAAAAAGCACTGAAGGGCTGGTTGCTCAGGCCGAGGAGCTGTCAGCAAAGATGCTTGAGGATGCCCGCCGTGAGGCGGAAACCATCACAAAAGAATCAGAATTAATGGCTAAAAATGCAGCGCTTGAAGCAAAAGAGGCGGCAGAAGGGGAATTAAAAGAGAAAAAGAGAGATATTCAGTCCCAGGAAAAACGTATTCAGCAAAAAGAAGAGCATCTTGATAAAAAAGCAACCATTGTAGACCAGAAAGAGATGGAGATCCTCAAAAAAGAGCAGTTGGTTACTTCCAGGGAACAGACTCTGGTTGCCAAAGAAGAGTCTCTTTCAAAAGGAATTGAGGAACAACGTCTTAGACTTGAGCAAATCTCCGGGATGACAGCTGATGAGGCAAAAGAGACGCTTATTCAGACAATGGAGAGTGAAGCACGCCATGATGCGGCAAAAAGGATTAAGCTGATTGAGGAGGAGGCCAAGGAGACTGCCGAGAAAAAGGCCAAAGAGGTTATCTCCTCTGCTATTCAGCGTTATGCCGGTGAGTATGTTTCAGAAAAATGTGTATCAGTCATACCTCTTCCTTCCGACGAAATGAAAGGAAGAATCATTGGGCGTGAAGGCAGGAATATCAGGGCACTGGAAGCTGCTACAGGAATAGACCTTATTATTGATGATACCCCTGAGGCGGTAATTCTGTCCGGCTTCAACCCGGTACGGCGTGAAGTTGCCCGACTCTCCCTCGAAAAGCTCCTTGCAGATGGTCGTATACATCCGGGACGTATAGAAGAGGTTGTATCAAAATCGGAAGAAGAAGTTGAAAAAGCAATTAAAGAGGCGGGGGAACAAGCTGCGTTTGACCTTGGAGTCCATGGAATACATCCTGAACTGCTTAAGTTAATCGGACGACTCAAGTATCGGACATCCTATACCCAGAACGTCTATCAGCATTCTCTGGAAGTTGCCTTTCTCTGCGGAATTATGGCAGCTGAACTTGGAATTAACGTAAAGCAGGCAAAGCGCGCAGGTCTGCTGCATGATCTTGGCAAGGCCGTTGACCATGAAGTAGAAGGCTCGCACGCTGTTATAGGAGCGGATCTTGCCCGCAAGTATGGGGAATCTGCAAAGATTGTCCATGCAATAGCCGCCCACCACGAAGACGAAAAACCATCAACTATCCTTGCGGTTCTGGTACAGGCGGCGGATGCGCTTTCAGGCGCACGTCCAGGCGCACGTCGCGAAATGATGGAGTCCTACGTAAAACGTCTTGAGGATCTTGAGCGGATTGCCACTTCATTTGACGGCGTACAATGTTCATATGCAATCCAGGCCGGGCGAGAGATCAGGGTAATGGTTTCCAGTGACAAGATCTCTGATGAACAGTCTGTGCTTCTGGCACGTGACATTGCCAAAAAGGTCGAAAGCGAGATGACTTACCCCGGAATGATCAAGGTCAACGTCATCAGGGAAACCAGAGCAACAGAGTATGCCAGATAGATGTCTGTCAGACTTCTTTTCATAGGTGATATTGTCGGAAATCCCGGGCGCACCGCAATCTCCAGAGAGCTTCACAGGCTTGTGGATCGCCATTCTGCAGATCTGGTCATTGCAAACGGCGAAAATGCGGCAGGCGGATTTGGAATCACCTCTGATACAGCTGCAGAGCTTCTGAATAATGGCATTGATCTTCTGACCAGCGGCAACCATATATGGGATAAAAAGGATACAGGAGTCTTAATAGCAAGAGAGGACAGACTTTTAAGACCTCTAAACTATCCTCCAGGCACACCGGGTAAAGGCTCCACAGTTATTAAAACCCCTGGCGGCATAAAGGTCGGAGTCCTCAACCTTGAGGGACGGGTCTACATGAAAAATCTGGACTGCCCTTTTCGTGCCGCCGATGCAGAACTTCAGATTTTAAAAAAGGAAACAGATATCATCCTTGTTGATTTCCATGCTGAAACAACCTCGGAAAAATCAGCCCTGGGCTGGTACCTTGATTCTCGCGTCTCAGCGCTGGTAGGAACCCATACGCATGTCCAGACTGCTGATGAAAGGATACTGCCTGGCGGCACCGCCTATATTACTGATGTCGGTATGACCGGCTCTTTTGACTCTGTTATCGGGGTTGATAAAAATCAGGCAATTCAGCGATTCCTTACACAACAATCGATAAAATTTGAGATCCCGAAGAAGGATCTGAGGATTAACGCTGTTGTACTCGGAATAGATACAAAAACCGGCAGAGCTGTGAGCATTGAAAGGATTAACGTAGCATGTTGAATATCGGAAGGGGCATATTATGAGTCAATCCGTTGCCGAACAGATGGCCGTTATCAAGCGCGGCTCTGTTGAGCTTCTTATTGAAAAGGAACTTGAAGACAAGCTTAAGACAGGCCGACCAATGATTATCAAGGCCGGCTTTGATCCGACCGCTCCGGATTTGCATTTGGGGCATACCGTTCTGATTCAGAAACTGCGTCAGTTCCAGCAGTTAGGACATGATGTACATTTTCTGATTGGTGATTTCACAGGTATGATTGGTGACCCAACCGGAAAATCTGAAACCCGCAAGGTGTTGACCCGTGAAGATGTATTGAAAAATGCTGAGACTTACAAAGAGCAGGTTTTCAAGATCCTTGATCCTGATAAAACAAAGGTAGTCTTCAATTCATCATGGCTTAACGACCTGGGCTGCGGAGGAATGATAGCGCTGGCATCCAAATATACGGTTGCCCGTATGCTTGAGCGGGACGACTTTCACAAACGCTACACAACGCAACAGCCTATAGCTATTCACGAGTTTCTGTACCCATTGATTCAGGGTTACGACTCGGTTGCCATGAAGGCAGATGTTGAACTGGGCGGCACGGATCAGAAGTTCAACCTTCTTATGGGACGCGAGTTGCAACGTGAATGGGGACAGATACCGCAGTGCGTTCTTACCATGCCGCTTCTTGAAGGGCTGGACGGCGTTAACAAGATGTCAAAATCACTCGGTAATTATATTGGGATCAGCGAAGCGCCTGATGATATCTTCGGCAAGGTAATGTCCATCTCAGACGAGCTGATGCTTCGCTATTATGAACTGCTCTCCGACAAGAGTATTGCAGAGATAGAACAGCTAAAGAAGAACCTCTCCGATGGTTCTATTCACCCGATGGCAGCTAAAAAGGCGTTGGGTGCCGAGCTTGTGGATCGTTTCCACGGAGTAGGGACTGGCGCTATTGCTGAACAGAACTTTGTCAAACGGTTTAAAGATAACGAGATTCCGGACGAAATGCCACAGGTGGTCTATGCAGAGGCAGATTGCCCGATTCTTCTGGCAAAGGCATTAACAGAAGCCGGTCTGACCAAATCAAACGGCGAGGCACGTCGTTCGATTGATCAGGGGGGTGTAAAGCTTAATGGTGAGAAGGTAAGTAATGCCAACCTTGAGCTTGCTGATAATGGCGAATATATCGTTCAGATTGGTAAACGCCGCTTTCTGCGGATACTCATCGGCGTTTAACCTCCGGTCGGAATTATTCCAGATAGTGACAGGTTACTCGTTATGGAGCTACAGACATTAGCCGGCCAGATTCGCGAAGGTAATATCCGTGCCATAGGCAAGGGGATTACCCTGATTGAGAGCAAAAAACCGGAGCATTCCCAAAAGGCCTTGCAACTCCTTGATATTCTGCTCCCGTACACAGGCAACAGCTTTCGTGTTGGCATCACCGGTGTCCCTGGAGTTGGCAAGAGCACCTTTATAGAATCCTTCGGTGGTTGTTTGACAGAAAAGGGTCATCGGGTAGCTGTACTGGCTGTAGATCCCTCCTCACAGATTACCGGTGGCAGCATTCTGGGTGATAAAACCCGTATGGAGGAACTGTCACGCAATCCTGACGCATTTATTCGCCCATCCCCTGCAGGAGACACCCTCGGTGGAGTAGCACGTCGCACCAGAGAAACCATGCTCCTCTGTGAGGCGGCAGGATATGATATCGTCATCGTTGAAACTGTCGGGGTAGGGCAGTCAGAAACTACCGTTGCATCGATGGTTGACTTTTTTATGCTGCTGCAGCTGGCTACCGCCGGTGACGAACTGCAGGGTATAAAAAAGGGGGTTATGGAACTTGCTGATGCAGTTATAATAAATAAAGCAGATATTGATAAACAGAAGACCGAACTTGCCAGGCAGCAGTATCAGAACGCCTTGCATATCCTTAGACCTAAAAGCAGAAACTGGACAGTTCCAGTGCTTACAGTTAGCGCCTTGCGCCATGAAGGAGTCTCTGCAGTCTGGGATATGCTTGAATCATTCCGAAGTATTATGCAACAAACAGGTGAATTTGAAGAAAACCGTCGGGGACAATCGGTTGACTGGATGTGGGCATTGCTTATGGAAGATCTGAAAACCATGTTTCTGAATCACAAAGAGGTAAAAGGGTTATTCCCGCAGATTCAGGAGGCTGTTTCAACCGGCATTACAACCCCTTCTGCAGCTTCACGCCGCCTGCTTAAACTCTTCAAGAGATAGTCCATAAATAAGCTTCCCCCCTTTTGATACAAAGGGGGGAAGAAGACCTGCAACAACAATATCAAGATATTTCAATAAGCTTCGTGGTTTTCCAAAACATCCTTTTCTGTAACTGGCGCCCTGAAGATCCGGTAGACCCATATCTTGTAGGCAATAACCGTTGGCACAAATATAAAGGCCACTACTGTCATTATTCTTAATGTGTACTGGCTTGACGACGAGTTGAATATTGTCAGACTGTAAGCCGGATCCAGGCTTGATGGAATAAGGTTAGGGAACAGTCCTGCCACTCCGGTTAGCACTACAAAAACGATGGTAATGCATGATGCCGTAAATGCCTTAAGCGGTTTTTTATAAAAGATATATGCCTGAACCGCTACAAGAGCCAGCACCGCTACAGCAGGAATTATAAATAGCGCTGGTACCTTCATATAGTTGTCATACAGTTTTGTTGCGTAGGCTGTATAACCCAGAAAAACAACAGCTATAAGCAGCAGCGGTATCCAGAGCATCCTGGCGAGCGCAAAGGCTCTGTCGCTAAGATCACCTCTGGTCTTGACAGTTGAATAGAGTGCTCCATGTACTGCAAACATAAAAACAAACAAAAGCCCTGTAAGAATTCCATATGGATTCAAAAGAGATATCAGTCCTCCGTGATAACCGGCTGCATCCATCGGCAATCCTTTGAAGATATTTCCAAAGGCCACTCCAAACAGAAGCGCCGGAAGAAAACTTGAAACTGTTATGGCGTTATCCCATGACTGCTTCCAGACGGATGAATCTATCTTGCCCCTGAATTCAAAAGAAACTCCCCTTACTATCAGCGAGAACAGAAGAAGAAGCAAGGCAGTGTACAGGTAGCTGAACATAAGTGCATATGTAGTTGGGAAGGCGGCAAATGTTGCGCCACCGGCAGTAATCAGCCAGACCTCATTACCGTCCCATACAGGGCCGACGGAGTTGATCAGTATCCTCTTTTCCGTATCATTTTTAGCAATAAAGCGGGATGTGAAACCGAGTCCGAGAACAAAACCATCCAGCATGAAATAAACAGCCCAGAGAACTGCCCAGAGAACAAACCAGGTAATTTGGAGCATTTCCATGTTATGCCACCTCCTTGACAGTAATCATGCTTGAACTGTCGCTGTCAGGGCCTTTTATGGCATATTTGGCGAGCAGATATATATCTATCGTACCAAGTATCCCATACAGCAACGTAAAGCCAAACAGTGAACCGGCTACCTGCATCGTGGATACAGAGGCTGAAAGGCCGTTTGCCGTTTTGAGAACACCATATACAGCCCAGGGCTGACGGCCTAGTTCCGCAACAAGCCAGCCCAGCTGAACTGTAATGTATGGCAGAGGTAAAGCAGCTAGCATTATGTAGAGAAAGATCTTGAAATCAGGAAAACGGCTCCATCTGGGCAGAATAACAGCAAGAGCAGCCAGTCCAATCATAAGTGTTCCCAACCCAACCATAATGCGGAAGCTGAGGAAAACCGGAAGCACTGGTGGACGCTCCTCTTTTGGAAACTCTTTAAGACCTTTTATC